>NZ_CEXZKX010000001.1:744391-822948 GCF_982776155.1 Robiginitalea sp.
TGGGTGATTTGAAGATGCGCCGATTTGAAGATTTGGAGATTGCGCGCGGTAACTCAATGACCCCCGGAGGTTTCAAATAGCCGGTTGAATTCCAGACCCCGGATTTTTATTTTAATTGTTAGTAAGCCAATTAGCTCATTGCGATTTCCAAATTACTTCATTGGTAAACTACCTCATTGGCAAATTCACAAATTGGCAAATTGGCAAATTGCCAAATCAACCTACCGCGCCATCGCCACGGCCTTCTCCCGGATAATGTCTGCTACCGGCCGGCCCTGCAGGTGGCTTTCAAGCCAGGAGAGGATGTCCAGGTAGAGGAAGGCGCGTTTCTCGTAAGGGTGGTCTTCATAGACCTTGAGCCGGTCGTATAATTCCTGGAAGGCATCCTTGAGTTCGTGGGGGTAAATAGACCCCATTTTCCTCAGGAATTTGATCATCTCCCGCTGCACCGCGTGCAGTTCATTCATTTTCAACAGGAATTTATACGTGCTTTTAAGCTGCACCTCCAAATGGTAGTCCATCCCCGCCTCGTAGTGTGCCACCAGGCTCAGTACCCGGGCAAAACACATCAGGTCTTCCCGTACCTTGAGGCTCTTGTTCTGGATAATTTTTTTGAGGTAGAGAATGCAGTTTTTATGGTCTCCGTTCCCGAAATACAGGCAGGCAATCTTGTAGTAAAACAGCATGATGTGGTGCTGGTCCAGCCGCTGCCGGTGCTTGGCGATGCCGTATTCCACAATGCGCACCAGGTCCAGGCCTTTACGGAAAGTGCCTTCCAGGAAATGCAGGTTGAGCTTATTGGCATTCACATAGAGGAAACTCAGGGAGGTCACATTGTCGTTTTTGGGGAAATCTTTGCCGGAAATTACGGTTTCCATATGTTCCAAGGTGCTGCGGAACTGGCTGCTGTATTGCACGTAGAACAGGGATTCCAGCAGGTAGTTGTTCCCCTTGAGGTAGAACACGGGGTTCAGGCAGATCTGGTCCGGGTTGTCGTTGAACAGGCTCACCCATTTGTGGGCATAGCGGTAGGCGGATAAAAAATCCTGGGTCAGGAAACTGTACCACAGGTATGCCTTGTACAACCAAAGTTTTTCGCGGAACCCCAATTGGTTGAGTCGGTAGTCCGGAAGGTGCTCGTCAAAATACTCGGTGACCCTTCGGTAATCCTCGTCGTTGCGTACGTAGCCCACCTGCAGCATCATCCCGTACAACTGCAGGGAAAGGTTGGAGAGCTTGCTGGTGATGTTGTTCAGGTCGGCCAGGCGCTCGGCTTCGGTGGTGAGTTCCCGGGCCCGGTCCGGCAGGCTTCGGGTGATGTACTGTGTCTCGATGATCTTTTCGAGCTCCACGATCTCAAAAGCGATATTTTTCTCCTCGTGTTCGATGGCGGTGGCCTTGACCTTTTCGAGGATTTTCAGGCTTTGCTTGTAGAGGCCTTTCTGATAGAGGATTGTGGCAAAATCGAGTTGTTCCCGGATTTGCACGCGGACATTCTGGTTTACCGGGTTCAGGCGCAGGCTGATCAGGATTTGCTTGTAGAGGTGCGCCTTGAGGTTGGACAACTGGGATTTTTTGACAATTCCGCTCTGCAGGATGGCCTCCTCGTCATAGGCTTTGTGCTTGTCCAGTAAGTTGAACAAAGCCAGGAACTTGGCATCCGCGTTGACGCCCAACCGGCCCACATAGAGTTTGAATTGGCGCTTTTCCGATTTGGACAGGGATTTGACCAAAACGAACAGGGCGTCTTTATGGGTATTCGTCATCGTAATAATTCCATATTAAGCGACTGTTTTACAGCACTGTACGAATAGCAAACTGATCCTTAACATTGTAAATGGACAGGCGGATATCCCGGATTCCAACCCACTCCCGTTATCTTCGTTAATTGGTGATTAAAAGTATGTAAATATAATGAGCAAAGATAAGGTACAGATTTTTGACACAACCCTCAGGGACGGCGAACAGGTCCCGGGTTGCAAACTGGATACGGAGCAGAAGCTGATAATCGCCGAACGCCTCGATGCGCTGGGGGTGGATGTGATCGAAGCGGGCTTCCCGATTTCAAGCCCCGGGGATTTTAAATCTGTTTCGGAAATCTCCCGCCTGGTTAAAAACGCGACGGTCTGCGGCCTGACGCGTGCGGTTAAAAAAGATATCGAGGTTGCTGCCGAGGCCATCAAGGACGCCAAAAAGCCTCGGATACACACGGGCATCGGTACGTCGGAATCCCATATCAAATACAAATTCAATTCCACCCAGGACGAGGTGTTGCGGCGGGCAGTGGAAGCCGTCAAATACGCCAAGACTTTTGTGGAGGACGTGGAGTTCTACGCCGAGGATGCCGGGCGTACCGAGAATGAGTTCCTGGCACGGATCTGCGAGGCGGTCATCCAGGCCGGGGCCACAGTCCTGAACATCCCGGATACCACCGGTTATTGCCTTCCCGAAGAATACGGGGCCAAGATGAAGTACCTGCGGGAAAATGTGCGCGACATCGACAAGGCGATCCTCTCATGTCACTGCCACAACGACCTGGGGCTCGCCACCGCCAATTCCATTGCCGGGGTGATCAACGGCGCCCGTCAGATAGAATGTACCATCAACGGGATCGGCGAACGGGCCGGGAATACCTCCCTGGAAGAAGTGGTGATGATCCTCCGCCAACATCCCCACCTGAACCTGGATACAGGGATCAACAGCAAACTCCTGTACGATACCAGTCAGATGGTTTCCCGGAAAATGGGCATGCCGGTGCAGCCCAACAAGGCCATCGTGGGCTCCAATGCCTTTGCCCACAGTTCCGGAATCCACCAGGACGGGGTCATCAAAAAACGGGAAACCTATGAAATTATCGACCCGGTGGACGTGGGGGTGACCGAATCTTCCATCGTGCTGACAGCGCGCAGTGGCCGGGCGGCCCTGGCTTACCGGGCCAAGAAAGTCGGGTATGAACTGACCAAGTTGCAGCTCGATAAAGTATACGACCAATTCCTGGTCTTTGCGGACCGCAAAAAAGAAATCGAAGATGCCGATATCCACAGCATTGTGGAGGCGTCCGGTGTTAATATAGAAAGTATCGCTTGATGAAATTGAAAATCGCATTGCTCCCGGGAGACGGGATCGGACCCGAGGTGGCCGCCCAGGCCGTTGCCTGCCTGCAGGCTGTTGAAGAGGCCTTCGGGCACCAATTTGAATTTACCAAGGCGCCAGTCGGCGCCATTGCCATCGACCAGACCGGGAACCCCCTTCCGGACGACACCCTGGAATTGTGTAAGCAATCCGACGCCGTCCTGTTCGGGGCCATCGGCGACCCGAAATACGACAACGATCCGGAATCCAAGGTGCGCCCCGAGCAGGGCCTCCTGCGACTGCGCAAGGAATTGGGGCTATTCAGCAATATCCGCCCGGTAAAGGTCTTCCCTACCCTGATTGACAAATCGCCTCTCCGGAAGGAACGCATTGAAAACACGGATTTCGTTATTTACCGGGAACTGACAGGGGGCATTTATTTCGGCGAAAAATTCCTGAGCGAAGACGGGAACACCGCTTCCGACCTCTGCATCTACAGCGAAGAGGAGATCAGCCGGATTGCGCACCTGGCTTTCAAGGCCGCAAAAGGCCGCCGAAAGAAACTCACCCTGGTGGACAAGGCCAACGTACTGGAATCCTCCCGCCTGTGGCGCCGGGTGGTTACGCGCATCGGGGAGAGTTACCCGGACGTGGAACTCCACTATCTCTTTGTGGATAACGCGGCCATGCAAATGATCTTGAACCCCAGCCAGTTCGATGTGATCCTCACGGAAAACATGTTTGGGGATATCCTGTCGGACGAAGGAAGCGTGATCGGCGGGTCCATCGGCCTGTTGCCCTCTGCGTCCGTAGGGGAATCCAGCGCCATGTTTGAGCCCATCCACGGCTCCTACCCCCAGGCTACCGGCAAGAACATCGCCAACCCGATTGCCTCGATCCTGTCGGCAGCCATGCTGCTCGACCATTTTGGCCTGGACGAAGAGGCTGCCGCCGTGGTGCGCTCGGTGAACAAAGCCCTGAAAAAGGGAATGGTCACCCCGGACCTCGACCCAAAAAGCAAACACGGTACGGACGATGTGGGCCAGTTTATTGCCGGACACATCAGCGATTCGGACGATTTCAAGGGGTTGAACCAGGAGAATATCGGCCTGGGAAAATCCACGATTATCTGATACCGCCTGCATTGCAAAGCAATCCCCCCGGCCCTTAACGCCCGGGGGTTTTTATTTTAATCCGGGCCGATGGCGGAAAGTGGAATAAATAGGGACATTGTTTTATCTTTGTTCGCTTAAAACAGCGGAATGAAAATCTCCTATAAATGGTTGCGCCAGTTCATCGAAATGGACTGGCCGGCGGAAAAAACCGCAGAGTTGCTTACAGACCTCGGGCTCGAAGTGGAAGGAATCACGCCGTTTGAATCCGTCCCCGGGGGCCTCAAAGGTATTGTGGTGGGAGAGGTGAAAAGCTGTGAAAAACACCCGAATGCCGACAAGTTGTCGCTATGCCAGGTGGATATCGGTGCCGATAAACCGGTTCAGATTGTCTGCGGGGCGCCCAATGTGGCCAAAGGCCAGAAAGTTCCGGTGGCCACTATCGGAACGACGCTCTACACGGCAGACGGGGAGCCGTGGAAAATCAAAAAAGGGAAAATCCGCGGAGAGGCGAGCCACGGCATGATCTGCGCCGAAGACGAGATAGGCCTGGGAGACAGCCACGACGGCATCCTGGTGCTCGATACGGATGCCGCCCCGGGTACCCCCTGTGCAGAACTCTTCCAACTGGAGGAAGACGAAGTCTTTGAAATCGGGCTGACCCCCAACCGCGCAGACGCCATGAGCCATTACGGCGTGGCGCGCGACCTGCGGGCCGGCTTGAAACAACAGAAAATATCGAAGGAACTCATTACCCCCTCGGTGAGCAATTTCCACGTGGACAACCGCTCGGGGCGGATTGAGGTGCAGGTGGAAAAACCGGAACTCGCGCCCCGGTACTGCGGCGTCACCATCAGCAATTTGATCGTTCAGGAATCACCGGACTGGTTGCGCAACCGGCTCCGCGCCATCGGCCTGAGCCCGATCAATAATGTAGTGGATGCCACAAACTACGTCCTGCACGAACTCGGGCAACCCTTGCACGCCTTTGACGCGGACCGCATCCACGGCAAGAAAATCCTGGTAAAGACCGTTAAGGCCGGTACCAAATTCATGACGCTGGACGGGGAAGAGCGCATCCTCCACGAGGAAGACCTGATGATCTGCGACGCGGAAAAACCCATGTGTATCGCCGGCGTTTTCGGGGGCATCAACACGGGAGTCACCATGGATACCCGGAATATTTTTCTGGAGAGCGCCTATTTTGACCCGGTTTCAATTCGGAAGACCGCCAAGCGACACGGGCTTAACACGGATGCTTCCTTTCGCTTCGAACGGGGCATTGACATCAACAATGTGGAGTACGCCCTGCTGCGGGCCGCTATCCTGATCCGGGACATTGCGGGGGGCGAGATCAGCTCGGACGCCGTGGACCTTTATCCGAAAAAGATGCCGGACCACAATGTGTTCCTCACCTACGAAAAAATTTACCGGTTGGTCGGCACGGAAATTCCCCGGGATACCGTTATTTCGATCCTGGCTTCCCTGGATATCCAGGTAAAGAGCGTCACAGAATCCGGGTTGGGCCTGGTGATCCCGTTTTACCGGGTGGATGTTCGCCGGGAAGTGGACGTAATTGAGGAAATCCTACGGGTGTACGGATACAACAACATCCCGGATAAGTCCCAGTTTACCGCTTCCATCGAGCCCCCTGCCGGCGTGGCGCCCCATAAACTACAGGATCGCATCAGCGGCCGGCTGGCTGCACTGGGGTTTGACGAAATTCTAGGCAACAGCCTCTGCAATCCTGCCCACAATGCGCTTTTGGGCGGTGATCCGGAAGGGGAAGTCGCCTTGATGAACCCGCTCAGCCAGGAGCTGTCCGCATTGCGCAGAGACCTTCTTTTCTCGGGATTGGGTGCTATCTCGCACAACCTGAACCGGCGCCAGCAAGACTTGCGCCTGTACGAATTTGGCCAAATTTATTCCCGGGAAGGGACCCAATGGGAAGAACGGGAAAGGCTGGCCCTGCTCCTGACGGGAAATCAGCATCCCGACCATTGGGAAAACACTGCAAAGCCTCAGGGGTTCTTTGACCTGAAAGCGGTAGTGGCTCATGTTCTGGATAGTCTGGGAGCCGGGCCCCGGGAGGAAATGCCGGTAACGGACCAACGATTTTCGGAAGCCCTCGAGATTTCTATGGGAAAACGCGCCGTCGTCCGGCTGGGATCCGTACACCCGGATATCCTCCGGGCCTTTGATATCCGCCAGGAAGTACTCTATGCGGATATCGACTGGCCGCTGCTGCTCCAGGGGGTTCAGGGCGCGGAAATTTCGTATACCGAAATCCCCAGGCACCCGGAAGTTCGCAGGGACCTGGCCCTGTTGCTGGACGAATCGGTATCCTTTCGGCAACTGCACGACCTGGCACTGAAAACCAATAGAAAAATTCTGCGCGATGTCCGGCTCTTTGACGTTTATACAGGTGATAAGCTGCCGGCTGGGAAAAAATCCTATGCCCTGAGCTTTTTCCTCCAGGACCCGAAAAAGACGCTGGCAGACAAGCAGATCGATTCGGTTATGGGCTCATTGCAGAAAGCGTTTGAAAATGAATTGGGCGCAGAACTCCGCGGGTAATCCATCCGATTTTGGAATCCGGGCCAGTTGGCACACGGACCGACTTTTATAAAGGCGCGGGGAGCACTACCCGGTCGATCTCGTGAAAAACCAGGCGTTCGCTGCCTAAGTCCGCACAGGTAATCCGGGCTCGATTCCCCGAACAATCGGTAAGATAGATATCGGAACCCTCCAGGGTGGCAATCAGGTCCTCACCCTGCAGCGTGGTAAATCGCGTCGTGCCTTTTCCGCGGCTCAGGGCCCGTAAAATTTCCGAAGCGGACAATTCCCCGGCTACGATGTGATAGCCCACCAGGGACTTCAGGACTTTTTTATTCTCCGGTTTCAGCCAGTCGCGCACCCGGTCCGGATCGAGTCTGTGAAAAGCTTCGTCCGACGGTGCAAAAATGGTAAACGCGCCGTTCTCGAGGATTTCCATCAAGTCGGTGGCTGCCACGGCCGTCAAAAGGGTGGGATACTGGTCCGGGGAGAGTCCGAGCCGGGTGATGGGTACTTGTTGCCCCATGCCGCTGTGCCGCTGAGCACACATATCGGGTACCTGGAAAAAAAGGGCTGCCAGCAGCAGCATTCCATAACGGGTAAGCATCCTTATAGTCGATTTCGGGGGCGGGAATACACCGATTCTACCGGAATTCCCGCCCTGAATATACGCAATTCGCCCCCTCAGGCCAATTTGCGGGAATCCGGAAAATGATTTTAACATATCTTTAACAGTTTTAACAACGATACTGTATTTGACTCCCAAAGCCCCAATGCGTATTTTTGGGTAATTGCTAAAAGAAAATTCATGTTAAAGAGGACCAATGTCGAATCCCGGTTGCAGGCGATCCGGGAAAGGGAGTGGCAGGATTCACAGCTTTCCGGCCTGCTCCAAGCCCTGCAAATCCAACAATCCGGGAGAGCCGTGCCAACAGATTTGCCCATCGCGGAAAGCGGGGACAACGATAGGGATGGGCGCCCGGGAAATCCGCCAAATACCTTTGATTTTGACCTGCTGGAAACCCGTAGGATCTACCGGCTGGATCAGATCCGGGCTGTTTGCATCGATTACCGGCTGCGCTTCCTGGACCTGAAGTACTTTAAACCTGAACTCCCGGAAAGTGCCCGTCAGGCCATTGCCGACCTGGAAAACGCACACGATACGCGGCTGGAGGGATTGAAAATCATCGCCCCTTCCCGCCTGTTTAAACTCCAAGACCGGGACGACCCGTTGCTGTTTGTTCCCCTGGGGAACGATTACTTTTACCTGGTCCACAAATGGGGGAACGATCTCCACCCCCTGCGCCGTCTCCTGGTATGGCCTTTCCGGAATATCGCCAACCTGACCCTGGTGGTGTTGCTGGTGAGCTACCTGGTCTCCCTGTTGGTGCCCGGCGGTTTGTTTTCCAAAAACGACAGCGCTGCGGAATTCTGGATCATCTTTTTCTTTATGTTCAAATCCCTGGCAGCCGTGGTGATTTTCTACGGTTTTGCCCTCGGGAAGAACTTCAACCCGGCTATTTGGAACAGTAAGTATTTCAATGCCTGAAATCCCGGCCCGTCAGGCTGGGACACCGTATAATTTCTGCCGTTGCTCCCGGATGGCCGGATCTGACATGTAGTCGTCAAACGTCAGGTAGCGGTCGATGGTATGCGTCGGGGTGAGTTCCACAATACGGTTGGCCACTGTCTGGGCAAACTGGTGGTCGTGGGTCGTGAAAATCACCGTGCCCTTGAATTGTTTCAGGGAATTGTTGAAGGCCGTAATACTTTCAAGGTCCAGGTGGTTGGTGGGCTCGTCGAGCAGCAGCACATTGGCGCGCTGCATCATCATCCGGCTCAGCATGCAGCGAACTTTCTCCCCTCCCGAAAGGACCGTGCATTTCTTGAGTGCCTCTTCCCCGCTGAAGAGCATTTTACCCAGAAAACCGCGAAGGTATACCTCCTCTTTTTCTTCCTGGGTCTTCGCCCACTGCCGCAGCCAGTCTACCAGGTTCATGTCCTTGTCAAAATAGGCGCTGTTGTCCGCCGGCAAATACGAGGTCGTAGTGGTTACCCCCCAGGAATGGGTTCCGGCATCCGGTTTCCGGTTTCCGGTTATGATTTCATAAAAGGCCGTGGTTGCGCGGGAATCCTTTGAGATTAGGGCCACCTTGTCGCCCTTGGCCAGGTTGAGCTCCCCTTTGCGGAAAAGCCAGTCCCCTTCCTCGCTCCGGGCTGCAAGGCCTTCCACGTGGAGAATCTGGTCCCCGGCTTCGCGTTCCCGTTCAAAAATAATGGCCGGGTACCTGCGGCTGGACGGACGGATATCCTCCACGCGCAATTTCTCGAGCATTTTCTTCCGGGAGGTCGCCTGTTTGCTCTTGGCCACATTGGCGCTGAACCGCTGAATAAACTCCTGCAGCTCTTTGGCCTTTTCCTCGGCCTTCCGGTTTTGCTGGGCGCGCTGACGGGCTGCCAGTTGGCTGCTTTCGTACCAAAAGGTGTAATTGCCGCTATACAGGTTGATCTTTCCAAAATCAATGTCCGCAATGTGCGTACAGACGGCGTCGAGAAAATGGCGGTCGTGGGAAACCACGATTACCAGGTTTTCGTAATCCGCCAGGAAATTCTCGAGCCATTGGATCGTATCGTAATCCAGGTCGTTGGTAGGCTCGTCCATCACCAGCACGTCGGGATTCCCGAACAGGGCCTGCGCGAGCAGGACGCGCACCTTGAGTTTGCCTTCCATCTCTGCCATGCTCGCATGGTGGAGGTCTTCCCGGATCCCCAGGTTGGATAGCAGTGCAGCCGCATCGCTTTCAGCGTTCCAGCCGTTCATCTCTTCGAAAGCCACCTGCAACTCCCCAATCCGGTCGGCGTTTGCATCGTCGTAATCCGCATAGAGCGCCTCCATCTCGGTTTTGATTGCGAACAGGGGCTTGTTCCCCATCAGCACGGTTTCCAGTACGCCATGGGCGTCGTAGGCATTGTGGTTCTGTTCCAGCACGGACATGCGTTTGCCCGGCTCCAGGTGGACGTGTCCGGACGTCGGATCCACTTCGCCCGCGAGGATTCGGAGGAAAGTGGACTTCCCCGCCCCGTTGGCCCCGATAACACCATAACAGTTTCCGGGGTTAAACGTGGCATTTACCTCGTCAAAAAGGACGCGTTTGCCAAATTGGACGGACAGGTTCGAAACCGATAGCATATGTGCTGTTTTTAAATTTTTGCAAAAGTAATCAATTATCTGCCCAACGCCTATTAAAACAGCGTGTTAAAATCGGGCGTCCCGGAAGGCCGCAGCCCTATTTTTAACTAGCCATTAACAGGGGGCGCAAAAGGGTTTCAGTAATTTTGATCGGATATTTTGCAGACAAGATTGTATGGTAAACAAGTACTTTGGTGTTATACTTTTCGTACTGTTGTGTAGTTGTGGGGCTGAGGAATCGCAATCCTCAACAACCTATCTGGGGGGCGAGATCGTCAACCCGACCTCGGAGCAGGTAGTGCTCTTTAAAGGGGAAATTCCCATCGATTCTGCGCTTCTCGATGCCGACAACCGTTTTGAAATCCGATTGGATTCCCTGGACAACGGCCTGTATCACTTTTTTCACAAGCCGGAAATGCAATACGTATACCTGGAACGGGGCGACAGCCTGCAGCTTCGGCTCAACACGGTGGCCTTTGACGAATCCCTGGTTTTCTCTGGCAGCGGAGAGGTCATCAATAATTTTCAGCTCGAAGTATTCCTGGATGCGGAAAAGGAGGAACAACTCATTCGCGAAGATTTCATCCACCTGGAACCGGATGCTTTCAGCAATAAAATCGATTCGCTCAGCGAGAGGAAGCTCGCTCAACTCAACGAATTGCGGTCCGAGGAGGGCTTTTCCGAAGACGCTTACCATATGGCCCGGGCCAGCATTGTCTATAAAAACTGGTTTTACAAAGAGAGTTATCCGTTCTGGCACCGGCGAGCCACCGACGACAAAACGCTTCACAACCTGCCAGAAGATTTCTATGCCTACCGCGATGAGGTGTCCTACAGCGACCCCAGGCTCACCTACCTGAAACCCTATTACGATTTTATGAAATTCCATATAGGCAACCTGGCGTATATGGGCTGCAAAAAGGCATGTGAAGTGGATGAAGGGACAGGCAAACTCACGGGGAAATTGCACTTCAACCGACACCAGCTCGAATTAATCGACAGCCTGGTTCACCAGGAGACTTTGCGCGACAACCTGTTTCGCGGGGTGGCCATTGAATACCTGCTCAAGCACGATACGGAGGAAAATTTCCAGGCGTTTCTGGAGGAATTTCACAAGCGCTCCGGGAACAACCGTCACCTGGACGAGATCAACCGGCTGAGCGAAGGAATCCACAACCTGCGTCCGAACCATCCCCTGCCGCGTTTGCAGGTGTTGGGTGCGGATGGCGAAAAGTACTGGTTGCGGGATATTCCGGTAGCCGGGCAACAGACGGTCTTTTACTTTTGGTCAGGGCCCGAACAGCGGCACCTCAGGAATATCAGCCGAAGGGTACGCCAATTGGAAGAGCACCACCCGGATTACCGGTTTGTCGGTATTTGCATGCAAACCGAGGAGGCCCAGTGGAAGAATCTGGTAGCTACCTACAGCCTGACGCCGGAAGATCAGTTCCTGGCAGATAACTTCAAGGAATTTGCCCACACCCTGGTGGTCTTTAACCCGTATAAAAGCGTCATTGCCAAAGACGGGTTGATCGTGGACGGCTTTGCGAACCTGAATACTTCTTTCCGAACGCAGTCAAATCCCGAATAATAACCACTCAGGGCAGCCCTGGTGTCCTGATTTCTGGGATCGGGCCACCTAACGAACTACCGGCTGGTCTATCTGTATTTATGAATTTCCCTTGCGGTAATCCGCCAGGAACTTCTCCAGCCCGATATCGGTGAGCGGGTGCTTCAAAAGGCCTTCAATAGCAGAAAGCGGCCCGGTCATTACATCGGAACCCAGTTTGGCACATTCTATCACGTGCATTGTATGCCGGATAGAGGCGGCCAGAATCTCGGTATCAAACCCGTAATTGTCGTAAATCTCCCGAATCTCGGCGATCAGATGCAGCCCGTCGGTAGATATGTCATCCAGACGACCGATAAACGGGGATACATAATTGGCCCCGGCCTTGGCGGCAAGCAAGGCCTGCCCGGCCGAAAAGACGAGCGTGCAATTGGTTCGGATGCCCTTGTCCGCGAAGTATTTCAGGGCTTTTACCCCGTCCCGGATCATCGGCACCTTGACCACAATCTGCTCGTGGAGGTCGGCGAGCTCCTCCCCTTCCTTTACGATCTCGTCAAAGGTGGTGGCGATCACCTCGGCGGATACATCTCCCCCGTCCACAATCTTGCAGATATCGATATAGTGCTTGAAAATATTGTCCTTCCCGGTAATCCCCTCCTTCGCCATGAGCGAAGGGTTTGTGGTTACCCCATCCAGGACGCCCAATGCCTGGGCTTCGCGAATCTGATCCAGGTTGGCAGTATCGATAAAAAATTTCATAGTGTATGTCGTTTAATGTTTTAAGCAGCCCCGCTTGCGAACAACAAAAATAACGAGGCGGCTGCTCCGGTCAAAACTACAATTTATAATGTTTCAGCAGAAGTCGTTCAAATATTTTATCGGGCAGCATCCGTTTGAGGGTCAGCGACAGCCGCTGCATGGGGCTACCCACGGTATAATGAACCCTGGGATGCTTTTTCTGCAGGATACGGTAGACTTTCCGGCCAACCTCCTCCGGGTCGTTCCCGGCATCCACGTGGTCGTCCATCAGTTTCAGGCTGTTGCCGTACGATTGCCGGTAGGGCGAATCATCGAGCATCGGGCTGTGAAAGCGGCCCGAGGCGATGTTTGTGGCGTAATCCCCCGGGGCCAGGGTGCACATTTTAATGCCGAAACCCCGAACCTCCATGCGGTAGGCTTCCGTTGCGATCCCGAGGGCCGACTTGCCGGCGCTGTATATGCCCCGATAGGGCAACCCCATAAACCCGGCAATTGAGGTGATGTTTACAATAAAGCCAGACTGCTGTTGCCGCATCACGGGCAGCACATGGCGGATGACGCGCAACGGGCCGTGAAAATTGGTTTCCAGGGCATCCAGGCACGCCTGGTGGGGCGTTTCTTCCAGCGGGCCCGTAATGCCAACCCCTGCATTGTTGATCAATATGTCGATCCGTCCTTCCAGGCCGCGGAGTTCCCGGATTGCCGACCTCACGGAGTCTTCGTCCCGGACATCGAGTTGAAGGAGCGTCACTGCCTCCCCCCCGGTGTTATTCGGGGATTTCCGGGTGGTTCCATAGACCCGGTACCCCCGGTCTGCCAGGTAGTGGGCCGTGGATTTTCCAATTCCCGAAGAGGCTCCGGTAATCAGTACGACGGGGCGATGTTGCATGCGCTCAAAATACGAATAAATATTCGACACCTTCCGGAAAAGGGGGGTCGCGACCCCTGGGAACAGGGCATAAAAAAACGGCAAGCTACCTACATCGCACCGCTACGACCGCATACCCTTGCTGCGTTCCCGCCCTGGGGGATTCTGCAGGAGCTGGTCGTGTAGGACTTGCCGCGCGCAAATATACGATGTTTTGCGTTTGGGACAATGGAAATGCATCCGTAATTTAGTACCCGTTCACCGCTTGGCCAGCGCGTGGATTTACAACCTGCTGACAATGACCAAACAATGATTATGACGAATTTGAAAATGGGCCTGACCGGCCTGCTGCTAACGCTTTTCCTCGCCTGCGACGGCGAGAACCCGGCCCGGGGCTTTGCTGTTGAACTCGGGAAGGGGGGCAGGAAATTTACCCATGGGGAGACCGTAGCGATCGGGTTGAAGAATACCTCCGGGACAGCCGTAGACTCCGTGGTTTATTCCCTGGATGGGGTTCGGCTCAACCCGGAAGGCGGACAGGTTCGCCTGGGCGATACCCGGCTCGGCGAGAAAAAACTGGAAGCCCGAGTTTATACCGCCGACGGGGATTTTACCCTGGAAAAAGAAATTACGCTCCTCGCGGGGAACGCCCCGGAAATCTACACGTACGAAATCGTCAATACCTATCCACACGACCGGGATGCGTTTACTCAGGGGCTTGAATTCCGCGGGGACACGCTGTATGAAAGCACGGGCCAGAAAGGGGCCTCCAGCCTGCGCAAAGTGGATTTCCGTACCGGGGAAATCCTGGCGCGCACCGACTTGTCGGATACGTATTTCGGGGAGGGCCTGACCATCCTGGGCGATACGCTCTATATGCTGACCTGGCAGGCAAAAACCGGGTTTCTCTACAATCCGGATACCCTGGAAAAACTCGGGAATTTTGCCTATGGGGAAAGCCGGGAAGGCTGGGGGCTCTGCAACAACGGGGAATACCTTTTTAAAAGCGACGGCAGCCAACGGATATGGAAACTCGATCCCCGGACCCTGGAGGAAGTCGGGTATATCGAAACGGTCACAGACAAGTCTGTCTTCAACAAGGCGAACGAACTCGAATATGTAAATGGGAAGATCTATGCCAATGTCTGGCAGCGCCCGAGCATGATGATCATCGATGCCACCAGCGGGGCGATTGAAGGTGTGGTCAATTTCGGGGGGCTGGAAAACAAGGTAACCCAGCACGACCAATTGGATGTGTTCAACGGAGTGGCCTACCACGGCGGGAGGCAGACATTCTTTGTAACCGGCAAACGCTGGGACAAGCTCTTCGAAGTGCGCATTGTGAAGCGTGACCCTTGAATCGCTACCGCACATACCGCAGGGTAGCCCCGGAAGACCTGGACAACCTGGACCACGTGAATAACATCCGGTATCTGGAGTGGGTACAGGAACTCGCCGGAGACCACTGGGCGCAACTTACCCGGCCGGAATGGGATGCCGATTATATCTGGGTGGTTAAAAGCCACCAGATCCACTACCACCGCTCTGCCCTCCTTGGGGAAGAGCTAGCCCTTGAAACATTTGTGAAGGAGGCCCGCGGCGCCATCTCCAAACGCGTAGTGGAAATCCGAATGAGGGACTCCCTGGATCCTGTCGCCACCTGTAAAACGGAGTGGTGCCTGCTCGAAAAATCCCGGTTGATGCCCGTGCGGATGCCTTCAGGGATGATTGCGGCATTATTGGGGCATTAACTACTCATTAACAGATACTTACATGATATATTACAGTTTTTTCTTATAGTATCTGTTGCTTTTTCTTGTTTTTCACAGCAAGTATTCCCTACTTTTTCGTGCCGATCATCACAATTTGCGAGGTAAACCATAGTTTTTCTATGGTTTTTACATAGGCCTAAATACCTTGTAATCACTAATTTAACCAAAATTTATCAGGCCTTGGAATTCAATTACAGCATTGTTGACCCAAACGCAGCCACTTTCCTTCAGCTTCAGCACTTTTTGGAGGAATACGAGGGGTTGCAATGCGTGGCCCACGATACGGAGCCCCGCAAGGCCCTTGACAGCATTCTCAAATACAACCCGGATGTGCTGTTCATTAACCTGCAGGAATGCGCCACGGAGTGTTTTTCAATGGTGCGGGACCTCTACCAGTACCTGGACACCCCGCCGGTCTGCATCGGGTTGGCACAAACCAAAGACTTTGCCTACGAAGCCCTGAAACACCAGTTTTTTGACTATTGGATGCTTCCCTTCAGCGAATTCGACATCCGCAAAACCCTGCTGAAACTGGGCAAACGACTCCCGGCCCCCGCCGAATCCCCGGTGATTTGCCTGCAATCGTACAAAGACTATCAATTCCTGGATACCAACGAGATCCTCTACCTGAAGGCGGACAACAACGCCACGGACTTTATCCTCAAGGACGGCACCAAAATCAGCGCGTTCAAAACCCTGAAGAGTTTTGAGCAGCAATTGCCCGCCAATTTTGTCCGGGTACACCAAAGTTATATCCTGAACCAGGACTACATCTCCCGGATCAACTACGGCAAAAACCGCTGCACGCTGAAATTCGCCAAGGCAGAATTGCCATTTTCCCGTGGGTATCGTCAAAATGTGGACGCACTCAAGCAAGCGCTCTCGCTGAAATCCCTCTCCGGTAATAATTAACCGGATTCTCACAGATTCCTGTCAAATTCTCACAAAACCCTGCTGATTGCTAAATGCAGTCATAAAAAGTACCATGACTTTTTAGCTTCGGCTAATTTTCAGATGAAATTGATCCATAACAACCTTCTAACACTATTGATTATGAAAAAAGCAATGAGTTTTGCCGCCGTTTTGGTTTTATTCTTCGGATTAACCGCCTGCGAATCCGATTCCACCCTGGCCGATGTCGACGGGCTTTATGACGCGGAATGTACTACCTGTAATGATGTCGACTTAGACGGCGATGCAGAGTGCACTACCTGTAATGATGTCGATTTAGATGGTGATGCCGAATGTACGACTTGCAACGATGTCGATTTGGATCCGGATGCCGAATGCACCACCTGCAACGACGTCGATTTAGATCCGGATGCCGAGTGCACCACCTGTAACGACGTCGATTTGGACGGCGACAACTAGTCTTTCTGAGATAACGAAATGGGGGCCTTGCTAATTGCAGGGCTCTTTTTTTTAATTTTACTCATACAATAATTTGTATGAAGCTTTATATAAGGTTTATATGCTGTGGGCTTTTGATTGTTGGTTTGCCGGCTTCCTGCATCCAGGAAAAGGGCAATGATGACGTTGTTGATGAAAATCGACAGGAAATCAGCGCCCGCATCAGCCAGCTGAAACCGGATTCAATTTCCCCGGAAAATTTAAGAGGTCAGGTTTATGGAATCCTGGGCGACCTTGATCGTTCAGACGACACACTCCCCAGGTCATTGTATCAGGCTTTGTTCCGGAAACTCAATCAAATCCCATCCCTTAAAAGAGAGGTGATTGATGAAGCACTTAAAGATGCCGCTGCTATTTCCGACTCACTATCTCTTGGCGTATTTTACCTGGATAACAGCTCTTTTTATTATAGACTTGGTGACCCGGATAGCATGTATTTACGAGCCAATTTGGCATTTAAAATTTTCGATGCGCTCGATGAACCGTATTACGCGGGTCGCGGGGCCTACAACATGGCTGTCGCACAATACGGAGCCAGTGATTTTGCGACCGCTGAACAATCTGCTATTCTCGCCCTAAACCTGTTGGAGGAATCATCCAGGGAAAACAAGGAAAGGAGGATTATTTCTACCTATAACTTATTGGGCTCCATTGCATCGGCCATGGGGAATTATGAAAGGGCCATTGATTACCGGGAACAGGCATTGAACTACGTGGACCGGGATGCTGAAGACCGGTCTTCCTATTATAGCATTATGAATAATCTGGGGAGTACCCAGATTGATGCCGGCGCCTACCGGGAAGCCCTTCGATACCTGAGCGAAGTAGCCGAACAAACCGATTTAAGAGAAAGCGATCCGCAATTGTATGCAAAGGTCTTAACGAATCAGGCACGGGCCAATTTTGCCTTGGGCAATTTTGATTCCGTGGAGGCCAACTACCTGGAGGCGCTGCGCATCAATGAAGATATTGGAGAGCGGATTAGTCTCCCCAGAAGCAACTATTTCCTCGCCGAATATTATTGGGATCAACGGGATACTGCACGTGCGCGGGAACACCTGCAGGAAGGCAAGCGGATAGCGCTCGAAACCGAAGAACTGGACGGGCTTCAGGACATTCTCAAGTTGCAGATGCTGGTAGACCGGGAAAACAGCGCCCAATACGGGCTGGAACTCAGCGAACTCAAGGACAGCCTGATCCAGGAAGAGCGGTTGCTCCGGGATAAGTTTGCCCGGGTCCGCTACCAGACAGACCAGTATATTGCAGAAAATCAGTTCCTCAGCCGGCAACGCATGATGTGGATCTGGGTAACGGCCGGGATCGTGCTGCTGGGTATGGCCCTGTTGGTGATTATTAATCAGCGGATCCGCAACCAGAAGTTGCGTTTTCTCCAGCAACAGCAAGAGGCCAACCAGGAAATATTCAACCTGATGCTGACCCAGAACGAAAAAATCGAGGAGGGTAAGCAGGAAGAACAAAAACGGATTTCCGAGGAGCTGCACGATGGCGTACTGGGCGAGATGAACGGCATCCGGATGGTCCTTCTCGGGCTGAATGGAAAAGAGGATGAAAAATCCGTCAGCCTGAGGGCCCAGGCAATCGAAAAGCTCAAAAGCGTCCAGGAGGAGATTCGCGGTATATCCCATGCGCTCAGCGATGCCGCCTACCAGAAATTCTCTAACTTTATCGTCTCCATCGAGGACCTGTTGGAAAGCACGGCCGGGACGGCCGGTCTGGAACACCAGCTCGACTTCGACCGGGAAGCGGACTGGGACGGGGTGTCCGGCGAAATCAAGATCAACTTGTACCGGATTATCCAGGAATGCCTGCAGAATACGATCAAACACGCCCGGGCCAATAAGGTAGTTGTGGAACTACAGGCTTCGGAAAACACGCTCGTGGCGCGTATTTGCGACGACGGCCGGGGGTTCCACAAAAGGCGGGGCAAACGCGGGATTGGCCAAAAGAATATCGCCTCCCGGGTGCAACGTCTCGGCGGGCAGTGGGAGATTGCATCCTCGCCGGGGTCCGGAACGGAAATACGAATCACCATCCCCCGGGGCAGGTCGCTGCCAAGCCCGTCGAATGAAGTCCTTGAGGGAATGCTATAAGGGAACGCTATAAAAAAGTAAGGCGCAAGAATTTGAAACCGAAACCATGAATATCATCCGCATTCTGGCTGTAGACGACCACGAAATGACCACCCTGGGATATAAATTCATCCTGGAGGACAGCGAATTTGAAGGATTTAAAGTGCATGTGGATACCTCCAAAACTTTTGAAGAGGCCTCGGAAAAAATCCGGCAGTCCGTCAACCGGCTCCCCTACCACATCATCCTGCTGGATATCCAGCTCTCCAGCAACATCGAACACAAGGAAAAGACCGGCGAAGACCTCGGGGTGCTGGCCCGGGAAGTGAGCCCGGAGTCCAAAGTGGTTTTCATGTCCTCCTTTAGCGACAACTACCGGATCAACAGCATTATGCAATCGGTAGACCCGGAAGGGTACATGGTGAAATCCGAAATCGACGAAGCCTCCCTACAGGCCATGGTGAAAACCGTTACGTCCAACCCGCCCTACTACACCCAAAAAGCCCTGGCCGCCATCCGCAAGAAAATGGCCAACCGCATCAACCTGGACGAAAACGACAAAAAAATCCTCTACCACCTCTCAATCGGGACCAAGACTAAAGATATGGTCAACCATATCTCCCTCTCCCTCCCTACCATTGAAAACCGAAAACGCCATATCAAAGCGCTTTTTGGCATTGAAAAACAAAACGACCAGGCGCTGATTTCCGAGGCGCGGGATCGGGGCTTTATCTGATGCCCTGTTTTACGGGGTGTCAAACCCCCTTGCATTTCAACGACTTATATAAAAACCATCGATATATTATGGTTTTTACATAATCCATTCTGCCGTCATCCACGTACTTTTGTCACAGGACACTGCTTGGATTTTATTGACGGCGAGATGCAGACGAATTTTCCTTATGATTTATCCCTAAAAATGGATTCCAACCCCTCCCTGCCCGGGTTGGATGATTTCTTAAGATCCCTTGAGCGCATATTTTTTGCAGAATCCGAAGTAAAACTCGTATCGGGGAAAACCGGAGAAAATCAACTGATCCTGAACCTTCGCTGCCGCCTGAGCTTGCTGGATGTTCTCTACCATTTCCGAAAAGGCAATTGGGGCCATTGCGGAAACCCCGAATGCTGCAGTGCGGAAAACGACCATCTGAAGGTGCAGTTGGAAAATCTGCAAAACCGGAACACCCAACCGGTGGATATCGAAGAAGTAAACCTGGAACTGGAAGATGTCCTGATCGTGGTGCGGAGTACGGGCCCCGGAAGTATCGCCGGGGAAATCATCAGGCTTTTTGAGGCGCTTGGAGAGCACTATGTTCACTATACCAAGGGGCTGCAAGCGATTCCCTATGAGATTTACATCCCCGTAAAGGAATCGGTTTCCTCTGCATCCCAACCCCCCTCACACCACTCTGCCGATGCGTTCTACAATTATTGGGCGGTGTATTATGAAGATTCGGTGGATGCCAGGATCTACAGCCTGAGACAACGTCAAATCCTGGCGGAAGACCTGTTTTACAGCGATTCGGAATAGCATTTCTGCAATCCGGGATAATCTGCACGCACCCTATGAGGGACCAGAATAGAGCTGGCTATCCGGCAAAAAGTGGCCGGCTTCCCATCATCTCATTGACTTCCTTTTTGACGGCTTGAGCCGTTTCAGAGGATTCCGGATCGGACAACACCCGGTCGATGAACGATACAACGGCCTCCATGTCTGATTCTACCAGGCCGCGGGTGGTGATGGCGGCGGTTCCGAAACGGATCCCCGAGGTAACAAAAGGCGACTGGTCGTCAAAAGGCACCATGTTTTTGTTGGCTGTGATATCCGCGGTCACCAGCAGGTTCTCCGCATCCTTCCCGGTAATTCCTTTATTCCGCAGGTCGATGAGCATCATGTGGTTATCCGTACCCCCGGAGATCAGGTGGTAGTCGCGGGAGACGAAAGCTTTGGCCATGGCATCTGCATTCTTTTGCACCTGGATGGCATAGTGGAGGAAGCCGTCCGAAAGGGCCTCGCCGTAAGCTACGGCCTTGGCGGCGATTATATGCTCCAGCGGCCCGCCCTGGTTCCCCGGGAATACCGCCAGGTCGATCAGCGAGGACATGGAGCGCAGTTTCCCGCTTTTGAACCGGATGTCAAACGGGTTTTCGAAATCTTCACCCATCAGGATCATCCCGCCCCGCGGGCCGCGGAGTGTTTTATGGGTGGTGGTGGTCACAAAATGGCAATGCGGGATGGGGTCGCTCAGCAGGCCCTTGGCAATCAGGCCCGCAGGATGCGCAATATCCGCCAGCAGGAATGCCCCTACCTGGTCTGCTATCTCGCGGAATTTCGCAAAGTCCATATCCCGGGAGTAGGCCGAGGCGCCCGCAATGATCATGCGCGGCTTCTCCTTCTCGGCGACCTCGAGGATCTTGTCGTAATCCAGGCGGCCCGTCTCCCTGTCCACCCCGTAAAATACCGGTCGGTAAAGTTTTCCGGAAAAATTCACCGGCGAGCCGTGGGTAAGGTGGCCCCCATGGGAAAGGTCGAAGCCGAGGATCGTATCCCCCGGTTTCAAACAGGCCTGGTAAACCGCGGCATTCGCCTGGGACCCCGAATGGGGTTGAACATTCGCATAAACCGCCCCAAAGAGTTCTTTGGCACGGTCGATGGCGAGTTGCTCTACCTGGTCCACCACCTCGCATCCGCCGTAATAGCGTTTCCCCGGGTAACCTTCAGCGTATTTATTAGTAAGGACCGACCCGGCCGCCTCCATCACCTGTGAGCTGGCAAAATTCTCGGAGGCGATGAGTTCCAACCCGTTGATTTGTCGTTGCTTCTCGGCCTGGATCAGGTCGAATATTTCTTGGTCTCGTTGCATTTCAGCAGTTTTGGTTAACGATTGAGCCGGCTTTTTCCGTTCTGCGCTACCCCCCGTAATTACAGGCGATACGGCCATGGCTGGCAGGTTTGATTCCGCTCGGTAAAAGTACGAAAGGACAGCAGTTAAACCAGATAAAATGATATATTTGATCAGGAACTTATCAAATAAAAAATTAACAATATCCTATGTCCATTAAAGCCAATGACCCGAGCCGACAGTCCTGGCTCAACGTACCTGAAGATTCCGATTTTCCCATCCAGAACATCCCCTTCGGGGTTTTTCTGACCCGGGACGATGTGATCACGATTGGAACCCGGATCGGGGATACGGCCATCGACCTGGGTGCCATGCACCAGCTCGGGTATTTCCGGGATATTCCCCTGACGGACGATATTTTCCTGCAGGATAGCCTGAATGATTTTATTTCGGACGGCAAAAAAACCTGGCGCCTGGTGCGGAACCGGATTGCCGAGGTATTTGATAAAAATAACCCGGAGCTGCAAGAACACGAAGCGCATCGCAAAACCGTGTTGTTCGACATGGATGAAATTGAGATGCAATTGCCCGTGCAGATTGGCGATTACACGGATTTCTATTCGAGCAAGGAACACGCCACAAATGTGGGCAGCATGTTCCGTGATCCGGATAATGCCCTGTTGCCGAACTGGCTGCACATCCCGGTGGGGTACCACGGCAGGAGTTCCACAATCGTACCCAGCGGGACGCCCGTGCGACGCCCCAATGGACAAACCCTGCCCAAGGATTCGACACAACCCGTATTCGGACCTTCCAAACGGGTGGATTTTGAGCTGGAAATGGCATTTATCACCACGGATGCCAACAAGATGGGCGAGCCTATCCCCGTGGCGGAAGCAGAGGACTATATCTTTGGCCTGGTCCTTTTTAACGACTGGAGCGCCCGGGACATCCAGAAATGGGAATACGTCCCGCTCGGCCCCTTCCTCGCAAAGAATTTTGCCTCGTCCATATCCCCCTGGATCGTTACCCTGGATGCCCTGGAGCCGTTCCGCACCGAGAGCCCGGCCCAGGATCCCGAACCCCTCCCCTACCTGCGCCAGACGGGGAAAAACAGTTTTGACATTTCCCTGGAAGTAGACCTGATCCCGGAAGGCGGCGCGCCGGCCACCATTTGCAAATCCAATTTTAAATACATGTACTGGACGATGGCCCAGCAACTCGCCCACCATACCGTGAACGGCTGCAAGGTGAACAGCGGGGATATGATGGGAAGCGGCACAATTTCAGGCCCCACCCCGGATTCCTACGGATCCATGCTGGAGCTTTCGTGGGCCGGCAGCAAGCCGTTATCCCTCCCGGGCGGAGCCACGCGGGTATTCCTTGAGGATGGGGACACCGTGGTAATGCGGGGACATTGCAAATCGGAAGGCCTGCGTATCGGCTTCGGGGAAGTTCGCACAAAACTCTTGCCTGCCCCGGCATCCAATTAACTGCAGCACAGTCTTTTGATCCCATTTATACGAAGTTTCATCGATTTTCGTTCTATTTAGGGTTGATTTTGGCACAAACCTTGAAAACCATTTGCCAAACCCCTAAACAGACCATCATGAAAAAAGCACTACTCTGCGGACTCGTCCTGGTTCTGGCCGCTGCCTGTGGCGGCGTCAGGAAAACCCAGGAAGCCGTGAACACCGGAAATTACCAGCAAGCCATCCACCGGGCCATCGACAACCTGGCGGACAACAAGACCAAAAAGGGCAACCAGGCCTATGTGCTGTTGCTGGAAGAAGCTTATGCAAAGTATACCGAGCGGGAATTGCAGGAGATTGCCTTCCTGAAACAGGACGGGAATCCGGCCAACCTGGAAACGATTTATGAGAAATACAACCACCTGAAGGAGGTCCAGAACCGGATCCGGCCGCTCTTACCCCTCCCCATCTTTGAGGAGAACCGGGATGCGAGGTTTCGATTTGAAAATTACGACCGGGAAATCCTGGCCACCAAAGACGACCTTTCGGAATACTTGTATACGAATGCCTCCCAGCTGCTGGCCGGGGCGCAGACCAAGTACGACTACCGGCAGGCCTATGACGATTTCAGGTACCTGGAGGAGATCAACCCGGGGTACGGGGATACGCGTGACCTGATGGAACAGGCCCGGATCAAAGGACTGGACTATGTCAAGGTTACGATGATCAACGATACCCAGCAAATCGTGCCGGCCCGCCTGGAGGAGGAATTGCTGAATTTCAACACCTACGGCCTGGACGACCTCTGGACCACCTACCACACCAACCCCGTGGATGAGGTGGAATACGACTACGAAATGCAGGTTGCCTTCCGGGATATTGTTATTTCCCCGGAGCGCGTCAACGAAAAGCAATTTATCCAGGAACGCCAGATCCCGGACGGCAAACAATTCCTCCTGGACGAGGAAGGCAATGTGGTCAAGGACAGCCTGGGCAATAAGATTGAAGTAGACCGCTTCCGTTCCGTGCGATGCAACTTTTACCAGTTCACGCAGCAGAAAACCGCCCACGTAAACGGGAATGTGAATTTTATCGACCTGCACACCCGCCAGTCACTCAATTCCTATCCCCTGGCCAGCCAGTTTGTATTTGAACATGTCTACGCCAATTACGACGGGGACAGGCGGGCATTGGACAACGATTTGGTAGCCCTGCTGGACCTCGCCGCCGTGCCGTTCCCTTCGGATGAGCAGATGGTTTACGATGCAGGGGAGGATTTAAAGGCCCGGTTGAAAAACATCCTCCAACGACAGAAATTCAATCGCTAGGGATTGCGTTTCCCTGGTATGGAATTGCCAGGCAATACCCATTATTTGAAGCCCCGGTCTCAGGCCGGGGTTTTTTATTGCCGTACATTCAGGATTAAGCGGATACGGGCTTTCAGCCAACCGGGAATTCCTCAGGGTCCAGGCTCTCGATAGCGCCGTGGGAAGCGTGAGCCACCAGTTCCCCGTCGCGGATAACCAGCACCTGGGGGGATTGGTGGGTGCAACCGAACCGTCCTGCCACCAAATCCGAAAGGGGCCGGTTCCGCTTTACGTCGATCAGGAAAAACTCCGCCGCCCCAGCCGGCCACAGGCCCTGGAAGCGCCCGAGCATGATCCGGCTGATCCCGCAGGAATTGGAATGCTTGAACACCACCTGCAGCCCGCCTTCCGCAACAGCGTTAAAAAGGGCCTCCCCCTCCGGGTCTTCCAGGTTGTTCCAGGGAAACCCTCCCCGGGATTCCCCTTCCGTGTTGTCCCCCGACCCAAATAGGTTTCCAAACATATTTGCAATTCCCATATATCCTGTCTTATTGTCTTGAATTATTCGTTTTTGGCTGTCAAAATGGCGGTGAAGCCCCCTTGGTAGGATTCTTGACATCCAAGGGCATAAACGTAAGCATAACAAGGATGAACATAAATAATTTTACCATAAAATCCCAGGAGGCCATCCAGCAGGCGCAGCAGCTCGCCCAGGAGATGGGCCACCAGCAGGTGGAAAACGAACACCTCTACAAGGCCATCGCCACCGTGGATGAAAACGTCCTCCCTTTCCTGCTTAAAAAACTGCGGGTCAACGATGTGCTCGTGGGGCAGATCGTCGACAAGGAACTGGAATCCTTCCCAAAGGTTTCCGGAGCGGACCTGATGTTTTCGGCAGAAGCCGGGCGTACGCTGAATGAAGCAAACTCCATCGCCCGGAAGGATAAAGACGAATACGTATCCGTAGAGCACCTGATCCAGGCCATCCTCCGGTCGAAGTCGAAGGTGGCCCGTATCCTGAAGGATCAGGGCGTGAACGAGAGAGACCTGGGCAGTGCCATCGCAGAACTCCGCAAGGGCGGGCGGGTTACCTCCCAGAGTGCCGAGGACACCTATAATTCCCTGGACAAATATGCGCGAAACCTGAACCAGCTGGCCGATGCCGGCAAGTTGGACCCGGTTATCGGCAGGGATGAGGAAATCCGCCGGATCTTGCAGATCCTCTCGCGGCGAACCAAGAACAACCCGATGCTCGTCGGGGAACCCGGAACGGGCAAAACGGCTATTGCCGAAGGCCTGGCCCACCGCATCGTCCAGGGCGACGTGCCGGAAAACCTGAAAGACAAGGTCATTTACTCCCTGGATATGGGGGCCCTGATTGCCGGGGCCAAATACAAGGGCGAATTTGAAGAGCGCCTGAAATCCGTAATCAAGGAAGTCACGACTTCGGACGGGAATATCGTGTTGTTTATAGACGAGATTCACACCCTGGTAGGGGCCGGGGGCGGGCAGGGCGCCATGGATGCCGCCAACATCCTCAAACCCGCGCTTGCGCGGGGGGAATTGCGGGCCATCGGCGCCACCACCCTGGATGAATACCAGAAATACTTTGAAAAGGACAAGGCGCTGGAGCGGCGCTTCCAGAAAGTCACCGTCGAGGAGCCCGATACGGAGGCTGCCATCTCGATTCTCCGTGGGCTGAAGGAAAAATACGAAACCCACCACAAGGTCCGGGTCCGGGATGAAGCGGTCATCGCGGCGGTGGAGCTTTCCGAGCGGTATATCACGAATCGCTTTTTGCCGGACAAGGCCATCGACCTGATGGACGAGGCGGCGTCCAAGTTGCGGATGGAGATCAACTCCAAGCCGGAGGAACTCGATGCGCTGGATCGGAAAATCATGCAGCTCGAAATTGAAATCGAGGCGATCAAACGGGAAAACGACCCGGATAAACTCAAAGCGCTGAATGCGGAGCTGGCAAACTTCAAGGAGGAGCGCAATGAGATCTTTGCCAAATGGGAAAGCGAACGCGAAGTGGTGGACGGGATCCAGAAGACCAAACAGTCAATCGAGGAATACAAGTTGGAAGCCGAACGGGCTGAACGCAATGGCGATTATGGCCGCGTGGCCGAATTGCGGTACGGGAAAATCAAGGATGCACAGGCCCAGCTGGAAAAGTTGCAGGAGGAACTCGCCAGCCAGCAGGAGGCCGGGACGCTGATCAAGGAAGAGGTCACCCGGGAGGATATCGCCGAGGTGGTGGCTAAATGGACAGGGATCCCGGTAAACAAGATGCTTCAGAGCGAACGGGAAAAGCTCTTGCAGCTCGAGGAGGTCCTCCATAAGCGGGTCGTCGGGCAGGATGAGGCTATCGAAGCGGTATCCGATGCGATCCGGCGAAGCCGTGCCGGCCTGCAGGACGCCAAACGGCCCATCGGCTCCTTCCTGTTCCTCGGAACGACCGGGGTGGGGAAAACCGAACTGGCCAAGACACTGGCCGCCTACCTCTTTGACGACGAAAACGCAATGACGCGAATCGATATGTCCGAATACCAGGAACGCCATGCGGTAAGCCGCCTGGTGGGGGCTCCTCCGGGCTATGTAGGATATGACGAAGGGGGACAACTCACCGAGGCCGTCCGCAGAAGGCCCTATTCGGTGGTCCTGCTGGACGAAATCGAAAAGGCCCACCCGGATACATTCAATGTCCTTTTGCAGGTTCTCGACGAAGGCCGGCTAACCGACAACAAGGGTCGCGTGGCGGATTTCAGGAACACGATCATCATCATGACCAGCAACATGGGCAGCCATATTATCCAGGAAACCTTTGAGGACAACCCGGATATTTACAGTGCTACGGAAGCCGCCCGGGTAGAAGTCCTGGGCCTGCTGAAGAAATCCATCCGCCCGGAATTCCTCAATCGGATCGATGACATCATCATGTTTACCCCGCTGAGCCGGGAGGATATCCGGCAGGTGGTGCGCTTGCAGCTGGACCATGTACGCAGCATGCTGGCCGCCCAGCACATCGAGATCGACGCCACGGAAGAAGCCGTAGAGTACCTGGCAGACAAGGGGTTTGACCCGCAATACGGGGCGCGCCCCATCAAGCGGGTGATCCAGAAGGAAGTACTCAACAAACTTTCCAAAGAATTGCTCAGGGGCAGCATTCGCACCGATGGCGTGGTGCTGATCGACAGCTTTGAGAACGAGCTGGTTTTCCGCAACCAGGATGAGTTGGTGGAATAACCGGTAATGCTTTAAAACCCGCCGATTACAGCGGGGTAAATGCCCCCGGCCAGCTGGCCGGGGGTTTTATTTTTGGCTACTATTATACCATACCGTATCTAATTTTTATATTAGCAGGAAATAACCACCTACATGACTACCAAAGCCGAACGGACCACAGCCTACATTATTGAAACCGTGGCCCCTATTTTCAATCGGCAGGGATATGTGGGAACGAGTATGAGCGACCTCACGGAGGCAACCGGCCTCACCAAAGGGGCGCTTTACGGGAATTTCGAAAACAAGGACGCGCTGGCCCTGGCGGCCTTTGAATACAACAGCACCCGGTTGCTGAATGCCCTGGAGGAGCAATTAAGCGGTCCGGGCACCGCCATGGAGCGCCTGGCCAACCTCACAGAGTTTTATAAGAATTACGATACGTTTACGCGGGATATGGGAGGATGCCCCATCCTGAATGTGGGGGTGGATGCGCAGTATAACCACCGCACCCTGGCCGCCGCGGCCCGCGAAACAGCCCGGACGATTGAAGGGAAAATCGCCGTGGTCCTTGAAGACGGTATCCGGGAGGGCGAACTGCGCCTGCCGGTTCCCCCGCTGCTCTTTGCCAAACAACTCTTCACAATGATCCTCGGGGCCGTCACAATGGCCACGATCAGCAACGACCGGAAATACCTCCACAATACGATTGCCTACCTGGAAATCCTGATCAAAAAAGAACTCGGCAAATAATCTGCTGGCAACGGCTGTCAGCGGATCCTCAGGATCCACAGGTCGCCCTGGTACCTGCCTGAGAATTTGCTGTCCCTGGCCCGCCGGGCGGCTTCTATGGAATCGTACCTCCTCAGGAATACGTAATTGTATTTGTTGGAACTCCTGTAGAACGATCCGGGCTCCAATCCGGCATCCCGCAATTGCTTCATAAAAGCATCGTAATACCGCTTGGTGCCGAAGACATTGGCTATCAGGTAATAGCCGGGCTCCAGGTCGCCTTCCTGGGCGAGTTCCTCATACCGCTCTCCTTTCTCGGGCGTGACTTCCTCCTCCTGCAGGGCCAAAGCCCGCTCGGCTTCCTGGATGGAATCCTGCCTCCGCTGTTCGGCAAGGAGCTGCTCCTGGCGGCGTACGGTTTCCAGGGAATCCCGGCGCATCTCTGCCAGCCGGGTCGCTTCGGCCTCCCGGGCCAGTCTAAGGGAATCGGCCTCCACCAGTCGGGCTTCCTCTTCGGCCTGCCGGCGGGCAGCTTCGAGTTCGGCTTCCCGTTCCAGGTCTTCCTCCACATCGAATCCAACCACTTTCTTCCGCTTATCCGTCTTCCCGAAATCGTAGGAGGCCACAAATTCGTATGTGAGTCCGTCCGTTTCAGGGGCGTTGTCCGATGCAAATTCCACTACCCCCCCTACCGAGAGGTTTTGGAAGAAGCGTCCCCCCAACCCCAGGGAAGGTCCGTAAAAACTGTTATATCCGCCCTGCAACCAGTAACGCGTGGCGGAAAACGAGGCGTTGATACCGTATTGGGTGTCAAAACCCGGGATTTGCTTAAAGTACACCAGGGGTGTAAACCGGTTCGGGCGGGCCGCGGTGCCGCCTCCCGTATCGAATCCATATCGGGCCATCCCCATAACGACCTTCTGGTCGTTCTCGGAAACGGCGCCCCGGTAGTTGAAGCTGTAATCAAACAGGTTTTCGAATGCCATTCCCACACCGAAATCCCCCACATTCAGGGTGAATCCCGGCATCACCTGGATGATAAAATCCGTATTGTCGTCCGGAAACGGCAAAATGGGTTCCTGGAGGATTCCGCTGTCATCCGATAGTTTCTGGCTATAGGCAAAGAGGTTCGTACCGAATGCCAGGTTGATGGACTCGGTAAAGGGGATACTGAAGGCGAAGTTTACAAAACCTCCCGTTTGCTGGAAAATCTGTGTGTTATGCTGAAGGAAACCGCCTGAAAACGCCATATCGCTCTGCCGGTTGCCATACTGCAGCAGCAAGGTCGTGGGATCCGCGTCCGGGGTCTGCCATTGCCAACGGGACCAGGTACTGATCCGGTGTTGGGCCTGCTGGTCGAGGCTCAGGGTCGGGTTAAACAGGTTGGGGGAAACCAGCAACAGGTTCTGTTGCCGGAAATCCGGGGGCAGGGGTTCCTGTTGTCCGAAAACCGTAGCAGCAGCCATTACCAGCACGAAGGACGTGATGCTTTTTACCATAGCGCAAAGCGATTAAAGGTAACGATATACTATATTTGGTGAAATACAGTTAAATTCAGTGGGGAAGACAAATTTACACAAACCGTGTCATTATGAAAATAAATAACTGCCTTATCCTGCTAATGGCCCTGATGCTCGGGCTTTCATGCAAGGATGATCCGCAAACGGCAACGATGGACCCCGCGCCGGGAGAAGTCACTACTTTTTACCTGATCCGCCATGCTGAGAAAGATCGCAGCAACCCGCAGGATGCGGATCCGGAATTGACACAAAAGGGGCTCGGAAGGGCCATGCACTGGGCAGAAATCCTCAATGAAGTTTCCCTGGATGCCATCTATACCACGGATTACGAACGCACGTCCATGACGGCCGCCCCGGCTTCCGTCAAACAAGATATCACGGTACAATATTACGACCCCGAGTCCCTGGATGCCGAAGCCTTTAAAACGGAGCATGCAGGGCAGAATGTCCTGATTGTGGGCCACAGCAATACCACGCCCGACCTGGCCAACCGCTTACTGGGCGAAGACCGCTTTTCCCCGATGGACGATACCGATAACGGCTCCTTATTCATCGTACAGGTAGTGGGAAGCCAGTCCACGGCTACCCGATTGGTATTCAATTGCAACTGCCCAAAATAACCAGCCCGGGGTTCCTTTAGTGCGCCAGGACCTAATACAACCGGCGCCTTATCAGAAAGTATCCGGGTCCACCTGTACATCCTCCAACTCAATCACCGAAAGCAACTCCAGTTTCCCGGCTGTGTAAAGACTGTCGATGGCTGCAATGGGGGCGGCTACCAGCGGTTTATAGTTCCGGTAGTCCTGAAAGCGGATACCCCCCACTGAGCGGTCGTTATAGGCCACGCGGAATCGCTGCCCGCCCCCGTCAGTATGGTATTCATAGGCCAGGTAATCCGGTCGGAAAGTCTCCGTATGGAACCAGTAGATAAAAACATCCTCGAAATCCTCTCCCCCGCCTTCCTGGTCAAAGGTGACCCGGATTTTATAATACTCGGAATCTTCCAGCTTTACCCTGCCCAATAGTTCCTTGTTCACAGCCCGGTCATTCAGGCCGTATGGCAGGTAGGCAAAATAGTGGACGGAGTTTACCGAGTTCGCCAGCCGGTTGCTGGTGGTGTCCGGCAGGATCTGCAAGGTGTCGTTTACCAGCCGTTGGAACGTATTGCCAATTTTGCTGTCCGTGATCACAGCCGTGTCTGTGGTGGTAATCCTGCGCAATACCCGTTTCCCGTTTTCACGAAAGGAGACGTAGTCCCGATCCCTGAAGGCGAATTGAATCGCACTCTCCCGATAGCGGTCACCCCCCGCTACTTCGATGGCACGGTCGACGATTTCCTGTGCGGAGAGATCCGCCTGGGCCTTCTCTCCCCGGCATCCCATAATCATTACAGGTATCAGTATCAAAAAGACATATTTCATATTCACGATATTTAAAGACCACAAAAATGATGAATTCCATCTATTGGTCCCGGGATTCCACTTAAAATAACAGTTTAGCCGCATTTTTTCTTTTAATTTTGGGGGCCATGCAGAAACAGATCAACATCAAGAACCGCCGGGCCCGATTCGATTACGAATTGCTGGACACCTATGTAGCGGGTATCGTCCTTGCCGGAACGGAGATCAAATCGATCCGCCAGGGCAAGGCATCCATCGCCGAGGGATTTTGTGAATTCAACGAGGACGGGGAACTGTTTGTGATCAACATGCAGGTAGATGAGTACAGCCACGGGTCCCATTTCAACCACCAGCCCAAGGCTGCCCGAAAACTCCTGCTCAACAAACAGGAACTGGGCAAACTGCACAAGGCGGTAAAAACGAGCGGGAATACGATCATCCCCCTGAACCTGTTTATCAATGACCGCGGCCTGGCCAAACTCCGGATCGCCCTGGCCCGTGGTAAAAAACAATACGATAAGCGGGACACCATCAGAGCCCGGGAATCCAAACGGCAGCTCGACCGCGTCAAAAAAGCTTTTAATTCCTGATCAGCCCTTGTCCTCCAGCATCGGGACAAAGCGGAATGCCCCTCCTGCCTGCCTTTCGAATTTTGTTTTGGAGGCGCGGCGGATAAGCATCATCGTCTGGTCTTCCTCCCCTACCGGCACCACCATCCGGCCGCCTATGGCCAGCTGGGAAAGCAATTCCCGGGGTACCATCGGGGCACCGGCCGTTACGATAATCCCGTCAAAGGGGGCCTCTTCGGGGAGGCCTTTGTAACCGTCGCCAAAGACAAACTTTTTGGGCCGGTACCCCATACGCCTGAAAAAAAGGTTCGTTTTTTTAAAGAGCTCCAATTGCCTTTCGATGGTGTAGACCCGGAGCCTCAAATGCAGCAGGACCGCCGTCTGGTAGCCGCTGCCGGTTCCGATCTCCAATACCTTGTCTCCGGGTTTCAAGCCCAGCAGAGAAGTTTGGTAAGCCACAGTATAAGGTTGGGAAATCGTTTGGCCCGCCGCTATGGGGAACGCTTTGTCCTGGTAGGCGTGGTCCTCAAAACTGCTGTCCATGAAGAGGTGCCTGGGAACGGCGCGAATGGCGTCCAGGACCGCCTTGTCCTCTATGCCTTTAGCGGCTACTGCCCCGGCCAGTTGGTTCCTCTTCCCACGGTGCTTTAAGGTATCCTTCAAGTTTGTCGGTTTTGCGCTAAGTTAGAAAAATAACAGGAGCTTCCCGACCGGGATTTCGTCAGATCCGGCGTTGAAGAGCCCAAGAAAAACCAGCCGGCCCGCTCTGTCTCCCAAACTATGTTTATTTTTGGGAAAAACCTCAAGGATATGATTAAAGCCGGCGTCTTGGGAGCGGGACATTTGGGAAAAATTCACCTGCGCCTGCTCGGGGAATCCCCCCGATACGAACTCGTCGGGTTTTACGATCCGGACCTCGTGCGGGGCAAGCAGGTTTCGGAGGAATTCGGGATCCGGTATTTCGACAATATGGGCGAATTGATTGACGCCGTGGACATGGTGGATATCGTCACCCCCACGCTTTCGCACTACGATTGCGCCGCCCGGGCCATCCGGGAAGGCCGGCATGTATTTATTGAGAAACCCGTAACCCATACTTACGAAGAAGCGCAGGAGTTGATGGAATTGGTGGAAGCCCGGGGCGTAAAGGCCCAGGTAGGCCATGTAGAGCGTTTTAACCCGGCGTTCACGGCTGTTGCAGATGCCATCGACTCCCCCATGTTCATCGAGACGCATCGCCTGGCAGAATTCAACCCCAGGGGCACCGACGTGCCGGTAGTACTGGATTTGATGATACACGATATCGATATCATCCTGAGCGTTGTCCGGTCTCCGGTTCGCGATATCCGGGCAAGCGGCGTTTCCGTTATCAGCAAGTCCCCGGACATTGCCAACGCGCGGATTGCCTTTGAAAACGGCTGTGTTGCCAACCTCACTGCCAGTCGGATTTCCCTGAAGAATATGCGGAAATCGCGGTTCTTCCAGCGGGATGCCTATATATCGGTGGACTTTTTGGAACGTAAAGTAGAAGTGGTCAAAATGAAAGACGCCCCCTCCTCCCCCGGGGAGTTCGATATGATCCTGCAAAACGCGGAAGGGGAGAAGAAACAGATTTATTTTGAAAACCCGGAAATCCGCGCAAATAATGCCATCCTGGACGAACTGGAAACGTTTGCCACGGCCATCGAAACCGGTGGCGACCCGGTGGTTTCCCTGAAGGACGGCGCCCTGGCGCTGGACGTGGCCCTCCGGGTGATCCGGGCTTTCGACGAGCCCGCCCGCGTGGAACCCTCTTAAAAAACAATACCTGAAATGAAGAACATATCAGTGGTAGGCGCCGGTACGATGGGCAACGGAATTGCCCATGTCTTTGCGCAACACGATTACAATGTCCAACTCATCGATATCTCGGAGGATAGCCTGCAAAAGGGCATGGAAACCATTGAGCGGAACCTCCGGCGCATGGTGGCCAAAGGGACTATCGAATCCGAAAGCGTCCAGGCGACGCTGGGGAATATCCAGACCCATACCTCCCTCTCCGAAGGGGTTGCAGGGGCCGACCTGGTGGTGGAAGCAGCGACGGAAAATGCCGGGCTGAAGATGGATATTTTCAGGGAATTGGATGCCTCGGCCCCGGAAGATGCGATCCTGGCCAGCAACACTTCTTCAATCTCCATAACGGAAATCGCGGCGGCTACCGGCCGGCCCGAAAAGGTGATCGGCATGCACTTTATGAACCCGGTGCCCCTTATGCAGCTCGTGGAGGTCATCCGCGGGTACAGCACGAGCGATGCGGTAACCCGCGCGGTATTGGACCTCTCCGTGAAATTGGGTAAAACCCCCACCGAGGTCAATGATTACCCGGGCTTTGTTGCAAACCGCATCCTGATGCCCATGATCAACGAAGCGATTGAATCCCTGTATACGGGCGTGGCCGGGGTGCAGGAAATCGACACGGTGATGAAACTCGGGATGGGCCACCCGATGGGCCCCCTCCAACTGGCAGATTTTATCGGATTGGATGTGTGCCTGTCCATCCTGGACGTACTGAGCGACGGTTTTCGGAACCCCAAATACGCGGCCTGCCCGCTCCTGAGAAAAATGGTCACCGCCGGGAAACTCGGGGTAAAATCCGGGGAAGGCTTTTACAACTATTCCGAGTCGCGGAAAGCCGAACGCGTATCCCGGCAGTTCAGCTGATCCGATGCCAGAAGCACTCCCTTTTGCAGCCATCCGACCTGCCGTAGACAAGGCCCCATTCGTGGTTTCCCGCTCCTGGGACGATTACCCGCCGAGGGACCGGACGGCCGAAATGCGCGCCAACCCGTTCTCCTTCCTGCATATCATCGACCCGGGTTTTAAATTCAACACCCCGCTGAAAGGCAGCCGGCGCCATGAGATGGTCCGCAACCGGTACCTGGAATTTCTGGAAGAAGGTATCCTCGTAAAGGAGAGCCAGCCCTGTTATTACATCTATGAGAGTTCGCGCCCCGGGTTTACCTGTCGGGGAATATTTTGTGCCACACCCACTTCCCGATACCGGGACGGCAGCATCCGCCGGCACGAAGACACCATCCGCCGGCGGGAGGTGTTATTTGCGGATTACCTGGAACAGGTGCGATTTAACGCGGAACCCGTCCTGCTCACCTACCCGGACAACCCGGCGGTGAACGCTGAAACAGCCGCTATCTGCCGTGGAAAACCCCTGTACCATTTTACCACACCGGACCGGGTGGAACACCGGATGTGGGTGGTGCGGGACGAATCCCGGATTCGCGCCATCCGGGAGGCCTTTGCGGGTATCCCCGTGGTATATATCGCAGACGGCCACCACCGGAGCGCCTCCTCCGACCTGCTGGCGCGGAGGCTGCAGGAAAACAACCCGGATCATCACGGCAAGGAGCCCTACAACTATTTCATGAGCTATCTGATCCCGGAGTCCCAGGTGCGTATCCGGGCCTTCCACCGGGTGCTGACCGACCTCGGCGATTTGCAACCTGCCGATATCCTGCTGCAACTCGATGCGGCATTCCGGATTCGGCCCCTGGGAACCCAACCATACGAGCCGACCCGAAAACACGTATTCTCCATGTACCTGGATGGCGCCTTTTACGAGCTGCATTTGCGCAAATCGGCCCGGCCCCGGGAATCCGCCCTGGACAACCTGGATGTCTGCCTCCTGAACGAGAAGGTACTCAAACCGGTTTTCGGCATTACCGATCCGCGCCGGGACCGGCGGCTCCAGTATCGGTGCTGGGAGCACCCGGCACTGGAACTCAAAGCAGCGGTGGACAGCGGGCTGTTCGCTGTGGGCTTCGGGTTGGTACCCGTGAGTATGGAGGAAATCCGGAATGTGGCGGACAGCGGGCAGACCATGCCGCCTAAAAGCACCTTTTTGGAACCTAAATTACGCAGTGGCCTGACTATTTATGATATTTGAACCCAGAGAAGCACTGTGAAAATTTAAATCCAGAGAAGCACCATGTCCATGGAAATAGCGAAAAGACTTGCGGAACTGAAGGAATCCCTGCCGGATGGCGTTACCCTGGTGGCCGTGTCCAAAACCAAGGACGATTCGGCCATCATGGAGGCGTACGAGGCAGGGCATCGCGTTTTCGGCGAGAACCGGGTACAGGAACTCACGGCCAAGTACGAACGCCTCCCCAAGGACATCCAATGGCATATGATCGGGCACCTGCAACGCAACAAGGTAAAATACCTCGCGCCGTTTGTCAGCCTGATCCAGGGGGTGGACAGCCCGCGCCTGTTACGTGAAATCGACAAACGCGGCCGACAGGCCGGTCGGGTCATCGACTGCCTGCTGCAGGTACATATCGCCGAGGAAGACAGCAAATTTGGCTTCGACCGGGAGGAACTCGAGGAGTTGCTCGCAGGCGGGTCGCTCAGGGAGATGGAACATGTACGGGTTCGCGGGATGATGGGCATGGCGACATTTACGGATAATACCGCCCAGGTACGCCGGGAATTTGCCAGTTTAAAAGCATTGTACGACAGGTGGCTGGAAGCCGACCCCCGGGCAGACATCCTTTCCATGGGGATGAGCGGGGACTACCGCATTGCCCTGGAGGAGGGAAGCAACATGGTCCGGATCGGAAGCAGTATCTTTGGCGCCAGGGATTAACAGTAAAAGAACAGGGATTTTGACGTACGCCGTACTCGACATAGAAACCACCGGGGGAAAATTTGACGAAGAAGGGATTACCGAAATCGCTATCCACCGCTTTGACGGCCATGAGGTGGTGGATACTTTTATCAGCCTGATCAACCCGGAACGCCCAATCCAGCCTTATGTTCAGAAACTCACCGGCATCGACCCGAAAATGGTGCAAACCGCCCCGCGATTCCACCAGGTTGCCAAGCGGATAGTTGAAATTACGCGCGACAGCGTCCTGGTAGCCCACAACGCCCAGTTCGACTACCGGATCCTGCGTACGGAATTCAGGCGGCTCGGGTATAATTTCGAGCGGAAAACCCTGTGTACGGTCGATTTGTCCCAGCGGCTGATCCCCGATGCGGAATCGCACAGCCTGGGCAAACTCGTCCGGTCGCTCGGCATCCCGGTCAGCAATCGCCACCGGGCCAACGGGGACGCCCTGGCTACCTTGAAATTATTGCAACACCTGCTGGACCGGGATACCGGCAAGACCATCACCTCGGAGGTGATCCGTGCAGAAACCCTTGGGGAACTCTCCAACCGCCAACTCCGATTTGTGGAGGAGGCCCCGGATTCCGTGGGCGTTTATTACCTGTACGATAAAGATGGCAACCTGTTGTACCTGGATGGCACGCGCGACATGAAACGCAGCCTGAACCGGCACTTTACCGGGGAGAGCCCGCATTCCAGAGCACTGCGGAAACTGACCCGCGAGGTGCGTTTCGAAAAAACCGGAAGCGAATTGATCGCCAGGCTGAAGGCATTTGCCGAGGTCCGGGAAAACAAACCGTCCTACCGACCCAGGAAAAAAGGCCGGCAGGTGACCCCCGGGACGGCCCTCCATATCAACGGGGACCGGTTTCCCCTTGGGGGATGCGATTTATTGCTTGTGGATACCGGGAGGTCCGAGGGAGAGCGTGCCGCAGTTCGCATCGGACAGCAAGGCGTAAAAGGCATGGGGTACTTTGGGCTGAACCATCAAATCAATAATATTCCTATCTTAGAGAATCTGTTGACCCCAATTGCCGACCCCCGGGGCGGTTTGGGCATTGTTGCCGCCTACCTGAAGGATCAGAAGGTCCTGCGGATTGTAGAACTCAACGAATCCTCTTGAAAGACTCCGACAACAATTTCGGCTGGAAGCGCAAGCTCCACGAAATCATCTACGAAGCCGACACCCCGGAAGGGAAATGGTTTGACCTGATCCTGTTTGCGGTGATCATCCTGAGTGTGCTCCTGGTTATGCTGGAAAGCGTCGCGGAATTCGACGCCAAGTACCACCGGGAGTTGCTGGCGCTGGAATGGGTAGTGACGATATTTTTTACCATCGAATACATTGCCCGGGTGGTGTGCATCCGGAAGCCAACCAGCTATATTTTCAGTTTTTACGGCATCATCGATTTCCTCTCCACCATCCCCCTGTATGTTTCCTATATATTTGCCGGCTCCCAGGTACTGCTGGCCGTTAGGGCCCTGCGCCTGCTGCGTATTTTCCGGATCCTGAAACTCGTGCAGTTTATCGGGGAGGCCTCCCAGCTGAAATCTGCCTTGAAGGCGAGCCGGGCCAAGATCTTTGTCTTTATCTATGCGGTATTGATCCTCTCCGTGATCCTGGGCACCATCATGTACATGATCGAAGGGGACGAAGCCGGCTTCACGAGCATCCCGCGCAGCATTTACTGGACGATAGTCACGCTCACCACGGTGGGATTCGGGGATATTACCCCCCAGACAACACTGGGCCAGCTGATCGCCACGATCATTATGGTGCTGGGATATGGCATCATTGCGGTCCCCACAGGCATCGTGACGGTGGAGTACGGCAGACAGAAGCGGGAAGGAACGGCCTCCAAAGAGCCGGTTGTCCACCTGAATACCCAATCCTGCCCTGACTGCGCCGTCGGGGGACACCGGGACGGGGCGGAATTCTGCTTTAATTGCGGGGCCCGGTTGTGATGGGAAAGGTGCTGATCTCCATCGGCGGCCCTACCGGTATCGGCAAGACCACCTGGGCCATCGGCCTGGCCCGGCATTACCGGGCCGAGATCCTCTCCGCGGATTCCCGGCAGTTCTACAGGGAAATCCCCATCGGGACCGCCAGCCCGACATTGTCTGAACAGGAACAGGCGCCCCACCACTTCGTAGGACACCTCTCCGTACACGATACCTATTCCGTCGGGGACTTCCGGCGGGATGCCCTGGAACGCCTCCGGAACCTGTTTAAAACCCATGATATAGCAATCCTTGTCGGGGGGAGCGGCCTCTACCTGGATGCGGTAACACGCGGACTGGACGAATTCCCGGAGGTGGAAGCCAGGATCCGCCGGGAACTCAATGCGCTTTGGCAGGATCAGGGCCTGGGGGCCCTGCAGGAGATGCTGCGCGAAAAAGACCCCGAGTATTATTCCGCGGTAGACCGGCAAAATCCGCACCGGCTGATCCGCGCCCTGGAGGTATGCCTGGTTGCCGGTCGGCCTTACAGTTCATTCCTGGGCAAACGAAAGGCCCCGGAATTTTTCAAAACGATTCGCCTGGGTATCGATGCCCCTAGGGAAACGGTTTACCGCAGGATTGAACAGCGGGTGCAGGCCATGGTGAAAGCGGGCCTGGAAGCCGAAGCCCGGTCGCTCTACCCCTACCGGGACCTCAATGCACTGCAAACGGTGGGGTATCAGGAATTTTTTGCATATTTCGATGGGAAATACGACCGGGATACCGCCCTGGAGGAAATTGCCAAAAACACGCGGCGCTTTGCGAAAAGACAGCTGACGTGGTTCCGGAAAGATCCCGAAATCCATTGGATCCCCTATGATGCCCCCCTGGACCAGGCCATTGAATATATTGACGCACAAATGAAAAATCTGCGCCATGGATAGCAGCCAACCGGACATATTTATCGTAATGGGGGTTTCCGCCTGCGGCAAAACCACCCTGGGAAAGGCCCTGGCAGCCGAACTGGAGTGTCCGTTTTTCGATGGGGACGACTTCCACCCGCCGGAAAATATCGTGAAAATGAAGGCCGAAGAACCCTTGGGCGATTCGGACCGGGAAGGCTGGCTGAAAGCCCTCAATGCGCTGGCCCGCAAACATACGGGCTCGGGAGGGGCAGTGATCGCTTGTTCGGCCCTGAAAGAAAAGTACCGGGACTGGCTCAGGGAGGGGTTGGCACCTGGGAAAATTTGCTGGGTGGTACTAACCGGCACCTTTGACGCCATCCTGGAGCGCATTCAGGCCCGTGCCGACCACTACATGCCCCCTGCTCTGCTCCGCAGCCAATTTGCGGACCTGGAAGTACCCGATTACGGAATCCACCTTCCGGCCTACGGAATGCCAACCGAAGAAATGGTCCGTCGGGTTTCGGCCCATATTAAAACGAACCGCTAATGCGGATATCCGGGCAGGCTGGGCGTACCGCAGCCCACCACAGCCCGGCGGGCTATTCGGATTTTTCAGAATCGGTCTTGACTACCAGGCGGAAGCCTTCCCCGTGGATGTTGAGGATTTCCACGCTATCGTCTTTCTTGAGGTATTTGCGCAGCTTGGCAATGTAAACGTCCATGCTCCGCGATGTGAAATAGTTGTCGTCCCGCCAGATTTTGGTCAGGGCGAGTTCCCGGGGCATCAGGTCGTTTTCGTGCAGGGCCAGGAGCCTCAGCAATTCGTTTTCCTTGGGGGAGAGCTTGGTGGGCTCCTCGTCTTTGTACTTGAGGAACCGCAATTTGGAATTCAGGTGGAAATCCCCGAAATCAAATTCAAATTGCTTGCTGTCCGCCAGGCTGTTGGAGGCTTTCCTCTGCAGGATCGCCTTGAGTTTCACGAGCAGGACTTCCGAATCAAACGGCTTGTTCAGGTAGTCGTCTGCGCCTGCCTTGTATCCTTTCAGCACATCTTCCTTCATGGTTTTGGCGGTGAGGAAGATAATCGGGATGTGGTCGTTTTTCTCGCGGATCTCCTTGGCCAGCGTAAATCCGTCCTTATAGGGCATCATCACATCCAGGATGCAAACGTCAAAAGGCTCCTTTTTAAACTTCTCGAAGCCCTCCATACCGTTTTTAGCCAGGGTAACGTCAAAATCATTCATCGAAAGGTAATCCTTCAGGACGATGCCGAAGTTCGGGTCGTCTTCCACCAAAAGAATCTTTTTATTCTCTGTTTCCATACTCGCTTGTTAAATTAGTGGGAGTTTGATATAAAAAGTGCTTCCTTTTCCTTTTTCACTTTCCGCATACACCTCTCCCTGGTGATCCTCTACTATTTTCTTGACGTAGGCCAATCCCAGCCCATGCCCTTTTACATTATGTATATCCCCGGTGTGTTCCCGGTAAAATTTTTCAAAAATCCGCTTTAAAACGGCTTTGGACATTCCCGCCCCCTGGTCCTGTACCCGGATCAGGATTGCGTTGTTGGCCACCTCCGTATACACGTCGATCTTGGGGGCCTCCGGCGAATATTTCACCGCATTGTCCAGTATATTAACCATCACGTTGCCAAAGTGCATTTCATTGGCCAGAACCTCCGAGCGCTCCGCGTCCAGGTGCGCCTTTACATACCCGCCACGGTCCAGGACAATCAGTTCCACATGGGTAATTGCCTGCCGGATCAGGTCGTGCACGTCTACCCGTTCCTTGCTGATATCCAGCTGGTTCTTTTCGAGTTTCGATATGCGCAGCACGTTTTCCACCTGGGCGTGCATTCGTTTATTCTCGTCCCGGATCATCTGCAGGTACCGGTTGACTTTTTCCCGGTCATCCATGATTTTCGGATTCTTGATGGCTTCCACGGCCAGGTTGATGGTCGCTATCGGCGTTTTGAACTCGTGGGTCATGTTGTTGATGAAATCCGATTTGATCTCAGAAATCTGTTTCTGCCGGATGAGCTGGTAGATGGCGCTCGCATAGGCCACCATAATGATCAGCGTAAAGAGCAGCGATAACCCCGCCATACTCAGCACCGAATTGAGCAGGAACTTTTTCTTTCTGGGGAATGACAACAGCAGGGCGTATTCCGTATTGCCCTCGATGTCCCGGAAGAGCGGCGCCTTGTAATAGTTTTCCCGGTCGTATTTGTATTTCCTGGAGCGGACCTTGGTAGGCAACCCCCGGCTGTAGACCCCGTATTCATAATCGATATCCAGGTTCCGGTCTGCGAGTTCCCGGTCCAGCAGAAGTTCGATTTCCTGCCGGCTCACCCGTTCGTGTATCGGGACTTTTTCCGCGTATTCCCGGTAGATATCGTCAAAGGCCACTTTGTCCAGGATCGGGATACCGCCCACTTTCTCCCATTTCTCAACCGGGTTGTAGCGGTAGGCTTTCCCGTCCAGGCCGTATTCTTCCTTGAAGACCGCGCGGGTTCTTCGGCTCGTATAACTCTTGATGGTGGTGGTATCTGTTATCGTACCACTGTCAAAGAACGTGGAGGCAATGTCGTAATCCTCTTCGAGGATGCCGTGGGAATAGAAGGTAATCTCATTGGAGTTCAGGTCCCGGTCGATAAAGAAAATGTTGCTCCAATGGGCGCTTTTCAATTCGCCGATACTGTCCTTGAGCGTCAGGAACCGGTCCGAGTAATCCTTGATTTCCCGCTCTTCGATCTGGTCCGTCACCTTCGACAGGATTTCCGTGACCACATTCGAGAACTGTTCTTCCTTATCCTCTACCGAACTCTTGATCCAATAGAGTTGAACTGCAATAATCCCTATGAGCGAAAGGCTCATCAGAATGACGAGCAGCACAAATAATCTCCTATTCATCGTCCTGGTAAAAGTAAAAATTTAACATTTAGAGGCGGGGTGGTTTAACCTAACCTTAACACTACGAAGCCCTGGGGGACCCCGGAATTTCAAGCAATTCCCGGTGAATGCGATGTACTGCACGCCGCGTTGCCTCCAATTCCATGTTTTCGATGACAAAGTCGGACAGGGGGATTTTCCGCTTGTCACTCCACTGGGCGTCCATGCGGCTGCGCACCCGGGAGCCGGAAGTGTTATCCCTGGCGACCACGCGCCGGATGCGCTCCTCCTCGGGCGCCGTGACGAGGATGACCTGGTCTAAATTCCGGTATCCCCCGTTTTCAATGAGGATTGCCGCCTCCTGCAGGACATACGGGGCCTCCTGCCGGGCCGACCAGGATCTGAAATCCGCAGCTACTGCCGGGTGTACCAGGGCATTGAGGGCTTCCAGGAGTTTCGCGTCGCCGAAGACACGGGAGGCGATCCAGGCGCGGTTCAGTTTCCCTTCGGCATAAGCTTCCTCGCCCAAAAGGTTTTCGATACGCCCCCGGAGTTCCGGGTCCGCCTCCATGAGTTCCCGCGCCCGGACGTCCGAGTCGTAAACCGGGATACCCAGCTCCCTGAAAAAACCTGCCACCGTGCTTTTTCCGCTTCCGATACCTCCTGTAAGGCCTACCCGCATCATTCGCTTCGCACAATAAATTCCACCGTGGATTCCAGCAGGACCCCGCTTTGGATTGTCCCGGGCTGTTCGGCAATGCGGAGAAGCAGCCGGCCGGTTTCCGGATCCGGGTTTTCAAAATCGGCTACGATCCGGAAATCGGAAGGTTCGAGTTCCTTGAGGGATTCTATCCGTCCCTTGCACAATACCCCCACCGAAGCGGGAAATGTCCGCACTTCCCGGTCCGCTGGCAGGTTGATGACTTCCACCGGGACATCGACAACCGTTTCGGAAAACCGGAACACCCCGGCGGTCACGGTAACCTGCCCAACGGAAAACTGCGTGTTTGGGAGCCGTCCTGCAACGGGTAGGCTGAGGGTCCTGCTAACCGTATCGCGCACCCCGGTAAGCTTCAGGGGTTCTGTCCAAACCTCCCGGATGGTATCGATTTCTCCCGGTGGACCCAGAAGGTGGACATTCGGCGGTTCCACCTGAATCGGCCCATCCAGCATATAGTTCCTGGCCAGTTCTATCTGAACGGCCGCGCGGACGGGGACCGTACGGGATCGGAGGGCCTGGAAATCCAGAAATATGGTATCCCGGGTCATCTCCAGCAGGCCCATGGCCTCCCCAAGTTGACTTTCCACCTGCCGCCTGTAGGCCTCCGGGCCGATAAAATACGCGCCCTTTCTGCGCTGGGCCGTACGGAGATCAATCGCCACATCCCTGGGGCTGATCTGGTACCTCAGGAGCTGGAATCCGCTGGCGCGGACCCGCACATTCAGGTCCCGGGGTGGCTGCGTCAGCAACACGAGGCTGTCCGGGGGTTGTTCATACTGCATCCGGAATGTCAACGTATGGTTGTATGTCTGCGCCAGGCGTATCAGGAGCCAGGCCGAAAAAGAGCAAAAAAGGAACAGGAGAAAGATTTTCGCCTTCGGGGTATTGATTCCGGATTTTAATTTCTTGATCAAGCCTCAGGTATTATAAAAAAGTTCCGGAAAGAGCGTTTGCGGTTTCTTTCTACTAAAGGTAAGCAAGATGGCGGATTTGAAAAAACCCCATCCATACCCCGTAAATTGCACCAGGACTGCAGGGATCGCCAGGCAGGCGGCCCGCCAGTTGCGCGTTGTGCTCCGGGCGCCCACGCCCAGCGCCGCCAGGTAGGCCAGGTAGGCCCCGGCAGGGATCCAGGCCGCGGGGTGCCGAAATAGCAGGGGTAACAGGAGCGCCACGGCCAGTCCCAGCGTGAAAACGGAGGGAAACCAATAGGTAACCCTGGCGCTCCCCGGGTGCCAGCGGTTGAGGATGGGCCGCGCAAGGCCGAATTTGTATACCTGCCTGTAAAATGAATGGAAATCCACCCGGCGTTTGTGGTAGACCACCACCTCCGGGTAATACCCAAGGCGGAAGCCCAGTTTCCGAAGCCTGAGGCTCAGGTCCGGATCCTCCCCGGGATGGATGTTTCCGAACCCCCCGCTTTTTTGGAAAGCTTCGCGGGAAATGCCCATATTGAAACTCCTGGGTTGGAAGGTCTCCCTCCTTTTTGCCCCCCCCCGCAACCCGCCGGTAGTTAGCGCCGAGGTCATCGTATAGCTGATGGCTTGCTGCACGGGGGAAAAAGAAGGGTCGGCTGCATCCGGACCCCCAAAACAATCCAGGGGGTCCGACTGAAGGGCTTCCTGCAGATTCCCTAGGTAACCCGGGGGAAGGATGCAATCCGAATCCACCAAGAGGAAATACTGTCCCCGAGCGCGTTCCATCCCGAAATTCCGGGAGTCTCCTGGGCCGGTATTGGCCTTGCTGAAATAGCGGATATCCAGGTCTCTCCGGAATGCCTCCACCACCTGCCGGGCATCCTTTTCGGAACCGTCTTCCACCACGAGCACCTCAAAGGGGGTGTCCGCCTCCTGTGAGGCCAGGCTGGCAAACAGTTCCCGGAGCTCGTCCGGGCGGTTGTAGACCGGGATTACAAAGGAAAAGAAGGGGTTCATGGAGTCGGGTTAGTCAATCGGCTCCCGTTATCCCGGGGCTGCTGCCTTCCGGCAGGTTCCGGCCGTGCGGGACGGGCGGATTACTCCGAAAATTCGTCGATGATCTCCTGACTGACCCCCGTGCTGGAAAAACCGCCATCGTGAAACAGGTTTTGCATGGTCACCTTCCGCGTCAGGTCCGAGAACAGGCTAACCGTGTAATCGGCGCAATCCTGCGCAGTTGCGTTGCCCAGGGGCGACATCTTCTCCGCATAGGAAATAAAACCGTCAAATCCCTTGACACCCTGTCCGGCGGTAGTAGGGGTGGGCGATTGAGAAATGGTATTGACCCGTACTTTTTTCTCTTTCCCGAAAAAGTACCCGAAGCTTCGGGCGATGGACTCGAGGTAGGCCTTGTTGTCGGCCATGTCGTTGTAATCCGGGAAGGTTCGTTGGGCCGCCATGTAAGTCAATGCCACAATGCTCCCCCAGGGGTTCAGGGCATCCGCCTTGTAGAGGGTCTGCATAACCTTGTGGAAGGAAAGGGCCGATACATCCCAACCCTTTTCCGTCCAGTCGTATTTCTGGTCCGTGTAGTGCCGCCCTTTGCGGACGTTTATCGACATGCCGATGGAATGCAGGACAAAATCCAGTTTGCCCCCGAGAATTTCCATGGACTGGTCCACGAGTTTCTGCAGGTCCTCTTCACTGGTAGCGTCTGCCGGTATGATCTGCGACCCCGTTTTCTCGGCCAGGGCATTGATCTGGCCCATGCGCATGGCTATCGGGGCGTTGGTCAACACAAATGTCCCACCTTCTTCGTGGACTCTTTCTGCCGTCTTCCAGGCGATGGAGTTCTCATCCAATGCGCCAAAAATAATCCCCTTTTTACCTTTCAATAAATTATATGCCATGGTTTGTCGCTTTGTTTAACAGTTCCAAAGATAGCTAAATTGGAGGATTTAACGGCTACGGCAACTCGGGCAGCAACGAGCCGGCCCCGGCTGTTCTCAACGGTCAGTTCAGCAGTTCGCGGGCATGGGTCAGGGCCGTATCGGTCAGCTGGCTGCCCCCGAGCATCTGGGCGAGTTCCTGGATGCGCTCTTCCTGGGAAAGTTGTCGGATCCGGGTGGTGGTGCGGCCTTCGACATCCTCCTTGTATACTTTGTATTGCTGGTGCCCCTTGGAAGCAACCTGGGGCAGGTGGGTAATGGCAAACACCTGCATATGCCGGCTCATTTCCCGCATGATATCCCCCATGCGGTTCGATATTTCCCCGGAAACCCCGGTATCGATTTCATCGAACATCATGGTTGGCAGGGCTTCAAAAGCTGCCAAACGCGCCTTGATGGCCAGCATGATGCGGGAAAGTTCTCCCCCGGAGGCCGATTTTTTAAGGGGTCCGTAGTTTCCTCCCTTGTTCGCCGTAAAAAGCAATTCCAGGACATCGCGGCCGCTTGGCCCGAAGGCTTCCCGTTGCAGCAATTCCCAGGTAAACGACGCATTGGGGATTCCGAGCTCCACGAGTTCCTTTCTCAGATCTTCGGTGAATCCCGGCAACACCCCGGCGCGACGTTCGGATAACTGCCCGGCAATCCGGTTGAGGGAATCCTGCAATTTTTCGATTTTCCCATCCAGCGCCTCAATGTCGGTCTCCAGCTGGGCTGTATCGTGCACTTTCCTGGAAAGGGAGTCCCGGATGGCCAGCAGTTCCTCCACGGTTGCCACCTGGTGTTTCTTTTGCAGATCAAACAGGCGGCCGAGCTGGCTGTTCACTTTTTCCAGCGCATCCGGATCCGGCTGCTGCTGATCCGTCAGGTCGGCAAATTCAGTGGCGATATCGTCGGATTCAATCAACAGGGACTGAACCCGTTCGTGTAATTGGGAAAAACGGGAGCCGTACGCGGCGAGTTTCGAGGTAACTTGCCGCAATCGCCCGAGCATGGCGAGCAAGCCGTACTCTTCCTCCTGCATCACCTGGTCTGCGTTGCCCAGCAGGCCGATGATTTGTTCGGAGTTGCTGAGTGTGGCCTGCTCTTCTTCCAGGCGCTCCTGCATGCCCGGTTCCAGGTTGGCCCCGTTGAGTTCTTCCAGTAAAAATTCATTGTAATCCTGTTCCCGGAAGGCCAGGTCGCGCTCGTTCCGCAGCGCCTGCAACCGCTTTTCCATTTCCAGGTAGGTTTTCCGGGTTTCCCGGTAGGTCTCCAGCAGGGGGCCGTTGCCGGCCAGTGCATCCACCACGCGCAACTGGAAGTCCCTGTCGGTGAGTTCCAGGGTCTGGTGTTGGGAATGAACGTCGATGAGCCGCTGTCCGAGCTCCTCCATGACGCCGAGAGTTACCGGGGTGTCGTTGATAAATGCCCGGGACTTTCCATTGGGTCGGATTTCGCGCCTCAGCAGGGTTTGGGCATCATAGTCCAGGTCGCGGGTCTCGAAGAATTCCCGCATACCCGGGTAGGCGCCAACGGCGAACTCAGCCTCCACCACGCATTTCTTTTCCGTATCGCGGAGCGCGGAGCGGTCGGCCCGGTTGCCCAGTACGAGGCCGAGGCTTTCCAGGAGGATGGATTTACCGGCCCCGGTTTCTCCAGTAATGGTGGTCAGCCCCCCTTTAAAATCGACGCGCAGGTCCTCGATAAGGGCGTAATTGCGAATGGCGAGGTGGGTGAGCATAGAGGCAGCGGGTTACTGCCTGTAAAGATAAAAGAATCGCCGCAATCCGCTAGCGGTTAATAGGTGATTTGATTCCAGGTACTCGCATAGAATGGCGCCACCCGGTTAAGCGTTTCCTTGAGCTGGACAATATCCACCTTCGGGCCGTCCGAAAAGATGTTCTGGATTTCCTCGGCCTTGGCATCGAAAAACGTCTGGATCAGAAAGGCGTTGGGCCGCCGCTGTATAAGTGTTTCGAACAAGCGCAGGGAACCGGCAATCACTTGTTTCCCCGTACTGTTGTTGTCCGCCATGATGTCGAGTCCCTTCCGGTGGTAGTTGTAGAGGGCAATCCGGTATTCCCGGAACGTGTTGGACAGCAGGTTGTCCACCAACTGGAACCTGGTGCGGTTGTCGGTGGCGGTCTGCCCCCAGCCCGGGTAATTGTTGCCCTGTGCCTGGGTGACGATGGCCCGCGCCTTGTTATACAGGTCGGACCCCCCTTCCAGCTGAAAGGTATCCGCATCCAGCCCGAGCATGATGTAGGCGTAATAAGCCACCACGCCGACCAGGTTGGAACTGAACGCGTTTTCATTGAATACAAGCGGCTGGAATTCAATATATTCAAAATTGAACTTGTCGTCCTTGTAATTCAGGATGGGTGTTTCGTAAGAGGTATTGAATACCGGCCGGGACGACTGGATCTGGATGGTCGCCTCAAAACGGTTTGAATCGAAGTTTGTGACCGTGATAAACATCCGGCAATTGACCCGCTCGTTTTCCCGGTAGACGCGATCCGTCCAGCGCGTCTTGTTGACGAATTCGGCCAGGGAACGCTCCAGGGTCCGGAATATCTGTTGGTTTGTCTGGGAGACCTGGTCCGAATTGACAGTGACCGTACAGTTCAATTCTTGGGCCCGCGCCTGCCAGGCAGCCGCCAGCAGAAGCAGGCCTGCAAGCAGGTTATTTCGAAATACGCGCATCGATCTCCCGGAGTATGTCCCTTGCCACATCGGCTTTGCTTTTTAATTCAAACGATTTTATCCCGGAATTCTTGTCTATGAAACTCACTTTGTTCCGATCCCCTCCGAATCCCGCCCCGGGATCCCTCAGGGAATTCAAAACGATGGCGTCGAGCTGCTTCCGCCGAAGCTTTTCCCGCGCATTTTCCTCCTCGTTTTCGGTCTCCAGGGCAAAGCCCACTACAAACTGCCCCTGTTTGCCCGAGGCAAGTGTCTGGATAATATCCGGGTTCTTCACCAGGTCCAGGCGGAGGGTCTCAGCCGTTTTCTTGATTTTCTGTTCCTGAGTTTCCGCCGGGCGGTAATCCGAAACGGCCGCAGCGCCGATCACCACATCGGCATCCGAAAAATGCGATTGGGCAGCTTCGAGCATGTCCGAGGCGGTCTGCACGCGCAGGCAGGTGATCAGCGGGTGGTTGGCCTGTTCCTGGCTGGGCCCCGATACCAGCGTCACCCGGGCGCCCCAACTGGCCGCGGCACGCGCCAGTTCAAATCCCATTTTGCCACTGGAATGGTTCCCGATAAAACGGACGGGGTCGATGGGCTCAAAGGTAGGACCCGCGGTTATCAGCACGTGCTTGCCCCGCCACGGCAAACGCGCCAACAGGCTTTCTTCCAGGTGGCGTACGATCTCCTCGGGCTCGGCCATGCGTCCTTCCCCTTCCAGGCCGCTTGCCAGCTCTCCGCTTGTCGCAGGGATCATCGTATTGCCAAAAGCCTCGAGCTTTTCCAGGGAGGTCCGGGTTGTAGGGTGCTTGTACATATCCAGATCCATGGCAGGAGCAAAGAAAACCGGGCATTTGGCAGACAGGTAACACGCCATCAGGAGGTTGTCGCAGGTTCCGGAAGCCATTTTGGACAGCGTGTTGGCCGTGGCAGGTGCAATGAGCATCAGGTCGGCCCAGAGGGCGAGTTCCACGTGGTTGTTCCAGTCGGTGGCGCCATCCTCCTCCCGGACAAAATCCGTCAGGACCTCGTGACGGGAAAGGGTAGCAAGGGTCAGGGGGGAAACAAAATGGCCGGCGCTTTCGGTCATTACAATACGGACCTCAGCGCCGGCTTTTATCAGTAAACGGGTCAGGAATGTGGTCTTATACGCAGCAATACCCCCGGTAATGCCCAAAAGGATACGCTTGGATGCCAGCATCTTATTCTTCGTCCTTAGCCGTGTTCCGGTAGTATATCTTATCCTCAAGCCACTCCTCGATGGCCAGGGCATGGGGCTTGGGCAATTTCTCATAGAACTTGGAAACCTCTATCTGCTCCTTGTTTTCAAAAACCTCTTCGAGGCTGTCGCTGTAGGTGGCAAATTCCTCGAGTTTTTCGAGAAGTTCCTTCTTGATTTCCGAATTGATCTGCACCGCGCGCTTGGCTACGATGGAAATGGCCTCATAGATATTGTCGGTTTTTTCGTCAAACTCGTTCCGGTTGATGGTAATGGTGGTTACCGGTGCCTGGGAGTTTTTAAGGTCGTTCATATTCATTTGGATAAAGTTTGTATCGCTTCAAATTCTGTAATTTCTTCCTGCAGGTCAGCATAGAGTTGTCGCGCATCTTCGGCGAACTCGCTTTCCGCATAGTACCTCATAAAGGCATTGTACGCCGCAACGGCATTGTCGAGCCGCTCCTTCTTCTTGGAGGGCGTACTGTTTTCGGCCAGGGTAGACGCAGCCCGAAGCCTCAGGAAATAGGCTTCTTCCCTGTAAACAGAACCCGGATGATCCGAGATAAAATTGTCCAGGGCGGCAATGGCCGAAATGTTGTAGTCCAGCGTGTAATACTTGCCCAGTTTCACAAACTGCCGGGCAATCTCAAAGGCCTTTTTCTGTTTTTTCCGGGTGAGTTCCTGGGCCATGGCATTCGCCTCTTCCATGAATTCGGATTCCGGATAGGCGTTGATGAAAACCTGCAGTTTATTCAGGGCCTTGTCCGTATCGGTCTGGTCGAGCGAATACCTGGGCGAAAGCATATAATAACTCTTGGCACCCAGAAAAGCGGCCTCCGGGGCCTTGTCGCTTTTGGGATAGGATTTGAGGAACCGTTCGAACTGGTAGCCGGCGAAATTGTAATCCCCCTTCTGAAAATAGCTGTCCGCAAGGAAGAACATCACCCGTTCACCCTGGGGTTTCCCGACAAATTGCGGGGCGATCTGTTCCAGCAGGCGATTGGCCTTTTTATAGGACCCTTCCTGGTAGAGGCGTTCGGCCAATTCGTATTTCCGGTTGATATCCGTATCCTTCAGCACCTTCTGGTACTCACTGCACGAGGCCAGCGCAAGGCTTGCCAGCAACAGGCAACCGTAAAGTCTGGTTTTCAAAAACATTTGGCAAAATTAGCGATTTCCAACGACATAGAAAACCGAAAAATACGGTATTAATTGCCCCGGGGAGGCTGGGTCTGACGGAATTAAACAAAACTTTAACGCTTCATACCTTTTCCCGCAGAAATGCGGTCATGAACGTATCGAGGTCGCGGCTTAGTTCCCCACTCGCTGCCATGAGCGGCAGTCGCACCTCCGGCCTGCAGATGCCCAGCTGGCTCAGGAGCATTTTCACCCCGGCCGGGTTGCCTTCCCGGAAGATCAATCCGATGAGCGGGCGCAGGGAGTCCGACAGGTCCGTGGCCGGACCGGATTCACCGGCAAGCCCCTGGCGGATCATGGTAGAAAATTCTACGGGCAACGCCTGCCCCAAAACGGAAATTACCCCAACCCCCCCGGCAAGTACTGTCGGAACGGCGGTGAGGTCATCCCCGGAGATTACCAGGAAATCCCTGGGGACTGCATCGATCAGCGTGTGAATCTGGGCGATATCCCCGCAGGCTTCCTTGATGCCGACAATCCCCTGGCAATCCCGGGCCAGCCGGGCCACGGTTTCGGGCAGCATGTTGCTGCCGGTACGGGCCGGGACATTGTACATGACAATCGGCAGGGGCGCCCGGTGCGCCAGATATTTGAAATGCTGGTAAATCCCTTCCTGGGTGGGTCGGCTGTAATATGGGGAAACCGAAAGGATCGCATCGTAGCCATCCAGGTTGGCCGATTCCATTTCGGCAGCTACCGAAAGCGTATTGTTCCCGCCGATCCCAGCCACCAGCGGCAGGCGGCCGTCGTTTTCCTCTGCAATGACCCGCAGCACGGCGGCCTTTTCCCCGGGCGCAAGGGTAGCAGACTCCGCGGTGGTCCCAAGTGCGACCAGGTAGTCTACCCCGCCCTCAATAACGTGACGGACCAATTTGCGCAACGCCGGGATGTCCGGGGACAGGTCTTCCCGGAAAGGGGTGACGAGCGCCACGCCGGTTCCTTTCAATTCGCTTCTCATACCAATTCGTTCATTACCTCCAGGTACTTTTTCATTTCTTTCTTAAACAACCCGAAATCCTGCATGTCGCAGTCAAAAATCAGGTCGTTGAAGGCCGGATCCAGGCCTGCAAAACCCACGCGCATCCGGGCCCGGGTCTTGACGCTCATCAATTGCATCGGGAGGTTGTCCTCCGTGAAGTAATTGATCAGGATATCGTATTCCCGGCTCAGGAACTCCAGCGCATAGCTGTTTGCAATTTCCCCGTTCCAACCCAGGTCCTTGTCCGAAAAAACCGGTGTGGCATAGGGGGAGTTCGTATCGTAAAAACGCCTGTACCCAATTACCTTGATGGCGTTGGGCCGCAGGCCAAAGGCTTCAATCAGGTCAAAAAACACCTCGGCCCTGTCAAAGGTGTCCAGGTCCGCGATAATAGCAATCGCCTGCACTCCCCGCTTGCGCTCTGGAGCGGGCCGGTCGCGGGACATTTCCTCCCGGAGGTATTTCACCCCGGATTTGTATTTAAATTTGTCTTTGAGACCTTTAAACATGTACCTTTACGCTTTAAGCAAAGGTAGGAATTATCCGCTCTTGCACAGCGCAAAGTTACAAGGTTGCAGGCGTTTAAAAATGAAACATTTTGTTTTAATCATAACAATTTGTGTGTTGGCATCCTGCCGGCAACAACCGGTATCCCTTCAGCAAATTACTGTTTCCCAAACCATTATAGACAGCACCCTGTCCGAAGACGACTCCCTGCAGGCCCTGATCGCCCCCTATAAAAATCGTCTGGAAGATGCGCTGAATGCCCCCCTGGCCTATGCCCCGGAGACGCTCACCAAAACCGATGGGGCCCGCAACACGAGCCTCGGCAACCTGCTGGCCGACCTGGTGCTGGAACAGGCCGACTCCCTCCGCACATTGCAGGGGAAACCGCCGGTAGACCTGGTAATCCTCAACCACGGGGCGATCCGGAACATCATTTCCCGGGGGCCCGTCACCCAGCGTACCGCCTACGAAGTGATGCCCTTTGAGAACACCATCTATATCGTGCCCATGCAGGGAGCGGCCATCCGCGCCATGATCGCATTCCTGGTGGCATCGTCCATGCCGCACCCGTTTGCGGGGCTCGACATTCAACTGGGGCCCGGGGGCAGTCTCGAAGCCGTCAATATCGGGGGACAACCCTTTGACGAGTCGAGGACCTACTACGTGGCCACCTCCAACTACCTGGTGGAAGGCGGAGACGGCATGGATTTTTTCCAGTTGGGGGAAACCCCCGAGGATACCGGTTATAAAATACGGAATGCCATGGTAGACTACTTTACGCGGGTAGATACGTTGCGGGCCGCTGTCGACGACCGGTTCGTCCAAATCCAATCGCAATGAACCGAAGGAAGTTTATTAAAACCGGCGCGGCCGGGGGAGCAGCCCTCGGGCTTACCGGGATCAACCTGGCTTCCTGTGCCGGGTTGTCGCGCAGGCAAATCACCATCCTGCACACCAATGATGTCCACAGCCATGTCGACCCCTTCCCCCCCGGACACGGGGCCTTTCCCAATATGGGCGGGGCGGCACGGCGGGCGGGCCTGATTGCAGAGATCCGCAGGGAGAACCCGAATACGCTCCTGTTGGATGCCGGGGATATTTTTCAGGGAACCCCCTACTTTAACTTTTACGGAGGCGAACTGGAATTCCGGCTGATGAGCCGCATGGACTACCAGGCCGCCACCCTGGGCAACCACGATTTCGACAACGGCATCCCCGGGTTACTCGCACAGCTGCCCTATGCGAGTTTTGAGTTTGTCTCGGCCAATTACGATTTCACCAACACGGACCTGAACGGCCTGGTGGCGCCGTATACAATCCGGGTAGTGGACGGGGTCCGGATTGGGATTTTTGGACTGGGCATTGAACTGGACGGCCTGGTAATGCCGGACCTCTATGGGGAAACCCTTTACCAGGACCCTTATGAAAGGGCCCTGGACATGTCCCGCACCCTCAGGGAGGAGGAAGCCTGCCACCTGGTCATCTGCCTTTCCCATCTGGGGTTCCGCTACGACGACCCGAGCCGTCCCAGCGATGTACTGCTGGCTCAAAAAACCGAAGGGATCGACCTGATTATCGGGGGGCATACGCATACCTTCCTGGAAGAAGCCCGCGTGCTGTCTAACCGTGCGGGGGATCCCGTACTCGTGAACCAGGTGGGATGCTACGGGGTTCGGCTGGGCCGGGTAGATTTTTTCCTGGAACCCGGGGCGCCGCCGGCCGGTTCCGGGGTATCGATCACTGTGTGACCCGCTTTATTCCTGCAGTAAATACGCGACAATTTCCCGGAATTCCTCCTGTAGTGAATGCTCCGGGTAAGGCCGGCCGGCCCGGTTGTACCAGTACCCTGCATTCCATCGATCGCCTTCCCGCCTGTGGAGGTAGGCGTGTATCCAGCTTCCCACGGGCCCCTTCATGGCCTCGGCAATATCGTGCGATGCCTGCCAGTCCCCTGCCCCTTCCCACCAAAGGGCCTTCAAGCCGTCCGGCCAGGAAGTATCCGGGGCCTGGCGATCCAGGGTTTTTTCGAATTCGTCTACATTTTCAGGCAGTGGCATAATACTTTCGTTTCAATCTGTTTATCGCAGGTTCTCCCCCTGTCCGCCCGGGTCAGTCCCCGAGCATTTCCAGGAACTGGGTTTCCGAAATAATGGGTACCCCGTTTTTGTCCGCCTTTTCCCGCTTGCTGGGCCCCATGTTGGCCCCGGCAACCAAAAAGTTCGTACGGGCCGATACCGAGGAGGTGACCTTCCCCCCATTGTCCTCGATGCGTTTTTTTAATTCGTTCCGTCCAATGGACTCAAAGACCCCGGAGACCACAAAAGTTTTGCCCCGGAATAAATCGGTTTGCCCCCTGAGTTGTTCTTCACTCAGGGAGAACTGCAGGCCGTGTCCCTTGAGCTTTTCGACCCGTTCCCGGTTGACCGGGTCGCTGAAAAATTCCACCACGCTTCCCGCAATACGCTGGCCGATTTCGTCTACCTGTTGCAGCTCGTCGGCACTGGCAGCCATCAGCGCATCGATGTTCTTATAGGCCCTTGCGAGTTTCTTGGCAACGGTTTCCCCTACATATCGGATCCCCAGGGCAAACAACACGCGCTCGAAAGGCACTTTCCTGGAGGCGGCCACCCCTTCCACCAGGTTGGCTGCAGATTTCTCCGCCATGCGTTCCAGGGGAAGCAGGTCCTCAGTGGTCAGCGTGTACAGATCCGCGTAATCCCCGATCAGTCCCTCCTTAAACAGGAGCTCTACGGTTTCGGAGCCCAGCCCTTCAATATCCATGGCTTTTCGGGAAATAAAATGCTGGATGCGCCCGGTGATCTGGGGCGGGCACCCGGTGTCGTTCGGGCAGAAATGCTGGGCTTCTCCCGGGTTTCGCACCAGCTCGGTCCCGCACTCCGGACAGGCCGAAATGTAGGTGGTCGGGGCACTGTTTTCCGGGCGTTTGCTAAAATCCACCCCCGTGATCTTCGGGATGATCTCCCCGCCTTTTTCCACGTAAACGGTATCCCCTTCCCGTACGTCCAGTTTGGCAATCTGGTCGGCATTGTGCAGGGATGCGCGCTTGACGGTGGTTCCGGCCAGCAAGACAGGTTCCAGGTTGGCAACCGGGGTAATCGCACCGGTTCGGCCTACCTGGTAGGTAATCCGTTCCAGGCGCGTGGCGGCCTGCTCGGATTTGAATTTGTACGCCATGGCCCATCGGGGCGATTTGGCCGTATACCCCAATTCTTCCTGTTGCTGCAGGCTATTGACCTTGACCACCACCCCGTCTGTTTCATAAGGCAGTTCCAGGCGGTGAGAATCCCAGTACTCCAGGTAGGCCACAACCTCGTCGATATTCTTGCACAATTTGGCCGTGTCCGGCACCTTAAACCCGAGTTTCCGGGCCAAACCGAGTATTTCAAAGTGCGAATCGGCCCCGAGGTCCCGGCCTGCCATCCCGTAAAGCAGACAATCCAGGGGGCGCTCAGCCACGATGCTGCTATCCTGCAATTTCAGGCTCCCCGAAGCGGTGTTCCTTGGATTCATATAGGGGTCCTCCCCGTTTTCGACCCGTTCCCGGTTCATACGGGCAAAACCTTCCAGCGGCAACACAATTTCGCCCCGGATATCAAAGCGGTTGGGATAGTCGCCCTGCAGCCGGAGCGGGATGGACCGAATGGTTCGGACATTCGTCGTCACGTCATCGCCCTGCGTACCGTCCCCCCGGGTAACGGCTCGCAACAAAGCGCCGTCCTGGTAGGTCAGGCTGATGGATGCCCCGTCGTACTTCAGCTCGCAGGTAAAAGTCACCGGAACATCGCCCAGCACCCGCTGGATGCGCTTTTCCCATTCCCGCAACTCCTCCACGGAATAGGAATTGTCCAGGGAGTACATCGGGTAATCGTGGACGACGGTCTCAAAATTTTTGGTGATGGCACCTCCCACGCGTTGCGTCGGGGAAGCCGGGTCGTAAAATTCCGGGTGCTGCTTCTCGAGGTCCTGCAACGCCTTGAGCTTCATGTCGAAGTCATAGTCGCTGATTACCGGTTCGTCCAGTACGTAATAGCGGTAATTATGGTCCCGGAGTTCGTCCCGGAGCGCCTGTATCTTCTCCGCTATATCCCGCTTGTTCACTTCCTCGGTCATGGGTTTTGCCTCGCTTTATGGTTTGTATCCGGGCTCCGGCCGCACAGAAACCGGTCCTTTCCAAAAATATCTTTTTTCAGGGAAACTTCGAGTAAACCGGCCTCCCGGAACAACTCCGCGGTCGGCGCGCCGAAATCCTCGTGGATTTCAACATACAACCACCCCCCACCGCGTAAATGGCGGCGCGAAAACCCGGCGATATGCCTGTAATAGAGCAATGGGTCGGAATCCGGGGCGAAAAGTGCCTCCCGGGGCTCGTGGTCCCTGACGTGGACTGCCAATTGGCCTTCCTGGCCCCTAGGAATGTAGGGCGGGTTGGAGATGATCAGGTCGTATCCGGGCCATTCCCCTTCCGGATTAAGAATATTTTCGGGCCATTCCCCTTCCGGTGTGAGGATATCCGCCCGAACCAGGCGCACATCCAGTCCGAGGTGCCGGGCATTCTCCCTGGCAACCTCCAGGGCCTCCCCGGAAATGTCGAGAGCTGTCACCCGGGCAGCGGACAGGCTTTTTGCCAGGCCCAGGGCGATACAACCGCTGCCTGTCCCGATATCGAGGATGTTCCCTTCCCTAAGGTCCGCGGCGTGCCGCTCCAGGACCCACCGTACGAGCTCTTCAGTTTCCGGGCGCGGTATCAGCGCGCCCGGGCCTACCCGCAAGTCCATATCCAGGAATCGGGCCGTACCTGTAATATACTGAACGGGCTGGCCTGCTGTCAGCTGGGACAGGGCATTGAAAAGGGGGGCTTCTTCTTCGCGGGTCAGCATTTTCCCGGGTTCCAGTCCAAGCACAAATCGCGGCAGGTCCAGATAGTGCTCCAGAAGGCGGTAAAACAAAGCGTCCACTTCCCCGGGCGGATGAGTCCCGCCGAGTTCCTTCCTGTAAATGTCCCGCACCTCGCGCAACAGCATCCGCTCAGAGTTTTTTGCGCATCCAGACCTGGCAGGCCGTATGCCCGGTACAGCCGAGTGGCTGGCTGAGATCCTCAAACCCGTACCGGCGATAGAGGCTCAGGGCCGTCTCCATGTAGGGCATGGTTTCCAGGTAACAATACGCGTATCCCAACTCCCGGGCTTTCTGCAGGGCTTTTTCCAAGAGGGCTTTCCCAAACCCCATGCCCCGGAGTTCCTCCCGGAAATACATTTTCTGAAGTTCGCAGGTATCTGCATCCCCGCCATCCAGGGGGGCAATCCCGCCGCCGCCCCAAACCTCCTGCTCGCCGGCCACCACCCAGAATGCACTGTCCGGGCGGTCATAGGTTTCAAACATCCGGTCCAGGGAAGTATCCGCCAGGGCCGTTCCCTGGGCGGGCGCCCCGGTGCCCGGAAGCACCTCCCGGATCAACGCCGCCAGTCCCGGGTTGTCGCCGGGTTCAATCCGCCGCAATTTCAAGGTCGCTTTATTCATCCCCAATATGCTATTTTTGCGGGGTGAAGATACAGGAAAAATACATGTTGCGCTGCATCCAAATCGGTCGGAATGCCCTGGGCCGGAGTGCGCCGAACCCGATGGTCGGGGCCCTGCTGACCCATGGCGATACGATTATCGGTTCCGGGTATACCAGTGCTTTTGGCGGGCCGCATGCCGAGGTAAATGCCATCCGCAGCGTGGCCGACCCCGGCAAGTTGCCGGATTCCACCCTGTATGTCACCCTGGAACCCTGCTGCCATCACGGGAAAACGCCTCCCTGCACAGACCGGATCATCGAGTCGGGAATACGCCGGGTGGTGGTCGGGCTGCCAGACCCGCACGACAAGGTGGCCGGCCAGGGGATCGCACAACTGAGGGAGGCCGGTTGCAAGGTGGAAGTAGGGGTTGCAGCGGACGCCTGCCGGGAACACCACAGGCGCTTTCTGACCCTGCACGAAAAAGGCCGTCCCTATATCGTATTGAAGTGGGCCCAGAGTCCGGATGGCTTCCTGGCACCCGATCCGGAAGTCAGGGGCGAATCGACGGGGCCCTGGTGGATTACCGGCCGGGAATCCCGCCAACTCGTCCACAAATGGCGGACCCAGGAGTCGGCAATTCTGGTAGGCTGGAGAACGGCTGCGGCCGATGACCCCCAACTCACCAGCAGGGACTGGGCGGGGAAGGACCCGCTTCGGGTCCTGCTGGATCCGTCAGGCAGGGCTCCGGAAGGCCTTCGCTTGCTGGACGGGAAGGTGCCGACACTCCGGGTGTTGCACACCGGGCAGCAGCCCACCGGCAGCGCCCGGGTCGAGAATATTTTCCTGGAGCCGGGTCCGGGGTTCCTGCAGGCACTGTGCAGGGAACTCCGAGAGCGGGGGGTGCTGAGTATCCTTGTGGAAGGGGGCGCCCACACCCTGGGTTCCTTCCTCTCCGCAGGGCTATGGGACGAAGCCCGCGTATTCACAGGGCCCCGGCCATTAAACGGCGGGCTGCGGGCCCCGGCCTTATCCGGAAGGCTCGTGGCAAACACTGCCTCCGGGGCAGACACCCTAACCCTCTGGCGCAATGATTAAAAACCTGATATTCGATTTTGGGGACGTGATCATCGACCTCGACAAGGAAGGGGTGCCCCGGGCTTTGGCGGGGTATGGGCTCTCCGGGGCCGACCCGGAACTCGTATCATGGGCCAACCAATACGAAGCGGGCCAAATGACCAGCACCGAATTCCTCGACCGGCTGGGCAACCGCCTTGGGGAACCCGATCGGGAAGTACTCGTCAGGCATTGGAATACCACCATCCGCCACCTCCCGGAAGGCCGCCTTGAATTCCTGGAAAACCTCCGCGACTCCGGGGGTTTTCGGATGTTTTTACTCAGCAATACGAACGAGTTGCACATGGCCTGTGTGGCCCGACAGCTGGGGGAAGAGACTTTTTCCCGGTTAAAAGCATGTTTTGAAGGCTTTTACCTGTCCTACCAGATAGGGATGCGCAAACCGGAACCCGGGATCTTCCGGCATGTGCTGGAGGAGAACCGGTTGGCGCCCGGGGAAACACTGTTTATCGACGACACCCTTGAACATATCCTGGGGGCGCGTTCGCTGGGAATTGCCACCTGGCACCTGCAGGTGGGACAGGAGGATGTCCGGGAACTCAAAAACCGCCTCTGATATGTGGGACCTGATTTTGAGTATCGCCAGCTCCAGCCTGATATTCGTCGTCTTTAAGGGATATAGCCGTTTTCGCGTACACACCTTCTATGCCATTATCGGAAATTACCTGACCGCCTGCAGCGTGGGCTTTATTTTCTTCCCCAGAACCCTATCCCTTCCGGAAATCCCGGGAAAACCCTGGTTTTTGCCTGCCGTCGCCCTGGGGGTTCTCTTTATCGTCATTTTTAACCTGATGGCCCGGACATCTCAGCAACTGGGCGTTTCCGTAGCCTCGGTGGCCACCAAGATGTCCCTGGTCATCCCGGTGGTTGCCGGGGTGGTCCTCTACGGAGAAGTTCTCGGGCCCATCAAGATAGCCGGGATTGCCCTGGCATTGGTAGCCGTGTATTTTGCCTCCGTCAAAACCCGCAAGGTCTCCTGGGAGCCCCGGCTGCTCTACCTGCCCGCCCTGGTTTTCCTGGGCTCGGGCATCATCGACACAAGCATCAAATACCTGGAGGAAACCCGGATCCCGGATGCGGAATACCCCTTGTTCTCCGCCTGCATCTTCGGGGCCGCCGGCACTACCGGCATCCTGGTCACCGCCCTGAGGAAACCCCGGGAGCTATTCACCTGGCGGCCGCGCAACCTGCTCGGGGGCCTGGCCCTGGGTATCCCCAACTTTTTTTCAATCTACTTCCTGCTCAAAGCCCTGCAATTCGACGGGCTCACCAGTGCCGCTATTTTTACACTGAATAACGTGGGTATCGTAACGCTCACCACCTTGCTTGGTATTGCTTTTTTCGGGGAGAAATTATCCGCCCGCAACTGGTTGGGCGTAGGCCTGGCACTGGTAAGCATCGCCATTATAAGTTCGTAAATGGAGCAGAACCTGTCTTTCCGTACGCTGAAAGCCCCTTGCGGCCCTTCCGAATACCGCGATCGAAAGAGCAAGTTCCTCGGGTATGCATATCCTGTCAATACCACCTCCGGGGCACAGGAACTTGTGGACGCCCTCTGGCGGGAACATCCGGGCGCCGCCCACATCTGTTATGCGTACCGTATAGGAGTCCGGCAACCGGAGATCCGCATGCAGGATGACGGGGAGCCCGCCAATTCATCGGCCCCGCCAATATTCGGGCAAATCGAGTCCTATGACCTCCACAACGTCCTGGTGTGCGTGGTGCGGTATTACGGGGGTGTAAAACTGGGCGTGGGCGGTTTGATACAGGCGTACCGGGAAGCTGCAAAATCCTGCCTGGAACTCGGCCGCATTGAGGTTCGCCGACCGTCGGCCGTCCTGGTCCTGCGCTTTACCTATGACGATCTGGACGCCGTGCTCCGGATTGTCGACCAGCAGCGCCTGCGGGTGGTACGGAGGGAAATGGCGCTTTCGTGCCGGATGGACCTGGAAATACCCCTTTCGGACCTAAACCGGATCCGGGAGGTCTTTGGGCCGCTGCCGGAGGTATCCATTGAGGTGGAAGAACGAACGGAGTCGTAAACCTGGGCAAGAGATATTTTTTACTCCTGTTTTAATTTTTCCATCAGATACGCAGGGCAGCGCATGGGTTTCCGGGTGGAGGTGTCCAAAAAGGCCAGATCGGTTTCGGCCAGGGCGAGAATTTCCCCTTTTTCCGACCGGATTTCGTACTCGAATTGTATACGAACGGTAGGTATATTTTTGAGCCGGGTAACCACGGTGATCAGGTCGTCGTAAACGGCCGGTTTTTTATATTGAACGGATAGGGAAATTACCGGCAACATACATCCGTTTTCTTCCATCTCCCTGTAGGAAATCCCCAGGGCCCTGAGCCACTCCACCCTTCCCATCTCCATATATTCCGGGTAATTCCCGTGATAGACCACTCCCATCTGGTCGGTTTCGCCATAGCGGACGCGGAAAGAAATCTGGTGTTCCTGCATGATTATCCGATGAAAAAAGTATATATTTAAAAGGATGCCGAAGAGGGTCAGAACTTGCGAAAAAAAAACATTATATTCAACACTAGTTTGATTTTTTTTTTAGGTTTTTTGTTCACATATTTGTCTCACTCTTGAAGGGCAGAATTACTGTCCTTTTTCATACCAGCTAACCAGCATCTAACCGGCTTAAGACAACCTTAACAATGAATGTTACTGCGAATTCCGTATGGAAGAATTGTTTGGCTTTTATAGAAGACAACATCCAACCGCAGGCCTTCAAAACTTGGTTCGTCCCCATTAAGCCCGTTAAGCTCTCCGAAAAGGCGCTGAGCATCCAGGTACCCAGTAAATTTTTCTACGAATGGCTCGAGGAGCACTATGTGAAATTGCTCAAAGTGGCGCTCACAAGGGAACTGGGCGAAGGTGCCAAACTGGTCTATGTAATTAAAATGGAAAACACTTACGGCAACCGGGAACCCTTCACGGAAAAAATACCGAGTGCCAACCGGGGGCAGATGACGCCCCAGGAGATGGATGTGCCGATAAAATCCAAGAATCCGGAACTGAAGAACCCGTTTGTGATCCCGGGCATCCGCAATATCAAGATCGAGTCGCAACTCAACCCGAGCTACAATTTTGAGAATTTTTTGGAAGGGGATTCCAACCGGCTGGCCCGATCGGCCGGGATGGCGGTAGCCAACAAACCCGGGGGCACCTCGTTTAACCCGCTCCTGGTCTTTGGCGGCGTCGGCCTCGGGAAGACGCACCTGGCCCATGCCATCGGGGTGGAAATCAAGGACAAATACCCGGAACGCACCGTCCTCTATATCTCCGCGGAAAAATTTACCCAACAATATATCGAATCCGTTCGCAAGAATACGCGCAACGATTTCATCCATTTCTACCAACTCATCGACGTCCTGATTATCGACGATGTACAATTCCTCTCCGGCAAGAGCGGGACCCAGGATGTATTTTTCCACATCTTCAACCACCTCCACCAGAACGGCAAGCAGGTAATCCTTACCTCAGACAAGGCGCCGGTGGACATGCAGGACATCGAACAGCGGTTGTTGTCCCGTTTCAAATGGGGCCTTTCCGCCGAACTGCAGAGCCCGGATTACGAAACGCGGGTCTGCATCCTGAAGAACAAGTTGTACCGGGACGGGGTGGAAATGCCAGAGGAAATCATCGACTATGTCGCCAAGCACATCAAATCGAACATCCGGGAACTGGAAGGCGCCATCATCTCGCTGATCGCGCAATCTTCCTTCAACAAAAAGGAAGTGACCCTGGACCTCGCCCAGCAGGTGGTAGAGAAATTCGTTAAGAACACAAAGCGGGAAGTATCCATCGAATACATCCAGAAGGTTGTTTCAGATTACTTTGAAATGGATGTGGCCACACTCCAGTCCAAGACCCGGAAGCGACACATCGTACAGGCCCGGCAGCTGGCCATGTTCTTTGCCAAGAAGTTTACAAAGGCCTCCCTGGCAAGCATTGGATCCCAGATCGGCAAACGGGATCACGCTACCGTGCTACACGCCTGCAAGACCGTCGACAACCTCGCTGAAACCGACAAGCAGTTCCGGAAATACATCGAGGATCTCACCAAGAAATTTTCATAACCCCGTATGGCGACCCGAATCCTGATGGTCTGCCTGGGCAATATCTGCCGATCTCCCCTGGCCGAGGGGATTTTTGCATCCAAACTTGCCGGCGAAGACTATGTGGTGGATTCGGCAGGTACTGCCGGATACCATGTGGGCAATCCGCCCGATCCGCGTTCCATTGAGGTGGCGGCGCAATACGGAATCGACATCAGCCGACAGCGCTGCAGAAGGTTTTCGGTTTCCGATTTTGACAATTTTGACTATATTTTCGCCATGGATCTTGAGAACCAGGCCAATATTCTGAGCCTGGCCCGGAACGAACGGGACCGCGCCAAAGTGTCCCTGTTGCTGGAGGCCGGCGGCAAAGGCCGGCGGGAAGTCCCGGACCCGTATTACGGCGGGGCTGACGGCTTTGAACAGGTCTACCGGATGATCGATACGGCCTGCGATTACATCCTCGCAGAATATATAGGCAAACCCGATGGAAAAAAATCCTGATACTTACGGGAAACTCTACCTGATCCCCTCCCTTTTGGGCGATAACGAACCGCTGGGCGTATTACCATTGACCGTAAAGCAAACCGTGGAACAACTCTCGCATTTCATCGTGGAAAATGAGCGGACGGCCCGGAGGTTCATCAAAAAAATTACCCCGCGGAAATCGCAGCCTTCACTCGTATTGTTCCCGCTGAACAAATACACAGAAGCCGCAGCCATCCCGGAATACCTGGCGCCCTGCCTGGAGGGAATTTCGGTAGGTGTCCTCTCAGAGGCGGGCTGCCCGGCCATAGCCGATCCGGGTTCGGATATCGTAGCCCTGGCCCATGCCCGGGGCATCCGGGTAGTGCCGCTGGTTGGCCCTTCCTCCATCTTCCTGGCCCTGATGGCCAGTGGGTTAAACGGCCAGAATTTTGCCTTTAACGGCTACCTGCCCATCGAAACGTCCGAAAGGAAAAAGGTGCTGAAAACGCTCGAAAAGCGATCCGGGGAATTCGGTCAGTCCCAATTTTTTATGGAAACCCCCTACAGGAATGAAAAGCTGTTGGCGGAGCTGGTCCGGACACTTCGAAAGGAAACGCTGCTCTGTATCGCGGCAGACCTGACCCTGGAATCCGAATATATCCAGACCCGGACCGTCGGGGATTGGGCAAATCACCTGCCCGACCTCAACAAGCGTCCGGCCATTTTTGGCATCCAGTCAAAATAGTCCGGGGAAGGGCTAAAAATCTACTTTGGGGTTTTTCTCGGGAAGGATTCCCGACATGTCGTACCCCCTGAATTTACGGAGGTAATTGGTAATACTCGTCCCGTAGGCATCTACCGCCTCATAGGAGCCCCCGCTGCGCAGGTACTTTTTCACATTGCCCGCTCCGGCCAGGTGGGCAGCCGCCAGGATACCGGATTCCGTAACCTCCACCCCGTTGATCCTTTTGCCTGCAAATCGGGGGATATCCCGTCGCAGGATCCATTTGTTCCGCGCCAGGTTTGTGGCAAACGCTTTCTCCTGTAATTCCGGGTTGCTTAAAAAAGTGGCGGCATTGTATACCCCCATCAACTGCAGGGTGCCTATTCCGAATTGATATTTCCCGAGGTAGCCCAGCGTATTCGTAGTGAAATAATCGCCGCCGGATTCCTTAAAGGCCAAGGCCTCCCGGAAACCGATATAACTGCTTCCGGGAAAAGGGATCCCGCCCGGCCTGCGTTGAGCCCGGAATTCCATCTCCGGCACGGGTTGCAATTGGGGGAGCGAATCTGTGGCGATCAGGGATTCGGGGACCCGGACATTGTCGAGTGGTGAATCCGCATCAAAACTCGCCAAAACAAAGATCATGACAAGAGGAATCAGGAAACCTATCCACCTTTTCATATATGTGCTTTCTTAAGACTGATGGAATCCGCCGGGGATTCCCGCTTAAATTTCTCAAGGCAAAGATACGGCCGGCTGCACAGGGAAAACCCAAGATTTTCATAAAATGGCCGTTTTTATGGTTAAATGGTGTGAAAATCCCGGGGAATGGTTACCGGCGGATATTCATCGAGTTTATCCACCGGATATACTGCTCTTTATTTCGGTTATGTTGCGATAGCGTCTCCGCAAACTGGTGATAACCAAAGTTTTCGGTGTCCGCAACCATATAGAGGTAGTTGTGGGACTCCGGGTTGAGCACGGCCTCAATGGCCGAAATATCCGGCATGAAAATAGGCCCGGGCGGTATCCCCCCGTACTTGTAGGTGTTGTACGGGGAATCCAGCTCCAGGTCGCGGTAGAGGACGCGTTTGATAATGGTGTCGTAATTCCCGGTTTCCCGCTTGATTGCGTAAATCACCGTCGGGTCGGCTTGCAGGGCCATATTCCTTCTGAGGCGGTTCAGGTAAAGCCCGGCCACCCGGGGGCGTTCGTCGGGTTTGGCGGTTTCCTTATGTACAATCGACGCCAGGGCGATCACTTCTTCAGGTTCCAGTCCAACCTCCGCAGCCTTTTCCCGGCGCGCCTCATTCCAGAACCGATTGTACTCCTCCAGCATCCGCTCCCGGAATTCCAGGGCGTCGGTATCCCAGAAAAATTCGTAGCTGTTGGGGATGTAAGGCACCAGGGCCTGGTCCCGGGTCCATCCGTGCTGTGCCAGGAATGCCGTATCGGTAAATGCTTCCAGCAGGGAGGCGGAATCCGCCTCAATCTGCCCGGCTATCCGGCCGGCCAGGGACGCGGGCCGCTCCTGGTTGTTGAAGGATACCTGTACGGGTGTATTTGCCGAACGAAGCGAATTGATGATTTCGTTGTTGTTCATCCCGCGCCGGATGGGGTACCTGCCGGCCCGTACATTGGAGGTGTATTTTTTACGGCGGGCTACCGCATCGAACGTTTCAAGGTCCCTGAGCAATGGTTCCAGGCGCAAACGCACGGAATCATACGGCGCCCCGGTGCGTATATAGACATAGGCCACCTCGTTTTCAAAAGCCGTATTCGGCACAAATAGTGCCCGGTAGATCAGGTAGGCAAAGGCCCCGGCGACGATCAGGCCGCCCAGCAAAACGAAAAGCAAAATCTTTTTACGATACATCCGGATGGAATTTTTGGAGGAAAACTTCGTCCCGGAAACCTTTGGCCGTCCGGGTCCAGTCTACCCGGACCCCGGTTTCCCGGAAACCGGCCTTTTTAAATACCCTGAGGCTCGCAGCATTGTCCGCCCCGACCCCTGCGTAAATCTGGTGCAGGCCCAGGACGCGGAACCCGTACTCGCAGACCAGGCGGATGGCTTCTTCGCCATATCCCTTGTTGCGGGAGGCATCCTCGGAAATAACGATCCCCAGACCAGCGCGCAAGTGGCGGGGATCAAAATCAAACAGGTCGATCAGGCCAATGCAGCGATGGTCCTGCCGGCAAATTGCCAGGCGCAGTTGCTTGGCCTCATAGATATCCCGGTGGGCAACTTCGAGATATTGCCGGAGTATCTTTTTTGAATACGGGGTCAGCGTGCCACTGATCTCCCAGATTTCCGGGTCGTTCTCAAGGGCGTACAGGAATTCGAGGTCTTCCGGTTCCAGGGCCCGCAAACGGATATTTTCACCTTCCAGTTTCACGACAGGGTTCCTTTAAATACCATCCGGGCCGGACCTGTCAGCCAGATATCCGTATAGGCACCGGCGTCCTTGCGGAAAGCAACTTCCAGGTCGCCCCCGCGCGTGCGGATCCGCGTAGGTTGCTCCGGGTGTTTCCCCTGGGCCTCCATCGCAATGGCCGCGGCCGTAACCCCCGTGCCGCAGGAGTAGGTTTCCGCCTCCACCCCGCGTTCGTAGGTGCGTACATGCAGGACCCCGTCAGGCTGCAGTTCCACAAAATTGATATTGCTGCCCGGCTCCCCGTACAAACTGTAACGCAGGCGCTTCCCCTCCCGATCCACGTCATAAGCCTCCAGGCCGGACACTTCCTGGACGTGGTGGGGCGAACCCGTGTTGAGGAAGCTATAGTTTTTTTTGTGCCGGATCTCCCCCACATCTGCCATACGGAGGGACACGGATTCCCCGCTGATCCGGGCCTCGTGCAGGCCGTCCGATGCGACGAAACGACAGGTGTCGCCTACGATCCCCAGGAATTTTGCAAAAGCCGTAATACAGCGGCCCCCATTGCCGCACATGCTCCCGGGCCTGCCGTCCGAATTAAAATATACCATGCGGAAGTCCGCGCCCGGATCGTTTTCTAGCAGGATCAACCCGTCGGCCCCGATTCCGAAACGACGGTGGCAGAGATTGGCGATGTGGGAGGAGTCATTCCCGGGAAACCCGCCCAGGCGGTTGTCGATCAGGATAAAGTCGTTTCCGGTTGCCTGGTATTTATAAAAAAGCTGTTCCATGGCATATATCTCGGGCACAAATATACGTTTTAATCAGGGCCTCGCGCCCGTTAAAATGTCGTTAAAGCAAAACAATTCGGCAATTAATCCATTAATTTTATAGTGTTAAAATCATTGTGTATGAAGCGTATCGCCGGACTTTTTTTTATCGCTATTGCCGCAGGGGCAACTACCCTTGGGGCGTATAAGTTATTTTTCGAACCCCGTGCGACCACCTACCTGACCGAAAACGACTCGATGCCGGTATTCCACACGGCCGGCACCCCGGCCTATTCCGCAGGTGCCGGGATTGACGAAGCCGATTTCACCCTGGCTGCCGAGAATACGGTAAACGCCGTGGTACACGTCAAGAATGTCACCCTGAGCCGCGGGAGTGGCAGCCTGCTGGAATTCCTCTACGGGTATGAAGAACGGGCCCGCCCGCAGGTGGGGACGGGATCCGGGGTAATCATCTCCCCGGACGGGCATATCGTGACCAACAACCATGTGATTTCCCGGGCCAACCAGCTGACAGTCACCTTGAACAACAACCGGACCTATGACGCCACAGTCATCGGCACGGACCCGAATACGGATATCGCCCTGATCAAGATAGAACCCGAGCGCCCCCTCCCCTATCTCGCTTTCGGGGATTCAGACAATGTGCGCATCGGGGAATGGGTCCTGGCGGTGGGAAATCCGTTTAATCTGACATCGACGGTAACGGCGGGAATCGTGAGCGCCAAGGCGCGCGACCTGGGCAGGAACCAGTCGTTTATTCAAACCGATGCGGCCGTCAACCCCGGGAATAGCGGGGGAGCCCTGGTCAATACCAACGGCGACCTGATTGGCATCAATACGGCCATCACCTCCCAGACGGGTTCCTACATCGGCTATTCCTTTGCCGTCCCCAGCAACATCGCGCGGAAAATCGTGGAGGATCTGTTGGAATACGGCGACGTACAAAAAGGGGTCATCGGTATCGAATCTCCCCGCCTGAACACCCGGTACGCGGTGGAAAACGGCATTGATGAAATCGACGGCGTCTTTGTGGACGGGGTGGAAGAAGGTTCCGGAGCGGAAGAGGCCGGCCTGGAACGGGGCGACATTATCCGGAGGGTCGACGATATCCGCGTGCGGCGGATGGCAGACCTCACCGGCTATATCTCCACGAAACGCCCGGGGGACGAAGTCCGGGTGGTCCTGGAACGGGATGGGGAAGAACTGGCTGTCCCCGTGGAAATCCGGGAACGGCAGACCACCGTCGTGCCGCGAATGGGGGTTAAGGTCAAAAACCTTACAGATGCGGAAAAAGAACGTTACGGAACCGAAGTGGGCGTCAAAATCGTAGGGGTCCCCGAAACCTACCGGAGGTACGACCTGGAGGGCAAGATCATATTGGCTGTAGACGATGACGAGATCCGGGATATCGAAGACGCCCGGAACCTCTTTGCCAAGATTTCCCGCTATGGGAATACGAGTATCACCCTGCTGGATGAGAACGGCCAAAAAGAACGGATCATCTTTCAGTAATATTGCGAATAATATAATTCAACCCGCCAAATCCGGCGGGTTTTTTGATAATTGTGATTTTACTAGGGGAAATTATCTGAAATCCATAATTTTATCCCCATAAACACTTGACAACCTTTCCTATGAACCAGAGCTCCTACGAAAAGGAATTGGCCTTTCAGGCAGACCGCCGGAAAGCCACCACGGAATTCATCAAGATTATCAGTGACCTGTGGTACGATAAGGCAATCGAAGTGGTGTTGTTTAAAAACCAGATCATCGACCGCAATGTCAGCGAGATCATCAACCTGCACGAGTACGCGGGACAGTTTGTGCAAAAGCCTATTTCTATCTTCGATTCCGTGGAGTTGCTCCGCGCCATCAGCGACCTGGACCTCCCCCCTTCCAAGCTGGACATCGGCAAACTCACCTTTGAATTTCATTCCGAGGACAACAACCGCTACCACGACGCCAAGTCGTTTATTATCGACAAACTCAAGGATGCCCGCCACTATCCGGAAATAGCCCCCAAGGACGTTATCCTCTATGGGTTCGGACGGATCGGCAGGTTGCTGGCCCGGGAACTGATGGCCAAAACCGGCAAGGGCAACCAGCTCAGGCTCCGGGCCATCGTCACCCGGGGGGAAGTGGATGAAACCACCCTGGAGAAACGGGCGATGCTCATGCGAACCGACTCCGTCCACGGGCCGTTTTCCGGGACAGTGGAGCCCGATATCGCCAATAAAGCACTCATCGTGAACGGCACGACCGTCCACATGATTTCCGCCTCCGACCCGTCGGGTATCGATTACACGAAATACGATATTCGCGACGCCCTGGTCATAGACAATACAGGCGCCTTCCGGGACGAGGCCTCCCTGGGCCAGCACCTGGGGTCCAAAGGGGTGGCAAAGGTATTGCTCACCGCCCCGGGCAAGGACATCCCCAACATTGTCCACGGGGTGAACCACCGGGAATTTGACCCGGAGCAGGTACATATATATTCTGCTGCATCCTGCACCACGAATGCCATTACTCCTATCCTGAAGGTGGTGGAGGACTCGCTGGGGATCCGAAAAGGACACCTGGAAACCATCCACGCCTACACCAACGACCAGAACCTGGTGGATAATATCCACGGGAAATACCGGCGAGGGCGGGCCGCCGCCCTGAATATGGTCATTACCGAAACGGGAGCCGGCAAGGCGGTTGCCAAGGCATTGCCCGCCCTGGAAGGCAAACTTACCTCCAACGCCATCCGCGTTCCGGTCCCGAATGGTTCCCTGGCCATCCTGAACCTGGAATTAAAAAACAAAACCAGCCTGGATAGCCTCAACACGATCCTCAAGAAATACGCCCTGGAAGGCGACCTGGTGGAACAGATCAAATTCAGCCTGAGCAATGAGCTTGTTTCCTCCGATATAATCGGTTCATCGGCTCCTGCGGTTTACGACAGCCGGGCCACGATTGTCTCGGGGGGCGGAAAAAACATCATCCTCTATGTTTGGTACGACAATGAATATGGCTATGCGCACCAGGTAATCCGGCTGGCCAAATACATTGCCAAGGTCCGCAGGTATACCTACTATTGAAGCGCCTAGGAGGTTCTGGCTCAGGGGCCTGTTCCACTTTGAGGACGGTTCTTATTGCGGCAGGTGTTTTCCAATTTCATTTTATTGGAGTACTTTAGCCCCACCTTGAATCACGATAACCCTACAACACGCTAAAATGAAGTTTATACGATTTTGGACCTTGCTCAGCGCCCTGATGACCGCACCCCTGCTGGTTGCCCAGGACAGTGAGGAACCTTCCCTGGACGGGGGAACTATTGAGAGCCAATTCGAATATATATTCAAGCGCTCCGGAAATTACAATGCAGAAGGCCGGCGGTACGAAGTGGTCCGGGCCATCGAGCTCGACAAACTCAGGGGGAATGTCCTCGACAGCCTGAGCGCTGCCCGGGCAGAGGCCAGCCAGCTGAATTCCACGATAGCCGGGCAGGAAACCACCATCGAAAACCTCAATAGCAAACTGGAGGAAACCAGCCAGGAACTCGCAGCCGTCACCGAGGAAAAAGACAGTATGTCCTTCTTTGGCGCCCTGGTTTCCAAAGCCACTTACAATATCATTCTCTGGACCATTATCATCGGGCTGTTGCTGCTCCTGTTGCTGTTCATCTACCGGTTCCGCCGAAGCAACGTGCTCACCCAGGAAGCCAAAACAAAACTGGCGGACCTTGAGAACGAATACGAGGACCACCGCAGGCGGGCACTGGAGCGCGAACAGCGTATCAGCCGCCAGCTGCAGGACGAGATCAACAAGTACAAAAAATCCAAATAAGCCGGGCAACCCCGGTTGCAGGCCATGCGCATCGATATCGTCACCGTCCTCCCGGAATTGCTCCGGAGCCCATTTGACGCCTCCATCCTCAAGCGGGCCATCGATAGCGGCCTGGTATCGGTTCACCTGCACAACCTCCGCGACTACGCCACCAACGCTTATAAACAGGTAGACGACTATCCCTTCGGGGGTGGGGCGGGCATGGTCCTGATGGCCGAACCCATCGACCGGTGTTTTTCCGAGCTTACCGCCCAGCGGGAATACGACGAAATTATTTACATGACGCCCGATGGGGAAACCCTCCGCCAGCCGGCCGTCAACGCGCTCTCCCTGAAAAAGAACCTGTTGATCCTCTGCGGGCATTATAAAGGGGTGGACCAACGGATCCGGGATCTGTGGATTACCCGGGAAATATCCATTGGCGATTACGTCCTCTCCGGAGGCGAACTGGGCGCAGCCGTACTCTGCGACGCCATCATCCGCCTGTTGCCGGGGGTTCTCGGGGACGAGACTTCCGCCCTGACGGACACCTTCCAGGATAACCTGCTCGCACCGCCCATATATACGCGGCCCCGGGAATTTCGCGGCTTGTCCGTGCCGGAAGTGCTCACCAGCGGGCACAGCGGCAAAATCGAGGCCTGGCGGGAAGAACAGGCGCACCTGCGCACCCGGGAACGTCGGCCCGACTTGCTCGACCCCGGGGAGGACCACTAAATTTGCGCGATTTTCTTGCCAGTTGGGATTTATCGATTATTTTTGCACACGATTTCAGGTCAACCTCTGACGAGGTACGTGCATGTTGGCCCGAACAGAACAGTAAAGCAATACCATGGAATCTTTAGTAAGCTTTGTCGAAAACGAATTTGTGGCCCGGAAGGAATTCCCGAAATTTTCCGCCGGCGACACGATCACCGTATACTACGAAATTAAGGAAGGTGAAAAAACGCGTACCCAGTTTTTCCGGGGCGTCGTTATCCAGCGCCGCGGCAGCGGGGCAACGGAGACCTTTACCATCCGCAAGATGAGCGGCACGGTTGGCGTTGAGCGGATCTTCCCGATCAATATGCCTGCCCTGCAAAAAATCGAAATCAACAAACGCGGGAAAGTTCGCCGGGCGCGGATTTTCTACTTCCGCGGACTTACCGGGAAAAAAGCCCGGATCAAAGAAGTACGTTCCTGATACATATCATCAGCAAAGCAAAGAAATAGCCCCGGGAAACCGGGGCTTTTTTTATGGCCTCATTTTTACACATCCCTCCCGTTTTCACGGCCTAGCGCGCATTTTGGCCGTGGCAGCCAGTTTATGATTGCTGATATTCCAGCAGGGTTTTCCGGATGATCGACAGGCAATCCAGCAACTCCTCCTCGGTCATGACCAAAGGCGGTGCAAACCGGATGATGTTCCCGTGGGTGGGCTTGGCCAGCAAGCCGTTTTCTTTCAGGGCGAGGCAAATTTCCCAGGCGGTGGAGCTATCCTCGGAATCGTCAATGACGATGGCATTCAGCAGGCCCTTGCCGCGAACGAGCCGCACCAGGTCCGTATCGTCGATAATTTCCTGCATCTTTTCGCGGAAGAGGCGGCCCAGGGCATCGGCCTTTTCGGCCAGCCGTTCCTCGGCTACAACTTCCAGGGCCGCGGTTGCCACTGCACATGCCAGCGGATTCCCCCCGAATGTGGATCCGTGGTTGCCCGGACGGATGACTTCCATCACCGGGTCGTTGGCCAGGACAGCGGAAACGGGAAGCACCCCGCCGGAGATCGCCTTGCCGAGAATCAGGACGTCGGGTTTGACATCCGGGGTCCCGCTGCAGTTCTTCTCCGGACAGTCGCAATTCCCGCAACTGGCCAGCAGGCGCCCTGTGCGGGCGATCCCGGTCTGGACTTCATCCGCCATGAGCAGGACATTGTGCTCCTTGCAAATGGCATGCGCCTTTTGGAGGTAATCCGCATCGGGAACATTCACCCCGGCCTCCCCCTGAATGGGTTCCACCAGGAAAGCAGCTACGTCCGGCCCCATGGCAGCTTCCAGCGCTTCCAGGTCGTTGTACGGGATCGGGACGATACCCGGGGTAAACGGCCCGAAATGCTCGGTGGCCACCGGGTCATTGGATGCGGAAATAATCGTGATGGTCCGGCCGTGGAAGTTGTTCAGGCAGACGATGACCTTGGCCCTTCCATCCGGAATTCCCTTTTTCTCATATCCCCATTTCCTGCCGAGTTTGATAGCTGTCTCCACGGCTTCCGCCCCGGTATTCATGGGCAGAACCTTATCGTACCCGAAGAATTCGCACAGATATTTCTCGTACTCGCCCAGCCGGTCGTTGTAAAAAGCCCTTGAGGTGAGGGTGAGTTTTTGCGCCTGCTCCGTGAGCGCCCCGATAATTTTCGGGTGGCAGTGCCCCTGGTTTACCGCCGAATAGGCCGATAAAAAATCGTAATATTTTTGGCCGTCTACGTCCCAGACGTAAACCCCTTCGCCCCTGCTGAGCACTACGGGCAGCGGATGGTAGTTATGCGCCCCGTACTGCGCTTCCAGGGCAATAGCCTTGTCCGATTGTCGCTTTTCAATTACAGACATTTCCCAAAGTTTTTTAAATAGACAAACACCATTCCTTCTTAGTGGAGAGAAATCATCCGGAAAGCGCCTTAAAGGTAGGAAATTGCCCCTGAGGAACCAAAAATGCGCCGCCGGGAACAACCGCTACTTCGGGCAGGTGCCCCAGGAGATTCTCGCTATGGCTGCAAGCAGAAAACAACGTATTTTTGCCCCCATGGCAAGAGGCAGGAAGCATCCATTTTTTGAAAAAATCGAAGTGACCGGTACCGCGGCAAAGGGTAAAGCGGTGGGCAGGGCCCCGGATGGCCGGGTGGTCTTTATTTCCGGAGCCGTCCCGGGGGATACCGTTTCGGTCCAGGTGTTCAAAAAGCGCAAGGGACACTACGAGGGCCGGGTAACAGAGATCCTGAATCCCTCCCCCGAACGCATTCAACCCCGCTGTGTCCATTTTGGCACCTGCGGGGGTTGCAAATGGCAACATATGGACTACGCCGCCCAACTCCGCTTTAAACAGGATGAAGTGGTTCAGAACCTGGTGCGTATCGGGAAGCTCGACCTTCCGGATATAGCCCCTATCCTCCCGGCCCCGGAAACCTATTACTACCGGAACAAAATGGAATTCTCCTTTTCGGATAACCGGTGGCTGGAACCCGGGGAAATCGCCTCCGGGGAACCGGTGGCAAGCCGGAACGCCCTGGGCTTGCATATCCCGGGGATGTGGGATAAAATCCTGGACCTGCAAGAATGCCACCTGCAGGCCGATCCGTCGAATGCTATCCGCCTGGCCGTCCGCGAGTATGCGGAATCTCACGGACTCGCCTTTTTTGACACCCGCAAACAGGAAGGCTTGTTGCGCAGCCTGATGCTTCGCAATACCGCATCGGGCCAGGTGATGGTGCTTATCCAGTTCTACCAGGACGACGCCAGCGCCCGGGAAGGCCTGCTGGACTTCCTGCTGGATCGTTTCCCGCAAATCACCTCCCTGTTTTATACCATCAACCGCAAAGGGAACGATACGCTGTACGACCTGGACCTGATTTGCTACCACGGCACCCCTTATATCACAGAGGAGATGGAGGGGCTGGCCTTCAGGATCACCCCGAAATCGTTTTATCAGACCAATTCCCGTCAGGCATATGCGCTTTACAAAAAAGTACGGGAACTGGCGGGCCTCACCGGAAAAGAGCGGGTTTATGACCTGTATACCGGCCTGGGCACCATCGCCCAGTTTGTGGCCCGACAGGCCCGGGAGGTTATCGGGATTGAAGCCGTTGCCGATGCCATTGAGGCCGCCCGGGTAAATGCGGCCGAAAACGGCATCTCAAACACCCGGTTTTTTGCCGGGGATATGAAGGAACTCTTCACCTCGGAATTCCTGGAAACCCACGGCAGGCCGGATGTGGTGATCACGGACCCGCCCCGGGACGGAATGCACAAGGATGTCGTGGCCCAATTGCTGGAAATCCTGCCTGAGCGGATAGTCTATGTGAGTTGCAACAGCGCTACCCAGGCCCGCGACCTGGCCCTTATGCGGGATGCCTACCGGGTTGCACACGTTCAGCCTGTTGATATGTTCCCGCAGACGCATCACGTGGAAAATATCGTACTTTTAGAGCGCCGCAGCCATGAATAGCCCCCTGCACATGCCAAGAGCCATACAGCTTTACCTAAAAATTGTCCGTTCCGCAAGAAGCATGCGGTTTGCCCGGCGCCATCCTGTTTTTTTATCGCTTTCCGCTATGCTCCTGGCTACCGGTTTCAGCGGGTGCGAAAAGGACGATATTTGCGTGGACGGGGATACCCCCCTGCTCGTTGTTAATTTCTACGATTCGGAAGATCCCTCTTCCGCTAAAAACGTCACCAGCCTGCGGGTGATCGGCATTGGCAATGGGGACCCGGTGGGAACGTTTACCGACCGGTCCAACAGGGATTCCATCCAGTTGCCGCTGCGGGCGGATGCCCCGCGCACCGGGTTTGTCCTGATCCGGGATTCCGCCAGCGATTCGGAAGGGGTGGAAACAGGGAACCAGGATACGCTGTATTTCGATTACGAGATCACGGAGGATTTTATTTCCCGGGCCTGCGGCTTTGTCCCCAATTTCGAAAACCTCCAGGCCGGGATACAGGACGACCTCTCCATCTGGATCGACAGTGTCCGGGTCGTCAACCCCACCGTAGAATCAATCCAGACCACCCATGTTGCGATTTACCACTAGCCTGATATTGATCCTGGCGGTTGCCGGTCTGACGCAAGTGCAGGGCCAGCAAGCCGACAGTCTGTCTGCCCGGGGGCCCGCCCCGGCCGATGCCTACGGGATCCGGTTGGGTGCCGACCTGAGTCGCCTGCTGATTACGGGCCTCAATGAGGATTACCAGGGGTTTGAACTGGTGGGCGACTACCGCATATCCGAAAAATTCTACCTCGCTGCAGAGCTCGGGAATGAATCGCGGCGAGTGAACGAATTGCTCGACAATGAAAACGACGTAAACATCCAGTCGCTCTACGATATCACCAGCAGGGGCAGTTACCTGAAGGCCGGGCTCGACTACAATACCTATACCAACTGGTACGGGATGAACAACCAGATCATTGTGGGGGCGCGGGCGGCCTTCAGCAGTTTCCGCACCGACCTGGATTCCTATTCCTACTTCAATTCCAACCGCTACTGGAACCCGGACGGATTCCAGCCGGGCCCGGATGCACCGGTGGAACTGGACGGGCTGAGTGCGGCGTGGATTGAATTGTTGCTGGGGGTGAAGGCGGAATTATTTGCCAACATCTACATGGGGGCTTCCGTCCGCCTCGGGATGCTCGTGAGCCGTACCGAATCGGACCGGATGCCGCACCTTTGGATCCCCGGGTTTAACCGCGTTACCGACGGAAGCAGTTTCGGGGTGGGCTTTAACTACACCATCAGCTACTTTTTGCCGCTTTACCGCAAGGCGCGGGAAAACCCCACACAGGACGATTAATCCGGATACCCGGCTGGGTTGCCCGGCTTTTTCTCCAATGCTCCCGCCGAAGCGATCGCAACCGGTGCGGGAATCCTTACTGGTACTTGGCTTTTCTACTTCCTTCGTAAATCTCAAACAGGGCCAGACGCGACTCGATGCCCCCGTTGAACAGCTTGATTTTCCGGGAAGTGCGCAAACCGACGGATTTTAGGATTTCCGGATCCCCTACCAGCAACCAGGCCCGGGTATTTGGATAATGGCGTTTGAGGGTATCCCCCAGGTTGCCGTAAAAAGTTTCCCGGTCTACCGGCAGGCGTTCCCCGTATGGCGGATTGGTGGCCAGGTGCAGGGGGCCCCTGGTGGATTTGGAGGTTTTGAAGAAATCCGCCTGTTCCAGGGTGATAAAAGCATCCAGGTTCGCATTGCGAATATTCTCCTGCGCCTTGCGGACAGCAGAAGGAGCCTTGTCGTACCCGCTAATGCCATACCGGAAATCCCGTGTCCGGTTCAGGCAGGCATCGTAAATGGTCCGGAACAGCTCGGGATCGTAATCCTTCCATCTCTGAAACCCGAAGGCCTCCCGGTTGATGTTTGGCGGAATGTTGCAGGCAATCATGGCGGCTTCGATCAGCAGCGTGCCGCTGCCGCACATCGGATCGAGGAAATCGGAGTGTCCGCGCCAGCCGCTGAGCAACAGCATCCCCGCGGCCAGCACCTCATTGAGGGGCGCTTTGTTGGTCTCCGTCCGGTACCCCCTGAGGTGGAGCGAACTCCCGGAGCTATCCAGGGACAGGTGGGCTGTATTGCCCTGGATATGCAGGTGAATCCGCACATCCGGGTCTTTTACGGAGACGCTGGGGCGGGCGCCGGTACTGGACCGGAACTGGTCGGCAATGGCATCTTTGGCTTTCTGGGATACAAAAAGCGAGTGGGCAAACAGGTCGCTGGCCAGGACCGTATCCACTACAAAGGTCATCCGCGGGTCCAGGTAGCGGGACCAATCGACCTCCTGGATTTTACCATACAGGTCCTCGGCACGACGCAACCTGAAATCCGAAACCGGGACCAAAATACGCAGGGCGGTCCTGAGGCTTAGGTTCGCCTTGTACATAAACCCCGCATCCCCGTCAAAAAATACGCATCGCACACCCGTTTTCACATTCCCTCCCCCCAGGGACCGAAGTTCCCCGGCCAGGACGTCTTCCAGCCCATATAGGGTTTTAGCAAGCATTCTGAAGTTATCTGCCATCGCGCGGTGTTGAAACTTCAAAAATACATTAATTTTATGGGCTCAAAACCAACGGAACCCATCGCAACAACCCCCTGGCACCTGATACTCCCAGCACTGGCCGTACTGCTGAGCTTCCTGTTCCTGGTGGCCAGGCGGAAACGGCAGGCCGGGCGGCAGGGGCTCCTGCTGGCTTTCAGCGGGGCCTTCCTACTGGGCATTACCCTGTTGGAACTCATCCCCGAAGCATATAATTCAGGTAATCCGCGGCTTACAGGCGTTTTCGTCGGAGTGGGCATCCTGCTGCAGATTGTCCTCGAGTTTTTGTCCCGCGGGGCGGAACACGGTCATGTCCACACGCAGACAGGTGGAAAATTCCCGCTACTCCTGCTCCTCGGGCTCAGCCTTCATGCGCTGTTGGAGGGGGTTCCCCTGGAAAACAACCGCGAATTCCTGCTGGCAATCGTAATACATAAGATCCCTGTCGCCCTGATATTGGGGGGCTTCCTACTGCGCTCGGGTTTGTCTGCAGGGGCCGCATGGACATTTATGGTCCTCTTTGCGGCCATGACGCCACTCGGCGCACTGGCCGGGCGCATCCCGGTGCTTGAGCACGGCCATCCCTATGTCCTGGGGCTGGTCATCGGCGTGCTCCTGCACGTGTCTACCGTGATCCTCTTCGAAAGCTCGGAAGGACATTCTTTCAACCTCCGAAAGCTGACGGCAATCGTGCTCGGGATGGTACTGGCATATTTGGCCTGACAACCGGCTACGATGCGATTCCGGCCCCGATGCGATTCCGGCTACGAGGCGATTCCGGCCCCGAGGCGGTTTTGGGCCGGCGCTCCCTGTTGATCTGCAGGTGCGCCCCAAACCC
>NZ_CEXZKX010000002.1:0-52219 GCF_982776155.1 Robiginitalea sp.
CCCTCCTCCGCCGGACCCCGAAGAGCACTTGCGGGAACTGGCCTCGCAGGGAGCCGACTTCTTCTACCGCAACCAAGCCATTCCTTCCGAAAAAGCCCTTGAATTATTCCGGGCCGGGGAGGTCAATCGGATCCAGGTGCGCAATTCCGATGGGGGGACCCCCCAGGTTTACCTGGCGGAGTGATGCGCTCGTGGGATAGGGTAACGCCCCCGCATTGTTAAATTCCTCCAAAACGGGCACCAAAAAGCCGGCAAGCTGCGTTCTTGTGTACATACCAAACCCTGAACACTGATATGATACGCAGCTTCTTCATTATTTGCTCCGGGGCAGACCGGGAATTACTCGGTACCTGCTCCCAGGGGGAACAGAATAAATACGCCGGGATCGGCGCCACCATTTTTTTCACCGCCTTAATGGCATTCCTCGCAGCCGGCTATGCGCTGTATACGGTTTTTGATTCCGTCTGGGCGGCCATCCCGTTTGGGCTGGTCTGGGGCCTGCTCATCTTCAACCTGGACCGCTATATCGTCTCGACCATGCGGAAACGGGACCATTTTGGGAAGGAACTCCTGCAGGCCAGCCCGCGGATTGTCCTGGCGGTGATCATCGCCGTGGTGATTTCCAAGCCCCTGGAATTGAAAATCTTTGAAAAGGAAATCAACCAGGTGCTCCTGGAGCGAAAAAACGACCTGACCCTGGCCAACCAGGAGCAGATCGCCCAGCAGTACAACCCGGCCATCGCCGAAAAGCAGGCGGAAATCGCCGGCCTGAAACAGGAAATTGCAGACAAGGAAGCCGCCACGGATGCGTTGTACAACACCTACATCGCCGAGGCCGAAGGACGGGAAGGGACGCTATTGGTGGGCAAAGGGCCTGTCTATGCGGAAAAGCGCGAAAAACACGATGCCTCCCTGGCCGAACTGGCGGACCTCCGGGAGACGAATACGGCCAAAATCACGGCCATCGAATCGGAAATCGCAACCCTTGAGAGCGGATACGCCCAGGCGGTAGAAGGATCGCAATCCGTCATCGACGGGTTTGACGGGCTGATGGCCCGGATCGACGCCCTGGGGGAGCTCCCCTGGTTTCCTTCCTTTTTTATATTCCTGCTTTTCCTCTCTATTGAGACGGCTCCCATCCTGGTAAAACTGATGACTCCGAAAGGGCCGTACGATATGAAGCTCGAGGATGAGGAAACCACCGTTTCCGCCTGGGTAAAACAAAAAGTGGACCAGCGCTTCAAACTGGCCGATACGGACCGGCTCCTCAACGAGCGCATCTACGGGGAAATTGCCGATGAGGAGGCCGTGTACGCCTATAAAAAGGAAAAGGCCGAGCAACTCCTGCGGTTGCAGGCCGATAAGTTCCACGAATTGCAGTCCAGGCATCTATAAAGCCCGGCCCGAAACGGGCCTCCCGAATTTCCAATTCACGAAGGCTGCTTGCCCTCCGGGTCCTCCACAATCCCCATCTTCCTGAGCAGAAAGGAGGCATTCATGGAGTGGCAAACCCCGGGCTTCAACCGGTAATCAAAATGGAGTTCGCCCTGCCGGATTTCCGCATCAAAATGCCAGTTTTCCACCCGGGGTTCCGTGTCCGCCACCTGGCAAAGGCTCAGGTCGTGGGTGGCGATGACCCCCGTGGCGCCCATGCGGACAAGCCGACCCAGAAAAAGCCGGGAGCCTTTGGCCTTGTCCGTGCTGTTGGTACCTTTCAGGATTTCATCCAGGACCACAAAACTGGGCCGCTCTTCCAGGGCCGCAATCAAGAACTGCAGCCGTTTGAGTTCCGCAAAAAAATAGGATTCGCTCCGCGCCAGGGAATCGGAAGTGCGCATACTGCTAATCAACGGGAGGGGCGTATAGCTGAAAGAAGTTGCGCAGACGGGCAAACCGCAATTTGCCATCACCAGGGAAAGGGAAAGCGTCCTTAAAAACGTACTCTTCCCAGCCATATTGGCCCCCGTAATCACGAAGAACCCGCCTTCCCGGATTTCAAAATCATTCGCCACGCGGTTCCCCGGTGGCAATAGCGGATGGGCCAGGCCGCTGGCTGCTACAACAAAGGGGCGGTCGGCGTTACCGCCGAGGGAGACCGGCTGTCCGCTGTCTCCGACATACGCGGCAACTTCCAGCCCCGGATACGTGTAATCCGGGTGGTTGAAGGCAAAATTGCCCAGGCTGCACCAGGCATCCAGCGCGGCTATGCCGCCAAACCAATGACGTACCTGGCTACCGTGTGCGGTGATCCAGGCTTCCACGGCCCGTGACTTGAGCAGGTCCCAGAGCAAAAATCCGTTCCCCAACAAGGCCACCAGGAGGTTGTTTCGCTGGTCCAGGGCCGACAGGTGGCGGGAAAACCGCTTCAGCAGGACGGATACGGCCTCGCCGTCCTTCCGGAGTTTCCCCTGTTCCCGGCAAAGCATTTCGCTTGAAAATTCCCGGTCTTCCACGTGTGCAACCAGCCGGGCATATCCTTCAAAAACATCCTGTACCCGAGAGGCATCGGCTGCCAGTTTCCCGACGCGCTTTGCAAAGTACCCCGCGATCACCAGCCCCGAGAGGAAAACCCCTCCAACCGCCCAGGGCGTCACCCATCCCGCCAGGAATGCGCCAAGCAGACCCAGGGATACCAGGCCAAAAAGGTAGGGGGCATAGCGGTAGGTAGGCCGGGTAAAGGGACCGTATCCTTCCAGCCAGTCCAGCGCGGAATGGACGGTGGCACCCTTGTCGGAAATCCGCGCCACCGCGTAGTACTCCTGCCTCCAGTTAACCTGTGGCGCCAGTTCGCGTATGGCTTCCTGCTTTTCCCTGACCGACCCGGTATCATTGTCGGTCAGCCATTTGGCCAGTCGTTCGGCCCCCGGCAAAAGGCCACAGCGGTTGGCATACTGAAAAAAGGACCCGGGCCCGAACAGGTCCAGATCCTCGCTGAAGGCGTGCCCCGGATCCCGGTACCCCGTACCCTCGGGCAGGTCTTCATAATCCAGGTCCAGGACCCGGGTTTCGGTTTCGTTCAGGCGGATGAGTTCGTCGCGTTTTCGCCTTTGGTATTTCAGGTCTTCATTCCGGCCCACCAGCCAGCCAAATAGCGCCAGCAACACGAGCGATACTGCGGCAAATGCCCCATGCGAGGCGGCTGCCAGGTAGAGGGCGCCGCCCGCACCCAAAAACGATAAAACGCGAAACAGGGCGGTGAGGTGCAACCGCCGGGAAATCGCCTCGCGCTCCTCCCGTAGCCCTTTAAGCCGGGCGGCATATGCCTCTCGGGGGGTCGTCATGGCAGCGCCTCCCATTCCTTCCGGGATTTCGCGGGAAGCGATGCAACAATGAGCTCGTAGGAATGGTCGATGAGTTCCCTGAGCAGGTCTGCGGGAAGCCCCTGCAACATCACGGTATTCCAGTGGTCTTTATTCATGTGGTACCCGGGCAGGATGCGTCCGTCGTATTCCTCCCGAAGCCCCGGGATGCGTTCGGGGTCGGCTTTCAGGTTGGCCTGGGGCGGGTGCCGATCCAGGCCGGTCAGGGCAAACATCTTCCCCATGACCTTAAAGACCAGTACGTCCTGCCCGAACGGAAAACCTTCGGTAACACCCTTTTTGGCCAGGCAATATTCCCGGAATTCCTCTATGTGCATCCCCCGGACTACTAATCGTTCATCGGGATCCCAGTGGAATCGTAAACGATCACCTTTTTCCAGAGGTGCTCGGACTCGGAAATAAAATCGAGGTGCGGCTGTTCCGCCTGGTAGGCGGCCTGGGCCTCGGCAGATTCAAAGGTAACGATCAGCGAATAGGTAAACGACCCGTCCACCACATCCCGGCTCGCCTGGGGCGGCGTGCCGATAAAATTCGTTTTGGCGTAGGCGGAGCGGGAAAGGAACTTCTTCAGGGAGGCTTCGAATGCCTGTCGGTCTTCCTGCCTGTCCGGGTTGTGCAGCCAGAAATAGACGGTATGGGCAAAAGCAGGGTCAAAAGTCTTCATGTCGGTGTCGTTTTGGGCGGACAGCGCGCCCGGCAAGAGTAGCAGGGCGGCCCCGGTGATAAAGAGAATTTTTCTGATGTTCATTTATGTATGGTTTTATTCAGGTATCCTTTTGGTCGTTCCCGGAAGTATACACCCGGGGGAGCATCCGGGGCTCCTTCCCGAGCTCCAGTGCTTCAAAGTTAAGCTTCCAACCGATGGTTTCCACAATTTTTTCCATTACAAGGATGGCCTCAATCGCTTCGTGCCGGGCGGAATCCATCAGTCCGCTCTCGGGAATCTTCTCGCGGATCTGCGCTTTGGCCTCCCGGTTGAGGGCCGTCATATCCTCGGGCGTGAATGCGTTGAATATCCCGTTGCGGATATCGTAAAATTCCAGTTCCGGCTCTATGGAAAGGATTTCGGGCTGCGGGAAATGCTTTAAATAAACCGTTTTCCGTTTTGGGTCGGAAGTGATTTCCAGTTTCTTGAAGTCGTATCCGATGTGTGCTTTCGCGTGTACCACAATCAGCGCCTTTTTCTTGCTGCTGAAAAGGTTCCCGAAGTGCTCCCGCCGGTTCTCGTACCGGTAGATCTCAGCGAAATCCCCCTCTACCGAAATGAGCTTGCAGACCGAGCGGATCTTTTCCAGGATCACGGTAGACTGGTGCTCGGTCTGGTCTTTGCGCCTTTTCCTGGTAAACAGGGCGTAAAACCAGTACATGATCATGGCCCCCAACAGGAGCCCGAGGAATAATTCAAGCATGCCGTTTTGCATTTTTTCCGATTTCCCCCAGGTGGGTGTACTGAAACCCCCGGGTATGCTTCAGGCCGTACCCGAAGATCCGGTCCATGGCGACATGACTGAACAGGATGATGCCCGCCAGCTGCAGCAGGGGGAGCGCCAGGAGCATGCCCGCTACCCAAATGGCAAAGGCAAAGCCCCGGTGGTGGAACAGGTTGTACGTCCAGGCCCCGGTAACCGGCCCGGCGAGGTAACCGACCATCCCGATATCCGGCGTAAGGATCAGCAGCGGAAACCACCACCAGGCAAAGGGCAATTGGGCAAAAAGGAAAATTCCCCCGGCAAAAAGCAAAATTTCTTCCAGTTGCAATACGCGCTTCATAATTCCTTGAGTTTAAACAGCAGGGGCCGGCTGGGGCTCGCGTCGTTCTCGATGGCTGCCACCTGCAGGTTGAGCAGGTACCGGCCGTCCGCCAGGGAGTCCGGCACAAAGATAAGCTCCGTAATGGTAGCCGCCGGGCGCGGGTTCCCGGGCAGCCCCCAAAAAGCGGTATGGGCAGCCAGCGCCCCACCGTCCTCCTCCGGGTCCACGGAAGGCAGGTCGATGAGCAGGTGGAGTACCCCCTCCGCTGCAAGCCAGGCGGACGCCTTAGGGTCCAGATAGGGCGGGTTGGACCCGGACCAGCTCCGGCCTCGTTTGGAGGGCGGGTTTGGGTAGGTCCGGATCACGACTGCTTCGCAGGAAGGGGTCCCCAGGGCTTCCCGCAATTGCCCCAGGGAAACGTGTGCTCCTTTCCCGGCTGGCTCCGGTTCAATACTCACCAGGCGGGCTTCCATCCAGGGCGCGGGGGGGATGGTATTCACCGAATACGGCCGCTCGGTGATGTGGCCCATACACTCGGTATGCGTGCCGTGGGCGTGGGGGTTGAAGGTGATATCGTAAAAATTCACGGAGGCGCCTGTGGCGACGCTCCCAGTGAAGCCGGGTTGGCCATGGGGTTCCAGGGTGGCCCCGGGAACGCCCCAGGCGGTTATCCCGTTGGCGCTTACGGGGATGGACAGGTCGGTTGGGGCACTTAAATCGGCCAGGTAGGTGGTGCCGTTCTTTTCAAGTCGGGTCTGCATGTTACTGTGAAATCACTTCAAATTAATCATAAATAAATCACTGGCAATCCCGTCCACGAGAAATTTGCCGGCTTCCGTGGCTACCAGGTGGCCCGACCGGGATGCCAGCAAGCCTTTTTCCAGGTAGGGGGCGGCCTGTTGGCGGAGATATTCCGCATATCGCGGGCCAAACTCGCTGCCCACGCGGTTCTCGGAGACCCCCCATTGGGTGCGGAGGCCGGTCATTACCGCTTCGTTGTACCGGTCCCGGGTGCTGAGTTGCTCCGCCTCCCAATAGGTTTTCCCTTCCGTTACGGCCCGGAGGTATTTCAGGTTGGAGGCCACATTCCAGCGGCGGTTTCCCCCGTCGAAGGAATGGGCGGAAGGCCCGATTCCCACGTAGGATTTCCCCTGCCAGTAAGCGGTGTTATTCCGGGAGTGGAACCCGGGCTTCCCGAAATTCGAGATCTCGTAATGGTCGTAACCGGCCTGCTGCAACGTTTCCACCAGGTGGGAGAAATCTTCCCGGGCACGGTGGTCGTCCACCCCGGGGGTCACCCCTTTATCGATAAAGCGGGCCAGGGCGGTGTCGGGTTCCACCGTAAGCGCATAGGCCGAAATATGCGGGGGGTCGAAACCGAGGGCCACCTCCAGGGTTCGCTTCCAGTCATCCGGGCGGCTGCCAGAAATGCCGTAGATCAGGTCGATGGAGTAATTCGCAAACCGGGCGGCCGCGTGCTCCAGGCACTCCAGCGCTTCACCGGCCGAGTGGGCCCGGTTCATCCAGCGCAGTTCGGTTTCGTGAAAGCTCTGGATGCCGATGCTCAAACGGTTCACCGGGCTTAGGGCCAGTTCTTCCAACCGGCCGGGAGGCAAATCGTCCGGGTTGGCCTCCAGGGTAATCTCCGCATCCGCAGCCAGGCCAAAGCACGCAGCTGCCCGGCGGATCAGTTGCCCGATTTCCGCCCCGGTGAGCAGGGACGGAGTGCCGCCCCCGAAATACAGGGTCTCTGCCGGCTGCCCGCCGAGTTCGTCCCGTCGCTGCTCCATCTCCAGCTCCATGGCTTCCAGCAACCCCTGTTTGTGTTTGAGGGTGGTCGAAAAATGAAAATCGCAGTAGTGGCAAGCCTGCTTGCAAAATGGGATATGGAGGTAGATTCCGGACATGAGCAGCGGGTCGGGAGCTGGGTGTGTGGTGGGTTAAAGGTACGGCTTTTGCCAATTCCCATACGGGGGGCAATCCGGGTGTCACTCCGACGTCCGGCCGGTATTCTGTTTGACAAAGGCCTCCCATCCCGAATAGGACTTCGCCCCCGTGGGCTTGCCCTGGTTGTAGAAGTGGCAGACAGCCGCTGCCAGGCCGTCCGTGCTGTCCAGGTTTTTGGGCAGGGATTTGAGCTCCAGCAGGGACTGCAGCATCCGGGCCACCTGCTCCTTGCTGGCATTCCCGTTGCCGGTGATGGCCATTTTGATCTTTTTGGGGAGGTATTCCGTAATCGGGACTTGTCGGGAAAGCCCGGCAGCCATGGCCACCCCCTGGGCCCGGCCGAGTTTCAGCATGGACTGGACGTTCTTGCCGTAAAAGGGCGCCTCGATGGCAATTTCGTCCGGGTGGTAGGTGTCGATAAGTTCCAGGGTGCGGTCGAAGATGAGTTTTAGCTTGGTGAACGGGTCGTCGTACTTGCGCAGGATAAGCTCGTTCATCTGGACGAATTCCATTTGTTTGCCCTGCACGCGTATAATGCCAAAGCCCATGATGGTGGTCCCCGGGTCGATACCCAGGATAATGGTTTCGGATGCTGTCAGTTTACTCATCGGTTTGCAGGACTAAGGGGAGCCGGAACCTCGTGGCCACCGGGATCCCTCGCTTGAGTGCGGGTTGCAGTCGCGGCAGGCTCCGCAGGCTTCCGGTTACAATTCGCTCAAATTCCGGGTTCGCTTCCACAATCGCCGGGTGTTGTTCCACCGAAGTGATCGAAATTACCCCCTGGGCATCCACCTTAAAATCGATGTGCAGCGTATCTTTCAGGGAGGCTTGTGACCGGAATTCAAAATTTTGCAGGGTCATGGAAAGGTGCATCAGCAAAGTCTCTTCAAAACAGCGGCGCTGCACTGCCTTGTCCTCGGTTTCCTGGCAATCGTCAAACAACGGAAACTGGTCTACTTCGTTGAAGTTGATGGTCTGAATCTCCGCGTCCACCAGTTTTTGGGTCCGTTGCTCCCGCGACTCAAACAGGTTGCAGGCGCTGAGGCAACCGGCCAGCAGTATACCGCAAAGTACGCGATGGTTCATTCCCCAATTTTACTAGGGGGGAAATTACGATTTTATTAGTAATTCCCCGTAACATCTATCTTTGCCTTACGTCTTATGTGGTTGCGTAGAGCTCCTGCCTCGGTGCGGCCGGACCGCTTTAAATTCATCGCCTTATGGACCTTGTTTTGATCTTTTTTGGCTTGCTATGTATGATTTTGGGAGTCCTGGGCAGTTTCCTGCCGGTCCTCCCCGGCCCGCCCATCAGTTGGGTGGGGTTGCTGCTCCTGACGCTGACTTCGGCCGTACCGGACAACTGGTGGTTTCTCGGGATCACCGCGGCCGTGGCCGTGGTGGTGGTAGGCCTGGATTACTGGATCCCCGCCATGGGTACCAAACGTTTCGGGGGAAGCCGTGCCGGGATGATCGGGACCACCGTAGGCCTGCTCGTGGCGATCATCTTCCCGGTTCTGGGAATCGCAGGCATCATCATCTGGCCATTTCTGGGCGCCGTTGTGGGGGAATTGATCAACAAATCCAATAGCCAGACCGCCCTGAAAGCTGCTTTTGGCTCGTTTGTGGGCTTCCTCACCGGGACGTTCCTCAAGTTTCTGGTCAGCATCATCTACTTTGGCCTTTTCCTGTCCAAAGCGTGGGATTACCGAAGTGGATTATTCCCGTGGTTTGATTAGCCCTACCCCGGACTGCCTTCTGGCAGGTCCAATCGAAACCGGGGTGGCCCGGCAAGGGTTCCTACGCCCGGATTACGCTTATTCCCAACTGATTTTTTCGTCCAGCGGGCTGCGCGTGCCCTCCGGAGGTGCCTCGTCGTAATACCCCATATAGAAAAAGCCCAGGCAGCGTTCCCCTTCCGCCAGGTCAAAGAATTCGCCCATATGGCGGATCAGCCCCGGGGAACTCCAATAGGACCCGATCCCCAATTCGGTGCACACCAGCCACATGTTCTGGACGGCCATGGCCGTGGCGGCCACTTCTTCCCATTCGGGCAGCCGCTCCTCCGGGTCGCGCTGCATGCAAATGGCAATAATCGCTGCCGCGCTTTGCGGGTTGTGGTAGAGCTTCTTCGCCTTGAACTCCTTGGGGGACGGATCTAAATCCAGGTACTTGTCGCGCAGGAAAGCCCCAAGGGCTTCCCGCTTCTCCCCGGTGACTACTTTAAAACGCCAGGGTTCGGTCCGTTTGTGGGTAGGCGCCCAATTAGCAGCTTCCAGCACACGAAACAGGGTAGCCCGGTCGATGGGCTGGTCGTTGTACTGGTCGGGGAAAATGGAACGGCGTCGGCGGATCAGGTCTTCGATCATTTGTTGAATTTTCGACAAAAATAACACTTTGCACGGGTCTGCCGGCAGCCGGCCTATGGCTCGGGCGAACTACCCCTGAGGTGTTCGATGCAATGCTGCAGGGCGTTGCTGTGGTGGGCCCGGTTCCAGACCGCTGTCAGTACGGCGCGTTGCCGGATGCCGGACAGTTCCAAAAAGCGGACCTTCAGCTGGAAGCCGTGCTGCAGGGAAGTGGGGACGATGGCTACCCCCAGGCCGGCGGCTACCAGTTTAAAAATCGTATGGGCATGGACAGATTTGTGGGAAACCTGCGGATGGAAGCCGGCATCCTCGCAGATGCTCAGCACGGTCCGGTAGTAATCCGGACTGTATTCCGGGGTAAATAAAATAAAGGATTCCCCGGCAAAATCCCGGATGGATCCCAGGGATTTGCCGCGGAAGGGGTGGTCTTCGGGCACCACCAGCGAAAAGGTCTCCCGGATAACCGGGCAGCCCTCCAGGTCGGGGGGCAGGTCGGAGAGGCGTACAAAGCCCAGGTCGAGCCGTTCCTGGAGCAGGGCGCGGACCTGGGCCTGGTTGGAGAGTTCCTCCAGGCTCGTACGGATATCCGGATAGCGGCTATCGAGTTCCAGGAGCAGGCGGGGGATAACTTCCTGCATGGCAGAGCCCAGGAAACCAATGCGGATCTCCCCGGCCTGCCCTCGGCCTATCAGGCGGGCTTGCCCGAAAATATTCTCCAACCGGTTGAGCTGGGGGATCAGCTGCTCCTGCAGGTAGGCCCCCGCCGGTGTAAGCCGGACTTCCCTCCGGTTGCGAAGGAGCAATTGGGTCCCCAGGTGGTATTCGAGTTGCTGGATCTGCCGGCTGAGACCGGGCTGTGTAATGTCCAGGCGTTCCGCTGCCCGGTGAAAATTCAGCAGGTCTGCAACCGCCATAAAATACCGCAGGTGCCGCAACTCAATTTGATTACTCATAGGCATCAATTATTATAAAATTCGCATCAACAATTATCAAACCTAATGCGTATTTTTAATTTCCGCAACGAAAACCGCAACAATGAGCTTGAAGACACCATCCTTTGACTACGGAGCCGATCGGCTGACGGTGGGGAAAGCCCTCGGAATTGCCCGGGGGACCCTCGCGGGCCAACTCACCGAACCTGTCCTGGAACGGGTCCGCGCCAACCGGGAGGCCGTGGCCCGGATCGTGGCCAAAGGGGAACCCGTTTACGGCATCAATACGGGTTTCGGCCCCTTGTGTACCACCCGAATCTCGGCAGACCAGACGAGCCTCCTGCAGGTGAATATCCTGAAAAGCCACAGCGTGGGGGTTGGCGACCCCATCCGGGACGAGATCGCCCGACTGATGTTGATCCTGAAATTGCACGCCCTTTCCATGGGGCATTCCGGCGTCGCTGAGACCACCCTGAAGCGCATCCTCTGGCATATCGAAAACGAGGTAACCCCGGTGGTCCCCTCCCAGGGCTCGGTAGGCGCTTCCGGCGACCTGGCGCCCCTGGCCCACCTCTTCCTGCCGCTTATCGGGCTGGGCCGGGTTACCTACCAGGGAGAGGTGCGGGATACTGCGGAGGTATTGGGGAAATTCGGGATGGACCCCCTGGAACTCGGGCCCAAGGAAGGACTCGCCCTGATCAATGGCACCCAGTTTATCGCCGCCCATGGGGTGAGCGTAGTGGAAAAAATGCAGCAATGCCTCTCCCAGGCCGACATTATCGGCGCCATGATGCTCGAGGGGTTGCAGGGCTCCCTCAGGCCTTTCCACGAGGAATTGCACAAGCTACGGCCCTACCCCGGCACGCGACACGTCGCCCACCGGGTACGCAACCTGCTGAAAGGCTCCGAAATCCTCGAGGACCACATTGACTGCGAACGCGTACAGGACCCCTATTCCCTCCGTTGTATCCCGCAGGTACACGGCGCCTCCCGGACCGCCTGGCTCCACCTGAAAGAACTCCTTGAAACCGAACTGAACTCGGTGACCGACAACCCGGTGGTCATTGACGAGGAACTCTCCATCAGCGGGGGCAATTTCCACGGGCAGCCCCTGGCGATGGCCCTGGATTACGCCTGCCTGGCTGCCTCGGAGATCGGGAATATTTCGGACAGAAGGATCTACCTCGCCCTGGAGGGCAACCAAACGGACCTGCCCAAGTTGCTGATGAAGGATACCGGGCTGAACTCGGGCTATATGATGCTGCAATACACCTCGGCCGCCCTGGCCAGTGAAAACAAAAGCCTCTGCTTCCCGGCCAGTGCAGACAGCATCCCCACCTCCATGGGGCAGGAAGACCACGTGAGCATGGGGTCTATCAGCGGCCGGAAAGCCCTGCAGGTGCTCGAAAACGTCGAAAAGATCCAGGCTGTGGAGCTGCTCACGGCCGCCCAGGCCTTCGAGTACCGGAAACCCCTGAAATCCGGTTGGTTCCTGGAGAAAGTCCACGGCCTGGTACGCACCCGGGTCTCTTTTGCCGAGGCGGACCGGGTTTTTGCCACGGATATAGAGGCCGGGCTGGAACTGATCCGGTCCGGGGCACTGATCCGGCTCCTCGATACGGTGTCCCGGAAAAAAGCCCTCAGCCTGAAAACCGATTACGACGAACTATTTGAAACCTATTGATGGAACAGAACAAAATGGATCGAAAAACACAATCGAAAGCAAACCCGGAAACCCATGCGGGCCCGGATGCCGAAGGGCATGGGCAAGGGGGGCAACCCGTCCTGCACCTGGTCGGGCCCTTTGCACAGCTGCTCCCGATGAGCGGGCTTCCCCTCAAGGGTGCCTTGCCGGACACTTCCCTGACCGTACTGGAACGGGCGGGGATCCTGATGGAAGGCAGCCGGGTCCGGGCTATCGGGCCTTTTGACCAGATGGAACAGGAGGCGCGGCGGATGCGGGCTACTATCACCCGGCTTCCCGGGAACCAGGTGGCCCTGCCCGGGCTTGTCGATGCCCATACGCACAGTTGCTTTGCCGGCAGCCGTGCCCGGGATTACGCCTTGCGCAACAGCGGGCGTTCCTACCTGGAAATCGCCGAAGCCGGGGGTGGAATCTGGGATACGGTAACCGCCACGCGCAAAGCCACTCCGGAACAGCTTCGCAATTTGCTCAGGGATCGGTGCCGGCGTTTCGCATCAGACGGCATCACCACCCTGGAAGTCAAAAGCGGTTACGGGCTGTCGGTAGAAGAAGAACTCAAGATGCTCCGCGTCATTGCCGAAACCGCTGCAGACGTTTCCCAAGATATCATCCCGACCTGCCTGGCGGCGCACAGTATGCCCCGGGATTTTGACGGTTCGGCCGGGGAATACCTGGAGCAGATCGCCGAGGAATTACTGCCCGTACTGCTGAAAGAAGGACTCGCCCGGCGGGTGGATGCCTTTGTGGAACAAAGCGCGTTTTCCCCGGACCAGATCCTGCCCTACCTGGAAACGGCTCGTCGCCTCGGTTACGACATCACCATTCACGCGGACCAGTTCACGACCGGGGGCAGTGAGGTTGCCATCCGATGCGGCGCGCGGAGTGCCGACCACCTGGAGGCCAGCGGCCCGGCCGAGATTGCCGCCCTGGCCAAAAGCGACGTGGTGGCCACGGCCCTCCCCGGTGCCACCCTGGGACTGGGCTGCGGGTACACCCCGGCACGGGCACTGCTGGATGCAGGAGCCGCGCTGGCCATCGCCAGCGACTACAACCCGGGTTCGGCCCCCATGGGCGACCTGCTTACCCAAGCGGCACTGCTCGGGCCCGCCGAGAAGATCTCCCACGCCGAAATTTTTGCCGGGATTACCTTCCGGGCGGCCGCAGCCCTGGGCCTGGACGACCGCGGGGCGCTTGCCCCGGGGATGCTCGCCGACTTCGTCCTCTTTGACACGGACCACTACAACGAAATCCTCTATCACCAGGGACGGCTCAGGCCTTCCGCCGTATGGAAAAGCGGCCGGCGCATCCCGAACTCGAATGGCAAAAATTAGAGCCTTTGCCAATTCAATTTAGAAGACGACAAAAAATTACAGCATTCCCATGAAGACAAATACCCCGAATACGATGACGGATTTCCAGAAGGCCATCCGGGCCGGTATCCCGGATACCCTGCCGCCACCGCGGGAAAGAAACCCGGAGGTTCCCCATGCCCCCGTCCGGAAAGACATCCTGGACCCGGAGGAAAAGAAGCTCGCCCTGCGGAATGCGCTGCGCTACTTCCCATCGGAATGGCACGCGGAACTCGCCCCGGAATTCGCCGGGGAATTGCGGCAATACGGCCGCATCTACATGTACCGCTTCCGACCGGAATACCGGATGGTGGCCCGGCCCATCGATGCCTATCCCGCTAAAATCCCGGAAGCGGCAGCCATCATGCTGATGATCCAGAACAACCTGGACCCGGAGGTGGCCCAGCACCCGGACGAGCTGATCACCTACGGGGGCAACGGGGCCGTATTCCAGAACTGGGCGCAATACCTGCTCACCATGCAATACCTCTCGGAAATGACCGAGGCCCAAACACTGCACATGTACTCCGGCCACCCGATGGGCCTGTTCCCATCCTCTCCCGACGCCCCGCGCGTGGTGGTCACCAATGGGATGATGATCCCGAATTATTCCCGTCCGGACGACTGGGAGCGCTTCAATGCCCTGGGGGTGACCCAATACGGCCAGATGACGGCCGGCTCCTATATGTACATCGGGCCGCAGGGGATCGTCCACGGAACCACGATCACCGTCCTGAATGCCTTTCGGCGGGTCTTGCCCGAAGCAACGGATTTTGCAGGGCGCGTGTTTTTGACTGCCGGCCTCGGGGGGATGAGCGGGGCACAGCCCAAGGCGGGGAATATCGCCGGGTGCGTCACCGTATGCGCGGAGGTCAACCCGGCAGCGGCGCGAAAGCGGCATCAACAGGGATGGGTGGACGAGCTCCTCGAAGAACTGGATGCCCTGGCGGCGCGTACCCGACAGGCTATTGCAGGCCGGGAGGTAGTGTCCCTGGCCTACCTGGGGAATGTGGTGGACGTGTGGGAGCGCTTTGCGGACGAAGATATCCCGGTAACCCTGGGCAGCGACCAGACCTCCCTGCACAATCCCTGGGCCGGGGGGTATTACCCGGCCGGGATGTCCTTTGAGGCAGCCAACCGGATGATGGCCGAAGAGCCCGAAAAATTCCGGGAAAAAGTTCGCGAATCCCTGAGGCGGCATGTGACAGCCATCAACCGACACACCCAAAAGGGCACTTATTTCTTCGATTACGGAAATGCCTTCCTCCTGGAAGCCTACCGGGCCGGGGCAGACATCCAGGGGGCGGACGGAAAGGAGTTCCGCTACCCCTCCTACGTGCAGGATATCCTGGGGCCCTTGTGTTTCGATTTCGGTTTCGGCCCCTTCCGCTGGGTCTGTACCTCGGGCAACCCGGAAGACCTGAGAATTACCGACCAGATAGCCCGGGAGGTCATGGAAGCCCAGTTGCAGGACGCCCCGGAATCGATCCGCGGCCAACTGCGGGATAACATTCGCTGGATCTCCCGGGCGGAGGAAAATGCGCTCGTGGTCGGATCCCAGGCGCGGATCCTCTATGCAGATGCCGAAGGCCGGATAGCCATAGCCCGGGCATTTAACGAAGCGATTGCCGACGGACGCCTGCAGGCCCCTGTGGTCCTGGGCCGCGACCACCACGATGTGAGCGGAACCGACAGTCCGTTCCGGGAAACCAGCAATATCTACGACGGCAGCCGGTTTACCGCCGATATGGCCATCCACAACGTCATCGGGGATTCCTTCCGCGGGGCCACCTGGGTATCCATCCACAACGGGGGCGGCGTGGGCTGGGGCGAAGTGGTCAACGGGGGCTTCGGCCTGGTCCTGGACGGTACGCCGGCGGCGGAGAGGCGATTGGCCAATATGTTGTTTTTTGACGTGAACAACGGCATTGCGCGCCGCAGCTGGGCCCGCAACCCGGAGGCCATGCAGGCCCTCAATCGGGAAATCGGGCGGAGCCCGGGCCTTTCGGTACGTCTGCCGCAACTTGTGGATGAGGCAATTTTAAACGACCTTTTCTGAAAATTCCCTTTGGATGAATGCACTGTACCACCTGTGTGAGCCTGCCCTTTACACCGGGCGCGAATCGACGAGCCGGGCCTACCTGCACGAAAATGTGCGCGCCCTGGACCTCCGGGGCTCCCTGGCCCGTACGGAAGAACGCATCCCGGCCCTGTTTGGCTACGCCTGCGATGAAGGGGTCCGTCGCAACCTGGGGCGCCCCGGGGCTGCCGAGGGACCGCGGGCCTTGCGGAAAGGCCTGGGAAAATACCCCTGGCAGGTAGGGGCGCCCGGGCATTTGGCCGACGCCGGGGACATCCGCCTGGAAGACGACAATCTCGAAGGCGCCCAGGCCGCCTATGCCGAGGGAGTTTCAAAACTATTGGAAGCGGGATACCTGCCCATGGGAATTGGCGGGGGCCACGATATCGCCTTTGCCCACTACAAGGGAATCCGGAACCACCTGGGCCCCAGAAAGCACCTGGGCATTGTAAACTTCGATGCGCACTTTGACCTGCGCTCCCCCGGGGATGCGCCGCATTCGGGAAGCCCGTTCTTCCAGGTGGCCCGAACCTGCCAGCAGGAGGGCCTGGATTTTCACTACGCCTGCATCGGTGTGCGGCGGGATGCCAACCCCCAGGTACTCTGGGACCGTGCCAGAGAATTTTCCGTGTGCACAATTGAACGGGAAAGCCTGACCCCGGACCAGCTGTCCGGGCATTGCAGGACACTGCGGAAATTCCTCAAACCGCTGGATGCGGTATACCTGACCATCGACCTGGACGGGTTCTCATCCGCCTATGCGCCGGGGGTGAGCGCGGCCTCCCCCATGGGGTACGCGCCTATGGAAATCGCGCCCCTGCTGGATGTGGTGCTCAACAGCGGGAAACTCATCGGTCTGGATATCGCCGAACTCAACCCGGCACACGACCAGGACGGCCAGACGGTTGCGCTGGCCGGCAGCCTGATCCACCGGATCCTGCACTTTCCGGGACTATTTTAGGCAGACGGCTACTCGAGCCAGGATTGATAGTATTTGCCGTCGTCCAGGTCCAGGGCCGCCTGGGTGAGTTGGAGCGGCTTGAAGGTGTCGACCATCACAGCCAGTTCTTCCGTACCCTTTTTACCGATACTCGCTTCGTAGGTGCCCGGATGCGGGCCATGGGGAATTCCGGCCGGGTGCAGGGAAATGTACCCCCGGTCGATCCCTTTCCGGCTCATAAAATCCCCGTCCACATAGTACAGGACCTCATCGGAATCGATGTTGGAGTGGTTGTACGGGGCCGGGATGGATTCCGGGTGGTAGTCGTACAACCTGGGGACAAAGGAGCAAACCACAAAAGCGCCCGTCTCAAAGGTCTGGTGGACGGGCGGGGGTTGGTGGACCCGGCCCGTGATCGGTTCAAAATCGTGGATTGAAAACCCGTAGGGATAGTTGTACCCGTCCCAGCCAACAACGTCGAAAGGGTGGGAGGCGTACACCAGGTGGTGCAGTTGCCCTTCCTTTTTGATCTTGATCAGGAACTCCCCCTGTTCGTCGTGGGTTTGCAGGTTCTGCGGCAGTTTGAAATCCCGTTCGCAGTACGGCGAGTGCTCCAGGTGTTGCCCGAACCAGTTCCGATAGCGTTTAGGCGTGTAGATCGGGTGGTAGGATTCCACGGTGAACAGCCGGTTATCCGGGCCGTCAAAGTGGATCTGGTAGATCATCCCACGGGGGATCAGCAGGTAATCGCCGTATTCAAAGGGGATTTCCCCGAGAAATGTTTTCAGCACCCCGGAACCCTGGTGGACGAACAACAGCTCATCCGCATCGGCATTCTTGTAAAAATACCCGGTTTGGGAGTTCCTGGGGGCCGCCAGCCCGATGTGGACATCCCGGTTAAAGAGGACCACCGTGCGGCTGTCCAGGTAATCGTCCTTAGGGGGCAGCTCCAGGCCTTTGAGCAGGCGCGACTGGATGTGTTTCGACACGGCGGCCCGCGGGGCGACATCCAGCGTTTTATCGATGGATTTTACCTGGGTGGGGCGGTGCAGGTGGTACAACAGGGAGGACATCCCGTCGAAGCCGATGGTGCCGAACAGCTGCTCGTAATGCAGGCTGCCGTCGTCCTTCCGGAAGGTCGTGTGGCGTTTGTGGGGAATCTTCCCCAGTTTATGGTATAAGGGCATGGTGTGCTCGCATTTGTTTCACCCTTAAAAATACGACAATTCGGGGCCATTCAAAAACCGCCCTTTCTGTTTGATGGGGGCAAAACCGAGGCCCGGCGATGGGGCCTTCAACCCGGCAGGGAGGACTTAACCGGGAAGGGGTCCGGCAACCCGGGGCGGGCGGCGGGCGGGGGATACCAACAAAAAAAGCCTCCCTCATCGGAAAGCCTTTCATTGGAAAGCGGCAAAAAATTGCCGCCGACCTGCATTCCCTCTCGGGAACACAACACAACAAGACAAAGATAGCAAAGCATTTTTATTTTCCGGCGTATTGAGTTTCCTTTCTCTTTTTTTTCGTGAAGGGCCGGACAATCAGGCGGGCTGCCTTGTCGTAGTTGATGTAGTTGTATACCCAGTTGAAGAAGACCACCACCTTGTTGCGGAACCCCACCAGGGACATCAGGTGGATGAACATCCAGATAAACCAGGCGGCAAAGCCCCCGAACTGGTAACCCGGCAGGTCTACCACCGCCTTGTTCCTGCCGATGGTAGCCATGCTGCCTTTGTCCTTGTAATTGAAGGGCTGCATTTCCCGGCCTTTAAGGAGCCTTTCCAGGTTGTCCGCCAGGTGCGCCCCCTGCTGCAGGGCAGGCTGGGCCATCTGCGGGTGGCCTTCCGGGTAGTCGTCCGTACGCATCAGGGCGATATCCCCGATGGCAAAAACGGAGCCGTATCCGCGGACGCGGTTCAGCTCGTCCACCAGCAGGCGGCCCGTACGGGAATCGGTGGAGCCCTCCGGGAAACCGGGGAGGAGCGCCCCGGTCACCCCCGCCGTCCAGATGCAATTGGCCGTGCGGAATTCCCGCCTGTCCTTGGTGGTCAGGAGCCGGCCGTCGTAGGTGTCCACAAAGGTGTCCAGATGGATGCGCACCCCCAGGGACTCCAGGAATTCCCGGGATTTTCGGGAAGCGGTTTCGCTCATGGGGGGAAGCACCCGGTCCGCCCCCTCAAACAGGTTGATCTCCATTTCATCCACGGCCAGGTGTTTGTAATCCCGGGGGAATACATGCCGTTTAAGTTCGGCAAAAGCCCCGGCGAGTTCCACCCCGGTCGGCCCTGCGCCGATAATGCAAAAATTCATCAGGGCGCGGCGCTCAGCCTGATCCTCGGTGTATTCGGCCTCTTCCAGGTTCTGAAGGGCCAGGCTGCGGATATTCAGTGCCTGGGGGATCGTCTTCATGGGCAGGGCAAAGTCCCGCATCTGGTCGTTTCCGAAATAGTTCGTCCGGGTACCGGTTGCCAGGATCAGGTAATCGTAGGTAATCTCTCCTTTGTCTGTCCGAAGTACGCCCCGTGCCGGGTCCACCGACTCGGCTTCGGCCCAGCGAAAGTACATATTGTCCAGGCGCTTGAGGATTTTGCGTATCGGATAGGCGATGCTGTCAGGCTCCAGACCCCCGGTGGATACCTGGTACAGCAGCGGTTGAAAATTGTGGTAGTTCTGCCGGTCGATCACCACGAGCTGCACCGGCAGCCCTTTCATCCGTTTGGCCAGGGCGATGCCTGCAAACCCGCCACCGACCAGGACGATGCGGGGATATTCGGTCTTCGGGATGTTCATGGTTAGGGTTTCAACAAAAATACCAAATCCCGCCACCCGGGAGAAATTTCCAACCCCTTAGATGGGGTCCGATCCGCCCGGCGGGAAACGCAATTAAAATCCGTCTGCCAGGGATTTGAGTTTACGCGCATCGGTAATGGAAAGGCGTTTCCCTGAAGTTTTGATCAGCCCTTCCTTGCGCAGTTCGGAGAGCATCCGGATGCAGGATTCGGTGGCCGTCCCAACCACGCTGGCGATATCCTCCCTGGAAAGCACCAACAGCAGGTAGCCTTCCCCGTCCTCCCCGAAATTCTCCCGGAGGTAGAGAAGCGCCTGGGCGATCCGTTGTTTGACGGACTTCTGGGACATATTCACAATCACATCGTCGGCCTCGCGGAGGTCGTGTGCCATGGTTTGCAACACCTCGTAGCTGAACTCGGGGTTCTTGTGCAACGTATCGGTGATGGCTTCCCGGGGGATAAAACAAATCTCCATGTCGTTGACCGCCGTGGCGCTCAGATTGGCCGATTCTTCGGCTACCACGGATCGCTGCCCGAGGACCTGGCCCTTGCTGGCCAGTTTGACGATCTGGTCTTTCCCATTTTCACTCAGCTTGGAAAGCTTGGAAACACCGTCCCGGACGCAGTACACCCCGGCCAGTTTTTCTCCTTCGTCAAAGATGATCTCGCCTTTTTTGATCTTACGGGACACCTTGCTATCTGAGACTGCCTTCAGCTCCTCTTTAGACATGGCTTTCAGCGAGTTAAACTTCCTCACAATGCAGTTCTCGCAGCGAGATCTTCCGATTTCCTCTTCCATAAATATAAATGTAGCGAAAAACAGCGAATCCCGAAAGCTGATATTTATCAGCATTTACCCGGGGGGCCCGTTGCACATTTGCAGTATGATCGGGATTTCCGGACATACGATTCAACAACCCAACGGATGAGCGGCCCCTCCTGCTACCATTGCGGAGACCCCGCTGGCTCCGACGCCGTGGAATTTGACGGGCACACGTTCTGTTGCCGGGGATGCCGGACCGTGTACGACCTGTTCCAATCCCACAACCTGGAATATTACTATGAGTTGGAACAGGCTGCCGGTAAATCCCCTGCCGCCGCCGAGGGGGCTTACGACTATCTGGACGACCCGGAAATTGCCGGTCGCCTGCTGGATTTCCAGGACACCCGCCACCAGGTCATCAGCCTGTCCATTCCGCATATCCACTGCAGTTCGTGTATCTGGATTCTGGAAAACCTGCACAAACTCAACCCGGGGGTTATCAGCAGCCAGGTGGATTTCCCCAGGAAAAAGGCCCGCATCCATTTTAACCCGGAGCTGCTTTCGCTCAAAGCGCTTGTACGGCTGCTCGCAGCCATCGGGTACGAACCCTCCATTACGCTGGACGATTACAGCGGGGGCGGAGAAAAAAAAGACCGCACGCTTACCTACCAGCTGGCCGTTGCAGGGTTTGCGTTTGGCAATATCATGTTCCTTTCCTTCCCGGAATACTTTGAAAGCGGGGAGTACTGGCTGGAAAAATACAAGGTCCTGTTCCGCTGGCTCATGTTCAGCTTTTCGGTCCCGGTGGTGTTCTACTCCGGGATGGGATATTTGCGAACCGCCTGGAAGGGTCTGCGATCGGGCTTGGTGAATATCGACCTGCCAATTGCCCTGGGCATCCTCACCCTTTTTATCCGGAGTACGGTGGAGATCATCGGGGACCTTGGCAGCGGGTTCTTCGACAGCCTTGCGGGTCTGGTTTTCTTCCTGTTGCTCGGCCGGTTCTTCCAGCAGCGCACCTATGCCCACCTGTCTTTTGAAAGGGACTACAAATCCTACTTCCCCATCGCCGTCACCCGCATCGGGGAGGATGGAAAAGAAACCAATGTCCCCGTCTACGAAGTGGCCCCGGGCGACCGGCTGCTCATCCGGAACAACTCCCTGATCCCCGCGGATGCCGTACTCCTGAGCGGGACGGGGCAGATCGATTACAGCTTTGTCACCGGGGAGGCCCGGCCCGTATCGAAAAAAGCGGGGGACACCCTCTATGCCGGGGGCAAACAACTGCAGGGGCCCATTGAGGTCCGCGCGCTCCGGGAAGTCTCCCAGAGCTACCTGACGGAACTGTGGAGCGATTCCGCATTTTCGGGAGAGGCCCGCGGCAGCTTCCGGAATTTCACGGACCGGATCGGGAAGCGGTTTACCCTGGCCGTACTCACCATTGCCACCCTGTCGGCCGGTATTTGGCTGACCATCGACCCGGGCCGCTCCCTGGACGTCTTCACGGCAGTGCTGATCATCGCCTGCCCCTGTGCCATTGCCCTGGCGGCGCCGTTTACGCTGGGTAACCTCCTGCGGATCTTCGGCCGGAACGGGTTCTACGCAAAAGATACGAATGCGCTGGAGCGCATGGCAAAAACCGATACAATCCTGTTCGACAAAACAGGTACCATCAGCACTACCCGCCAGAACCAGATCACCTATACAGGCATCCCGCTGGAACCCCGGGAAGCGCTGGTGCTGAAAAACCTGCTCCGGGCATCCGGCCACCCGCTCAGCCAGACGCTCTACCGGCAGCTGGAACCCCTGGGCATCGTCCCCCTGGAACACTTTCGGGAGCACCTGGGCCAGGGCCTGGAAGGGGGTGCGGAAGGACACTATTTTAAAGTGGGTTCCCGGGGGTTTGTACAGGACAGCGAAATACCCACAGGCCAAGTGGAAAGCGCCGGGGCTGAAGTTCATGTTCGCACGGCTGCAGGCTACAGGGGATGTTTCAATATCCGCAATGCATACCGCGAAGGAGCCGCCGGATTATTCGGCAGGCTTGCTCCCCGGTACAAACTCGCAGTCCTCTCCGGGGATAACGCTTCCGAGGAAGAAGCCCTGGAAGCCCTGCTGCCCCCGCTCACCCCGGCTTATTTCAATCAGCAACCCGGGGACAAACTCCATTTTGTCAGGGAGTTGCAGCAAAACGGCCGGCAAGTTGCCATGGTGGGCGACGGGCTGAATGACGCCGGCGCCCTGGCCCTAGCAGAGGTGGGTATCGCAGTTTCGGAAGACGCCAATTTGTTTACCCCGGCCTGCGATGCCATCCTGGACAGCCGGCAGTTCACCCGTCTGGATACCTTTTTAGGCCTCACCCGAAAGGCCATGGGGATTATCCGGCTCAGCCTCGCGCTGTCATTGATCTACAACGCCGTGGGGCTTTGGTTTGCCGTAACCGGCCGGCTGGAGCCGGTAGTTGCCGCTATCCTGATGCCCCTGAGCTCCATCAGTATCGTGGCATTTACCACCGCTGCCACCAACTGGATTGGTCGGAAACTCGACCGGTCGAAAACTGAAATAAATGCGCGTGGCTGACAAATATCATGTTTTGCCCCTGGCGACAGGGCTAGTTTTACAGCCAAAACCGAATCGGGAATGAGCGTTATCTACTTATTGCTGGCCATCAGTGTCACCGTGGCCCTGGTGTTTTTTGTGGTGTTCGTCATCTCCGTCAGGCGGGGGCAGTACGACGATGCCTATACGCCTTCCGTGCGCATGCTCTTCGACGACGAACTCGTCACTACCGGGGAGCCCGACAAAAAAGAGAATCCTTCAAAACCATCCAACAAATAGTTTCTTTCTATGGAAGTCGAACAGTTTAAATACGACAACAAGATTGTTCAGAAGTTCCTCTATGCCACCATGCTGTGGGGCATCGTAGGGATGCTGGTAGGGCTGCTGCTGGCCTTTATGTTCCTGTTTCCCAACCTCACGGACGGCATCTCTTGGCTGAGCTTCGGGCGGCTGCGGCCGCTCCACACGAATGCGGTCATCTTTGCCTTTGTGGGGAATGCCATTTTTGCCGGGATTTATTACTCCACCCAGCGGCTCCTCAAGGCGCGGATGTACAGCGACGCCCTGAGCAAGATCAATTTCTGGGGCTGGCAGCTGATTATCGTGTCGGCGGTACTTACCCTGCCCCTGGGGTATACCACCTCCAAGGAGTACGCCGAACTCGAGTGGCCCATCGATATCGCCATCACGCTGGTGTGGGTGGTTTTTGCCTGGAACTTTATCGGGACGGTCCTCAAGCGCAGACAGCGGCATTTGTACGTGGCCATCTGGTTTTACCTGGCCACCATCGTCACCGTAGCCGTGCTGCACATTTTCAACAGCCTGGAACTGCCGGTGAGCGCCCTGAAGAGTTATTCCGTATACGCCGGGGTCCAGGATGCGCTGGTACAGTGGTGGTACGGACACAACGCCGTGGCCTTTTTCCTGACGACGCCCTTCCTGGGGCTCATGTATTATTTTGTACCCAAGGCGGCCAACCGGCCGATCTATTCCTACCGGCTGTCCATTGTCCACTTCTGGTCGCTGATCTTTATCTATATCTGGGCCGGGCCGCACCACCTGCTTTATACCTCCCTGCCGGACTGGGCCCAAAACCTCGGGGTCACCTTCTCGGTGATGCTGATTGCGCCTTCCTGGGGCGGGATGATCAACGGGCTGCTCACGCTGCGCGGCGCCTGGGACAAGGTCCGGACGAGCCCGGTGCTTAAATTCATGGTAGTTGCCATCACCGGCTATGGGATGGCCACCTTTGAAGGGCCCATGCTCTCCCTGAAAAATATCAACGCCATCGCCCACTTCAGCGACTGGATCATCGCCCACGTCCACGTGGGGGCCCTGGCCTGGAACGGCTTTCTGGCCTTCGGAATGGTCTACTGGATGGTGCCGCGGCTCTATAAAACGGACCTGTTCTCGGTCAAACTCGCCAACTTCCACTTCTGGATCGGCACGCTCGGGATCGTCCTCTATGCGCTGCCCATGTATGTTGCAGGATTCACCCAGGCGCTCATGTGGAAAGACTTCAACCCGGACGGGACACTGGTCTACGGGAACTTCCTGGAAACCGTCCAGGAGATCATGCCCATGTACTGGATGCGCGCTATCGGCGGGACCCTTTATCTGGTGGGCGTATTCGTGATGTTGTACAATATCGCAGTCACCATCCGGGGTGGGGAGGCCGTCAGCGATGAGCTGGCAGAAGCGGCACCCCTGAAACGGGTGAGCCGCAAACGCCTGGCGGGGGAAACCTTCCACACCTGGCTGGAGCGGAAACCCGTGCAACTGACCATCCTGGCCACCATCGCCATCCTGATTGGCGGGGCGGTCCAGATCATCCCTACCCTGCTGGTGAAATCCAACATCCCGACCATCACGAGCGTTACCCCCTATACCCCCCTGGAACTCGAAGGGCGGGACCTCTATATTCGCGAAGGCTGCGTCAGTTGCCACTCCCAGATGGTGCGTCCCTTCCGGAGCGAGGTGGAACGGTACGGGGAATACGCCAAGGCGGGGGAATTCGTGTACGACCACCCCTTCCTGTGGGGAAGCAAACGGACCGGTCCCGACCTGCTGCGCGTGGGGGGCAAGTACTCGGATAACTGGCACCTGAACCACTTTTACGACCCGCAGAGCACCTCTGCCGGTTCCATTATGCCCGCCTACCAGTGGCTGATCCGGAACGAGCACGACCGCAGCGACATTCAGGATAAGATGCGGGCCATGGTAACCCTGGGCGTGCCCTATACGGAGGCGGATATCGAGGGGGCCTTTGAGTCCATGGAAGCCCAGGCTGCCCAAATCGAACAAAACCTGTACACCGACCCGGAATTTGCCCGGAGTTATGAAAACCAGAAGCAGAACGCACAGGAGAACGGGGAGCCCTTCGTGGAGATGCGCAACCGGGAAATCGTCGCGATGATTGCCTACCTGCAGCGACTGGGTACGGATATCAAAATTGAACAGGGCAGCGAAGTTGCCTCCGAAAAACCATAAGCCATGATGAAATTTGTCAAAAACTATATGGAGACAATCGACGGGGTGGCCAACTACCCGATGATTTCCCTGTTAATCTTCTTTGTCTTCTTTATATTGTTGTTCTGGTGGGTGCTTACCGCCTCAAAACAACACGTGAAAGAAATGAGCGAATTGCCCCTGGAGGACGAACAACCAAAACCGACTGAAAAATGAGACAATCAACCCCATGGTGGATCCGGATCCCCTTGCTGTTCTTTTTGATTTTCGGCCTGATGGAATACTTCATCGATTCAGGCGACCAACCCGCATTTATCGCCCAACCGGCCGCAGCGCTCTTCCTGGTGGTTGTACTGGTGTTGCTCATTGCCGTGGAACTCATGATGCGGGGCATCGAAAATGTCCTGTTCCGGACCCTGGACCCGGCTGCCCGGCAGCGCTACCTGGAAATGAAAGCCCGGCCCCGGCGCTGGGAATGGGGTATGCGCGTCTACAGGAACCTGCTTGGGTCCCGCCCCATCGAAGAAGAGGGCGAAATCATCCTGGACCACAATTACGACGGCATCCGGGAACTGGACAACCGGCTGCCGCCCTGGTGGGTCTATTCCTTCTATATCACCATAATTTTCAGTGTGATCTACATGTTCCGCTACCACGTATTCAGCGGGGACGACCAGCAAACCGAATTCGAGAAAGAGATGGTCGCGGCCCGGGAAGCCGTTGCGGAATACAAGCGCACCGCCGTGGACCTGGTGGACGCGAGCACGGTGGAACTGCTTACCGAGCCCGCGGACCTCGCAGCAGGGGAAGCGATATTTACCGGCAACTGCGCGGTCTGCCATAAAGTGGACGGGGGCGGTTCCATCGGCCCGAACCTGACGGACGATTACTGGATCCTCGGCGGGGGCATCCGAAACATCTTTAACACGATCTCCGAAGGAGGCCGCGACGGGAAGGGGATGGTGGCCTGGAAGACCAACCTGAAACCCGGCGAAATTGCCCAGGTGGCAAGCTATATTGTGGGGTTGCACGGAACAAACCCGCCCGATGCCAAAGCCCCGGAAGGGGAACTCTACGTAGACCCGGATGCCCCGGTGGACCGCGTGGAGGTGGAAACAGACAGTACCGGCGCAGAAGTAATCATCGAAACGGATACCCCCAACCCGCTGGAATCGGAGTCGGACCAATAAGCCCATCCGGACAGGGGCCTGCGGAGGATTGAAAAAGGAATGAAATGAGCAAGGACGAACGGTTCCGGGATTCCATAGGCACCATTGATGAAGCGGGCAAACGCGCCTGGGTTTTCCCAAAAAAGCCCAGTGGCAGGTTCTACACCTACCGCAAGTGGGTGAGCTACGCCCTGTTGCTCATCCTGGTTGCCTCCCCGTTCATCTATGTAAACGGGAACCAGTTTATGCTCTTCAACGTCCTGGAGAGGCGGTTCAATATTTTCGGCCTCCCCTTCTGGCCCCAGGATTTCCACCTGGTGGTGATCTCCATGATCATCGGCGTGATTTTCATCGCGCTCTTCACCACGGCCTTCGGACGGATCTTTTGCGGCTGGATGTGCCCGCAAACCATCTTTATGGAAATGGTATTCCGGCGCATCGAATACTGGATAGACGGGGATCGGGGCGCACAGATGCGGCTGGACCGGCAACCGTGGAACGCGGTGAAGCTTCGCAAGCGACTGACCAAGTGGGCAGTGTTCTTTCTGATCTCCTTCGGGATCGCCAATGTATTCCTCGCCTACCTGATCGGGAGTGACACCTTGCTGCGCTATGTGCAGGATGGCCCGGCCGCCCACCTGGGGACCCTGGTGGCCCTGCTCATCTTTACCGGCGTCTTTTATTTTGTCTTTGCCTGGTTCCGGGAACAGGTTTGCATCATCGCCTGCCCGTACGGTCGGATGCAGGGGGTCCTGCTGGACGAGAAGTCGGTGGTGGTAGCCTACGACTACAAGCGGGGGGAGGCGGAAAAAGGGCGGAAAAAATTCCGCAAGGGGGAAGATCGCCAGGCCCTCGGCTACGGGGATTGCATCGATTGCCTGCAATGCGTCCACGTCTGCCCCACGGGGATTGACATCCGCAACGGCACCCAGCTGGAATGTGTAAACTGTACGGCCTGTATCGACGAATGCGACACGATCATGGAGAAGGTAAACCTCCCGAAAGGCCTGATCCGCTACGCGAGTGAAGACGAGATCGCCCGCAAGAAGAAATTCCGGTTTACCCCCAGGATGAAGGGGTATGCCGCGGTATTAACCATCCTGACCGGGGTATTTATCGGCATGCTGTTCCTGAGGAACGACCTGGAGGCTTCCATCCTCAGGCTGCCCGGCCAGTTGTACCAGCGAAAGGAGAACCAGGTAATCAGCAATGTATACACCTACAAACTAATCAACAAAACCACCCGGGAAATCCCGGACGTACATTTCCGGCTGCTTTCGCACACCGGGACGATCACTTTTGTCAAAGGCGACGGCTTTGCCGTGCCGGCGCAGGAACTGTTCGAAGGAACGCTGTTTATCGACATCCCGGAAGCCGAGCTCAACGGCGACCAGGACAAGCTCCGGATTGGGGTCTACAGCGGGAAGGAATTAATCGAAACCACGGCGACACGTTTTCTGGCGCCGAGAACGTATAAATAACGCGCTATGAAAATTAACTGGGGCACCGGGATTGTAATCGCCTTTATCGGGTTTATCGGGTTCATCCTGTATTTCGTAATCCAGGCGAGCGCAGATCCGCGTGCCGAACACGACATGGTCACCGACTCGTATTACAAAAAGGAGCTGGAGTACCAGCAGGAGCTGAATGCCTCGGCCAACCTGAAGGCATCCGGGGGGGGCGTAACCGTCCGGCGGTTGCCCGACGGCCTCGCCATCCGGCTCCCGGAACGGATGGACCCGGCCGCTATCCGGGGCACAATCGGGATGTACAGGCCGTCCGACGACAATCTGGATTTTGAATGGCCCATACAGCCCGGGGACTCCCTGCAGCGGATTCCATCAGACCGTTTGGTCGAGGGGCGTTGGGACCTCCGTATCGATTGGGAATACCAAGGGGAAAAATACCTGTACCGGACCCGGCTGACGTACTGAACGGGAGCCGCTCGGGGCCCTGCAGGGCATAGACGATTCATACAAAACCTAAAACGACGGGGACTTGCTCGCAACCGCCATCTTGTTGGGACTCATGGGAAGCCTGCACTGCATTGGCATGTGCGGGCCAATCGCCCTGATGCTTCCCCTGGACCGGGAGTCCGCCGGCAGGCGGTACCTGCAACTCGGCCTGTACCACGGGGGCAGGCTCCTCGCCTACGGGATCATCGGGGGGGTATTCGGCTTGGTGGGCCGCGGGCTCTACCTGTTCGGATTCCAGCAAAAACTCTCCATATTCCTGGGGGTACTGATGATCCTGGCGGTCCTCCTCCCCTGGAAGCGCTTTCAGAACCGCTGGGTGGTGCGCCCGGTTTACCGGGCTGTGGGCCGCTTGAAGGAGGCATTGGGCGGCCAGTTGAAAAAGCGCACCCCGGATACATTTCTGACCATCGGATTCCTCAATGGGTTCCTGCCCTGCGGCCTGGTCTATATGGCCGTAATCGGGGCGATGGCAGGCGGAACGGTATTGCAGGGTGTGGCCTATATGGTTGTGTTCGGCCTGGGCACCCTGCCGCTGATGAGTGCGGCCGCCCTGTTCGGGAAGTTTCTTAAAGGCCAGTGGTCCAGCCGGCTCAGGCGGGCCATCCCTGTGCTTGTTGTCCTGATCGGTTTGCTGTTTATCCTTCGGGGCATGGGGCTCGGCATCCCGTACGTTTCCCCCCGCCCCCCCGGACAAGGGGTTGCCGCCGGGGTGGAGTGCAACCCGTGACGGTCCTGGTTTGTGCCGGAAATGAGAATGAATTATCTTTCTCCGTCAAACAAACCAAACATTCCAAGACAGCATGAAAAATCCCAGTTCCTCCCGGAGGTCCTTCCTGAAAAAAACCACCCTGGCTACAGCCGGCCTCACCGCCGGCCCCTATATATTGCGCGCGGAAAACCGCGGTTCCGCCATGGAGCGGAAGTACGAGGCGTTCAGCCCCAACGACCAGGTGCAGCTCGGCCTGATCGGCTGCGGGATACAGGGCATTTTCGACACGCGTTCCGCCCTGGAAGTAGCCGGCGTGCAACTGGTAGCCGTATGCGACCTCTATTCAGGCCGGCTGACACGGGCCGAAGAACTCTGGGGCGAGGGCCTTTTCAAAACCCGCGATTACCGGGAACTCCTGGCCCGGGAAGATATCGACGCAGTCATCGTGGCCACTCCGGACCACTGGCATAAACAAATTACCATCGACGCCCTGAATGCGGGCAAGGCCGTTTATTGCGAAAAACCCATGGTGCAGCAATTTGAAGAAGGCCATGAAATCATTGCCGCCCAGAAACGGACCGGCGTTGTGTGCCAGGTGGGCAGCCAGGGTATGTCCTCCCTGGGCAACGAAAAAGCCCGGGAGCTTTACGAGGCGGGGGCCATCGGAGAAATCGTCATGCTGGACATGTACAACGACCGGTATAGCGCGGAAGGCGCCTGGCAATACCCGATCCCCCCGGATGCCAACCCCCAGACGGTAGACTTTGACACCTTCCTGGGCCGCGCCCCGGAGGTACCGTACGACAACACGCGGTTTTTCCGATGGAGGAACTACAGGGATTACGGGACCGGGGTAGCCGGCGACCTGTTCGTACACGCCTTTTCAACCCTCAACTACATCCTGAGCTCGAATGGGCCCGTGCGGGCGCTATCCACCGGCGGGCTTCGCTTCTGGAACGACGGCCGGGACGTTCCGGACGTGACCCTGACCTTCTACGACTACCCCAAGACGGATACCCACGCGGCCTTCAATGCCTCCTTCCGGGTCAATTTTATCGCCGGGGGCGGCGGAGGCGGGGGCTTTCGCCTGGTGGGTACCGAAGGATCGATGGAAGTAGGGCAGAATTCAGTCCGTTTGCAGCGTACCAAGCTGGACCTCGTACCCGGCGGGTATTCGATGATTGCGCAGACCGAGGCAAACCAGGCCTTATTGCAGGCGGCCTACGAGGAGGCGCTCGGCAACCAGCGCAGCGCCAACCTGAACCTGGGAGAGACCGTCTACGAGGCTCCCCGCGGATACAAAGGCGGGCACTACGACCACTTCTACAATTTCTTCGATGCCGTACGCGGCAACCGGAGTGTGATCCAGGACCCCACCTTCGGGTTGCGGGCCGCCGGGGCCGCCCTGCTGGCCAACGAGAGTTATTACACCTCCCGCCCGGTCCGCTGGGACCCGGATGCCATGCAACTCGTTGGGTAAACGGCCCGGCAGGCGGGCCTGTCGCCTCCCTACATCCGGAAGGTCAGTACCGGGATACTGGAATGGTTGGCAATGTCCTCCCCGATGCTCCCCATAAAGAAATGGGTCAGGCCTTTCCTGCCATGGGTGGGGACACCGATCAGGTCGGCCCCGACGTCCTCGCTGTAGGCGAGCACACCGCGTTCCACGCTGTAATCGTTGAAGATGTCCACTTCCAGGCCAGCCTTGGCCTTGTTCAGGAATCGGGATATCTGCTCGTTGATCTCCCGGGTACTCATAAAGTTGTCCCCGGGGATATTGATATAGACCGGCCGGAAGGAAGCGCCAAACAGGCCGGCAATTTTCTGGGCCTCGCGGAACACCTCCAGGCTTTCTTCCCTGAAATCGCACGCAAAAACAAAAGTGTCTACCTGGAAATCGGGCCGGTCCTTCTTAACCACCAGCACGGGTACTTCCGCATTGCGGACCACCTTCTCGGCATTCGAGCCGAAGAAGAGTTCCCTGAGCCCGTCCGATCCGTGGGACCCCATGACGATGAGGTCTGCGTTATGGCGTTCCACAACCTCGTTCACCTCGGAGAACACTTTGTAGTGCTTGATCACCGGGGTAATCCCAACTCCCTTCAGATAGGGTTTGTCGAGAAAATCCTCCAGGCGCTTTTCGGCTGCCTTCAGCAACAGGACCATCTGCTCGGGGTGGAAAGATTCCGCCGAGGAGATCATCGCGTAGTTGAGCTCCAGCATGTGCAGGACAATGATTTCGCCTTCGTTCGATTTGGCCAGGGAGGCCGCGAGCTTCAGGGCATATTCGGATTGTTCTGAAAAATCTACGGGTACTATTATTGTTTTCATAGTAGTAAAGTTAGGTTAAACGGTCATTGAAAATAAACGCGTTTCAGGCGATTTTTCGTGCAATCGCAAATCGAACGCCATACAGATGTTGCGCATAAAACGCCTGCCCCGTTGCGTAATCCGGATCCCGCCCGGCAACAATTCCACCAGGCCGTCGGCTTCGGGCTGGACAAGGCGCCCGACTATGGCCTCGCGGACATCCGCCGGCAGCCCGAGGTTCCACTGCGTTTCATTGCGGCACATCAGGTTCAGTATGTGCCTGCGGACCTGCCGGTCCGCCAGGGTAAGCTGGTGCCCGCGCATCAGCGGCAGGACGCCGCAGTCAACCAGGTGCTGGTATTCCTCCACGCTCTTCACGTTCTGGGCAAAGGCATCCCAGCTGTCGCTGATGCTGGATACGCCCAGGCCGATGGTCAGTTGCGTGGCGGTCTCGGTATAGCCCATAAAATTCCGGTGCAGCTGCCCGGACCGCATGGCCCGGTAAAGCACATCGGACTCCAGGGCGTAGTGGTCCATCCCCACGGCGGCATATCCGCCCTTTCCCAGGATTTCTTCGCCAAGGGCAAATTGCCTTAATTTCCCGGCTGCCCCCGGCAGGTCGGAATCGCGGAAGCCACGCTGGCCATTGCCCTTCATCCAGGGCACATGCGCATAACTGTAAAAGGCGATCCGGTCCGGACGGATGTCCAGGGTTTTCCCTAGCGTGTCCCGCACGTGGTCCGCCGTTTGCCTGGGCAGGCCGTAAATAATGTCGTGCCCCACGGATGTATACCCGATTTCCCGGGACAGGCGCGTGATCTCCGCAACCTCTTCAAAGCTTTGTTTCCGGTTGATGGCCTCCTGTACCCCTGGGTTGTAATCCTGTACCCCATAGGAAACCCGGCGGAATCCGAGATCGTAGAGAACCTGCAGGTGTTCCCGGGTGGTGTTGGACGGATGTCCCTCAAAACTGAATTCCCAGTCCGGGGCCCGATCCGCAAAGCGCAGGATGCCCCGCACCAGGAGCTGGAGGTTTTCTGGCGAGAAAAACGTGGGGGTCCCCCCGCCCAGGTGCAGCGTCCGGATCACCGGGCGCTTGCCGAAAATTTCGCGATACAGCTTCCACTCCTTCAGCACGGCCCGTATATACGGGTCTTCCACACTGTGGCGTTTGGTGATTCGCTTCAGGCAGCCGCAAAACGTACAAAGGCTCTCGCAAAATGGCAGGTGGATATACACACTGATCCCACTGGCGGCATTGCTCTGGTCAAAACTCCGTTTGGCAGCAACCTTCCAGTTACTGCCCGAAAAACCGTCCCTTTCCCAATAGGGCACTGTGGGGTAACTCGTGTAGCGCGGACCGGGGACATTGTATTTTTTACTCAGGGTACACATAATCAAAGGCGTTTCACACAAAGCTACACCGACCCTGCCCTCCAGAATATGATAATTGTCACCCGGCGGATCGGGCCGTCCAACTCAAAAGGAGTCCCTTTGCGGATCAATACGTATCCTTGATCCAGTCGTAGGGTTTGCGCCGAATCCACTGCCCCCTTGTAAAATCGGGCACATCCTGGGGTTCCCCCCGGCCGGCGATGGACTGTTCGGAGAGCGGGGTCACGCTGCTCCAGGCGGCCGCATCGTAGGCATCAATGGGAGGGGCCACCCCGAGACGGGCCGACTGCACAAAGGCGTGGAGTACGAAAAAGTCCATCCCGCCATGGCCCGAACCCGAAGCGTACTCCCCGTATTTCTTCCACAGCGGGTGGTCATAGCGCTCCAGCCAGGGGCCGGCGGCATCCCAGCGGTGCGGCTCGGATTCCCCTTCGATATAGATCCGGTCGCCGTCCACCTCCCAGAGCCCGTTAGCCCCCTGTACGCGGAACCCGAGGGAATAGGGCCTGGGCAGGTTGCAGTCGTGCGTGACGATGATTGTCTCCCCCCGGGCTGTGGTCAACGTGGTGGTGATCACGTCGCCCTGCTGGAATTTCAGGGAGGCGTTCGGGTGGTCGGCCCCGCCCCGGGCCACGATATGGTTGTGCAGGCCGATGCCCTTGCTCGCCGTGGAGGTCAGACTCACCAATCGGTTGCCGCGGTTGATGTCGGCCATTGCCGCCACAGGCCCCAGGCCATGGGTCGGGTAGACATCCGCGTTCCGCCGGAGCGAATGGAGCGTCCGCCAACGGGCTTCCGATATCGCTTTTTCCCCAAATTCCACCCCGCCCCCATAGGGCTGTTTCCCGTCGTTGAACTTCACCTCCCGCAGGTCGTGCTGGTAGCCGCAACGGAAGTGCACCAATTCGCCGAAGACATCCTGCCGCACCATATTCAAAACGGCCAGTACGTCCCGGCGGTAGTTGACGTTCTCCAAAAGCATCAGGTGGGTCCCCGTAGCCTCATGCGTATCGACCAGGTCCCAGCACTCCTCCAGGGTGGTGGCCGCCGAGACTTCCAGTCCCGTATACTTTCCCGCCTTCATCGCGTCCACCGCCATGGGCGTATGCCAGAGCCAGGGTGTGGAAATCACCACCGCATCCACGGATTCCAGGTCCAGCAGGTCCCGGTAGGAATGCTCGTGCTCCCCAAAAGTTGCAGGCGGTTCCTGCCCGGCTTCCACCACCATCCCGGCCGCCGGCTCCAGGCGCCCGGGGTCGATGTCGCAAAGCGCCGTTACCCGGACATCGTCTCGCAACAGCAGGTTCCTCAGGTGGTTCGTGCCGCGCAGGCCCACGCCGATCAGGCCGATCCGGAGGATGTCTTTCCGGGGGGGTCCCGTCATGGAAAAAAGCCCGGAAGGACCCAGGCCGAGGGCGGTTGCCGCACATGCGGAATTCCGAAGGAAGGTACGTCGGTTATGCATATTGAAAGGATCTTGAAGTTTGACGGGAGAAGTTATGAATTTATGGGCTTTCACCCCTGTTTCCCATTCAAAATAGTATTTTTGGCCTGCAAAGAAAACGCTTCGATGACTTTACTCCTGATGGCCGCGGGACGCGGCAGCCGATACGGAAAACTCAAACAATTCGACGACCTGGGCCCGAACGGGGAATTCCTGATGGAATTCAGCATACACGATGCCCTCGCCAATGGTTTTGACCACATCGTGGTGATCACCCAAAAGGACAATGTGGATTTCCTGAGGGACTATTTGAAGGAGCGGCTGCCCGGGTCGGTTAGCCTGGATGTTCTGGCCCAGGAACTCACAGACCTGCCCGAAGGTGCATCGTTTAGCGGGGAACGCCCCAAACCCTGGGGTACAGCCCACGCAGTCTGGACGGCGAGGGATGTCATCCGCGGGCCTTTTGCGGTAATCAATGCAGACGATTATTACGGGCAGCCGGCCTATGCCCGGGCCGCCGAATTTATGAAGGCAACCGAAGGCAGCAATACCTTCGGCCTGGTGGCCTATACGCTCCGCGATACACTCTCGCCCCACGGATCCGTTTCGCGCGGGGTTTGCAGCCGGGAAGGGAAATACCTCCGGTCGGTGGACGAACGCGTGGAAATCCAGGAGGTAGACGGCCAAATCCGGGATGCGGACAGCGGCCTGGAGTTTGACGGCAACGAGCTGGTCAGCATGAATTTCTGGGTCTGCCACCCGTCCATCTTCCAACAAATAGAAACGGATTTCAGGGAATTCCTGAGCGGCAGCGACGACCCCTCCAAAGGGGAAATCTACCTGCCCTTTGTCATTCAGGACATGCTCAGCGAGGAGGTGGTACAGGTGGAGGTCATCCCGGCCGATAGCCCCTGGTTCGGGGTCACGTATGCGGCCGACAAGGAGCAGGCGGTCTCGGAACTCGCCGACCTATCCGACAAAGGCAGATACCCCAGCCCGCTCTGGGGCTGATCCGAAAATAAAGCGCCCATGGCCACTCCCCAACCAGCAAGGGTCCTCGAAAACTTTAAGATACCCGCCGGGTTGCGGGAACTGCAACCGATTTCGGAGGGCCTGATCAACGATACCTTCAGGGTGTCCATACCCAACTCGGACGGGTACGTCCTGCAACGGATCAATACGGAGGTATTCCCGGATCCGGACGCCCTCATGGAAAACCTGGAACGCATCCTGCCAAAACTCCGGGGGGATGGCTACCGCCAATTGGAACTCATCCGGACAACCGATGGCAGGGCCTGGTATCAGAATGCGGGTTCCGGCGCCTGGCGCCTATACAAATTCATCCCCGGATCCCAGACCATTTCCGATGCACAACAACCGGGGGTTGCACGGGAAACCGGCCGGATCCTGGGGCGTTTCCACCAGCTGCTGCAAGACACCGATCCCGGAATGCTGCATCCCGTGCTGCCGGGGTTCCACGACCTGGGCCTTCGGATGCAGCAACTCAACGCCGCCGAAACCCAGGGCCTTCCAGACCGGGTGGCCCGGGGACGTAAACTGGCAGAGCAGGCACGGGTACTGGCAAGCCAAATGGATGCCATACGGCTGGACACACTCCCCACACGGGTCTGCCACAACGACCCGAAGCTCAGCAATATCCTGTTTTCGACAGGTCTCCGTCCCAAAGCCCTCTGCCTGATTGACCTGGACACGCTGATGCCCGGTGCGCTGCTTTTTGATTTCGGGGATGCCGGACGCACATTGATCAATTCGCTGGCCGAGGAGCAACCGGAAGACGGGACCAACGAAATCGACTGGCGGGCCTATAGAGAATTCTGCCAGGGGTTTGCCGCTGCCTGCCCGGAACTCTCCGCGGCCGAATCGGCCAGCCTGCCGTACGGCCTCCTGCTAATGCCTTTATTGCACGGGGCACGGGCCCTGGCAGACTATTACCTGGGCGACCTCCATTACAAAGTTTCCTATGAAACGCAGAACCTGGTGCGGGCGCGAAACCTGCTCCGGGTGGCCGGGACGGCCGGGGAGGAAATCAATCGGCTCCGGGAAACCTGGGTTGCGGCCCGGGAAGAAACTTAAAGGGCAGACAGGGCCTGGGGTGTGCCGCGCCGGTTGGCTGACAGGGCCTGAATGGCGCAATGCAGTTTATCTGGCAGGAACCCATCCCCGGTTGGCGGATCGCCCCTGCGCGTTACTTAAAGGCGCTGATCCCCGTAATATCCGCCCCGGTTATGAGCAGATGGATATCGTGGGTGCCTTCGTAGGTAATCACGGATTCCAGGTTCATCATGTGGCGCATGATACTGTACTCCCCGGTAATACCCATACCCCCCAGGACCTGTCGGGCCTCGCGGGCGATATTCAGCGCCATCTCCACATTGTTCCGCTTGGCCATGGAAATCTGGGCCGTGGTGGCCCTTCCCTCATTGCGGAGCTGCCCAAGGCGGAAGGCGAGTAGCTGGGCCTTGGTGATCTCGGTGATCATCTCGGCCAGTTTTTTCTGTTGCAGTTGGGTGCCGGCAATGGGCTTGCCGAATTGTACGCGCTCCTTGGCATAGCGCAGGGCCGTATCGTAACAATCCATGGCGGCTCCGATAGCCCCCCAGGCAATCCCGTACCGGGCCGAGTCCAGGCAGCCCAGGGGGGCGCCCAAACCGGACTTGCCCTCCAGGAGGTTATCCTTAGGGACTTTTACGTTGTCGAAAATCAATTCGCCGGTAGCCGATGCCCGAAGCGACCACTTGTTGTGTGTTTCCGGGGTGGAAAAGCCCTCCATGCCGCGCTCCACGATCAGGCCGTGGATCCGGCCCTCCTCGTTCTTGGCCCATACAATTGCGATATCGGCAAAGGGCGCATTGGAAATCCAGAGCTTTGCCCCGTTGAGCAGGTAATGGTCCCCGGCGTCTTTGAAATTCGTCACCATCCCGGCCGGGTTGGAGCCGTGGTCGGGTTCCGTGAGGCCAAAACAGCCCATCCATTCCCCGGAGGCGAGCTTGGGCAGGTATTTCTCGCGTTGGGCCTCGTTCCCATAGGCAAAAATAGGGTACATCACCAGGGAGGACTGAACCGAAGCCGTAGACCGCACCCCGCTGTCTCCCCGCTCGATTTCCTGCATAATGAGCCCGTAACTGATCTGGTCCAGGCCTGCCCCCCCGTATTGTTCGGGGATATACGGCCCGAAAGCGCCGATTTCGGCCAGGCCGGCGAGTATCTCCTCCGGGAATTCCGCTTTCTGGGCGTATTCCTCAATGATTGGGGATACCGCCCGCTTTACCCAGGAACGGGTGGCATCGCGGACGAGCTTGTGTTCCTCGTCCAGCAAATCGTCGAGCAAATAGTAATCCGGGGCTTCAAAAAGATCGGGCTTCATGGGCAGTCATTTCAGTTCCGTCAAAGTTAGCTAAATCTAACAATTTGCCCGGCAGATGTTACATTTTTAAATAGAAGTCCCGGGTGAGATTTTTATAGTCGTCGGTGTATCGGTGCCGGGCCTCTTCAATCACCAATTCCCCTGGGGTATGCCGCACTTGCGTCCTTCCAAACGCCATCAGGCTTCGTTTCACCGGGGCGCCCGCACGCCCGCGCACCCGGAGCACCTTTTGGGGGTACAGCCCCAAGGCCGCGGCCAGCTTCGTAAAATCGGCCTCTGAAGCAAATGGGACGACCACCGAGAACAGGCCCTGCTCCGCCAACAACCGGTCTACCCCTTCCAACAGGCTGTTAAACGGCAGGGAGGCTTCCCGCCGGGCCCGTTCCCGGGCCGGCTCATGGCTGGAGACCTGTTCCGGGTGGAAGGGCGGGTTGGAAATAATCATATCGTACGGGCCGGCAGATTCGGCGACAAATTCTTCCCAGCTGCAGTGATAACAAAACAGCCGGTCTGCCCAGGGGGACGCCTCGAAGTTCTCCACGCAGCACACATAGGCCCCGGGGTCAACCTCCACTGCCTCAATATCCCCGGAAGGGCATCGCTGGGCGAGCATCAGGCCCAGGAGCCCGTTGCCGCTGCCCACATCGAGAAGCTGGCCGGGCGATTCGGGCAACGGGGCCCAGGCGCCGAGCAATACGCTGTCCGTGCCCACCTTCATGGCAGCCCCCTGCTGGGCTACCTGGAATTGTTTAAAATGAAAAACGTCCGACATACCGCCCTGATTAGTGCTCCTGACCGGCTCCTGTTTCCACCCGGCCGGGGGGCCTGTTTTCGACACCCTTCACTCCGGTAAGCGCATCGCCCAGGCGTCTGCGCATGGAATCCGCCTTACGGCTGATGGCTGCCAGCACCTCCGGGTGCCGTTCTGCCAAATTGTTAGTTTCACCCGGGTCTTCCCGGAGGTTGTACAACTCGGGGGCGGTTACGTCCACATAGTCGTACGCGCCGGGCAGGCCATCCGCCCCGGGCTCCTGTCCCTGCATGGTCCGGTAATTGTGCGGCAGCACCAGCTTCCAGTCCCCGTCGCGCACCGCCTGCAATTCATTGACCCGGTAATAGAAATAATAGGCATCCTGCGGGCCCCGGGCTTCCGCCCCGCTCAACAGGCCCCAGGCATTCTTCCCGTCGATTTCCCGCCCGGGTTGGGGGGAGCCCGTTACGGAGGCTATCGTCGGCAGCAGGTCGATGGCCATGAGCGGCTCGTCCAGGACTTTTCCCCGTGGCAACCGGCCCGGGAATTTCATGATGCAGGGTTCCCGCACGCCTCCTTCCCAATTGGTCCCCTTGCCTTCACGCAGCGGTTCGGCCCGGCCGGAGTGGTTGCCGTAGGCCAGCCACGGGCCGTTGTCTGAGGTGAAGATCACCCAGGTATCATCCGTGAGGCCATTGTCCTCCAACGCGCCCAAAACCTGCCCTACCGACCAGTCGATCTCCATGATCACATCCCCGTAAAGGCCCCGTCCGGATTTCCCCCGGAAGGCATCCGAAACAAAGAGGGGAACGTGCGGCTGGGGGTGGGGGACATACAGAAAAAAGGGCTCCTCCTTATGGCGGTTGATAAAATCCACGCTGCGTTCGGTTATCTGCCGGGTCAGCAGCCTCTGGTCTTCCAGCGTATCCACCACGCGCTCCTGCTCGTAGAGCGGTAGCGGCCCAAAATCGAAAACGGGGCCCTGCAGAGGATGCAGCGGCCACATGTCATTCGAATAGGGAATCCCGAAAAACTCGTCAAACCCGTGGCGCGTCGGCAGGAAATCCGGATGGTCGCCCAGGTGCCATTTCCCGAAAATCCCGGTCCGGTAGCCCTGTTGGCGCAGCAGTTCCGCCAGGGTTTCCTCCGCGGGGTTCAGGCCGACAGGGCTGTTGGGCATCAGCGCATTGTGAATCCCGACCCGATTCGGGTAACAGCCCGTGAGCAGCCCGGCCCGCGAAGCGGAACAAACCGGCTGAGCGGCGTAAAAATTGGTCAACAGCAACCCGTCCGCAGCCATGGCGTCCAGGTTTGGTGTAGGGATATCCCGGGCCCCGTACACCCCCACGTCCGAATACCCCTGGTCGTCCGTGAAAATGATCACGATATTCGGGGGGCGGTCTGCCCGGTCCGCTGCCGCGAATTCCGACTTAACGGTCTCCCGGCAGGACACCCCCAGCAGGATGATGGCGAGGAGCGGGTATCGGACACAGCGCTGGCACCACCGGGAAAACTTTTGCAGGAATTTACTCAGGGGCGTGGAAGTCGTTTTCATGGATTGAATGAGGAATTGTTTGGGAAAAATGGATATAAGGATGTCCTGCTGGATCAAATTTGTTAAATCTTTGAAATATCTGCACAAAGTACTTAATTTTCGTACAAACTCAGGGCCGTTTCCAGGCCCCGGACAAACTAAACGACATTGATGCCTTTACGCTTTTCCGGCCGGACCTGTGTCCTGCTCCTGGCCGCTCTTGCCCTGATACCGGCGTGTTCCGAAAAAAAACAACACCCCGTAGACCGGGTAATCGGTAGTTTTTCCGACTCCCTGCCGCATATCGGGCTGCCCCCGGATGCCGATGCTACAGATGCCAACTGGGCCGGGGCCGACCTGGGGCCCAAGCCCCCCGTTAAACCCCTCTACCCGGAGGAATCCGCCAAACACTTCCTGCTCCCGGACGGCTACCGGATGGAGCCCGTACTCACCGAACCGGAAATCGAACAGCCCGGGGCCATCGCCTTTGACGGCAATGGACGGATGTATGTCCTGGAACTCCGCTCGTATATGCTCACCGCCGATTCGGATGGGGAGCTCGACCCGATTAGCCGGATCTCCCGCTGGGAAGACCGGGATCATGACGGGGTGTACGAAACGGGCACCGTATTCGTCGACAGCCTGGTATTTCCGCGTTTTGTCCTGCCCTACGGAAAGGACTGCATCCTGGCCATGGAGAGCAACCGGGACAACGTGTACCGGTATACGGATACAGACGGGGACGGGCGCGCGGACCAGAAGGAATTGTTTACCAACCGCTTCGGGCGGGCGGGCAATGTGGAGCACCAGCAGGCCTTCATGTATTACGGGATGGACAATTGGCTCTACAGTACGGTGAACGCGTTTCGCGTTCGGGAAACCGCAGGCGGTATCATCCGGCAGCCCACGGGGTACAACCACGCCCAATGGGGCCTGACCCACGACGACGATGGCAAACTTTGGTTCCTGGGCGGGGCTTCCGGGGTGCCCTCCTATTTCCAGTTCCCGATCCACTATGGAAATTTCGAAGTCCCGGATGAACTGGCCGAAGGCTTTAAGGTACCCTGGGGTGCCCCCGTCCGTATCGCAGACATGCAGGGGGGCATGGATCAGGTCCGGCAACCCGACGGCTCCCTCAACGAGGTAACCGGGTCTGCCGGGAACGATATCTACCGTGGCGACAGGCTGCCGCGGGAACTCTACGGGGAACTCTTCTACGGGGAACCCGTGGCGCGCATTGTCCGGCAGGTCCACCCGGTGGTTGCCGAGGGGCTGACCACGTTGCACAACGCCTACCAGGAAGAAAAATCCGAATTCCTGCGCAGCACGGACCCACTCTTCCGGCCGGTGGATCTGACCACGGCCCCGGACGGTACGCTCTATGTCACCGATATGTACCGGGGGATTATCCAGGAGGGCCAGTGGGTGCAGCCGGGCTCCTATTTGCGCGCCAGGATCGAACAGTACCAACTCGACAAGGTCATCGGGCTCGGGCGCATATGGCGGCTAACCCACGAAGGCATCCCGCGCGACAAAACCCGACCGCGTATGCTGGACCAGCAACCATCCGAGTTGATTCAATACCTGAACCACCCGAATGGCTGGTGGCGGGACAAGGCGCAACAGCTCATCGTACTTTCCGGGGATACCTCCCTGGGGCCCCGATTGGAGGACCTCCTGGGGTCCGATTCCGAAGGTACGAATGCCCGGATCCACGCCCTGTGGTGCCTGGAGGGCCTCGGTTTGCTGCAGGAGAACCACATACGCCAATTGGCCGCAAGCCCGCAACCGCGGCTGCGGATTCAGGCCTTACGCGCCGGGGAAAGCCTCTACCTGGAGGGCCCTGCCGGCCTGGACGCCACCTATAATCGCTTGATGGAAGACCCGGTGGCAGATGTCGCCATCCAGGCGATGCTCAGCGCCAAATTCCTGGGGCTCGAAAACCTGGAATCCCGCATCGCGGCAATTGCCGACACATCCGATATCCGGGGGATCCGGCTGGTTGGGGAACAGATCCTCGACCAACTGGAAGCCGGCGGGCACAACCTGGCCGACGGGGATTTCAGCGAGGAACAACTGGCATCCCTGGAACGGGGAAAAGCCATCTACAATGAACTTTGCGTGCAATGCCACGGGGCAGGCGGTATTGGAAAACCTGCGGGCCGGGACCAACTGATGGCCCCTGCCCTGGCCTCCTCCCTGCGCGTCCAGGGGCACCCCCGGTACGCCCTGGGGGCCATCCTGCACGGATTACAGGGGGAAATCGAAGGAAAGCAATACGCCGGGGGGATCATGGTAGGCAATGCGGAACAATCCGACCGATGGATCGCCGATATCACCTCCTACATCCGGGTGGGCCTCGGAAATGGGGCCTCCCTGGTAACTGAAGCGGATGCAGCTGCTTTTCGGCAGGCCACCCGGGGGCGTCAGGCTCCCTATTCCTATCCGGAACTCCTGGCCTCCATCCCCCGGGAACTGAAACCCACTGAGGCGTGGAAGATGGAAGCCAGCCATACCCAGCCCGTCGTTATCGGGGGGGCTGCCAGTCCGAGGGCGGCTTTCGATTTCGGGGGATGGACCACCGGAGCAGACCAGCAGGTGGGGATGTGGTACCGGATCGATTTTCCGGAACCCATGCGCCTGGAGGAAATCCAGTTTGACGCCCCGGCCAACGGGACGGTATGGGCGGCCGCTAAAAAACCGGCAGCCTATCCCCGGGAGCTCAGCGTCCAGGCTTCCCAGGACGGGCAGACCTGGAAGGAAATAACCCGGGTGCGGCCCGACAGCCTGGAAGTGGCTTTTAAACTGCCTCCAACCCGGCTCCGGGCGCTTCGCCTAGAACTGACCGATGTCCCGGACGACCCGGGCATCCCCTGGTCCATGCGGCAGATGCGCCTCTACGGGCAACAGGAATCCCAGCAATCCACTCATTCGAAACCAGAAACAAAATGAAACAAGAGAAAAAAGGCCTGTCGCGCCGCAAATTTATCGGTACCACCGCACTGGTTGGCGCCGGAATAGGGCTCGGGGGTTCCCGGCTCTTCGCCGGCCCGGCCCTGATTAAGAACCCCGGGTATCCGGCATCGGTGATCAGCGGCGTTCAGATTGGCGTTATCACCTACTCCTTCCGGAGCATGCCCGATCAAAGCGCCGAAGCTACCCTGGACTACGTCAAACAATGCGGTATCGGCGCCATTGAATTAATGGGCGACCCGGCCGAATCCTTTGCGGGCAAGCCTGAGAACCCGGTGGATTTCCGCCAGTATTATCGCCTGAGGCGGGCCGAACGCGACGGGGGGCTCAGCGGTGACCAGCAGAAAGAACTGGCCGAACTCCGGGAAGCCAGTGAGGCCTATAACAAGGAAGTAGCCGCCTGGAGGGAGCAAACCTCCATGGAACCCTTTGAAGAACTCCGCCGGATGTATGCTAATGAAGGGGTTTCGATCTATGCCTTCAAGCCCCGGGCATTTGGGGCCGACAACACGGAGGCCGAGATGGACTGGGGGGTGCGGGCTGCAAAAGCCCTGGGCGCCAGCCATATTACGCTGGAACACCCGGATAACGACGCACATACCCAAAAACTGGCCCGCATTGCCGCCAAACACGGGATTTTTGTCGCCTACCACGGGCACGAACAGCAAACCCCCACTTTCTGGGACACCGCTCTGAAACAATCGACTTTCAATTCCCTCAACCTGGACCTCGGCCATTATGTGGCCGCCGGGAATGCGGACCCCCTTGGCATCATCCGGGATAAATTTTACCGGATCCAAAGCATGCACCTGAAAGACCGGCAGAAGCCGGAAAACGGGAAGGGGAATGTGGTTTGGGGAAGCGGAGATACCCCCATCCGCGAGGCCCTGCAACTTATGCGGGAAAATAAATACGACTTCCCGAGCACCATCGAACTCGAATACGACATCCCCGAAGGGTCCGACGCCGTAGCCGAGGTGAAGAAATGCCTGGAATTCTGCCGGGAGGCGCTTAGCTAGGGAGCGGCGGGCTGTATGCACCCCGGCCTGTTCCCCGTTCAGGTGAGGTAAAGGTCCAGCAGGCCCTCCGGGGTCCGAATGTGGATGACGCGCTGGTCGCGGTCCACCTTTTCGATAAAGTCGTCCGTAACGGGGATGAGCACTTCCCGCCCGTCCTTGTCCGCCACGAACAGCGCCTGGGCGCCCTGGTCATTGACCGAGCGGATTTCCCCCACATCGCCACGCCGGGCATCGTTCAGCCGAAACCCAATAACCTCGTGGTAATAAAATTTGTTCCCCTCAAGCGGCGGGAGCATTTGCAGGGGCAGGTACAATTCGCTGCCGAGGATACGGGTGGCATCTGCCTCCGAGTCGATGTCTTCGAAATGCAGCCGGAGCAAGCGCGTTTTGTGCAACTGGCAACGGCGCAAAAAAAATGGAACCAGGTTGTTCCCTACGGAAACAAACACCGATTCCAGATTTTCGTATAGCTGCGGCTCGTCTGTATCTAACTTCGCCAGTAACTCGCCCTTGAAGCCATGGCGGGAGACAATTTTACCGAGGTAGAAACAGTCTTCCTTCCGCATGGCAAAACAGGCTTATTCCTTATCGCCTGCTGCGGCTTCTTTCTTTTCTTCCTTTTCTTCGGAATCTCCGGCAGCAGCTTTGGGGGCTTCTTCGGCCTTTTCTTCAGCCTTCGCTTCCTCAGCCTTTTCGGCCGGGGCAGCTTCGGCTTTTTCCTCACCGGCTTCCTCCTGAGCAGCATCATCGGCAGCAGCAGGGGCCTCGGCCTCGGCTACTTCGTTTTCCGGTTCTCCGGCAGCTGCAACCGCTTCAACTTCCTCGGCAGCGCTTTCGCCTTCAGGGGTCTCCGGGGTTTCCTCCGCCTCCGGGGCTTCTGCCTCGGCAGCGGCCGCCTTGCGCTTTTCGTTGGCTTCCCGTTCAGCCTCCAGGGCCTTGGCACGCGCTTCTTCCCGGGCTTTTTCCAGTCCTTCGGTTTTCTGGCTTACCTTCTGCTCCTTTTCATCGAGCCATGCCTGAAATTTCTTTTCGGCCTCCTCTTCGGTCAGGGCCCCTTTACGAACGCCCCCCATCAGGTGGTGCTTCAGCAGTACCCCTTTATAGGAAAGGATCCGGCGGGCTGTCTCGCTGGGCTGAGCCCCGTCGTTGAGCCATTGTACGGATTGATCCACGTCTATCTCGATAGTGGCGGGATTCGTATTCGGGTTGTAGATTCCTAGTTTTTCGAGGAAACGGCCGTCGCGCTTGGCACGCACGTCGGCGGCTACGATCCAGTAAAAAGGTTTTCCTTTCTTACCGTGTCTCTGAAGTCTGATTCTAACTGGCATATCACATTAAAGTTTTGGGGTACCCGACCCCGGTTATTAATTCTTGTTACAACATTTCAAGCTGTTCAGCCAAGGGTATTTCTACTGAAAGCGGGTGCAAATATACGCCATTTTGCCAATGAGTAAAGGACTTGGGCGAAAAATTTATACCCCGCGGAGCCCCATATTTTCATAAAAGCTGTTAAGAGGATGATAAATTGTGCTAAATATTTGATTTGCCGCAGGTTGACCAGTATACTATTTATGTCTTATTGAAAGGCACCATAGAAACAGTAACCACTAAAATGACGATAGACCATGAAGTACACTGAAAAAATTTCCAATAAGTTAAACGAATTACTCGAAAAGACATACGATGCTGAAAAAGGATATAAGCTCGCAGCCGAGAAGGTAGAAGTGCCAGCCGTGAAGGAATTCCTGAACGACAAAGTTAAGCAGCGCTATACCTTTGGGCACGAACTGAAGACCGAAATCCGCGAGTACGGGGAATTGCCAGACAAAGGCGGCAGCTTTAAGGGCGACCTGCACCGTACCTGGATGAATCTCACCAGTACGCTCACCGGCAATGAAACCGAACGCATCCTCGAAGAAGTAGAGCGGGGCGAGAAAGCCAGCCTGGAGCAGTACGATGAAATCCTCGACGATAAGGAAATGACCCTCCCGCCATCTACGGAGCAGCTCCTGAGAAGTCAGCGCAACGCCATCCAGGCAGCCCTGAACACGTCGAAGATGTACGAATCCATCGTATCCTGATCGACGCACGCAAATACCCAATATCAGAACCCGGCCCCGCGCCGGGTTTTTTCTTGCCAGGGGATGGATCCACCGGAACTTTTGCGGTCGCTCGGCTACGGACGGCCCGCACACCGGCTGGCTCCTCGGCCCAGTTAATAACTCATAAAAACTCCATTTTTGCAGCCCGGGGTATTTCCATAATTTTATCCTCCTGATTCCCGATACCTGTCCATGTACCTCATATTCGACACAGAGACCACCGGGCTTCCCAAACGTTGGGACGCCCCCGCCAGCGACACTGACAACTGGCCCCGCTGCATCCAGATTGCCTGGCAATTGCACGACGGGGAAGGGCGGCTGGTGGAACAATACGACGCGCTGGTCCGGCCGGACGGGTTTAACATCCCGTACGACGCCGAACAGATTCACGGTATCTCCACAGACCTAGCGCGGGAAGAAGGGCTCCCGCTGGAAGAAGTTCTCGAGGCATTTCGCGGGGCATTATCCCGCACCCAATTCCTGGTAGGCCAGAATGTCGGGTTCGACATCAACGTGATGGGGGCCGAATTTTACCGGGTTGCAGACGAGGACCCCCTGGAAAAATTCCCGGTACTCGACACGTGTACGGAATCCACGGCAGAACTCTGCCAGCTCCCGGGCGGGCGGGGAGGAAAATTCAAGCTGCCCACCCTCACCGAATTGCACCTGCACCTTTTTGGGGAACCTTTTGAGGAAGCGCACAACGCGACAGCCGACGTGGAAGCCACCGCCCGATGCTTCCTGGAATTGCTCCGCCGGCGGCAATACAGCCCGGAGCAGCTCGGCGTGGCCCCCGGGTATTTCGAGGCTTTCGACCGGGCCAACCCGGGAACTATCGCCCCGATCGGGATTGCCCACAAAAACCTTAAAAAAGCCTCCCGCAAACTCGCGGAAGCCACAGCGGTAGACGATCCCGGGCTCACGCGGGCAGAAATACGGGAGAACGTCCAGGCCCTGGAAGGGGTCCCTTTCGCCCACCTGCACAACCACAGCCAGTTTTCCGTCCTCCAGTCCACCATGGGCATCAAGGACCTGGTGGCCGCCGCGGCGGAATACGGGATGCCGGCCGTGGCCCTGACGGACCACGCCAACATGATGGGGGCCTTCCATTTTGTACGGGAGGTCAAAGCCCACAACAGCAACCTCACCGAGGAGGACCGGGCATCGGGCAAGCGGGACCTCATCCCGATTATCGGTTGCGAGTTCTTTGTCTGCGAGGACCGCAACAACAAATCCGTCAAGGATTACGGCTACCAGGTAGTAATGCTGGCCAAGAATAAGAAGGGCTACCACAACCTGGCCAAGATGTCCTCCATCGCCTACACGGAAGGGTTCTACTATGTGCCCCGGATAGACCGGGAGGTTGTGGAGCGCTATAAAGAGGATGTCATCGTCCTTACCGGAAACCTCTATGGGGAAGTTCCCTCCAAGGTGTTGAACCAGGGGGAAAAACAAGCCGAAGAGGCGTTGCTCTGGTGGAAAGAGCAATTCGGGGAAGACCTCTATGTGGAGGTGATGCGCCACGGGCAGGAAGACGAGGACCGGGCCAACCAGAGCCTAGTAGCCCTCGCAAAAAAACACGAGGTGTCCCTGGTGGCCACCAACAACACCTATTACCGCCGCAAGGAAGATGCGGAAGCCCACGACATCCTGCTGTGCGTCAAGGAAGGGGAAAAACAGGCAACCCCCATCGGGCGCGGCCGGGGCTACCGCTTTGGCCTGCCCAACCAGGAATACTACTTCAAATCCCCGGAAGAAATGAAGGAGCTGTTCCGCGACCTGCCGGAAAGCATCCAGTCCATTGAGGGAATCATCGAGAAGATCGAGCCCTTTGACCTGGCCCGGGATGTCCTCCTTCCAAAATTCGAGATCCCCGAGGAATTCCGGGTGGCCGAGGACGCAGCGGACGGCGGCAAACGGGGCGAAAATGCCTATCTCCGCCACATCACCTTTCAGGGGGCGGAAAAGCGGTACGGGGAGATCACGGAGGCCATCCGGGAGCGGCTGGACTTTGAACTTTCCACTATCGAAAACTCCGGGTACCCGGGTTATTTCCTGATCGTGGAGGATTTTATCCGCGAAGCCCGCAACATGGGGGTGTCCGTAGGCCCCGGGCGGGGCTCGGCGGCCGGGTCCGTAGTTGCGTACTGCCTGGGGATCACCAACATCGACCCGCTCAAGTACGATCTGCTGTTTGAGCGGTTCCTGAACCCGGACCGGGTATCCATGCCCGATATCGACATCGACTTTGACGACGAGGGGCGCTCACGGGTAATGGATTACGTCATCGACAAATACGGCGCCAACCAGGTGGCCCAGATCATCACCTACGGCACCATGGCGGCAAAATCCTCCATCCGGGACACCGCCCGGGTGCTGGACCTGCCGCTCAGCGAAGCGGACCGCATCGCAAAGCTCATCCCGAACATGTCCAAGCTGGCCAAGATTTTCGGGCAGGACGAGGCAGAGCTCAAAAAGAAATTCCGCTCGGACGACCTGGCAAAGGTCAATGAGCTGCTGAACCTGTCCGAGGGCAGCGACCTGGAGGCGCAGACCGTCAATATGGCCCGCGTGCTGGAGGGCTCGCTGCGCAACACGGGCATCCACGCCTGCGGGGTGATCATTACCCCGGACGACATCACGAATTTTGTCCCGGTGGCCACCGCCAAGGATTCCGACCTCTACGTGACCCAGTTCGACAACTCCGTGGTGGAAAACGCCGGCCTGCTCAAGATGGATTTCCTGGGCCTGAAAACGCTGACGCTCATCAAGGATACGGTGAAGATCGTCAAGGCGCGGCACGGTATCGACCTGATCCCGGACGACTTTCCCCTGGACGACGCGGAAACCTATGAGCTCTTCCAGCGGGGCGAAACGGTGGGGATATTCCAGTACGAATCCCCGGGGATGCAAAAGCACCTGAAAGACCTCAAACCGACAGTCTTCGACGATTTGATCGCCATGAACGCCCTCTACCGGCCCGGGCCCATGGAATACATCCCGAGTTTTATCGCGCGGAAGCACGGGCAGGAGGAAATCACCTATGACCTCCCGGAAATGGAGGAATACCTGCAGGAGACCTACGGGATCACCGTCTACCAGGAGCAGGTGATGCTGCTCTCCCAGAAGCTGGCCGGGTTTTCCAAGGGCGAGGCGGACGTACTCCGCAAGGCGATGGGGAAAAAGATCTTTGCGCTGCTGCAGAAACTCAAGCCCAAATTCCTGGACGGGGGCGAGGCAAACGGGCATCCGCGGGATGTACTTGAGAAGATCTGGAAAGACTGGGAAGCCTTCGCCTCCTACGCCTTCAACAAGAGCCACTCCACCTGCTATGCCTATATCGCCTACCAGACGGCCTACCTGAAGGCCCACTACCCGGCCGAATACATGGCCGCAGTGCTCTCCAACAATATGAACGACATCAAGCAGGTAACCTTCTTTATGGAGGAATGCCGGCGGATGGGCCTGGACGTTCTCGGGCCGGATGTCAACGAATCCTATTACAAGTTCGCGGTGAACAAGGACAACCAGGTGCGCTTTGGCATGGGGGCCATCAAAGGCGTGGGGCGGAGTGCCGTGGAAACCATCGTGGAAAACCGCAAGGCGGACGGCCCCTACCAGTCTATCTTTGACCTGGCCAAGCGCATCGATTTGCGGGCCGCCAACAAGAAGGCCTTTGAAAACCTGGCCCTGGCGGGCGGGTTCGACTCCCTGGGAAATGCGCATCGCGCCCAGTACTTCGATTGCGGCACGGACGGGGTGAGTTTCCTGGAGAAGGTGATTCGCTTCGGGGCCCGTTTCCAGGAGAGCGAAAACTCCTCCCAGGTAAGCCTATTTGGGGGCAGCAGCGAAGTGCAGATTGCCGAGCCGGAAATCCCGCCCTGCGAGGAATGGGGTACCATGGAGACCCTGAAACGGGAAAAAGAGGTGGTGGGCATCTATATCTCGGGCCACCCCCTGGACGATTTCAAGACGGAAATCCAGGCGTTCTGCAATACGGAGATCTATGCCCTGAACGACCTGTCGCCCTACCTCAACCGGGAACTCAGCCTGGCCGGGGTGATTACGGACGTGCAGCACCGGGTTTCCAAAAACGGCAAGGGCTGGGCGATCTTTACCCTGGAGGATTATTCAGACGCCTTTGAATTCAAGGTTTTCGGGGAGGAATACCTGAAATTCCGGCATTTCCTGACCATCAATGCGTTTATCTACCTGAAAGTCTTTGTCCGGGAAGGCTGGGTGAACCGGGAAACCGGAAAAAAAGGCGACCCCCGCCTCCAGTACAACCAGGTCCTCCTGCTGCAGGACGTGATGGACGCCTATGCCAAAAAACTGACCATCCAGCTCGATATCGGGCAGCTGCACGAGAAGCGCATCCGGGAATTGCAGGACACGCTGCGTTCCTTTAAAGGGCAGCACCACCTGAATTTTGTGGTCTACGAGATGGAGGAAGCCATCAAGGTACAGCTCTCCAGCCGGAAGCAAAAGGTCCACATCAGCTCGGAACTGCTCCATTCGCTCCGCGACCAGGAAGTGCATTACAAACTCAATTAAGAAGTCTACCCGCGAACCCCGGCAGGCCCTCAGGCTTTATCCCGGCCTGCTCCGCATCCTGCGCCCTGTCCTTCGCCTATCGACGGACTCAATCGGCATATCGACAAATCGAATACGCACAGTGTAAGGGACGGCTTAAATAATTGACTAACTTTGCACTAATTAAAATAAAGCGAATATGGCACTAGAAATAACAGATGCGACCTTTGACGAGGTGGTCCTTAAAAGCGATAAACCGGTAGTAGTAGATTTTTGGGCGGCATGGTGCGGCCCCTGCCGGATGGTTGGACCCATCATCGAGGAACTCAGCCAGGAATACGACGGCAAAGCGGTTGTCGGGAAGGTAGACGTGGATGTCCACCAGGAGTTCGCGGCCAAGTACGGCGTGCGGAACATCCCTACCGTATTGGTGTTCAAGGATGGCGAAATCGTAAACCGCCAGGTGGGCGTCAGCCCGAAAAAGGTTTACGCCGAAGCGATCGACGCGGTCCTGTAGCCACTCGATATACACAGTATTCAAAGTCCCGTTCCCGGTTACCCCGGTTGCGGGATTTTTTTTTTGCTCCTGTGACGCTCCACCCCGTCTTCCCCTTCCTCCCCTTCTTACCCTTCTTACCCTTCCTCCCATTCCTCCCATTCCTCCCATTCCTCCCCGGTTCTGGAAAATTACCTGCTACTTGCCCGTCCCTTCGTATCTTTGAGGTATGGACCTGAGATCGGAACTGCACAATGCCCCCCTGTTCGAAAACCTCGGCCTGCTGGCCCGGCAGGTGGTGGAGGGGTATATCAGCGGGATCCACAAAAGTCCCTTTCACGGGTATTCTGCCGAATTCGCCGAACACAAGGTCTACAACACAGGCGAAAGCACCAAGCACATCGACTGGAAGCTCTTTGCCAAAACGGACAAGCTCTACACAAAGCGCTATGAGGAGGAAACGAACCTGCGCTGCCACCTGATCCTGGACAGCTCGGCTTCCATGTATTACCCGGAGGTGAAAAAGCTGGACCTGGACCACCTGCACAAAATGGGATTTGCCGTCCTGGCCGCGGCCGCCCTGATGGAACTGCTCAAAAAACAGCGCGACGCCGTGGGCCTCAGCGTCTTTGCCGATACCTACGAATACCACGCCCCGGAAAAAGGCAGTGAGCGGCACTTCCAGATGCTCCTGGCCAAACTGAACGACCTGGGGCTAGCCGGCCGCCGCGGGGCGGGCACGGAACTCCACGCCCACCTGCACCTGATTGCCGAGAAATTGAAGCGGCGCAGCCTGGTGATCCTCTTCTCCGACCTTTTCCAGGACAGCGTGGGGGACGAACAGCTCTTTGAGGCGCTCCGCCACCTGAAATACAACAAACACGAAGTAGTCCTCTTCCACCTGGCCGACCGGGCCACCGAACTGGACTTCGATTTTGAGAACACCCCGAAACGCTTCCTGGATGTGGAGACCGGCAAACACGTAGACCTCTATCCCGAGACCGTCCGCACCGCCTACCGGGATGCCCTGGACCGCTACGTCCGCTCCATCCAACTCATCTGCGGGCAGTACGACATCAAGTATGTAGGCATAGACGTTGCAGACCCGTTTGCCCGCGTACTGAATACCTTCCTCACAGAACGCCAGCGCTTTGCCGGATAGGCTGCGCTAAAAATGGATTTTTTGTTTGCCGGATTGAAATAGTACCTTATATTTGCCCACGCTTTTGAACAAGAAGCACTGACAATTTCCGCAAAGCCAACTGTTGTTGGCACCCGCAAGGGTTGGAACATTGGTCTGGTAGTTCAGTTGGTTAGAATACCTGCCTGTCACGCAGGGGGTCGCGGGTTCGAGTCCCGTCCAGACCGCTGTAAAGCAAAACCCTTCGCACGTAAGTGCGGGGGGTTTTTTCATTTGGACGAATGGAGAGCTTGCTCTCAAATTCGGACAAATGG
>NZ_CEXZKX010000002.1:52319-502218 GCF_982776155.1 Robiginitalea sp.
AAAAACTCCCGCCGGATGCGCAGCAGCCGGAAGGGTTTTGCTTTACAGCAGGCCCACCCCCATGGGCCGCTTTCGAACGAAGTGAGAAAGCAATCCCGGCCCAAAGACCGATTACCAAAAAAGCTCCTGAGCTTGCTCTCAAATTCGGACAAATGGAAAAACTCCCGCCGGATGCGCAGCAGCCGGAAGGGTTTTGCTTTACAGCAGGCCCCCCTCCCTGGGCCCTTTTCGAGCGCAGCGAGAAAAGAATCCCATCGAGTCTATGATCACCTGTCTTCCAGCATCCCCAGAAAACCCTCTATCGCCTCAAAATACTTATCCGGATTATCCAGCCAACCGTAGTGTTTGCTCTCTTCAAGGACTACCAATCGGGAATTTGGCAGAATCCGGTGTGCCCTTTCGGCAAGTTCCGGGCTCACGATATCCTCGCGGCCGTGCAGGATGAGTACCGGGTAGGCCAGCTTGCCCATGCGGGCTTTCACATCATAGCCCATCCGCCGGAGGTCCTGCCAGACGAGCCGGTTGATCGCGCTATTCCCCTGGGTCAACCTCTCGGCCACAACCGGTATATGCTCCCGGTGGTATACATAGGCCGGGGCCAGGAATTCCCCTCGTTTTAATCGGGTCGCATATGCGGTATCGCCACGTCGGATCCTTCGGTTATAATACCCCAGGGAATCCCGTTCCGTCTGCGTCAGGCTACCGGGAATATTCAGGGTGCCCAACAGCGCCAAATCCATACCCCCGGAGGAGGACTGAATCATGCCCAGCAGCTTGCCAGGATGTTGCGATCCATAATAATACGCAAGGATGCCCCCGAAAGAATGCCCCATCACCACCCACCTGTCGATCCCCAAATGCCGGCGAAGCGCTTCGATATCCGAGACCATCAGGTCCATGGTCACCGTTGAATCATTGACGACTTCCAGTTCCGACATTCCGGTCCCCCGCTGGTCGTAGAGGATTACCCGATTATTCTCGGCGAGTTTCCAGGCTAACGGGATAAACCCCTCACTGCTCATTCCAGGGCCGCCGTTAATCACCAAAATAGGCAGGCCTTTCCCGAAATCCCGATAATGGAGCGTGGCCCCGGGCAACTCTAAAAAATTTCCAGCCTGGGCAATTACCGGCGTCGCCCAAAGGCACAGGAGCACCAGCAGACCAGGCCAAAGCCACGGCTTGCCCGCCAGAGGTAATTTGCTGTTTCGATTCATGGAACGTGGTTTTCGCACCCGGCAAAATATCCGATTTTATTCAATCCGGCGTAAAAACGGATAAACCTTTACGGTTTTTACCTCCCTGATGACATCTTCCCGGATAATCCGATAGATAGGAAAGCGACAAAATCCTATCCTCATGAAAAATCCCTTCTTGTACCTTCTGAACATGATAATCCTGGCAGGCTGCGGCTTTGCAAACCAGGAATCCGCCGGAACCGGTGACGACCCGGAATTAAACACCTTTTCGGAAAGCGTTGCCGCCCCGGTAAACCCGGGAGCGGAAGCTGCCGAAGTTTCTTACTCCCGGGAATCCGGAATCAAACAGCATGAATTCCGGGATGCCCGTACAGGGTTAATTGTGCAAACTACCGCATATCCGTCTGACTGGCGGGTTATTTCAAAACCCATCTACACCACGGATCAAAAACTTCCAACCTTTCTGATCCAGATTACCGGGCCGGGCGGATTGAAAAACTTCAACACACCGATCAAATTCCACGTAGCCTATAGCGATCCCCAAATGTCCCAGTACATGCTATCCAGCCCGATGGCAAAATTGCTCCGGCCCCTGCCGCACCCAAAGGAGCTGTTTGCGGAGGAAGTCAGAGACCGTATGGAAAACAGCGGTTTCCACCTCCTTGGCGAGCGGTCATTCCCCGAAACAGACCGGTTCTTAAGATATAAAATAGCCGCGAAGTCTAAAGCCCAAACCCGGCTGATCACCTACAATACGGAATGGGCCGACGGAAAAGGCCGGAAGGCCCTTGCCGGTATTTCCATAGTCAGCATGCAACAGCCCGCCATTTCCGGGTCCATGCAAGTTTGGTTCTATAGTATCAGTTACACCTTTGCCGAAGAAGCCTCCTTTGAACAAACGCTGACCGAGATGCAACAAGCCATCCGGAGTACCATCGAGAACCCGCAATGGGAACAATATGTGGCTCAGCTGGCCCGGCAAAGGCAGATGAAAAACGAACAAAGGGCCCGGTTAGCAGCCCAACAACATCAAAACCGCATGAATGCGCGCTGGGCCGCCTTCAATGCCCACCAGGAAAAAATGCAAGGCATCTGGGCTGCCCAGGACGCGAACCACGCCTCCTTTATGAACCGGAACTTCGGAGCCGGGAGCGATACAGGCCAACGACAATTCGTGAACATGATCCACGAGGAGGAGACGGTCTACAACCCCCAGACCGGCCAAAACTACCAGGTAAACGCCGGGTCCACGGAGTACTGGATGGACAGCGAAGGCAATTACATCCGAAACGACGACCTGTTCTACACCCCCAACGGAGATATCAACCTCAACAACCGGGAATGGGTCCGGGTTAAGCGAGCCTTTTGATGGCCTTATTCCCAAAAGAAGCAATCCGACTATAAACAAACCAAACGAGAAGCAATGAGATCCTTCTATACATTTTTAATCCTGGCCCTGTTGGTATTCGCAATGGCACCGGGATGCAGTAAGAGTGACGATATTACGGATATGGTTGACGACGTCTCTCAGACCGACGACGACGACGGAAACGCAACCGACGATGATCCGGGAGGAGACTCCGAATTAACCTTTGAGTCCGTCGAACTCCAGGTTGAGATGCCTGCCGGGTCGGACCTGGACCTGGGCACCACTACGCTGAACGTGCTTTTTGAAACTTTTGATGTCAGTTCCGGGGGTCAGGCAACGGCATCCCTCGTAAAAGACAACAGGAGTTTTGCTTATCTCACCGACGCCAATGGCGATATTGTCCTGATGGGATTTGTGAGTCGCGACTACCCCAGGCTGGACGCCGAGGCTACCCTGGAATTTGCCATGTACTATGCGCTGGGAACCGTTTTCCAGTTGCCGGAAATCCGCGAAAAATATTTTGGAGAATTCCGGGGTCTGCCGGAAACCGCTGAGCTGGTGGCGGCACTCGAGGCGGAAATAGCGGCGGATCCAACATTCGTACAATCCGGGCAATTCCCCGTATGGGCCACTGAAAAGGCCCGGGATTTGGTAGGCAACAAAGAGGTCATCGATGTCACCAATGCGATCCTGTTGGAAGATACAAAAATCAAAAGCGGTGTGGCCATCACCTCCGACGAGACGAATATTTTTGCAGTAAACGTCCTGAATTTCAAAAGGCGCAGGGCCCGGGCTTATTTCTACAAGTACGCCAGGCGGATGTCCGGGGAATCGGAATTTGAGGAAATCTACAACCCCCGCGGTATCCCGGATGCCGACCGGCCCGCCGAGAAGGACATCTTTATTTCACCCACCACCGGGGTCACCTCCGCCCAGGGCAACCTGATTGAATTGGCTCGCGGGAACGGCGCTACCCTTGGTTTCACAAAGAATGGCCCCGTTAATCTGCCCTTGACAGGCCAGGAAGAGGCTGCCAAATACCGGGTACGGGTGGTAGGCCCTGGGAAACGGGATCACAATCTTACGGATGAGGAACGCAGCGAAGTTATCAAACTCAACCTGGAAACCTTATTGTTGGATGCGGTGATCCCGATTATTTCAAATGGAGTAAGTGCTGCGGATGCAATCGATAACGATAATGCAATAACGACCCTGCAGGAAAGCGCCAACCTGATCCTGTCGAGCTCCCCGGCTGCATACAATGCGCTTGAAAGCGGGGATCTCAAAACGGCAGCTATTGAATTCCTGTGGGCGGCTTTAGAAAATGGAGCAGGCTCCGAACTCTTCTGGAAGGGAATCATTGGCCTGTTCCAAAAGGCAGGTGTAACCAACTTAACAGCAAGTCGTTTTGAAAAGGTGATCGGGAAGCTTTCCGGCCCGCTGGCCATCGCCAACGCCATTATCACCTCATCGGATATTGCCCGCGTAGTTTACGACATGCAGACGTCGCAAAAACTTGAATTTTTCGACTTTACCGTCTCCAAAGGCACCGTGCGCATCAACCCGAGGTACAAAGGAATCCTCAAAGGCAAGAAAGTCGGCCTGAAGGCCGATCTTCTGGACGATGAAGAAATTACCCCCGGGGAATACACCTTTAACTGGTCTACCGAGGGGTTGTACGGGGATTTCGAAACGGCCTCCACCACCGAAGAAATCACCTATCAAAGTGATGGAAATATCGAATCCCTGCCCGCCGATGCCAAAGAAATCATCCGTGTGGAGGTTTTCAGGGAGGGGGTCGCAGTGGGCAAGGATTCGGCGACCATCAACATCAGCGATAAGGAGTTTGTAATCCGGCCCAACGGAATCACCGTCGAAGGTGATGACAAACTGTCCATGGGTCTCTACGACCTGGATGGCCAGGCGATGAGCCGCACGGACTTTGGCCTGACCTACAAGGTCCATTGGGAAATCGGCGGCGAATTCGGGAAACTCAACGGCCACACCAATACGCTCACCCTGGAGGACGGGAATGGATTTACAGTGGAATACCACTGTTTTGATAAGGAATCCGAGGAGGGTGTTGAAAATGTGACCGCCACCATATACTATGCCTCGGAAATCGATGAGAACGGGACGCTTTCGGAATATGAGCTCTATGACGAAATCGAGGCAACCATCAATATCCAAAACAAAGAGGATATCCTGAGGTATTACGTGCCCATAGATGTGGGCAGCCACCGGGATCAGTCAGGTATTTTCCACAACGCCCAGGTTTGGAGCAAATTTGCCTGGCATACAAATAATGCCACAGCGGATATCCCCGAAGGCTACGAGGTGGAAAAGTATTCCATGCATATCATGGAGCGGATCCCGGATGTGATTCCTTCCTGTTCCCGGACCAGCGACACCTGGTTCCCCGAAGAGGTGGGCGAAGGCATGGAGTTGGAATTAAGATGCCCGGTCTCGGCCATTTCCGGCCCAAACAGCGGGAATGTGTCTGCCTGGTTGAGTTCGACGCTTGCGCGTTACGCAACGGCCAAAGGCTTTGCACAGGTGACGGTTTACCTAAAACCAAAAAATTGATACCTGGTCGATAGAAAGCAGGCGTAATCGTTAAAAAATGTAAATTCCCCTATACTTTCTGCAAGTATGGGGGAATCATTAAAAACCATAGCGGCTTTCAAAGCAAACGAGGAGGCAGTTCTCCAAAAAGTCTATGTTGAGATGTATCCCAGGGTCCGAACGTATGTTTTAAAGAATAGCGGCAGTGAGCAACAGGCCAAAGACGTATTTCAGGAAGCCTTTATAACCTGCTGGAAGCACGTCAGGGAGGAGCGGTTTGTCAAAGGCAACCTGCAGGGGTACCTCTATTCCATCGCACGCAACAAATGGATCGACTACCTGCGCTCTCCGGCATTTAAAAGAGCTTCGTCCAATTCACTCTCCCACCTTCAAGTTGTGGGAGAGGAAGAATCAGACCCGGAGGCTGCCCAGGACCTGGCAGATAAGCGTCTGGCCGTGCAAACCGCCATGACCCAGCTGGGGGAGAATTGCCGCAGGCTGCTCCGGCTGTTTTATTTTGAAAAAAAGTCCATGGAGCAGATTGCGGAGGCTATGGGGATCGCAGCCAATTCGGCTCGGAATCAGAAGTACCGATGTATGGAAAAGCTGCGAGCTATCAGCTACCAAATCAACAATAATGAGTAAACCGGAATCCATACCGCAAGAACGACTGGAGGTTTTCGAAAGGTACCTTTTCCAGCGCATGCAACCGGACGAACGCCAGGAATTCGAAGCAAAACTCGCCGGGGAAACCGAGTGGGCCCGGCAATTTGCCGAATTTCGCGAGTACGCGGAACTCGTGGAGGAACTCAACCTTCGGGAAGCTCTGGAGTCCTATCACGGGCAAGTCGGTTCCCGGGGAGGCACGCCCCCGGCCCGCACGTGGCGACGAAAGGCTTATATGATTGCGGCCAGCCTGGCAGTCTTCCTGTCTGTGGGTGCATGGTTGCTCACCAGGCAATCTCCGAATGAAAAATTATTCCGCGAACATTTTGTTCCGGACCCGGGCCTGCCGACGGTCATGGGCCATGCAGGCGAATATGATTTTTATGAGGCTATGGTGGACTATAAGCGCGGGAATTACCGGGAGGCAATCGGGAAATGGGAGCCGCTTTACAAAGCGAGGCCGGAAAATGACACGCTGAATTATTTTCTGGGGGCCGCAGAGCTGGCCCGTGAGAACCCCCGCGAATCCCTTGCGTATTTCCAGGTCGCGATTCAATCGGAAAACTCGTATTTCAGGGACGATGCGTACTTCTACCTCGGAATGGCACACTTAAAATTGGGCAACCTGCCGCAGGCGAAACAGTACCTGTCAAAATCCTCCAACCCCCGGGCGAACGATTTGCTTCGGGAACTGAATGACTAAGACATGAGGCGCCGGGTTACGTACATCCTTTTTATTTTTTCAATCATCTGCGGGCCTCGAATATGCGCCCAGTCAGGTACAGCGCTGCCCAGAGGGAGGGAGTATATCGACAGCCTCATTTCCAGGGGGGAAAACCAACAGGCCCGGGAAGAAATCCGGCAACAGACCAGCTATTATTTCCGGGAAGCATTGTTCGACAGTTTGCCAGCCTACCTGCCCCTGGTAGGCAGCCGGATCCTGGCCGGCAACGACTGGGAGCTGGCAGTTAAAAATGCGGAGCAATTCATTGCCCGTATCAGGGATGCGGGAGACACCGTAGCCCTGAAAAACGCCTACCTTGAACTCGCCAACCTGTACGATGACAAAGGCGACCCGAAAACCGCCTATGAAAAGGCCCTGTTGGCGCTGGAGCTGGCCGGCGCCATTGAGGATCCGGTGAAAGCCGACCTGGAAGGCGTTCACTACACCCTGGGAACGAAGGCGTACAACATGGGCGACATCGCCCTGTCCAAAAAGCATCAGTTGCGAAACCTCGCCTTACGGGAAAAAAGCGGGGACCAGGACCATGAAATGTACTATTTTACGTATAACACCATGGGCCGGCTCATGTGGTTCTCGGGCCAGCCGGATAGTGCCATGTACTATTTCCGGGCGGCAAAGGCTTCGGTCAGGAAGCTGGATTCCACCCCCTGGAACCAACTGTTCCGCCCCGCCCTGCTCAATGGAAACATCGCCATCCTGTTACAGGCCCAGGGGGAGGTGGAGCAGGCCATCGAAACCACGCAGGAAGCCATTTTGTGGCTCCGTCAATTCGCAAAGGAATCTACCAACGAAGGCCAAAAACTCGACGCGCTAAAGCAAAAACTTATTTCCTTCGACAACCTGGGCGCTTATTACAACAGCATCGGCGAATACGCGCGGGCCGAAAAACTAATCGCCCATTCCTTTGCCGAAAAGAAGAAAAATTACGCCCCGGACGACATCAACCTGGCTATCTCCCTCATGCTCCTGGGCCAGGCGCAGATGGGCACGCGCAAACTCGAGGAGGCCCGCCAGAATTTTACCCGCGCTATTGAACGCCTCAAAAACACCTCCCGTCCGAATACCTACTACCTGGCTTTTGCTCAAACGAGTTTGGGAAGCACCCTGGAAGCATTGGGTGAAACGGATCAGGCCGCGGCATTCTACCAGAAAGGAGAAGCCTCCTTCCGGGCAGCCATGAAAGGGGATTACACCAAGGACTTTCTGGACGAATTGGCCGATATGGCCCTGTTTTATTCCCGGAATGAACAGCCGGAAAAAGCCAAGAAGCTCGGGAATGAGGTTTATGATTTTGTCTCGACGGGAGCTTTTGAGGGAAGCCTGCAGCATTACGCCATGCTGCTCGCCCGGGCGGAGGTGTATTTTAATCTTGGGGACTATCGCCAGGCACTTCGAATGGCGGCGGACGGTCTTAAATTTTCGCATGAATTCCAGGGGAGCGAGGCGAAAAAGGATTCGATCCGCATTTTTTTCCTCCGACCCAAGAACCTGTTGCTCTGGGCCAAAAGCCGGTATCAGCTCGAACCGGAGAAAAGCGAAATATTTCTCGACAACTTGCGAGACAGCCTGGATAAGGCTATCGGCGTACTTCGGCAGCGCAAGAGTATTCTGAAGTCCTATGAAGACCTCTCTTTGCTGATGGAGGAAAACCGGGATATTTTTTCGTTCAAATCCCAACTCGAAAACGAACTTTACCAGCTTACCCGGAATCGCAAATACCTCGCTCAACTCCTTTCGACCATCGAATCTGCGGTTTATTCGCGGATTCGCACGCGCCTGAATATGAAAGCGATTTCCTTTACCGGGCTTCCTCCGGAAATACAGGCGCGGGAAAAATCCCTGCGGAAATCCATGGCAAATTCCCTGGACCATCTCGGGACAGAGGGCCCCGCCACCTTTATTGCCCGCAACCGGGAATGGGAAGCTTTCCAGGATTCTCTGGCTGCGCTGTACCCGGAGTACTACGAGATGCGCTATGGGTCCCTGGAAGAGCGAATTCCGGAACCGAGCCAGATGATCCCCCCGGAAACATCGGTATTACGCTACTTCTATATCGAAAAAGACCTGTATGCCTACCTGAGCGATGGGCGGGAGGAGCGGTTGATTTCCTTAGACGGTAAGGATCTTCTGGACAAGATTAACAGGCTTACGAATCTCCGGGAAGAACCCGAGGTGTATTTCGGCTTGCTCGCGGACCTGTACGGGCAGCTCTGGAGGCCCCTGGAAGCCTTTATAAATACACGGCGCATCGTCATTATCCCGGACCGAGAATTGTATAACCTGAGTTTTGAACTGCTCACGGGCGACCCAATCAGCGGATATAGCGACCTGAAAACCAAGAGCCTGATGGCCCGGCATACCATATCGTACAATTACAGCTTCATGCTCCTGGATCCGCTCAGGAAAACCCTGGAATTTCAGGGTGATTTTATAGCCTTCGCCCCGGAATTCGATACCTCCATGAAAAAGCAGTATGTAATGGCCCTGAAGGATTCCCTGGAGAAGGACCAGGCCTACCTTTCCCTGTTGCCACAGCCTTTCAGCTCAGATTTGGTCCGCAAGCTCGGGCGAAGATTCCGGGGGAATACATTTCTCAATACCGAAGCATCCAAGCAGTTGTTTACCGGAAATGCCGCCGAGCACAAGATTATCCATGTCGGCACCCATGCGGAGAGCAATAATGTAAGCCCGGAATTGTCCCGTCTCGTATTTGCCAAAAATGTGCGGGATTCCGGGAACCTGAACGACAACTACCTCTACACCTATGAAATCTACAACCAAAACCTGAATGCCAACCTGGCTGTGCTGACGGCCTGTGAGACCGGAAAGCCGGGTTACCAGCCGGGAGAGGGGATGATCTCCCTTGCCCATGCGTTCAATTATGCGGGCAGTGAAAGCATCCTGACGAGCCTCTGGCAGGTTGACGAGCAATCCAGCACACAGATTCTCACGTATTTCTATGAATTCCTGGAGGCAGGTAAGGCGAAGGACGAGGCCCTTCGGCTGGCCAAGATGGCCTACCTGGAAAATGCCGAAGGCCGCATGCGACACCCCCAGTACTGGGCAGGGCTTATCCTGATGGGCGATACCGAACCGATTCCTTTGACTGCAGACTCGGGTTGGCAGAGTTGGCTGATAGGGTTGCTGGTGGCGGCTGCCGTGTTATTCACTTATTATACCCTCAGACGAAAAACCCCCGAATCCCGCTAGGATCCGGAGGTTTTATCGGGAAGGATTTAGGCTACCCCCTCGGGACCGGAACATCCGGGTTATTGTCATCCGGGTCCTCATGAGCCGGGAAGCCATCACCGTCGTTGTCTACAAACCCCCCATCCCGGCCGACAAACATTTGGAAGTTGATCGGAAAGAAGGTGTTCATCACCTGGGATTCGTATTCCGCCGAGGGCGCGGAGGTAACCGAAATGGCTGAAAATGTCCCCCCGGCCAGGAATGTCGATCGCACCCAAACCTGGGCAGTGATTCCATTGAACCGGAGCAGACGTGCGGTAAACTGGGAAGGTATGCCCTCAAAAACATTGCTGGCAGAGGTGGTACACACCACTTCCGGGGTCCCGTTGAATCCGTAAAAATTAAACAAGGCGTTAATTTCATTGGCGATAATCGCCGTGGCCGAAACCTGACCGGGAGCCTGGGTGTTGGGAATATAACGGAAGACCACAGCATTGTCGTTGCGTATGACATTGACACCCAGTGTGGCGGTTTGCGGCTCGGTAATCTCGAATGCCGTAAAGCCCTGGGGAATGACAAAACCCAGCAAGGGCATCTGGCTGTGTACAAATTGTTGGCCGGGGTTCGCAATAAGGGGTACCTCGGTCAATGGGGCCGGAATGGAATGTGCAAAATCCCAGTAAATGGCGGAGGGTCCGTTGACGTTTGCACAAATCTGCGAATTGGCACCCTGGACAATCGCAGTTCCGGCATCGTCCTTGCTGCATCCAAAAACGAGCAGGGTCAGGAGAAGGGAAAAAATCTTAAAGTGTTTCATGGTGGTTGCTTTATCAATACATCGAATTCCCGGCCATATGTCATCATAAAAATATTTGTGATGACATTTTCATCCCCTTTCGATATCCCATTAGAACCACCAATCCCTATGTCCAATGAAAAATCAGCTCATCCCTACCCTGGCTCGGCTCCTGGCCTGTTTAATCCTGTTAATCGGTCTCTCGTGCAGTAAAGACAGTGCAGGCCCGGACCCCGACCAAACGCCGGACCCCATTGAAAACCCCAACACGGATTCCGACCCCGATCCGGATCCGGACCCGGACCCGGACCCGCAATCCCAAACCGACCTTCCCGATGTAGATGCCTCGGTGCGCTCCTTTCTGGAAACCTACGATGTGCCCGGTGCTGCCCTGGCTGTTAGCGTCGATGAGCGCCTGGTCTATACCAAGGGATACGGGCTTGCCGATGTAGCCACTCAGACACCTGTCCGGGCGGATGATGTTTTTCGAATCGCGAGCATCTCAAAAGTATTTACGGCTGCTGCTGTCTGGAAGCTCATCGATGCAGGCACCCTCCATCCCGAAGACAAAGTATTCGGCTCCCAGGGAATCCTGGGTGAGGATTTCGGGACCGCCCAATTGACGGCCGACGAGCTCGACATAACCATCGACCACCTGTTGACGCATGAACTGGGGGGGTGGGGCGTTTCTTCAGGAGGCGACCCCATCGACTATCAACCCGAATTGGGGAACAGTCAGTTTATAGAATACCTGCTCAATAACTGGGACCTCAGCCATGCCCCCGGAGAGGCGTTCAGTTACAGCAATACGGGGTACTGGCTTTTGGCGCGGATCATTGAAGTGGCCAGTGGCCAGTCCTATGAGGCGTATCTGGAAAACCTGCTCTCCCCTATCGGGATAACTTCATTTAAAACCACCACTTTTCGGGAATCCGACCGGGAACCCAACGAGGTGGAATACTATGGCACGGCCGCCGATGCTCCCTATATCTATTCCATCGCCTCCCGCAGGGACGGGGATGGAGGCGTTGTTATCAGCGCGCCGGACCTTTTGCGCTTTCTTTGTGCAATTGACGGAATGAACATCCGCCCGGATATTCTGAGCGCCACTGCCCGGCAACAAATGATCCGGCCCTCCTCCCTCCAATCGAATATTACCCGGGGACTGGCCTTTTGGGAGCAGCAGGATTTGTATTATTTCACCGGGAGCCTGCCCGGCAACCGCAGTTGGTTTATGATCGGGAACAACGGGGTCAGCGCAACCATCCTGTTGAACTACCGCCGATCCGACCTGCCGGCTTTCGATGCAGACCTTCAGAACCTGTTGCTCAATCTGGTAAAGGATGGCTCCATCGACTGGCAAACAGGCCTGGATCAGTTTTAACGGCAGGCGGAGATACCCGGTGCTCCTGATCCACGGGGATGACGACCGGAATGTACCCTTTAGCGAAACCGTCCGGAAGGCCGGGCGGCTTCGTAAGAATAATGGGGGTCCGGTTTCAAAGGCAAAAAGGGCTCCGGTTTAAAACCTCCGACAATATCCCGGCCTGTGAAGCGTTCTAATATTCCGCAATTACCTAATTGTCAATATTATGAAATACGCAAATACATTCCTTGCCGGGTTCTTTATCCTGTTGTGCACCTCAGGGGCAATCGCCCAGGGCCTCTACCACAAGGGTACCCTGCACCTTAAAAAAGGCAAGGAGAAGGAAGTATATATAGAAATTGACTTCGGCTTCCCCCAACGATTCCAGCAGGGGATCACCTACGTGGAGCCCAAGGACTGGGCCAAATACCAAAAAACTGGCAAGCTCAAGGGAAAGATGAAGCAGAAGATGGAGCCCAAGCATTTTGAAAGTTTCTCCCTGGAAGACGGGCGGGTATTTGAAACCATCTGGTATACGGACCTCACCGGACGGGCCATTAAGATGATCCCCAAACGGATGACCCTGGAGCGGATTGCCGATGGGCCGATTAAGATGTACAAGCTCTACAGCCGGACCACCGGGAAAATCAACCACGAACTGGCGGACTATGTGATGGGCAACCGGGATGAACTCATCCATTACATCCAGAACAATTTTCAGCTGCTGATCCACAAACACACCAAGCACCCGAAAAACGTCCAGCAGATCAACCTGCTCAACTATATCGGCGACAATGCCCGCGTCAAGGAAAACTACGACAGCAACCACTACGGCCTGCGCAACCAGTTCTCGGCGGAACACAAAATGGGCATCTACGTAGGTAAGGAATACGAGGCGGCCTTCCTGCGCCTGGTCGAAGATTATAACCGGGATACCGGGGCTGCGAGATAGGCATGCATCCGGATTCGTAGATTTTCCCGGCAATTATTCCCCGGCTATGATGTGGGGATTGCCGGAATACCAGGGCAATTTCTTAAATTTCAATAGGAAATAATCCGGTCACTTAATCCAGCGTCTTGGCCTGTTGCCCGTACCATAAGAAATTGTCCATTCCCGCCCTGCTGGTATTTGCAGGGGTATTTTCCCTCCTCAACCCGTGGAATGGCCGCGCCCAGGACAAGAGCGATTTGGATTCCCTGTTCCAGGTCATCTCCCCTACCCGGAACGATACGCTGAATGCGGAGACTTTTATCAGCATCGGCAACGTCTATTTCTACGATTTTGACTACCCGAAGGCCTTTCTGTATTACTCCCGGGCAGATTCGGTGTGCCGACAAAACGAGGCGCTCAGGGTATCCGAACCGCGCGGCCAGGCATTGAACTACATGGGTTATTCGGTTCGTTTAACCCATGACTACGAAAAAGCCGTTCAATATTACCGCCAGGCACTGGAAGTATTTCAGCAAATCGGCAATGAGCTCGGCATCAACGAGGTCCATATCGGGCTGTCCCAGGCCTACACTTCGTCCAAACAATTCGACAAAGCCCTGCCGTTGCTAAATGAAGCGATTGCCTACCACGAGCAAAACAATCTGACACATAAGAATTCCTATTCGTACGCCATTATCTGCAGGGGCTATCTGCTGCTGCAAATGAAGCGCTTTGGGGAAGCCGAAACGGATTACAAAAAATACTACGACCTGGCGTTCTCCGGGGAAAATAAACGCCTCCAACTCTGGGCTATCAGCTATATGGCATACTTCTATTACGAAACCGGCAATTTCGAGGAAGCGTACAGGTACTATGACCAAACGATTAAAATGGCAGAGGCCCAAGGCGATTATCAGACGATCAGCACGGCCTACGACAACCTGATTGAGATGTACAAACGCACTGGGAACCTGGATTCGCTGGTTCGCACTTATGAGCGCTATATCGAAGTACGCAACGTCCGGGACAGCATCGATAAAAACAAAGAAATCTACGCGCTGGAGACGGAATTCCAAACGGAGAAAAAAGAACAGGAAATCGCCCTGCTCACGGCCCGGAACCAACTTTCCGAACAACGGAGGAAAAGTCAGAATTATTATTATGCCGGGGCGCTGGCACTGCTGCTCCTGGGTTCGGGAACCTTATTTTTACTTTACAGGAACAGGTTGCGCACTGCCCGGAAAATCCGGGAACTGGACGCCATGAAGTCCCGGTTTTTCGCCAATATCTCCCATGAATTCCGCACGCCGCTCACGCTGATCAAGAGCCCGGTAAGGCAGCTCTCCCGCGACCTCGCCAAAGAAGAAAACAGAAAACAACTGCAGCTTATAGACCAAAACGCGGACCGGATGTTGGAACTGGTGGACCAACTGATGGAATTGTCGCGACTCGAAGAAGGCAGCTTGCGGATCTTGTTGAAAAAAGAAGCGATTTCCTCCTTGTTGCACACCCTTACCGAGCCGTTTAAAATGAAGGCAGAAAACGAAGGGGTGCCCTTTGAAACCCATTTCGATGTACCCGGTGAACCGGTTTACCTGGACCGGGATATCCTGACCAAAATTGTGGTCAACCTGCTATCGAATGCCTTTAAATACCGGGATGCGGGTACACCGGTGACTTTCAGGGCCCATGCCGGTCTGTCGGGGCCGCTGCAACTGGAAATAACCAATTTTAACAAGCAGCTCAACCAGCAGGATATCCGAAACCTGTTTGAACGCTTCTACCGAAAAGACCATCACCTGCCGGGTCACGGTATCGGGCTGGCACTGGTCAGGGACCTGGTGGACCTCTATGAAGGCCAGCTCCAGGCCCGGCTGGAAAATGAAAAAGTGCTATTTACGGTGGGCATCCCCCTGGGCAGGGACCTTAAAAATGCCCTGGTTGTGGATGAAAAGCCTTCGGGACGGGAATACCCCGTAACGGACCTCCCGGACACAGGCGAACAGGAATCGCCTGTTCTGCTGATAGCCGATGACAACGCGGATATCCGGGCGATTGTAGGAAGTATTTTCCAGGATGATTTCCGAATCCTGGAGGCCCGGGACGGCCGGGAGGCATTTGACCTTGCCCGGCAGGAAATACCCGATATGGTGATTACCGACGTGATGATGCCGAAGATGGATGGTTTTGAATTGGTGGAAGCGTTGCGAAACGATGAGCTTACCTCCCTGATCCCCGTTTTGATTCTCACGGCGCGCTCATCGGACGAAGACCATTTGGCTGCACTGGAACACGCAGCCAATGCCTACCTGACCAAGCCTTTCAACCACGAGATATTGCAGTCCAAGATTGGCCAGTTGCTGGAGGAACGCCGGAAATGGCGGGAACGCTACAGTCGGGAATTGGTGCTCAAGCCAATGGAAATTTCCCTGAGTTCGGCCGACGAAAAGTTTCTGGCGCGTTTGGAGGAGGTTCTTGCCGACGAATTGGCAAACACGGGGTTCTCCGCCGAGTCATTTGCCGGGAAAATGAACCTGAGCCGGATGCAATTGCACCGCAAACTCAAATCCCTCCTGGGGGTTTCTGCAACCGAATTTATCCGGAATGAACGGCTGAAAGCCGCCGCGGAAATCCTGAGCAAATCGGGGCACTCCGTCTCGGAGGTTGCGTACTCCGTAGGGTTTAACGACGTCGGTTATTTTTCCAAAAGCTTCAAGAACCTCTTCGGGGTTCCGCCTTCCGAGTACCGGGGGGCCAACTGACCTCCCCCCCACCGGAACAATCGTTGAAACGCCCCGTCCCCAGGGACCTGGCGGCGCGTGTTACATTTCGCCCTAAGGCTGTTACATACCTCCCCGGCCTTCTCACCCGCATCGGGTAATTTCATCCTTGAAAGTAGACTACCAATGCCCGAACCCAAGCACTATAAGGGACTCCTCCCCCCAGTCCCCGATGGCAAAATTTACCTGAATATCGTGCACATGAAAAAGGGGCATTACGAGTTGAATATTGTCAACCAGGAGAAACTGGTTCAAAAAACGCATTTCAGCAAAGAGTAAACCACAAGTGTCATGAAAAATTGGATAATGATTCGCATGCTGGCCGGGATTTTCTTCCTGGGGGCCATCGGTCACGGAAACGCCCAATTCCTCAAAAAGCTGGGGAAAAAAGCGGAAGAGGCCGCGGCCCGGGGAGTGGAACAAACTGTTGAGCGCAAGGTCCAGCAAAAGGCCGAGGATAAAACAGACCAGGCCATCGACGCGATTTTTGGCGTACCCAGCAAGGTTAAACAGAAATCCGATCCGGAACCTGAGGAAACAATAGTCCTTGAGGGCACCTGGTATTACGAGTCCCTCGAAGGCCTCCCGGGGTACGAAACCCTGAACGAGTGCAATCGAAAATCCAACATCACCTATTCGGGCACTACCTATCACACGCAATTCTACGACGAGGAGTGCAACCTGCTGACAGATAGCGGAGGGACCTACGAATTAGAGGGGACTACCATGACCGTGGTGGGCGAGACCCGAGACGAAGTGAGCCGGACAAAGGTTACCAGTACACAAACCATCCTGGAATACTCTTCGGAGAAACTGGTGATCCGCGACGCGATGAGCGGGGCAGTTGTTACCCTGAAAAAAGGAAACTAAAAAATATAAGATGGAGACACCTTGGATATACCGGATGCGAATATTTCTGCTGATCAGCCCGTGCCTCATGTTTTTTGTAGCCTGTGGCGAATCCGGGAAGAAGGAAGGCCCTGCAGGTGCAGACAGCACCCCTTCTGCTGCCGCACCGTCCGGGGATATTTCCCTGGAGCAAAAAGCGGATTACACGGATTTATATGCTGCCCAGGGCACCTGCAAGCTCACCAGCGCACAACTCGCCGAAGCCCTGGGGGTCGAAGCCGGGCGCGCAGAGGAAAAAAGCAATTACAATGGGTTGTGCGCCTATTCCGCCATGCACGACGACGGCCTGACCGTCCGGTACCAGATAGGCAATGAAATGTGGCCGCAGGACATTGTAAGGGACAACATCCGTTCGGCGATGGAGGATGAGCTGTACGATATCCGGGTCAGTGAAACCGGCGACACCTATATTTCCAGGCATCCTGCCCAGGGATTCTTACTCCTGCTGAACCCCAATTACGGGAATCCCGTAAAGATCAGCTACAATTACCTCAACCCCGACGGCCCCAGGCCGACGGAGGCACAAAAGGAGGCAATCCGGCAGAACACCTATAAAATTGCGAATTACCTGATCGCCCACTACCAAAAATAACCGTCTATGAAATGGACCAACGCCGCATGGCTTCTCCTCTTCCTGCTGTTACCCGTCATCCGGGCACACGCCCAGCCGTTTACCCTGAACGACCGGATCCGGCCCGTTGAACTCGCCCTGCAGGACGATACCCGACAGGGTCGCAAAAACGCCAAATTCCTGGCTACCCTGAGCAGCGTCGACTCGACCCGCTATTACTATATCAAGGGCCACGACATGTTCCGCTTTGTGGACATCCTGGTGAAAGGTTTCGGAAATACTGCCCCCCTTGAGGCTTCCCTGGTATACGATAACTGGAAGGACGTCATCGAGAAACAGTCCTCAGCCAGCGCTGAAGACGGCATCCTGCATTTTAAGGTCCGGGCCTACGGCGATATCGGGCTGAAGATCGATTCCCCTTCGGGCGAAACCATCAACTTCACCATTATGGCCAGTGCCAGTGCGCCCCAAAAAACCTACCTGGGCAACCCGTTTGTCAAAATCGCCGATTCGGACGGGGTTGTGGCCGCGGCCGAGATATCCGAGTCCGGGGCGGATAGCAGTTCCGGAGGAAATACTTTTCTCTATATCGCCCTGGGGGTGGCCTTGCTGGTAATCGGCTTACTGGCCGGTAAACTCATGGGGAAGAAATCCGCTGCGGTGATTGTCCTGCTAATCTCCTTCTCCTTCCAGGCCGCCGGTCAGGGAACTGCCACCCCCGGGTTTTTCTATAAAGACCGCTATTACAATGGGGAGGATCTGGACAACGGCAAATTTGAAGAGGAGCTGGAGAAAGAAATGGGCGACGGTTACGATCCTTCGGATGATCTCGATGACCTGAATGACAAATTAAAGAGCATTCGGGAATTCCTGGATAACGCAGTAAACCTCTATAACAGTTATACTGGACTGGGAAGTTGCATCAATTCCACACCCATCCCCGGCGAACCGCGCATCCCTTCTTTCTGCGATGTGCCCTTTAACGACGACGGCTTCGATGACGAAAACAGCTGCGCCGGTTGTTTTCTGGAAGCCCGCCAAAGCTTTAACGAGGTGAGGTACCTCTTTGAGCAGTTGGCCACGATCTATAAATGCACAAAAGACTTTTCCAATGCGGCACTCTCTTTCGGGGATAATGCCTCGGGGATACACGCCGTTTCAGGCATGGCCTGGCAAACACAGCGCCGGAATATTGAGAAGTCGATTGCCGAACTCGAAACCGCCTACGACAGAAAGTATGCGGAATTGTTAAACAGCCTGTCCCGGTCCATGCTGGAACTCAGCGAATGCGAAGCCCGATACGGGGTGGAGGACTGGTTTGACCGCTTTGGGTATATGTACTTTGAATTCATCAAAGACAAATACCGGCGAAAAGACTGAGCATGAAATTGAACACCTTTAAATTTTGCATGATCTCCTTTGTATGCTGCGCGACCTTCAGCTGTAAATCGACATCAAGTGTACATCTCCCTTCGGCTGCTGAAACCAGCATTCTGGGATCCTGGGAGGGTTGTGATGGAAGGGTGATAACATTTCGCAGGGGGCCGGGCGGCGAAATTTTGGGTCGCTATTCGGAACTCGGTGGGCTGGAAAGGTATCGCTTTACACAGGACGAAGTGGGCTACCGAATACGGGAAAAAACCCCGGGAACCTATGAGGGAAAGGTTAAATGGCAAAACACACAGGGAAGTGAAACCTGGAAAACCGTAGCAATAACCATCCAGAATAACGAATACTCCGACAATAGCTCGGACCCGTGTAGTAACTACATGACGCGAATCCATTAATTAAATCATTACAATATGAAACCCTTCAAAATTATCTGCCTGTTAATATGCTGTTTCGGCCCGCTGGCCGCTTCGGCGCAATTTGCTCCGGTTAAAAACAAAAAAACCGCCAATATTTCGACCCGGATCGACCTGAAAGGAAAAACGCTGGCCGTCCCCAAACGGATATCCATCCGGGAATTCGACCGGTTGCGGCCCGCCCAGATTGCCCAGCTCCCCGCCGCGTCGGCAGATCGGGAAGCCTTGCTCCGGCTCAAGTTCAACGATTCCTGGGAAATTGGGCCCCGCCGCCTTCGCGACAAGGATATGCAGGTGGTGGAATATTTCGGGACCTACGAGCAGAACGCCCGGTATATCAGCATCTACCCTGAAAATAAATACTACCCCCGCCTGAATAACGGGGCACCCGGTTTTATGCCGGAAATGCGGTACCTGGTTATCCGGTTCAATCCGGAAATGGGCAAACGATACCGGGCAACCATCAAACTAAAACCCGGACAATACCGAAACAAGAAAGTGATGACCAACGTTACCGGGTCCCACAACGATGTCTGGATGATCAACTACCAGTTCAATGAGATCCTTTTTGATTTTATTGCAGCCAGCAGGGAAATCAAAATCAGCCCGATAATCGCCGGAACAGAGAGCTATTATGTAAAATATGAGCCCCTGGAGATTGAACAGATAAAGATTGACAGGATAGCCGAATAGCAGACATCCCCAGGAATCACAAACATGCCGGAAAAAATCCTTAATGCGTTGCTCATGGGCGCCATTGCCCTGTGCCTGTCCTGTAAAGAGGACAAAAATCCCTCCATGGACCGGTTGGGTGGCCCAACAGACGCGTCTGAATCAGCGACCCCGGGATCGGAGCGGGGACGGAATACTGCGGCCACGAAGACACCCGAAGGGTTACTTAATGACCTCCAGTCCCTGCTCGGTAAACAGGCCTCCGACACCAGCGGCCGCACCGGGGCCGACAGAAATCCGGAAAGTGTAGAAAACAACCCCTTTGAGGGGTCGTTTATAGAGGAAAACCTAACCGGGTTCTCATTTTTTGCAACATTGAAAAACAACGAGTTGTATAACAAGCTCGGGGTTGCCAGCCCGGAGAAGGCGAAAGAATTGCTGGCAGATCATTACGGCATCCGCCCGGAGGAAGTAGCCCTGCTGGCCTCCATTGAGGCAAAACCAGACTTCCTGAACGAAAGGCAGGCACGGCAATTCATGGACCCTGCAAATGGCACCGCCTACCCCGGCACCCGCCCGGACACGCTCTCGGAAAACTTAAAAGAAATCCTGAAAAAGCGGCATTCCGGGCTACAGCTCAAAGCTGAGCAATTTTTTCGCGGTGCCCGACAGGCCAGGGAAGCGTTTTACGAACGCAACCCCGGATGGCACCACAACGATTCAACCCTGGGCATGACCTACAGGGATTCACGCAATACCTTCATCTACCTGCCCCTGGGGTGTCGCTCCTTTGCGGATGAAGTTGTTTCCTACGACCCGGGGGAGGAAGGTTTGTACCCGGAGGGCGCGCTCGGGGAACCCGATACCCGGCAATCCAACTTTGTGAAACCGAGGCCCACCATCTGCAATATCGGAGTCCTGGGTTCCCTGACCGTCCAGTTTCTGGATAATGCCCTTACAGACGTCAATGGCCCCGACCTCTACATCTTTGAAACCGGGAAGATAGAACCGACAAAATTAGCCCTGTCCAAAGACGGGGTCAACTGGACGGAAATTGGAAAAATTGAAGGAGGGACCGCCATGGTGGACATCGCGCCTTACGTCCGGGCAGGCGAAACCTTTACCTATGTCCGGCTCACCGACCTGAATACCTGGAGTATGGTGCCGGGTGCCGATGTGGACGCCATAGCCGCTATCGGGGGAGCCGTACGGCTCCAATTAGACAGTTCCGTCCTTTTTGAATTTGGCCGGCACGAATTGAAACCGGAGGCAGCATCCACCCTGGCTGCCATTATCCCCAGGATCGAGGAACTGGGAGGGGGGACCCTCATCATTGAAGGCCATACGGACAATGTAGGCAATGGCCCCTCAAATCGCGTCCTCTCTGAAAGACGGGCAGAAAGCGTTAGGAAGCATCTGGTATCCCACCTGGGTGGTCTTTCGAAAAATTTTGAGTGGAAAAGCTACGGACATGGCGACAGCCAACCCGTAGCCCCGAACGACACGGATGAGAACCGACAGAAAAACCGCCGTGTAGAAATCCTTGTACTCCCCCACTGAATTGCCAAAGGGATCCCTGCAGAAATCAGCAATCCCGAATACAATGCGAAGCCTAATTTGCTAAACTTACCTGCGATTCATAGATCTTAATTTTGTCAACCAATCGCCTTCATGATGAAAGAGCCGGAACTGATGATCGAGATTGAAGTGGAAGCGCACCTCTCGGAATAAGCCAATTTGTATCTTGCGGGCAGTTAGACGTTAATAAATTCCGCACCGCAATGAAATCTGCACGGCCGCAAGTCCTTGGCCCGATCTTGTTTTTCCTGTTAATGGGGTACCCGCTTTGCGCCCAGATTGAGCAGGACAAATTCCTGCACTACGGAGCCGGCGTAGCCTCCGGGGCAGCCGGCGCCTTTATCGCACACGAAATCTCCGGCGGCAACCGCTGGTGGACGCTTACCGGGGCCGTCGGGGGCAGCCTCATCGCCGGGATGGCCAAAGAGGCCATCGACAAAAACCGGTACGGGGTATGGGACAACGGCGATCTGGCCGCAACCGTCGCCGGGGGCGTTACAGTCGGGGTGGTCATCGAGTTGTTCCGCGGGAAGAACCGACGCGGCAGGCCCAGTGCCTCCCGGGGCATCCAAATTATCGCCGGCAGGTAATTCTACTCCTCCGCTATCTGGACGGCCAGGCCGTTCACGTCGAAATATTCGGAAACCTGGGAAATCTTCCCCGAATCGTTCAAGGTGATCAGGCTGAAAAATTTGACCCCGATATCCTTCCCGGTTTCTGTATGGGTAGCGTGCCAGGTACCGTAGACGCGAATCACATCCGGAACATCGCTCGCTGTGGATGCGGGGAATACCGAGCCCGACCAGAAGGCCCCCACTGTGGAGTCCGGCATGACGATCCCCCCATGCCATTGGATGTTGTCAAAGTTCTCGTGGTATCCCCGGATGCCCGCCAGGAATTCCGCCTTCCCCACCCATTGACCGCCGTTGTAGGCGGGCGGGCTGTACTGGAGCGTGTCTGCCAGCAGCGCGTCTATGCCCTCCAGGTTTTCGGCGGCATGGGCGGCAAATAGATTTTCGATGATGCCCACCTGTTTCTGGAAGGCCTCGTAATCCGGTTTGGCTTCCGCCGTTTCCGCCATTTCAGGTTCCGCTTGCTGCCCGCACGCTGCAAGGACAATGACTGCCAGAAGCGACAGCATCCATTTAATTGCTTTCATAATTAATCGGTTTTAATTGGTTCTCTATCTTCTTAAGATACAAAAACTTAGGGCGCGAATGCTTTTTATTTTCCAACGTATCTTCAAGGGAATTTTGGAATCATCGGTCCCGGGATCGGCCGGGCAATTGCAGGGGGTCGATTCGGGTTCCTCTTACAAACCGGCTACGCCTGTACAAAGCGGAAAGAACAACTACACCCGCGTTGGGCTGCGGCCTACAACAGCCCAAGAACCAAGCCGACCCCCCCTGTCCCCCCGAATGGGATGGAAGCCCTTCCCGCATGTAGTTACTGCTTCAGTTTTCGCATACAGACCACAGGGAGGCCGGGCTTCACAACATTCTTTTGAATGGCATCCGGGATCTTGCTAGATTTCATAAAATCGCTGTATGGTTGAACGGGTGCGTACCGGATGGATTACCCTTGCCTTCCTGCTGGTGGGATGCTTCGCTTATGCCCAACAGACTGGCGATTTCCGTTCTGTGGGGACCGGCACCTGGACAAACCCGCTGGTGTGGGAAACATACAACGGAACTTCCTGGGTAGCGGCCACCACCTATCCGGGGGCCACGGCCGGCACCAACAATGTCTATATCCAGGGTGGCAATACCATCAGCCTGAACACCAGTGTCCCGAATACCATCAACGCCTTGTTCGTTGGGGATGGCTTGGGCGCAACAGACACTTTCGCAGTCAATGGCAATGCCGTTTTACCGACGCCTCTGATCGATATCCTGTCTGGCGGTTTCGCCGTATGGACAAGCAATGTTACCCTCTACCTGCCGGCAGGGGCTGCCTTCAGGGTTTCAGGGGGTGTCCTGGACGACGGGAAACCCTGCAGCGCCGCCAAGCGCCTGGTGATTGGCACGAGGATGTATTCTACCTGCAACGGGGGCGCCGGAGCGGATTACAGTTTCGAAGAACTTAACGACCAGGGAGGGTCCCTGGCCGTTGCGCCATCGGCAGATAGCCCGATCTGTGAGGGGGAGGCCCTGAATCTGTATGCCAACCCTTCCGGTGCTGGCTCTGTCGGCGCCACGTTTAGCTGGTTTGGGACAGGGCCATTGGGCTACATATATAGCGGGACGGATGAAAACCCGGTTATCACCGGATTGGGGGCCGGCACGTATACTTATACGGTTACCATTCGGGATGCCTCCGGGTATACATTCAGCGAATCCGTGGAAGCGGTAGTGAACCCAGGTGCTGAAATCGACTCCCAACCTGTCAGTCAAACCGCTTTTGTCGGGGGGGCTGCCGGGTTTATGGTAAGCGCTACCGGCGCAGCCTCATATCAATGGCAGGAAAGCACCGACAACGGGATTACTTTTACCGACCTCAATAACGGACCCGGGGTAATTGGCGCCCAGTCTGCCAACCTAAACCTTTCTTCCTTGACCCTGGCGCAGTCCGGGCGATTGTACCGTGCCGTCATTTCTCCGTTCAATCCGTCATGTTCCCAGGTCCAAACCCAGGAAGCCCGTCTCACGGTCCAGGTACCCCAGGCAATAACCAACCGCCGGATTACCTACCGGGTAATCCAGTGATTATCCGGGGAACTCAACCGGCCAACCGGATCCCGGCAGCGGTCAACACCCGGTAGATGAACTGGATTTCACGCTCATCCACCTCCCCGTCCGAATTAGCCGCTTCATTGAGCAGGCGCGCCAGAAGTTGTTTCTGTTCATCCGGCATGGCACGAAGTACCGCCAGGGCCTCGGCTGGCTCTGAATTCCGAGCCTCCAGGACCAGGTCGGGATCGATATCCAGCGTATCGGACAGGCGGTTCATAAAATCGATTTCGCCGTCTTTGATCTCCTCATCCATCTGGATGACTTCGTCAATGGTCTTGAGGACGGCCAGTTTTTCCATTAAGTTAAAGGGCATTCCGAGGATTTTACCTGCAGCTAATTGCAATTTTTGCCGCTGCTGATTTGCAGGGGAAAAGATAGGAAGATATTTCCTTGGCGCCTACGCCCCGCCTGCCGCATCACCAAATAATTCCGGAATTTGACTGCCAGACGGCACAGGGGATGTATTTTTAGGGTACTATGGAAGAAAATCTCAACGTACTGGGTACAAAACTCATCCCCTGCAGCCGGGACCCGCTTACCGGCTTTTACCGGGATGGGAATTGCAGGACGGGGCCTGGCGATACGGGTACCCACGTGGTATGTGCTATAATGACGAAAGAATTTCTGCAGTTTACGCGTTCCCGGGGAAACGACCTGAGCACGCCGATGCCCTATTTTAATTTTCCGGGGCTGCGGCCCGGGGATAGCTGGTGCCTGTGCGCCTCCCGCTGGAAGGAGGCCTACGGGGAAGGGAATGCACCCCCGGTCATCCTGGAAGCAACCCACCGGAAAGCCCTGGAAATCCTGGAGTTTGAATGGTTGCTGGAACACAAGCACACTCCGGAAGATGCCCTCGGAAAGGATTGACTGTCAGCTGGTTTCAATCTCCTGGAGGATGCCCTGAATCAGTTCGAGTTCGGCATCGGTGATCCGGCCGTCTGCCCCTGCAGCCTCGCGCAGCAGCACCGACAGGGCGTGCTTTTTGTTTTCGGACATGAGTTTTAGAACGGCCATGGCCTGGGCGGCCTCAACTTTACGGGCCTTTCGGATCAATTCCATTTTAAACCCGAGTACCTGGGCGAGATGCGCAATAAAAGAGGCTTCCTCCTCATATACGAGTTTATCCGCCAGGATTACTTCATCCAGGGCCTTGATGACGGCCAGTTGTTCGACAAGGTTGTATTTCACACGAATCCGATTAGTTAAATTGATGCCTTCTTGTGTTAAGGCCTCCCCGAACCGGGCAGGTTCAGGATTTGGATTTTACCCCGGGCCCTGTCTTGGATTTCACCCCAGGGCCGGTTTTGGATTTTACCCCGGGCCCTGTCTTGGATTTCACCCCCGGGCCGGTTTTGGACTTTACCCCGGGCCCCGTCTTGGACTTAACCCCCGGGCCGGTTTTGGACTTTACCCCGGGCCCCGTCTTGGATTTCACTCCCGGGCCGGTCTTGGACTTTACCCCGGGCCCCGTCTTGGACTTCACCCCCGGGCCGCTCTTTGGCGACAGCGGGGAATTTGGATTCATTGCATCGGACATGGCTTTGTTCTTTAGTAGTTAGTTTATTCACTATATTAGTTAAAATAACCATCTAATCCAAGGATTTCCGCCGGTATTTCCCTCTCAAAAACAACCGGTTACGGCATATGAAGTTCAATAAGTTTATCAAGGAATGCCAGGAGCACAATGTCCTGAAAAACCTGTCTATTTACGTTGTTTCCAGTTGGGTTTTGCTCCAGGTTATCGACCTCATTGCAGAGCCCCTCGGCTTTTCAAATCAGGTGGTAGCCTATGTGCTCATCCTGCTGCTCATTGGCCTGCCGCTATACATCTTTGGAATTTGGAAATACAAGCTGGCCAATTCCATCAAGCGGAAGCCTGTAACCGATACAGAAGGCGAGCCGGTTCCCGGAAAATTCCGGCGAAGCGGATTCCAGAAGATCTACTTTTTCTTCCTGGCGCTCATCAGCCTGATATGCCTGGGGATCGCCCTGTTTATCGTCAACACAAATTTTATTCGTTCCATGGACCTCCCATCCCTGGATTCCGACGATAAAATTGCCGTCCTTGAATTTAAGAACCTCACCGGCGACCCGGAGAACGACCTGGTTGGAAAGATGGCCGTCGACTGGATCATCCACGGGGTGACCCGGAACAGGCTGGGCCAGGTAATCTCTCCGGAAATCATCGCAGATTACTCCAAGGTGCTGCGGGCGAGCCTGATCCCGACAGAAGACAACCGGCTTTTCAACAATTACCTGAAGCCCTCCCGAATTGTGGAGGGGGAATACTATTTGGCGGACGGCCAGCTGATATTCCAGTGTGCGATTATGGACGGGTCCATGAACCGGACATTGATCTCCTTCGAACCCGTTTCCTGCGACCCGGGTTCCCCCCTGGATTGTATCGAGGCACTGAACCAGCGGATCCAGGGCTATTTTGTCAATGTGGAGCGCAAAGAGGAAAGCCTGGAGGAACACCCGCCCAAATACGAGGCTTACGAATTATTCAATCGGGCGAAACAGTGGCGCTATGAGGATGACCGGAAGTATCTGGACCTGCTCAACCAGGCCATTGCCGCAGACACCACCTTTTTTGAACCGAAAATTTACCGGTTCATGCACTACTTCAACCGGGGGGCTTACCGTACCGCAGACAGCCTGCTGACCCGGATTAAACTCACCGCCGGCATGTTCCCCAGGCAGCTGAACTTATTGAATGTATACAATGCCCTGTTGCAGGGAAACCATCGGAATGCCTACCGCTATCAAAAAGAAGAGTACAATATAACCCCCCTGCATCTGGAGACCAATTCAAACATGATGGTATTCACGTTGCAATTGGTAAACAAACCACAGGGCGTGGACTCCATATTCCGGGAAGTGGAAATGGGAGAAATGGACCTTTCCCAGTGCGACTTTTGCACCGAGCGATACAAGATCAAGGCGATGTCGGATATCGAACTGGGAGACTACCCCGCTGCCATCGCGTTGTTACAACAGTTTGAGGATGGGGTGGATTTTGGGATCCTGAAGAAAATCCTGCTGCGCGCCCATATCCGCAAAGGGGACTTCGCGAAAGCCCGATCGCTCCTTTCCCGATACGCGGATCTATTCGACCCCGCCCAACTTTCAGACTTACGGCTTTTTGCCGCTAAAGAATTCATCATAACCGGGCGGCAGGACCTGGCGGACGCAGAACTCTCCGCGATTCTCACTGGCCGGGGTTACCGAAAGGTCCCGACGGATTCCACGGCCTTACCCGTAATTGCCGAAAGCCTTTTTTACAAGGGAGACTACCAGGAGGCGGAAACCGTCCTGGAGCAACTCACCGGCAGGGGGGATGCGGATTTTTATTTTACGAGCCTGCTTGCTGCCTGCTATCATAAAAATGGCCAGACCCAACAGGCTGCGGCGCTGATTGCCGACCTGAAATCTCGCAAAGGACCCTATCAGTTCGGGGAAGTCCCCTATTCCATCGGGCAGTATTACGCCATTACCGGCGATGCACAGAAAGCCTACCAGCACCTGCTGCGCGCAATAGCCGAAGGGCATTGGTATGAAACGGGCGCATTCCGGAACGACCCGCTGCTCAAGGATTACATCAATACGGACACCTTTTCCAGGATACAAACCTTCTGGCATTGAATTGCCTGCCAAGCACATAAATTATGGACCTCCTTAAAAACGCCCACGCCCTGCTTATCGGTATTGCCTACGAAGACGGCCTGGATACCATCGGGGATGCAGAAGACGTTGCCCGTATACTGAAAGACCCGGATCGGTGCGGCTATCCCCCTGAACAAGTTACCCTGTTAACGGGTGCAAAGGCAGACCGAAGCGGAATCCTGGAGGCGCTGGAGGCGCTGGCGGAGCGAACCGACGAACAATCATCCGTATTCCTCTACTACTCGGGGCACGGGGATGTGCTGGACGGGGTATTCCATTTTGTGCCCCACGGGATCCGGGAAGGGATGGAGTACGAGGAATATACGGCCGCCTGGGTAACGGCCGGGGAAATCCGGGATCGGATCAACGCCCTCTCCACCCGGAGGCTCATTTTTTTTATGGATTGTTGCCACGCCACGGGGATTGCCTCCAGCGGTTTAAAGCCTAAGATTACTGCATCCCCGTCGGATGCCGGCGAATCCGGCGGCCAAAACTTTGAACAACTCGAAGGGCTCGCCCAAAAAGTGGACAACGAAAAAGGAATTTCCATCGTCGCATCCTGCAAGGAAGAACAGGAATCCTACCAGCTCAACGGGGATAAAAACAGCGTATTTACCAAATACCTGCTGGAGGCCCTGGAAGGCAACCACCTTTCCGAGGTCACCGACCCGTACGTGCGCATCCTCGAGGTGGCCGGCTATCTCCTGCGGGTAGTCCCGGAGACGATCGAACAGGTAGCCCGGGATTGCGATCCGCCCCTCGATATCCGCCAGGAGCCGTATGTCAACCTGGAAATGTACGACAATTTCATCCTGAGCCGGGTTCCCGGAAATCGACTCGGACAGGTTGCCCCGGCCGCAGAAGGAGTGGGTCCGGGTGAAACCGCCATGGAAAAAGGAGCTCCGGGTTCGGGCCGGCCGCAGGCCGATGAGGCCCGGCTCATCTACCGGGAGACCCCCGGGGCAAACAACCTCATCTTGTTTATCCACGGCTTTACAGGCGAGGCATCCCGGACGTTCGGGAGCCTGCCGGACCTGCTTATGGAAGACCCGGAATTGGACGGCTGGGACATGAAACCCTTTGGGTATTCACAGTTTATCGAACCGGAACACGGAAAACAGGTTTGGGGCGGGATCCGGGATATCGACCGAATCGTGGACTACTTCTGTACGTCCGTGAAATACAAATTTGCCGACTACGACCGCATTGCCATTGTCGCCCATGGCCTCGGCGGGCTCGTAGCCCAAAAAGCGCTGTTGTCCGTCCGGGAAGAGGCACTGCAAAAAGTATCCCACCTGGTGCTTATGGGGTGCCCGAGCAACGGGCTCGCCCCGGAGGAATTCGAGGCGGAATGGCACCAGGACTACGGGCAAATGCGGCGGGAAGGCCCCTTTATCTCTGGTTTGCGGAAAGACTGGGAAACCCGGTTTGCGGGGAAGTTGCCTTTTTCGCTCAGCGTCATCGGGGCCTCTTCGGATACCTTTGTTTCGCCGGAATCCTGTTTCGGGCCTTTCCCGGAGACCGCATGTGTGACCCTGGATGGCGACCACTTCTCAATCGTCCGCCCGGGGGGACCGGATGCGCCTTCACACCGGCTGATCCGGGATTTCCTCACCGGGACGGAGGCACTCGGGAAATTCGGTGACGCCCAGGAACGCAACCTTGCCTTGGGCCGGTACGAAGCCGTGGTGCGCGAGTTGGGCGAAGACCCGATGGCTTTGACGCTCAAGGGGCTCAGGCAATTGGTTTTTGCGCTGGAGGGACTCGACCGGCGGGAAGAGGCCATGAAGCTTCTGGAGTCCCATCCGGAGGCGGAGCGGTCCACCGACCTGATGGGCATTATCGGGGGCCGGTACAAACGCGCCTACCTGCGCAAGCCCAACAAAAAGGACGGGGAAACCGCCCAGGTGTATTACGGCATTGCCCTGGACACGGCCCGGGAAAAGAACGATTTCCCCCAGGTTTACTACCTGGCGATCAACTTGGCCTTTCTGGCCCTGGTGGTGGAGGAAGACCGGGAAAGCATGCAGCAGTTTGCCAGGATGGCCCTGGAAGCAGCGGAAAAATCCCCGGATTCCCTCTGGAAAACGGCCACCCTGGGAGAGGCAGCCCTCTACCTGGGCAACCTGGAGGCGGCGCAAACCCATTACGCCAAAGCGTCCGCTCAGGCCGGCATACGGGAGAAATTATCCATCCACCTGAATGCCCTGGCCGCGTATTGCGAATTACACGAGACCCGCAGGGAGGACGACGCATTTATCCGCTTCCTCAAAACGCATTTCCTTTCCTGAACCATTTCAAAAGGCATGAAATATTTTAAAAAAGGGCAAATTCCCGATTTGGATTTTCAAAAGGCGGTCAAAAAACCGATTCCCATACGATGCGTCCAACTCGACGTTCCTTTCCGGGTGGAAACCATGGAGGGGGTAATGGAGGGGAAAGCCGGCGACTGGCTGGTGGTGGGGGTGCATGGGGAAATGTATCCTATCGATGCGGAAATATTCAGCAAGACCTACGATTTGGTCCGCTAAGGCGCAACTTCAAAAGCGGCGGCCCTGATTCAATAGGCAACTTTTAAAAACAGGACATCTCCCAGGATTTTTCGTTCCAGGACCAAAACCAGGTTGCCATTCTGGATAAAGGCCCCTTTCTTCCCCTTGACCGAATTACCGGTAAATTCATTGTACGCCGCCCGGTTGCTTTTGGACACCAGCACATCCTCTACCCGGGGTAGGCGGCTGCTTTCCACGTTCGGTTCGCCCAGGCGGAAGACCAGGTCGAACACCCGGTCCTGCCCCAGCAGGGAATTGTCGTCCACCGCATCGGTGAGCGTGCGTCCGGCAAACAACCAGCCAACCCGGCTCACCGCCCGGATGCGTTCCAGGGCTTCTTTGGACTGGGGAGACAAGTCCTCTTTGGTACTCCCTTCGGCGTTTTCGATATGGGTTCGCAGGTATTCCAGATACGCATTCGCCGTATTGGTGGTTTGCGCCTGGGTCCACTCGGGGTCCTGACTGAGTTCTTCCTGCTTCTCCCGGGCGGCCTCCCGGTGTTTGGCCACTTCAGGGAAGTTGTATTTATCGACGGCCTGGAGGTAATTGGTATACGCCTCCACCGTGCCCTCGCTGTCGGCAATTTCCCAGTTTTCCTCATCGAGTTCGGCCTCGAGGTCCTTTAGTTTTGCCAGGATATCGACCCATAATTCACTCATATCCGCCTTTAACTTCCCGGCCACATCTTTTCCGGGCCGGTAGGCAGCTTCCTCTGCACCGGTTGTGATATCCCCGGGGTCTTCGCCAAGGGCTTCTATCTGAGCCCTTACGGCATCCTCCCGGTAAAAAATCCCCTGTTTTTCGATGGATTCCAGCAATTTCAGATAGGGCTCCTGGGGGGAAATGCCCGCCTGCTCCGGGTCATCGGAAGCCTGCGGGTCCTGGTCCTGGAGTTGTTCGAAACTGGCCACCGCCTGCGCTTTCAGGTCGTTGTAGGTCCTCATCGTATCCAGGGAATCCCGAATGATTGGGTAGACGAAAAAATAAACAGCGGCAAGTACCATCACCCCTGCCAGGGACCATATCCCGATCTTGAGGTTGCGCTTAATTTTCTTTTCCCTTTTTTCCGCTTTTTCGCTATCCCTGAGATATTCGCGGCATGCCGCAAATAACGCGTTGTAGCGTTCGGCCCAGGCTTCCGTGGGCTGGAACCGCTCGTACCAGTCCCGGGCCAGAGACAGTTCCGTCCCTTTGAGCAGGTCTTTCTTTTTATCAGCATAGAGCTGGTAATCCTGTGAGAGTTTCAGGTAAGTGGAAGCCATCTCCCCTTCTTCTTCCACCCACCGGTCCAGGCGCTTCCATTGCCGGATCAGGCTCTCGTGGGAGATATCGATGATATTGTCTTTTTTGTCGGACATCTGGTCGATCATCAGGAAGGACCGACGGCCTTCGATAAAGACGCGGATCACCCTGTCCAGGACGGCTTCCTCAGCACCGGTAAGTGCCAGCAATTCCCCGTAGTGGGCCGGGCGCCGGGTTTTGCGCCCGTGTTCATCCACGGTGGTGAGCGCCTGGAACATTTGTTTGGCCACCTGGAACTCATTTTTGTCCAGGGTCTTAAGGGCCTCATCGGCATGGTTCGACAAGGCATTTTCCAGGCCTCCGATGGCCTTGTAATCCTCCAGGTCCATCTCGCCATTGGCATCCTCCCGGGTCTCAAATTCCCATATGCGCATCAGGGCGTGCTGCAACAGGGGGAGTTCGTCCTGGACCCGCCCCATCTCATTGAGCAACTTGGAACTCAGGGCGGAATTTACCCGGGCGCCAAAAAGCTTTGCGGGGCCCTCGATGACCATTTTCAGCTGTTGGCGGTTCAGGCGCGGCACCAGGTACAGGCTCTGGTTCATCGCCTCCGGCAGGCCGTGGAACTCAGCACAATCGCCGATAAAGTCGGAGCGCATGGTCAGCACTACATAAACCGGCAGGTCCTTCTGCCGGGCGAGCTCCAGGATGATATTGACAAAATCGATGGCATTGTCGCGGCGTTTGCGGTTCCCTTTCTCCGTGGCAAATCGGAAGAGTTCTTCGAATTGATCGACCAGGATAAAAAAATTGGTCCTGCGCTCGCGGAACAGGGGTTCCAGCAGGGAGAGGATCGCGTCAACCCCTTCTTCTTCGATGGTTTGAACCAGCTGGTTGGTGGCGTCGGGGTCGTGGGCCTGGTACAATTCGCCCAGCAGGGATTTCGCCAGGTTGCCCATCGGGTCCTGCCCGGGTTTCATAATGGAGATCATCCATTGGTCGCTGTCGTCCACCAGGTACCCGGCTTTGAGGGACGGGATGAGCCCGGCGCGCAGCAGGGAGGACTTCCCGCAACCCGAACTGCCCACCACGGCCACAAAATGGTGCGCATGAAGCCGTTGCAACAGGTCCATAGTTTGTTCCTTCCTGCCAAAAAACAACAGGCTTTCATCGTCGTTGTAGGGCCGGAGGCCTACATAGGGGTTTTCCACATCTACTAACATCAGGCGGGCATTCTGAGTTCCTTGAGGAATTCCTCAATGGCGGCGTCGTTGAGGTTCGGGTTGTCGCTCTGGTCAATCATGTTGATCTTCAGCAGCCGCTGGTTAATGCCGATATCGGAATCCTCCTTGTGCGGCGGGGCCACATAGATAAAAAAGTCCTCCACCGGATAGTTGTTCTTCATAATGAGCTGCAGGGCTGCGTTTACGCGTTCCTTGACCCATTCCTTGGAGACGTTCCCATAGAGAAAGATCAGTTTGCGCACCTGGCTCATCCGGTTGCCGAGCATTTCGAGGTTTTTCAGCGGGTCGTCTTCCTGGGGGTTGATATATGGGAGTATTTGTTTCTGGACGAGCAGCCGGCTGAGGTCCAGGGCGTAGAGATGGTCCTTTTCGTGGGTATCCAACAGTACGGGCATCCGGCCGTCGGATGGCATTTCTACTGGTTTTTGAGCCTGGATCTGCCGGGCGTAATCCTCAATCTGCTGGGCCAGGGAACTTTTGCTTCCCCGTATAAACTCATATTGTTTATCCACGAGTTGGCCGGCTTCCACCGCCGTCAGGAAATTCCGGTACTCCCCTTCCTCTATATCGGCAAATTCGGCATCGCTGGGAATCCAAACCATTTGGGGGGTCTGCGACTGCAAACATATTTCGGTTTGTACCTGCGGGTACCAGAGGTCGGGTTGGTCCACCAATTCGCGCCCCGGGTAAATATCCAGCAGGTTTACCGCCAGGTCGGCTTCAGCCAGGGCTTGCTCCGTGGCCGCCTTCAGGGCTTCCGATGCATCGGGGGGCGGGATCTCGCACGTCACGCGGTACCCGCGTTTTCCGAGCTCGGCAATCAGGCGCTTCCTCGGGCTGCGCAGTGTATCGGGGACTTCGCTCATAAAAATCGTAAACGCATCGTCGTCCCCGGTTTCAGCCTGGGCAGGGTCGGCGGCAAGCTTCGTGGTTTGGCTGGCCAGTTTGGCCGGAGCCTCACACCGGGTCTTCATGGCCTCCAGCAAACGCGCCACGGCATTTTTTACATGGCGCATCTGCGCCTTGAATTTGGGCGATGTCGTCTCTACGGTTTCGCCAAAGTCGTCGGCAGTTTCGGCATCGTGGAAGGGAAAGCCGGTGGTCCCGTTCAGGGGCTCCAGCCACTTCTCGTGGGGAATGTTGTTCAGCAACACATGCAGGATGCGGGACTGGTCGCCCACCTTGAGTCCGAGTTTATCCGCACTGGCAGAATCGCGGAAGGTACCCAGCTCCTGTTTGCAATAGTCCGAGGCGTTATAACCCGGCGAATCCAGGCAGATGATAATGGCCGATTTCCGAATCCCGTCGGCGATGGAGTCGTCAAAGAGGACGCTGCCGTCCAGTTTTTTGGTGTCCCACCAAATCTTAACCGAGTCCATCCGGCCGAATTGCCTGGCGAGCATCAGGTTGAGGTTCTGGTAAAACTGCTTGATCCATCCGTCTTCCTGGTCCGGAAAACAAATATTGTCTACATGAGCATAACTGATAAAGATGTCATACTCGTACCCGGGTACGTATGCCATGGAGTGACGGTTTGGTGGTTAGTTCTCTGTAAGGTAATGAATTAATCCGAATTACAGAGGTATTTTCAGCCCCCCGCTTCGGAGGCCCCGCTCGAAGCCATAATTTCGTTCCAGCCGCGATTCTCGTTGCTGAGGATATCTTCCACATTGCTGACAAACAAGGCGTAGGCTTCCCGGTTGCCGGCATAGGCCCGTGTACGGGTTTGATAGAGGATTTTTTCACGGAGCAGCGCCTCGGCCGCGGTCCGGTAGCTCAGCCACTTCTCCTGGAATTTGTAGAGGGCGGCAATCCCGGTAGCCATTGCCGTCAACACCCCAAGGCAGGCCACAAGCAGGCCGTCAAACTGGCTGTTCCACTGGGAATATCCGGCCACTAGCGGGATCAGCGAACCCGAAACGATGATGATGCCGCTGAACAGCATGTGGTACTTCTTGTTGCGGGTGCTTTTTTTCCGGTACCAGTTCAGTTGGTCGTCCACCCGGTCACGCATAAATTGTTCCTCGTTCATTTCCATGGCAATGAGAGAATTACCCGTTACAAGTTACACCTTTTCATTTCACCCGGCATATAGCAGCCCCTTTTCCAATCCGCGGAGTTCCGCCAGGCCTTTCAGGCGTCCAATAAGGGAATAGCCCGGATAGCTCTTGCTGCCGTGTTCCAGCTCGTGTAAAAAGCCGTGGTCGGGCCGCATGGGCAGGGAAAGCCCCCGCCGCGCCATCAGCCGGAGGAGCCGGGAGACCACTTCCTCCATCGGGACATGGCCGTCCAGGTGGTCGGATTCCCGGAAGGCACCGTCTGCCTCGTGGGCGACGTTTCTGAGGTGGAGAAAATGAATCCGCTCCCCAAAGGCGTCTACCATGGACGGCAGGTCGTTCGTTTTACCGGCGCCCAGGGAGCCCGTACAGAAACACAGGCCGTTGGCAACACTCGGTACGGCATCGAACAGCTTTTGGAGGTGATCATGCCCGGATACCACACGGGGGAGCCCCAGCAGCGGATAGGGCGGGTCGTCCGGGTGGACCGCCAGCACGGCGCCGCTGGCCTCGGCTACCGGCACCACGGCCTCCAGGAACTCAATAAGGTGCTTCCGCAACCGGGATTCCGGGATCCGGTCATAATCCGCCAGCAACGCCATCAATGCGGCCTCCGTAAAATGCTCGTCGCTCCCCGGGAGCCCCTGCAGAACCGACCGCCGGATGCGGTTGCGGCGCTCCTCGCCCAGCGAATCATCGAGTGCTGCCGCCCGTTTGCGAACGCCGGCATCGTAATCGGCATCGGCCCCGGGGCGCCCCAGGCTGTGGATATCGAACCAGGCAAAGGCCGCGCGGTCAAAACGGAGGGTACGGGTGCCGTCCGGGTTCGGGTGCTCCAGTTCAGTACGCACCCAATCCAGCACCGGCATAAAATTGTAGGTGATCACCCGGATGCCGCAGGCGGCCAGGTTCCGGATGCTTTGTTGGTAATTGGCGATATGGTCCAGGTAGTCGCCTTTTTGCTGTTTGATCGCTTCGGAAACCGGGAGGCTCTCAACGACCACCCATTCCATCCCGGCTTCCCGCACCACGCGTTGGCGCTCGCGGATGGCAGCGGTTTCCCAGACCTGGCCGGGCGGGATTTGATGGAGGGCAGTCACGATACCCGCGGCCCCGGCCTGTCGGATAGCGGTCAGGCTCACCCCGTCCTGCGGCCCGTACCACCGCATGCAGGGCATCATCCGATAGTCCTCAGGACCTCTTTTCAGCCCCTTGCTACTTTTTGACATGTGTTGTTTTCTTTAATGATACATCCAGACTCTGAATCCCGATTCACCGGGTTCAGAAACCGATACTGTTGCCTCCGTCCACAGGCAGGACCACCCCGGTAATAAAGCGGGCTTCCTCGGAAGCCAGGTAAAACACGGTATCGGCAATGTCCTCCGGCAACCCCATTTCCCCCATCGGGGTCCGGGCAAAAACCCGGTCTTTACGCGGGGGGTCGCTGTCCAGCGCCTTAGCTGTCATCGGGGTCTTGATAAATCCCGGGGCAACGCAATTCACGCGGATGCCCATAGGCGCCAGTTCCACGGCCATGGCCCGCGTCAACCCCTCGATAGCCGTTTTGCTGGCCGAGTACGCCACCACATACGGAAGGCCATATTGGGCAGCCATGGAGCTGATATTTACGATGTTGCCCTGCCCCTGTTCCTTCATCACCTTGCCGGCTTCCCGGCTGATGGAGAACACGCTGTGCAGGTTGGTTTGCAGGATTTGGTTGAATTCGGCGTCACTGACCTCCAGCAGGGGTTTTTTCATATTGATCCCCGCGTTGTTCACCAGGACGTCGATCCGGCCTGCTGCCTCCTGCACCTGCCGGACGGCCCCGGGGATATCCTCCAGGCGCGACAGGTCCAAAACGAGTTCCCGGGCTTGCGGCCCGAGTTCCTTGCAGGTTTTACGCGTTTTCTCCGGGTTGCGTCCCAGGACATAGCAAATGTGCCCTGCCTGGCAAAACTTTTTGGCGGTGGCATACCCCAATCCGGAGGTTGCGCCGGTAACAATGACTATTTTCTGTTTCATATTGTAAAATCTGTTATCTATAAAATGGCCCCAGCATCAATCCCATTGCGGGCGAATCCCGGGGGCATAAGGGAATTTCAGGTTTTTGTAATAGTTCAACGGATGTGCCGGAGGTTCCATCCCCTCCGGGAACTCCCTGCCGGAAAACGTCTGGAAGTACAACATACAGGCATCCTTCCACCACCGCGCTTCCTGCAACTGGATCCCCAGCCGCATCTCCACATCCCGGTAGGCCGCATCGGGTAGCAGGCCCTTCAGCCCCTGCCAGTCCGACAGCATCCCGGACACCGTGTCGATGCCTTCCTGGTACTTCAACCCGAGGCCCTCCCAGAGGGTATGTCCGTCACGCAATTTATAGTCCCAGGGAAGGTGGTGGAACCACAGCAGGAATTCCTCCGGACAGGTAGCCGGGTCCCCGTATCGCTCCGCGAGTTCCGGGGCGTACTGGGCCACTGCATTGCTCCCTGTGGAAGTCCGGTCGAACCCGATACCCAGCGAATCCGCCTGGTGGTAGTATACGGGGTTCCATTCCGGGCGGGAATGTTCGTCCACCCAGGGCCCCGGGCCGTAATGGTGGCTCGAGTCGAATATGTGATGAAGCCCCAGGGGCGTCATATAATTCACGACGGCCTCCCGGGAGCGCATCATCAGGGCCTGTACCCGGCTTACAACCAACGGGTTATTCCCGAAAGTTGCCCGGATCCATTCCTTGGCAATGTCTCCGCTGTCCAGGTTGGGGTCCCAGGCCAGCCTCCCGAAGCCGTACCAGTCGGCCTGCCCGAAAGGGTGGCCCGTCCAGTTGATATCCGTCCCGATATTGGCTACCCCGGCCATCCCGCTCAACGGCTTGTCGTGCAGGCTGCCGTCCACTACCCGGGCCACCGTAGACCCCGGGCCCTCCCTGTACGTATCCGTTTGAAGGACTTCCTCGAACAGCCTGGGGAGGTAAACCAGGTGGGTGGCAAAGCCCAGGTATTCCTTGGTGATCTGGAATTCCGCAAGCATCGGGGTTTCCGGCATCGCCCCGAACAACGGGTGGACGGGCTCCCTGGGCTGGAAGTCGATCGGGCCGTTTTTTACCTGCAGCAAAACGTTTTCGCGAAATTTTCCATCCTCGGGCGCAAACTCCGTATACGCCTGCTTTGCCCGGTCGTCCGGGTCTTCTTCCGAATAGACAAAGGCCCGCCAGATCACATTCCCCCCGTATGGAGCCAGGGCGTCCGCCAACATGTTGGCACCTTCCCGGTGGGAGCGACCGTAATTCTGCGGCCCCGGCTGGCCCTCCGAATTCGCTTTGACCAGGAACCCCCCGAAATCCGGGATTTCGGCGTACAATTCTCCCGCTTTGGCCGCCCACCAGGCAATCACCCGGGGGTCGAGCGGGTCGGCAGTTTCGAGCCCGCCAATCTCCATGGGGGCCGAAAACCGCGCTGTCAGATAAAGCCGGATCCCGTATGGGCGAAAGATATCGGCCAGGGCTTTGGCTTTTCGGATGTACGGTGCCGTAAGTACGAGCGCATTCGAATTCACATTGGTCACCGCCGTGGCGTTGATCCCCACAGAGGCATTCGCCCGGGCGTAATCCGCATACCTGGGGTCCCGCAGCTCCGGGAGCGTATGCCAGTTGAAGATGGAGAAACCCGCATACCCCCGTTCCACTGTCCGGTCCAGGTTGTCCCAATGATTGAGCATCCGCAGTTTCGTCTTCGGCGCGTCCAGCAGGTCTATGCCATCCAGGGGCTGGTGGGTTTGCACCAGCCGGAGGAGCCGGTAGGCCCCATAGAGCAAACCGGCGTCATCTCCGGAGGTTAGCACAAGGTGCTTTTTCTCCCCGGCCCGGACTTGCCGGATCAGGAAACCTTCCGCAGGGATTTCAGGGCGATCCATTATTTCCCGGATAAAGCGGGGCAGCCTGTCCCAGGTGGCAACCAGCAGCAGGCCCGCCTCTGCGGATTTCATTCCCGCAGGCGCTGGCAATGATTCCAGGGGCCGTTCGAGCATGCTGCCGAGGCCTTCCGTCAATTCGCGGTAAACTATTTGCCCGGTAGCTCCCACGGGCTCCATATACATTCCTGTGATGGCTTCCCGATAGGCATCCTTCAGGCGGGCATCGTCCAGCGGCTCGAAATTCAGCCAGAGATCATACCCCCAGGGGATTGGATTCGGCGACGCCACAACGGCCCGGTTCGGTTCCGGCAAACACCTGGCGGTATCGGCCAGGTGCGGTTCCCGCGAATCGCTGGCCCCGGGCTTTGGGAGGACCTGGCCTGAAAACAGGAAAAAAAGGATCAGGAGGGTAAATACCGGAGGTGCCGGTCGGATGCTGGTAAACTTCATAATGGGTTGGGCTGTCAAATTCCGAAATTTAAGGAATTTTTGCTGCAATTATCCCGGAGTCTGCCAGGGGGGATTTATCCACCCAAAACAGGGTCGGCCCCTATTGAAAATTTTGCCCGCGGATTTGGGGAATTCAGATTATATACGGATTTTAACGGGCCCAAAAGCCAAATCGGGGATTCCCCCGGGGAAATAATCAAACACGCCCTGCACAAACAATGTACTGGATTGGATATGATATCGGGAGTTCTTCCGTAAAAGCTGCCCTGGTTTCCGACGCCGATGGTTCCGAAGTGGCCCGGGTCCAGTATCCCAAAAAGGAAATGCCCATTGACTCCCCCCAGCCCGGATGGGGCGAACAGGACCCGGACCTCTGGTGGGAGCAGGTGCGCCTCGCCACAGCAGAACTCCTGAAAATGCCCGGTATCGACCCCAAAGCAATCCGGGGCATCGGAATCTCCTACCAGATGCACGGTCTGGTGGTAGTAGATGCATCCCTGCGTCCGTTGCGCCCTTCGATCATCTGGTGCGACAGCCGCGCGGTGGGGGCCGGGGAAAAACTCCTGGACCTGGCAGGCGAGGAAGCCTGCAGGGAACGCCTGCTGAACGGCCCGGGGAATTTCACCCTGTCCAAACTGGTCTGGGTACGGGACAACCAACCCGACGTATTCAGTCAAATCCATAAAATCATGTTGCCTGGGGATTACATCGCCCTGCGATTCTCCGGGAACGCGACCACTACGGCATCGGGCCTGTCCGAAGGCATTATGTGGGACTTCCGGGACGACCAGCCGGCCGGATGGCTCCTGGAAAAAGCAGGGATTAGCCCGGATTTGCTGCCCGAGATCGTCCCAACTTTCGGCGTCCAGGCGACACTTAGCGAAGCCGGTGCCCGGGAAACCGGGCTGCCCGAGGGGATCCCCATCCTGTACCGGGCCGGGGACCAACCCAACAACGCCCTCTCCCTGGATGTTATGCAGCCCGGGGATGTAGCAGCCACCGGAGGCACGTCCGGGGTAGTCTACGCCGTGACAGATGCCACCCGGACCCGGGAGATGAACCGGGTCAACAATTTTGCCCATGTAAACCACACCCGGAAGGCCCCCCGAATCGGCAAACTCCTCTGTATCAACGGCACGGGCATCCAGTACAGCTGGATGCAGCAGCAAGTATCCCCAAATGCCAGCTACCCGGAGATGAACCAACTGGCCTCCGAAATTCCCGTTGGCTGCCAGGGCCTGCGCATTTACCCGTTCGGCAACGGCGCCGAGCGCATGCTGGGCAATGCCCGGGTGGGGGCGCGGATCCAGGGCCTGAATTTTAACACGCACACCCGGAGCCACCTGTACCGGGCCGCCCTGGAAGGCATTGCCTTTTCGTTTGTCTACGGTATGGAAATTATGGCCGCAGACGGGGTGGGCCTGGGCAGGATAAAAGCCGGGAACGACAACCTGTTCCGGGCCCGGACATTTGCTGAGACCATCGCGACGCTTACGGGCGCCACCATCCAAATGGTGGCCACTACCGGGGCAGTGGGGGCTGCGCGGGCTGCTGCAGTGGCCGCCGGGGCATTCGGCTCCATGTCCGAAGCCACGGCTACCGACAAGGTACAACTGGAATACGCCCCATTGGCTGGCACGGAGCCGTACCGGGAAGCTTATGCCGACTGGAAAAACGAACTGAATAACATCCTAAAACAACACAAACCATGATTACCACCGGAGACAAAGAATACTTCAAAAATATCGGGAAGATCCCATTCGAAGGCAAGGAGTCCGACAATCCCCTGGCCTTTAAATACTACGACGAAAACCAAAAAGTCGGCGACAAGACCATGAAGGAACACTTCCGGTTTGCGGTTTGCTACTGGCATACGTTCACCGGGCTCGGGGCCGATCCATTCGGGGCGCCCACCCAACAATTCCCATGGCTCGAAAATTCAGACCCCGTGCAGCAGGCCAAGGACAAAATGGACGCGGCCTTTGAGTTTATCACCAAGATTGGCGCGCCCTATTACTGTTTTCACGACTACGACCTGATCGCCGAGGGGCCCACCCTGGCCGAATCGGAACGTCGCCTGGACATCATCACGGACTACGCCCGGGAAAAGATGGACGCCTCCGGGGTAAAGTTGCTCTGGGGCACTGCCAATTGCTTCGGCAACCCGCGGTACATGAACGGGGCCGCCACGAACCCGGATTTCAAAGTACTGGCCGCAGCCGGGGCCCAGGTTAAAAACGCCCTGGACGCCACCATCAAACTGGATGGGGAAAATTACGTGTTCTGGGGGGGACGCGAAGGCTATATGTCCCTGCTCAATACGGACATGAAACGGGAACAGGACCACATGGCCAGGTTCCTGCATATGGCCCGCGACTATGCCCGGAAGCAGGGCTTTAAAGGGGTCTTCTTTATCGAGCCGAAGCCCATGGAGCCCACCAAACACCAGTACGATTTTGACTCAGCCACCGTCCTGGCCTTTTTGAGCAAGTACGACCTGCTGGACGACTTTAAGCTGAATATCGAAGTGAACCACGCCACCCTGGCACAGCACACCTTTGAGCACGAATTGCAGGTGGCAGCGGACAACGGCCTGCTGGGCAGTATCGATGCCAATCGGGGCGATTACCAGAACGGCTGGGACACCGACCAGTTCCCGGTAGATGTGTACGAACTTACCCAGGCGATGCTCGTGATCCTCGAAGCCGGGGGCTTCCAGGGAGGAGGCGTGAATTTCGACGCCAAGATCCGCAGGAATTCCACAGACCTGGAAGACATCTTCTATGCCCACATCGGCGGGATGGATGCGTTTGCAAGGGCGCTGCTGGCCGCGCATGCGGTGCGGACCCAATCGGACTTCCTGAAAATGCGGAAGGATCGCTACGCGTCCTTTGACAGCGGGAAGGGTGCCGAATTCGAAGCGGGCAAACTGTCGCTGGAGGACCTCCACAAATTTGCAGGAGCGAACCAGGATATCCCGCGGACGAGCGGCCGGCAGGAACTCTACGAAAACATTATCAACCAATTTATCTGAAAATCCCGGAAAAGGGCTGCACCGGAGGTTTGGAGGCAATCAGTTTCCGGAGCCTCAGGGCATGACATTCTCGGGGATTGCGCTGCGCAGTTTCCGCAGGGCCACCTGCCAAATACGCGGAAGAAGTGAAAGGGCCACGAGGGTCAACCCGGCAGTGGCCAGCACCCAGGTATGCGCCAGGGTTTCGGAAAAATTGAACAGCAACAGGATCATACCGCTTGAGAACGGCAGGGAGCACGCCAGCAGGTTCACGGCAAAACCGTTGTCGAAAGTAGGCTGGGTGCGGGTTTCCGCCTTTTCCCGTTCCGACACCAGGTGCATGTGCGCATAGGGCCAGAAACTGCAGGAGCTTTGCGGAAAAACAATGACGAGCAATGCCAGGGCCGGGGTAAGGGCCGGCAACAGCAGCAACATCAATGACGAGAACAACAGGGCCAACCCGGATCGCCAACTCAGCAGTAAGGCGATCGTGCGCAGATCAGATAAACTCACGCGTACTGCCATCCCGATAAACAGCAACACCAGGGCTACCATCATCACACTGAAACGATTTATGGCAGCGGCTATAAAACCGGGCAGGCTTTCCAGATTCAGCCCTGCGATCAACAAAATAATGGCGGTGCCAATTACGAGGTTGATAGGTTCTCGCACCAATGAGAGGAAAAGTCCCCTCAACTTTTTTGCAACCGGGGCCTTCCGGTCGGTGGGACGTCCCCCCTGGTGGTACCAGTGCATGGCCAGCAGGTAGAGGAGGATCAGCCCGAAAAATTTGTTGCCCACATCCGCCAGGGCCGCCAGGGCAAGGCTCGATTCATCCATGTAGGCCATAATAAACGGGTAACAGGACAACCCGGGCGCCAAAGAGGGCAGCATCAGGGCCAGCGTCCGCCGCTGAGGAGCCCCGTGTCGGGGGGCAAATAGCGGGAGTGCGTACCGCACTGCCAGGAACATCGCCAGGTTAAAGGCCAGTGCCAGGCCCGGCAGGAGGAGCAGGCCGGGTTTGAGTTCCACTTTTAGTAGCGCCAGGAAGATGGTTGCCGGCAGGGCCACATTCAGGATGATCAGTTTGATTCCTTCCAATTGCTGCCGCCCGGCCAGGCGTTTCTGCAGCAACAGGCCGACGCCAACAATCAGCAGCAATTCCAAGGTCCGTTGTAGGGCTGGATCCATATCAGGCGGTTGCGTTGGGGCTATTAAACAAGGGTCTTCCGGACAGCATCCAGGAACAGGTCCATTTCTGCACGCGTACCCATACTCACCCGGCACCAATTCTGGTCCATAAACCGGAATGCCCGTACCCCTACATCCAATGCAGTCATCCTGCTGAGGAATTCACGCCCTTCCATCTCGATAGGGAAAATCATAAAACTCGTGTAGGAAGGAACCGGTTGGTGGCCGAGTTCCTGCAAGGTCTCGAATACATGTTTGCGCACCGAGGAATTCAGGGAGCGGCATTCGGCCAGGAATGCCTCGTCCGACATGCTGGCTGCGGCCGCGGCTATGGACGGGCCGGATATCCCCATCCCGCCTCGGGTAATCGCATTGATCCGTTCCAGGGTTTCGGGCAGGGCCACGGCATATCCCACCCGCAGGCCGGCCATCCCGTGGATTTTTGAAAAGGTGCGGGCTACGATCACATTCTTGCCCTTTGCCACCAGGGAAACCATGGATTGCCGTGCTTCCGGCTCCAAAAAGCCCAGGTAGGCCTCGTCGACAAAAACGGGAACCTGATCAGCGACCCGGTCGCAGAACTTGAGCAAAGCATCGGCCGGCGTGAGGGTTCCCGTAGGATTGTTCGGGTTACAGATATATACCAGGCGGGTCTGCTCGTCTATGGCTGCCTCCATGGCGTCCAGATCGTGCGACCAGTCGGTTTTCAACGGGACGGGCTTCCAGTCCGCCCCGCAGGCTTTGGCCACCTGGATCAGGGACATATAGGAAGGGTCGGCGGAGACCACGTTGCCGCCGTCCCGGAAGAAGACCATGGCGGTTTTCTCCAACAGGTCCGAAGACCCAGGGCCTGTAATGATATTTTCGGGTGCTACCCCTTCGAGTTCCGCAATGGAGTCAATCAGGCCCATGAGATCCCGCCAGGCGTAGCGGTTGCCGTTGGCCGCGGCAGCACCGAGTGCCTCCCGGGCTTTGGCCGACGGGCCGTAGGGGTTTTCGTTGGCATTCAACTTGGCTGCCAGGGCAGTTGGGCGGGGCGCTTTGGGCAGGTATTCCCGGAAGAACGGACTGTAAAGGGCTTCCCCGGCCGGGTTTATCTGCAGTGGGGCGCGGGGCGTTTCACAGAGACCGGAGACCGGGATCATCCCGATCCCACCGGCCGTAAGAACAGTGGTGCGCATCCAGTCCCGGCGGTTGAAGGTACGTGGTTTCATGAGGTTGTGATTAGCGGTTTTGACAGGGTTTTGGTTCGTGCTGATAGGTTAAGTTCCATAAAAATCCGGGGGCCGGCGAAAATTCCTTTCATTTTTACGGGGTTCGGGAAGCGGGCTGCCCGAATTTGTCAAACTGGTAATTTTAGGGGGGTAAAATTCCGCGGTTGGGAATTTGGGCCATCGCCGTTCAGGAGCCTTTGGCCCGGGGCCTCCCCGGTTCGCTTTCCGGCTGGCTTTCCGGTTGGCTTTCCGGTTGGCTTTTCCCTTCGCTTTTTGCCAACGCGTCCTCTTGCTGCCGGAGCGAGAGGCGTTTGGCAGCCGTCTTCATATCGGCATAGCGGGGGTCCGGTATGTAACCCTGCTTCTCCATCCGGAGCACCTCGAGGCTCAGGAACCCGAATTCGCTCACCACCTTGCCATAGGAGCGGTAGATGCCCCGGCCCCGGAAGCGGTACCTGGCCGCCACCGGCGGGAACAGCACCGTGTCGAACACCTCCCCGTACAGGTCTATAAAAGTGGCAAAGTGCATGCGCTTCCCGTTGTGGGTCTTTGTGTTCTTGACCGTCACCAAATACCCGTAGATGTCGATATACCGCCCCATGTATTCCGGGAAATGCCTGCAGCCGTTCCGGTTGGCCGGCGGCTCCTCCAGCAGGTCAAAGGGGCTGCAGAGACAGAAGCCCAGCAATTCCATCTGGGTAAAGGCGGTTTCCAGTTCCGTGCCGTGCAGGCTGGGGATGCGGAACTTTGTCTGCTGGGGCGGAAACAGGCGCGGGTGGTCCGCAACGCCCCCCCTGGAAAGCAGCAGGTGCGCCTTCCATAGCAACCGGTGCTTCTCGGCCCCTGTACTGCGGAAGGCGTCGATACGGACCAGGATGCTGAGTTGCTCGATGGAAATAGGGACCCGGTCCAGGAAATCTTCCAGGTCCGAAAATGCCCCCCCGAGCTGCCGCTGCCTGACAATCCGGTCCATGACCCGGCCCTCCAGTTCCCGCAGGTACATGAGCCCCAGGTAAATGTCGGCCCCTTCGATCCGGTTGGCCACCCCGGAGCGGTTGATACAGGGCGGGTGGACCCGGGCCCCGAGCATCCGCGCCTCGTGTACATAGCATTCCGGCCGGTAGAAGCCACCCCCGTTGTTGAGTACCGCCACCAGGTACTCCAGGGGGAAATACGCCCGCAAGAACAAACTCTGGTAACTCTCCACCGCATAGGAGGCCGAATGCCCCTTGGCAAAGGCATAGCCGGCAAAACTGGCCACCTGCTCCCAGATTTCCGAGATCAGGGATTCGGCGTACCCCTTCCTGCGGCAATTGGCTACAAACGCCGCTTTGACGCGCTCAAACTCCTCGCGCGAGCGGAATTTCCCGCTCATGCCCCGGCGGAGCACATCGGCCTCGCCCAGGCTGAGCCCGGCAAAGTAGTGGGCCACCTTGATCACGTCCTCCTGGTAGACCATCACCCCGTAGGTGTCCGGCATGATGTCCAGCAAAACCGGGTGGGCCTGTTTCACCCGCTCCGGATCCCGGTGGCGCAGGATGTATTCCCGCATCATCCCGCTTTTGGAAACCCCGGGCCGGATGATGGAACTCGCCGCCACCAGCCCCAGGTAGTTGTCCACCTCCAGCTTTTTGAGCAACATGCGCATGGCCGGGGACTCCACGTAAAAGCACCCCATGCACTGGGCAGACCGGATCAGCTCATTGACCGCGGGGTCTTCCTTGATTTTGCGGATATCGTGGATATCCACCCCCCGGGTTGCCTCCGGCTGGTTCTGCCGTGCAATCTCCAGGGCTTCCTTAATCTTGGCCAGGCCGCGCTGGGCCAGGATGTCGAATTTGTAGAGGCCCGCATCTTCGGCAATGACCATGTCGAACTGGGTGGTGGCAAAGCCCTTGGGCGGCAGGTGGGTGGCGGAAAACCAGTGGATCGGCTTCCCTGCGATCAGGATGCCCCCTGCGTGGACGCTCAGGTAATTTGGCATCCCCCGGATCAGCTGTCCGTAGCGGAGCACGAGCCGGGCCACCCCGTCCAGGCGGGAAGACTCGTACGACCCGTCGCAGAGCTGGTCGATCTCCGCCTTGGGCAGCCCGAATACCTTCCCGAGTTCGCGGATAATCCCCCGTTCCCGGAAAGTCACGTACGTCCCCAGCAGGGCCACGTGCTGAAAGCGGTCAAAGATATACCGGGTAATCGCTTCCCGGTCCCTCCAGGAAAAGTCGATATCGAAATCCGGGGGGTTTGTGCGGAACAGGTTGATGAACCGTTCAAAATACAGGTCCAGCTCAATGGGGTCCACATCCGTGATGCGCAGCAGGTAGGCGACGATGCTGTTGGCCCCGCTCCCCCGCCCCACGTAGAAAAACCCCCGGCGGCGGGCTTCGCTGACAATGTCCCAGTTGATCAGGAAATAGGAGACAAACCCCTTGGCCCGGATCAGTTCGAGCTCCTTGGCCAGCCGCTTTCGGATCTGCGGGCCGGGGGCGCTGTACCGGTAAGGCATGCCCTCCTCGCAGAGCCGCTCCAGCAACGCCTCGTCCTCCTCCCGGCTGCCCGTGTAGGTGTCCAGGTTCTGGGGCTGGCGGTTTTCCGAGAAATCGAAGTGGATGCTGCAGCTTTCCATCAGCGCCCGGGTATTCTCCAGGATAAAGGCGTACTCGGCAAATACCTCGGCCAGGTTGGGCAACGCATACATACAGTCTTCCGGATGGGCCTGTTCGGACTCCGGCAGCTTGCTCAGCAGCGCGTTGTTGTCGATGGCCCGGAGCAGCCGGTGCGCGTTAAAATCCCGTTTGTTGCGGAAGGTGACGGGTTGCAGCACCACCAGCCGGTCCCGGCGTTCGACCAGGTGGGAGAAAGGCAGCCTTCTTAAGTCCCGGACCGAGATGCCGATGTATTCGTGGGGTGCAAAATCCCCGAGTTCTGCCAGCAGCACCCGCTCAAAGGGGTAGATGACCACCGCGTCCGAAAAGGCCGGCGCCCGCTCCGGGAGCGGGCGTTTTCCGTGCAGGTGGTCCGAGAGGAAGGCATTGAGTTCCATGTAGCCCCGGTTGTTCTTCGCCAACCCGACAAAGCAGGATTCCACCCCGTTCCGAAAATCGATGCCCAGCAGGGGCCGCACCCCGAACTCCGGTGCCCGACGCACAAAATTCAACCCCGCCGAGGTGTTGTTTATATCCGTCAGCGCCAGGCAGGACACCCCGTTTTCCCGGGCGAGTTCCAGCAGGTCCACCTCGGAAAAGGTGCCGTAGCGGAGGCTGTAGTATGTATGGCAGTTCAAATACATGTTTCAAATTCCAAATCACGGGCTGGCTCCCGAATCCCCATCTTCAAATCTTCAAATCGGCAAATCTTCAAATCAACTACTGTTTCCGATGCGCCAGCACCGTCGGCGGCTGCCCGTTAAACGGGTTCTGCATCCGGCCGATGGTCCGGGCCCCCATCCCCGAGGCCCGCAGGACGCTCTTGTCCCCGAAGCGCTCCCGGATGCGGTCCATGGCCGCGTACAAATTCAGGGCTTCCTGGGTGTCGTCGAACAGGTCGATCTGGTAATTCCCCGGCACCAGGTGGCTGAAACGGACCCCGATCAGGCGCACCAAAAGCCGCCGGTCGTAGAGCCTTTCGAACAGGTCCATCACCCGGGGGATCAGGATGTGGTCTGCAGAGGTATACGGGATGCGCAGCTGCCGGGAATACGTGTTGAAGTCCGAATACCGCAGCTTGACCGTGACGCAGGCGGTGAGCTTGCCGCCCCGCCGGAGCTGGAAGGCCAGGTTCTCGGTCATGGCGGTGAGGATGCCGCGCAGGCGCACCACGTCGATGGTGTCCCGGTCGAAGGTGCGCTCGGTGGAAATCGACTTCCGCTCGCAGAAGGGGATGACCGGGCGGTTGTCGATACCGTTGGCGCGCTTCCAGATGACCGTGCCATTGGCGCCCAGCACCCGCTGCACCACATCGAGGGGCATTTCCTGCAGGGTCCGGACCTGCCGCAGCCCGAGGTTGCGGAGCGTCTGGTAGGTCTTGTCCCCCACCATCGGGATCTTCTTGATGGACAGGGGGGCCAGGAAAGGCTTCTCGTACCCGAAATCGATCTTGAGCTGGTTGTTGGGCTTCGCCTCCCCCGTGGCCACCTTGGACACTACCTTGTTCACCGAAAGCCCGAAGGAAATGGGCAGGCCGGATTCCCGGATGATGCGCTGCCGGAGTTCGGAGGCATAGCGGTAGCAACCAAAAAACCGGTCCATGCCGGACAGGTCCGCGTAGAACTCGTCGATACTCGACTTTTCGAACAGGGGCACCTGTTCCCTGATGATGTCCGTGACCTCGTCCGAGTGTTTGCTGTAGGTACCCGCATTGCCCCGGATGATCACCGCCTCCGGGCAGAGTTCCCGGGCCATCCGCATGGGCATGCCCGAATGCACCCCGTACCCCCGGGTCTCGTAGCTGCAGGCCGCCACCACGCCCCGGTCGCTGAGCCCGCCCACCAGGATCGGCTTGTTTTTCAGGCGACTGTCCAGCTTGCGTTCCACCGAGACAAAAAAGGTGTCCAGGTCCAGGTGTAGAATGGTTTTTTGCATAGCGTTTCTCAAAAAAAGAGGGAAGCTAATTTATGGATATTTTCCGTTTTTATGGAATTATTCCAAAGTATATATTGTTAAAAATGCCGGGGCGCTGCAGGGCGGGGGGTTAGGTTTAGGGCCCGTAAAATGAATAGTACATTTTTAACATATAGCATAAAAAAGCGAAAACGCCAATAAAAACGGGCGTTTCGAGCGAAAACGGGCATCAGCCCAGGAAAATTGAATCGTACATTCTGCTTGAATACCTTTGAATCCGCTCTGAGCATCCCAAAGGAAACCCCCTTCATTCCCCCCATCCGTTGAATTTCGGGGCCTCAAAAGGTCTTATTTCGCCGCAAAATTAACCCTGTTTTGTTTCTTTCAATGACTGCCCTATTGGTACTATTCAATTTACATTTTTGGATAGGGCAGTCAATAGGGCAGTCAATAGGGCAGTCAAATCCGTGTTTGAAAAGTGTTAAAACGACCCCCCTTATTTCTTAAAATGGGGGGTAAAATGCAGCGAAAAGTGTTAAAACGACCCCCCTTATTTCATAAGGAAATGTTAAAGAAATGAAGTATTGAAAAATCTCGTCACTGATTATCAGTTAGTTACGATTTTCGACAGATATGAGAGTGTGGAGATTTGTATTTTGTCGTGTACGATTTGTACTGACCTGTACGATTTGGCGGGTATGATTTCCCCGCGATTTTGATTCACATTTTCCTTACCTGGCTGGAGCTTTGATAACCAGATACCCATTTACCAGGAAAACCATAGAAATATTATGGTTTTTATAGCATGAAAAGATGCTAGAATACCTCACTTTTGTTAATATCCCTGTGAATACCTTCCCCCAATTCACTCATGCAGGGATATATCGTTGTTCTAATTTTGGGTAAACACCTAAAAATTAGCACAATGAAACGTATCAGTTCCAAAATTGGTTTAGTTATTGCCCTGGTAGTAATGGGCTTGGCAGCTACGGCTTGCGAAAAATCAACAGACAGCGAGTATGAAATCCGAGGAGTCGACAAAACAAAAATCGAACGACCTGGAGACCAGGGAGGAGACGGTGTTGACAAAGAGAAGGTGGAGCGACCCGGTAGCCAGGGCGGTAATTAGCCTGATCGGTAGTGTGGTGGTAGTCTTGTCGGGGATCATGCTTATCTCCGACAAGATACTTCCCGATGATTTCACCTTGGACAACACGCATGGCTTTAAAGACACTCAAACCTACATCTGGGTACTTACCCAAACCCTTTCCCCTATTTTCCTACTGATTGCAGCCCAATTAAGAGCTTATCGAGTCAGTTATATCGTTCCTTTCTACATGTATTTCATCCAGATCTATTGGATATACGATCCGGGGCTCAGGTGGGATGACTGGCTTTTACACATCTATGCGGCGGGAGCCACTATTTTGGCCACCTTAGTAGCCGCCCTGCTACATTACTACCTCTATAAATCACGAATTGCTCGAAACGACCGGATGACATTACTGGAAAACTTGGTCGAAGCCGCCTTTAAAATCAAGAGAGACAATGACACCGATTGACCGGCTTATTTTGACCATCAAGGAAGCCAATCGTAGATACGATGATGGCGAAATCACCAGTGCGGAGCTCCAGGCTATAAGCGGAGAGGTCAGTAAGGAATTTGAACGCCTGGAGAGAGAAGAGTATGGAGGTAACGAAATCCTCCAGCAGATATTACCCCTGCTTTCCTAGGAATTTCCCTGTAGTTTTTGCTGAGTCTTCGCCAGGGCATTGCTGAGCTCTGCCTTCTTTAGCGTGTTGTAGATGTACTCCAGGCGCTCCCGATCTGCTTTCTTTAAAACCCCTTCGCGCAACAGTTCACGCATATCCTCCATTTCCTTGCGGAGTTCGCTATTGGTGACCTTGGCGATTTCTTCAACCAATTTGGTTACAGCATCAAATACTCGGACTTCGGGGCCGTCGGGTTTCACCCCTTCCAAATTGAACTCAAGCGCAGATGGCCTTTTGATATGTGAGTATTGCTCACTTGTCATATCCTGGAGAAGTAAATCATCCAGGCTTACTCCCAAAATATGGGCAATTTCAATGGTAAGGTTCTGATCTGGAATGCTTTTTCGGTTTACGTACGCGCCAATACTGGTACGATCCTTCCCAATTTTTTCTGCCAACCACCCTTGCGTCTTCCCCTTTGATTTCAGGAGATAGCGAAGATTATCCGCGAAATAGTTGTTAAAATTCACTTTTTAAGGCTTAGTTGGCTTGCGAATGTGAATATTATTCACTTCTTTTGTTAATCAATGCAAACAAACATACAAAAAATGGAGTGCCTCACAACAGAGCAAGCCAAAAAAATCAACAAGCAGAGTCTTGCAGATAAGTACAATTGCACCCGAGCCTACGTCGGTTTGGTGCTGTCCGGACAACGAGCCGCCAATACCGAAATGGCGCGAGCCATTCTCACAGACGCCCACGCAATCATCAAGGTATTGGAAGGTATCAACCCCGAAAAGGAACAGACACATGTTTGAGACCTACGAAAATACATTGTGTGTTCATGGGGGATGGCTCTATCGCGAAGCCAAAGTGATGAGCAAGGTCAACTACGACAACTATGTCCGTCGTGGCCCTTTTCAAGTCCTTCGTAAAGGATTCGGACGAAAACCTGCGCTGATCGCATGGGTCAGCCTGCCCAACAAATACCGGGATGAAATCATTGAAAAGTACGGGGATCCGGTCGACCGGTCCTATGGAATCAAAGTCATGGACTTTCTGGAGCGGGATCCTAAAGCCATCGAATTCTATGCCAATTACACGCTGGAAAACGGGACCGCTATTCCTGAGGACATTCAACATCGTTATGCTGTTGAAGCGGCTATTTTGGGCGGTGCCCGCCGGCTTATCAATGATCGGATCCTTCGCACTCGAACTCTTGGATCCGGAGGTTTGACAAAGACATGGAAGAGCCTAGCCGAGATCATTCACCAACTGCCCCGCCACACCTGGCCGCACTCTTTGCCGAAAAACTACCGCAGCCTGCAACGCAAGTATCGCGCCTTTGTAAAACATGGATATGAGTCACTTATCCACGGCGGGCATGGACACAAGAACAGTGAGAAACTCTGCGATAAGGCCAAACAGTGGGTGCTGGCACAATGGGCTCAGCACGTTCAAAAGGTGGCCTCGCTACCGCAGCTGCTAGACCAGTACAACGAATACGCCATCATGGAGGGCCTTAAAGCGATCAAAGAGGAGAAAACCCTCTACAACTACCTCTATTCCCCTGAAATCAAGTCTATGTGGTACGGCCATAGATATGGCGAACTCAAAGCCAAGGAGAAATACTCCTACCAGCATTCTACCAGTCTGCCCTCGATGCGCGACTCGCTTTGGTACAGCGACGGCACCAAGTTAAACCTTTACTTCCAGGACGAAAAGGGCAAGATGTCCACCTGCCAGGTATACGAAGTGATGGATGCCTACAGCGAGGTACTACTAGGCTACCATGTGAGTCCAACAGAGGATTTTGAGGCGCAATATTTTGCCTATAAAATGGCTGTTAAGAATGCCGGTCACCGGCCCTATGAGATCCGGATGGACAACCAGGGCGGACACAAGAAGCTCCAGGCCGGTAATTTCCTTACCAAAGTCTCCCGCCTGGCCATTCGCACTCAACCCTACAATGGTAAGTCCAAAACCATTGAAAGTGCCTTCGGACGATTTCAGTCTCAGGTGCTCAAGCGCCTATGGTATTTCACGGGACAAAACATAACTGCCCGTGCCGAGGAGAGTCAGGCCAATATGGAGTTCATCCTGGCTAACGCCCATAATCTACCCACCCTGGAGGAAGCCATTGAGGCCTATGTCGAGGCACGACTGGAATGGAACAGCAGGCCGCACCACAAAACCGGACAGCCGCGATTGGACATGTACCATAATAGCGAAAACCCGAAGGCTCCTGAGATCACCCTCTTTGAAATGGTTGATATTTTCTGGATCGAGCGCCCCAAACCGGTTACCTGCACCGCATTTGGCATATCCTTCACCGAGAAAGGCCAGAAGCACACCTACATGGTCTACGGGGAGGACCGCCTGCCCGACCTGGACTTCCTCCAGGCAAACGTGGACCGCAAATTCTACATCAAGTACGACCCGGAGGATCTAAGCCTCATTTACCTCTACGAGCAAACGCCTATGGGCCTACGCTTTGTAAGCGCCGCTGAAACCAAGGTGACGGTCTCCAGGGGCAAACAAGAACAGCAGGATTGGGAGAGCTCCTACATCGCCCAGATCGGCAACCGGATCAAAGAGAAGCGTGTGGAGCGCCGGGATCGGATGGACGAGATCCTTGAGACCCAGGGGCTGCTTCCCGAGCAAAATGGACTGGTAAGCCCACATTTGAAGGGAATCGAATCGAAATCCCGCACCAAACGCAATCCGGAGATCGGTGCCCACCAAAAGGCCGTCAGTAATGCGGAGACCACCCAGAAGAGCTACCGGTCTATCTACCAAGACTTTTAACTAAATCCAAATATCCGATGATCCCTTACCAAGAGAAAAAACGAATCCACCAGGCAGTGCTTAGGCACATCGAGCGGTACGGCAGCAAGAACAAGGCTGCCAATAGCCTCAAGAATGTCTCCTCGGCAACGCTGCACCAAATCGAACACGAGATTTGGGATCAGATCGCTGACAATATGTGGCGCAATGTAGGATCCCAACTCGGCATCAGCGGAAAAAATTGGGTGATCGTTCAAACGGCCACCTTTGAGCGTATCCAGCAGCTGATGAGTGATGCGCAAGCCGATGCCAAGGTTTTTGGAATGATCGGCACGGCCGGATCCGGCAAAACCAAAGCCCTGGAGCACTACGCTTACAACAACCAGGAGGTTTTCTATATCCGTTGCGCCGAATACTGGGACCGCAAATACTTCCTCGGAGAGATCATGCGTGTGATCGGACGTTCAACCAGCGGGATGAATACCTCCCGGCTAATGGAGACCTTGGTGCACCAACTCAAACAGCGTCACCAGCCCCTACTGATTATCGACGAGGCCGATAAACTGCCCGATCACGTGCTTTGCTTTTTTATCACCCTCTATAATTCCCTGGAGGATCACTGCGGGATTGTCCTCTCGGCAACCCATCACCTGGAACACCGCATCGAGCGGGGCATCCGGTTTAACAAAAAGGGGTACCAGGAAATCTACTCGCGCCTGGGGCGCAAGTATGTGGAGATCCACCCGCCAACCTCCGAGGATGTCGTGGCCATTTGCATGGCCAACGGTGTAGAGCATCGGGATTATATCAAACAAGTGATTGATGACAGTAAAGCAGACCTGCGCCGGGTTAACCGCAAGGTGTATGCTCTGAAAAAAATCACCGAGGAAAATGAACGCGTGGCCACCGAGGCCCTGGAGATCCTCAACACATTTATCCACAAAAAGCATCTGAAGGATTACGATGCCGCCCTGGAGCTGATCAACGATACTCAGTTTGATTGGCGCGGGATCCCGCACCTATTTGAAAAGTGGAACAAGCAGAAGGTAGTAGCCGATAAAGTCAAGGAAAACGAAACCTGTGTAGCCACTTAATGATCTTTTAAGCCCTGATTGAACAATGGCCAAATTGCGGCGAGGTACCTGTGTAAACGAACTGTACATGAGAACGAGAGACATACTGGATTTTAGCGGCCCCTGGAAGGATCATATCGGTCTGCCCGAAGTAGTAGGCTCTTGGTTTGTCTATGGACACTCTGGCCACGGAAAGACGAGCTATACCACCCAACTGGCCCGGTACCTAACCGAGTTTGGAACGGTTTGGTATAACGGTCTGGAAGAAGGGGACTCCCTCTCCTTTGTCAATGCTCTGCGTCGGGCAGGTATGGAAAATGCCCCGAGCCCTTTTCTCCTCCTGGAAGACAACCTCGAGGAGCTCCGCCTTAGACTATCGCGCCGCAATCGGGCCCGCTTTGTCTTTATCGATTCCCTGCAGCTATTCGGTATCAGCTTTCAGGAGTATGAGCAGCTGCTGGCCGACCACCCGGAAACCCTTTTCATTTTCATCGGGCATGCGGAAGGGAAAAAGCCCGAGGGTCGCGTGGGGAAACGAATTGAGTACCTCTCCTATGTCAAAGTATGGGTAGAAGGGTACCGGGCCACGGCCAAGACCCGGTACGGAGGCACCGAGCCCTTTGTGATATTTCAAAAACGCGCCGAAGAATACTGGGAAAAACTGGGATAATGCGCAAGGACCAACATATATGTCAAGCCATGGGAGTGACCCTGCTGAATTATCACAATTGCAGGGAAAACTACTTTGCGCGGTGGTGCTCGCACTACGCAGAAAGTCGAGCATTGCCTATGCGGGATCTACTTCGCTCTGAGGCGCTCCATGCCTGGTTCTGCGATCAGTGGCGGCGAAAGGTCGAACTGCCCTTTTACATGGATCACCACGAATACATGGAGGCCGGACTCCAGGACTTTGGAAACTTCCAGGACCTGTTCCTTATGTACGCTGAAGAAATTGACCCTTATTTCCCAAAACCCATCCTGGAGGCTATCGCCAACAGGTATAAACTCAGATCACAGCTATGAACAAATACCAGCTGGAGGATAGAATCGAAAAGCTGCTTCGGGTATATCGATATACCCGGGATAATAACATTGGTCTTTCCGTGGGCCAACGCATTTGTTTGACCATGGAACGGGCTGCCTGCATGCGGGCAGTATCCAAGATCAAGGAGCTCGGACATGAAACAGCGGTACCTACCTACCGCATACCGGCCGAGCTCAACGAGAAGGTAGAATTTATTGACAATCAAGCCCAGAGGTATGACAGAGATCACAAAGAGCGCATTGCTCAAGCGAGCCGCTGAAATGGACCGGTGGCTGCGTCATTTCCCCGGACACCCTTTCGCAAAGGGCGTGGAAAAGTACCAGGATAGACTCCTGAAAAAAGCAAGTTTAACATCTTAACACTACCCGTATGAGTACCCAGACCAAAGCCCCTCCCGCCTCCCTGGAGGGCCTCTCCGACAAGGAGCTGCAGGCCGAGCTCGAGCGCCGCAAAAAAGAGCGCAAAGCATCCCAGGCCAGAGCCAAAAAGGAATACCTCAAAGACAAGGAGGACTTCCTGGTGCAGACCACCAGTAAGTTTCACCAGCTATCGAGCGAACTTACCCGGCTCAAACATCAAACCCTATCCGATGCCAATGCGCTTTATGAGCGCATGTATGAGCTCGACGGGAAAGAGCCCAAGGAGGTCAAATCCTTTACCCTGAAAAACGAAGACGATACCCTGAAGGTGACCGTAGAACGTCAGGAGCGATTCAGCTTTACCGATGAGGCCGTGATACACATCCAGGCCATTCAGGAAATCTTCAAGGAAAAATTCGCCGGTCGCAACAAGGGACTCTACGAGATCCTCAATAACATTCTGATTCGCAACTCGAAAGGCGAGTATGATCCGAAGCTGCTGGCCAAGGCACGTAAGCAGGTCCGGGAGCTGGGCAACCAGACGCTTATTGAGGAGTTCGACAAGCTGGACGACTGCCAGCGCGTAGTGGGATCCGCCACCTATTGCCGGGCCTACATGAAGAATGAAAAAGGCCAATGGCAAGATATCAACGTTCAATTCTCCAGCCTATGAAACCCAGAAGATTTATAGCAGCCAGCGGCAGCGTGCCTGGCGAGTATATAACTCTGCAGGCCAATGGGAGGATTTGCTTCAGTCGTGACCTCATTGACAAACTAAAACTTGCGGAAGGGGACAAAATCAGCTTCTTTGACGATGCACATGACCCCAAGGCCTTTTACCTGTCCATTTCCGATACCGGTATTTCCCCGAAGACAATCAAGAAATCGGACAAGGGAGAATATTACGTGCAGTATGGGCCCTACGTGCGCAAGGTTAAGGATGCGCATCCGGGACGCAAGGGTACCACCTACCGCTTGTGGGTACTCACCCGGGAGCCTTTCAAGAACGAAGGCCATGTGTATTACAAACTTGAATACAGGAGCTGATGGCCGTAGAGATCTACGATGACGGAGACAAAACGATCTGGGTAAATGGCAAGGAGGTCTACCTGGACGGTGACGGGAACTGGATCAGCCGGGAGGAGTTACTCCCTTCTGAGCAGGCCGCGCTCAACGACTGGATACGTAAAACAGGAAAATGAGCACCGTCCCGGAGATAGGAAACAACCCAAAAGCCTGGCGTGAGACAGCACAAAAGGTGCTGGAGCAGGCCAAGGCGCGGGAAGAAGATTTACTGGCCGCAGGAGCCAGATATGTACGTGTAGATGCAAAAACAGTAATACTCAAATCCAATGGAATTACAAAAAGCAAAAACAATGGCCCGGTGGATGCTCATCCTGCTGGTGATGTGGGTTTTCGTGACAACGATGCTGCAGAGACTTCAGTGCCCAAAGATGACCTGCACGGAGCTGCTGCTGAACATCCCGGATAGCGCCATCGGGCAGTTCGCCATCTGCAACTTTCAGTGAGGGAGGTAGGGGCAAAAAGGTCTCGGATTTCTTCGGGCAAAAAGCCATGTTTTAAAGCACTTCAAGTTCCCTCTGAGAATATTGACCTGAAGTGATAAATGGGGTCCCCGCCTGGTAACATCATAGGCCCTAAAGCATGGAAAGAATGACAGCCGGAAAGACGGCTCCGTTTTAGGGAGCGGTGACCGCCGGGAAAGACCGGCAACTGGCAGAGCACAGCACGTGGGGTGGTTGTGTGGTTTAGCAAGGTTCGATCCCTTGCCTCTGCCCAACCCTTCCAGAGAGAGGCTGTGAGTAGACGAGGGTTCGAGTTCGGTGAGTGTGAGGAAACCGAACATGTAATTAGGATCGGTTTGGCAAACTGAACCTTCTGAAGCGCCAAGTCACACCGTGAAAGCAGCCGCCCCTTCGGGGGTTTAGCAAAGAGGCCTGACAGCCGGGAAAGACCGGCATTTTTAACTAAATCCAAGTTCAATGACACCAAGCATCAATTTCAAACAGATCCGGAAAAGGATGAAGACCCCGGAGTACTGGGGCGGGTTTGATACGACCAACCCGCAACACAGGTACATCACCAGCCTGCTCCATCAACTTGGATGGACCAAGCGTATGAGCGGCCGCCCATTTCCGGTACCCGATACCAAACGCCTGGGGGAATGGTTGCAGAGTGAAAAGAGTCCGGTCCGAAAAGCCCTCCGGAAGATGAACCGTCTGGAGCTCTCCAGGATAATTGTGGCCATGGAGTCCATGGTGCAAAAAAAGTTCAAGTCATGAATCGCCTCGAGAGAATCGCCACCGATATCGGCTTTTTGATAATCGGAAGTGTATCCGCTATTCTGATGGTCCTGGCCTGTGTAGTCTTCTACGGAGTGGCCCTTTTGATGATGCCCCTTCTCATTGTTGTTTCACCCTTCTTACAACTTATCAAAAAAAATGGCCATGGACAAAATTGAATTTGGTAGCCGCTGGCGACAGATGATGGATAATCTGCAAGAATATCGTGGCCCCGAAATACAAGGGTCAAGAAATAGCTACATGTGCAGTAGCTGCGGAAACGTGGATATATATATCTATCGGGATACCGGTACCACCCCTTTTATCACAACGTGTTCTCGTTGTGATGGTGATAGTCAATCCACAATGATGCGGGACCTATTTCCTTTAGCTCCTCCAAACAGGGAATGGTATCGGCCAAAAATGACAGAAACCTTGCTGCTGAAAGGGTGGAAGCAGGAACATGTGCTCAGTGGTGGCCTATTGCACCGAACAATTGATAAACGCACCTCTATTTTTAAAATTCGACATAAGGCATGACCCCCTGGTACCTGAAAATATTACAGGAGTTCTGCCCTCACAATGAGGCCACCATTATCGTGACTCGTACCATTGTCACCTGTGAATCCTACCAGGAGCGATGCAAGGCCTGCGGAAAAATACTCTGTAGTATAACTGACTGCGCATGACACTCGGAGAAAAACTTCAATGGCTTCAGCAGACCCAAGGACAGCTGATCAAGTTCCTCCGGCATCCTGGCCAGGGTGTGGTCCTTACCCGGAAGCAACAAACCTCCCTTTGCAAGGAAATAGCCCGCCTGGAGGTTCATATCCAGCGGATCCGGGTGATGCCCCCCTGGGCCCATCAGTGGGGCTGCGATGATGTCCGGGTGATTGAAGTAGCAAGCGGGATGAATAAAAATATCCAGGGAAAACCCCTGAAATCGGTTCGCAAGGCGCCTAAAATTGAACGGAAATGGACGGAGTTAAGATAGACCTCACTTTCGAGCGCCTCAGGGCAATAAACCAGGCGCTATCCAGTCTGGAGTACCAAGTGTTTGGTGGCCGGGAAGGACGTGCTCAACAATGCATCCTCGAGGGGGTTGCCCGAAAACTGGCCAAGAAACAAATCGACAAGTTTCCAGGCAATAGCAAGCCTTTCAAAATTGAGGTGAAGTATCATGAGGCCCACGAGCTCGAGCTGTATCTGCGGTTTGTCATACGGATCAAAGGCGGGGACTACCGCGTCCAGCTGGTGGCTGATCAATTACATCAGAAACTATCATGAATGAGTTATTAACAGCCCAAGTTGTAAATCTACTAAAGAAATCAGATCAGAAACTGGTTTTCTTGGATAGCAAAATATGTCCGATCCGAACACTTGTAGGAAAATCCAAGAAAGACCGTAAAATGCGAACAATACTGAAGGGCCTGCAGGATCTCGGCATACTTGAATATTATTCTGGATTCTTTTCCCTGGCTGAACCTGGGGGATTCATGTACTGCACATCTGCAGTCTTAACCAAAGAGTTTTACAACGCCCACTGTCGCGCAGGTGAACAACTAACCCTCTTCCCAAGATGACATTCACAACATACACGGTTAAGAGCAGGAAAAACGGGTTCATCCTGGTGTTTAGGTATGACTTTAAAGGCTTTTTAAGGGCCTTTGAAATCCTCGAGGGGCAACTCAACTTTAAACAGCGTGACTGGCTCTATCGGTCTCCAAATTTTCCGACTACTGAAGAGCAAATGAAACTTTGGCAGGCAATTCTGAAGAAGAATTTCGAGATCCATAAACAAGACCCGGAGGTCACTTTTGAAGCGTTCTGGGAGGCATACGGCCTGAAAACCCGCAAGAAGGAGACGGAAGGCTTCTGGAAGAAAATGAGCCCGGGAGATCGCTTTAAAGCCCTTGCCGGGATCCGACAATACAACAATCACCTGCGCCTGCATGCCTGGAAGAACAAGGTGGACCCCATCCGCTACCTGAAGCACCGGCGATATGAAGATGAATTTTAAACTTGAATAATGAACAAAGAAAACCTTTTCGAAAAAGACAGAATTCGCCTGTTTTCCGGCCGGTATGTGGACCCGTTTAACATGGTTCTCGAGGATATTGACATCAAGGATATCGCTCATGCCCTATGTCATATCCCACGTTTTGCTGGTCACACTTTGCAATTCTACAGTGTAGCGGAACACTCCATCCATTGTGCCAACCTAGTTGCTGAAGAGTATCGCCTACAGGCGTTGTTGCATGATGCTTCGGAAGCATACCTTTTGGACATTCCCCGTCCTGTCAAGCAACGAATTCCAGAATACAGAAAGGCAGAAAACAAGATTATGGATTTAATCGCTACGAAATTCGGATTCAATTGGCCACTTGACGCTTTAGTGAAGCATGCCGATGAGTATTTGTTGGTCTGGGAATGGCGCAATGTCGTGGTGCCCGATTCATCCTTGATAAGCCATAACTACATTCATCCCCCTCAGGTAAGGGAAATGTTCCTGGAGCACTATTTTTCCTACACCCAATAACCCTTATAAATTCAATTATCAGATGAAACGCTTATTACTTCTCGCGCTACTACTGGCCAGCTGCTCCAAAGAGGAGCCCTGCCCGGAGCATGTAAGTCATTATACCCGATACCCTGGCAGCGATGTCTACCAGTTGGTGGAATCCTACCCCGGAAACGATAAGCCTGAGGACTATACTGAAGGCGAAGTCGAGCACATTTTTATTCTGGAAAACATCTGTCTATGATTCGTCAAGCCATGTTTAACGAGGACCGTACAAAAAGATTCTGGCTATATAGATCTTGGGGATGCCCCAATGAACCCTGTATTACCTTTATCGGTCTGAATCCCTCAACCGCAGACGAAAGGGAGGATGATCCGACAATAAGGAGGTGTATAGGCTTTGCCAAACGTCACGAATATGGCCACATGTATATGATTAATCTCTTCAGCACGGTAAGCCCTAAACCCACCGATATCGATAACTCAAATGAGGCGATAGTTCAAAATTTTGTAAGGTGGGGAGTACCTCTAAAACTGTCGGATGCTATAGTATATGCCTGGGGAAGTTTTTCTGCAGCAAAGGCGATTGAAAAAACTGTTGTCCCAATGTTTCCAGAGGCATTGTGTCTAGGTAAAAATCAAGACGGCAGTCCCAAACACCCACTTTACCTTCCGAATAAAACTAGGCTGGTTCCGTTTAACAGGGAGCTAACTGATGACCAAGTATAGTATATTTGAATAACCATCATGCCCCCGGGGCAACCCGGGGCTATTTCAGGCTCATGGAAATCTACAAGAATAATACAGAATACAATACCGTTGAGCTGTATGCGAAAATCAGTAGGGTGGAAATCCTTCAAATACTGTGTGTGCTCCCGATAGAAAATGGCGCTAAAATTTTGGAGAGTATTCCTCGAGGAACTACGATAACTATTCCGATTAACGAGATAAGCTTTTCACAAGTTGGACGCCTCGAATCTCAAATAATATTGAAGCAATGAGTTCACAAATAAGCTATTTTGATGATCTAAGGAATGTCGTTTGGAAGGAGATTTTGGCCTACAAAAAGGAGCATCAAGGGTTTCCGCCAGATGAGATACAAATAAATTTCGAAGATTACTACGAGTATCCTTGGGATGTAAGCCAGATCACGCATCCTGGTCACGGTATATTATTTTTTGGAATTCCCTGCAAACCCTCAAGATCTGTAGCCAAAGGGCAAGCCAGATGTCTATCAAATGACACGAGTATGGGTAGAATTGAGAAACGTTTTAAGTTCCCATTCAAATGAAAGGAGAAAAGGCGCTCCACAAGGACCTGATCAAAACCAGCATCGATATTACTGAGCCCGGCCGCCTGCGTAATTCGCTCAAGTCTCGCTTTTACGACAAAATGGCTTGCCGCTACTATTACCTCTCAAATATTTGCCGCCTGCGCTACGACGACTGCCTGCTCCAGCTGACCCTGGAGTTTGACATTACACCCACCACAATCATCAAACACCTGACCAAGCGATTGGGCATGGTGACCGAAATGGTCGAGAATCAGGTGAGCCCCTCCGAGCTCAAAAAGCGTTATCCCTGGTACGATTGGAGCGGGAGTCTCACCCCTCCTAAGGTGTGATGGATTCCCGGAAGTCGGCCGTGAAAATGATCTCCTCCACTGTGTGGGTATCCGGACGAGGGATCGGCTGTTGAGAACGCCGCTCCAGGGCATTGAATTCCCCAGTTGAGAATCCCTGCAGCTGGGATACCACTTCATCCAAGACGTCGTAATACTCCAGGGACTGGTCCCGGTCTGCCTGGGGAGTAATCGAACTGGTATTCCCCCCATAGTTGAAGCAAAGGCGTATGCGCACCTGGAGCTGACCGGCCTGCAGTGTCCGGTTCAGGTTTTGCGCCTGTGCTACCCCCAGGGTGATCAGGGCAGCCGGGAAGAGAATCGGCGGCCGCTCGAAGTTCATTTGTCCTTTGTCTTTGTCGACCCATCGAAGGGAAGCCACAAGGTCGAGCCTGTTGGAAATATCCTTGAAAATAGTCTTCATCGTTGTCGTGCGTTATAGGCCGCAATCAGTCGATCGCGTATGGCCTGGTTTAAGAATTTACTGGTACCGATAAACTGGCGCTGCGGCATTTTAAAATCAACGCTCCGTTGGTGGGCCGGTATTTTCACCGGCTTGCCTCGCCCCATAAAATTGCTGTTGGTGTATGCGCCCACTTGTCGCACACCTGTGATCCTCAGGCCTTCGTTGTGAACACGAGCGTATGGGCTTCGGGCGTTCCCTGCTGAGATCACAACCCGGTTTGGGGTTACAATAGTTGGGGCGATGGAACGCTGCAGGGTGCCACTGGCCGTGAGTATACGTCCTCGACCCCGCGATTTGCGCGATGCGTATCCTGGTGAGAGTGACGGCCAGGGGATCCCGTCCCACTCCTGGGTGACAAATCGCTCCTGGAAATACTCCGTGGCCGTTTCAGCCACAACCGTGGGAATGATCTGGGAGAATTCCCGGTCAAATCCATCAAACCAGGCATTTATACGTTGGATATCACTCATTTAATCACTACATTTACACCTCTAAAGTCTCGGTTAAGAAGGAGCCAGCACCTTGCGGATGATGGGGGCTCTGACGGCTGATAAAGACAGCGAGACGAAAACAATCCGTATAAGCTCCAGGGGTCGCCTCAGGGGCTTATTTTTTATGTACCAACAGCCCGCGCCGGATCTTGCTGATGGTTGACTTCTTCTCGGCCAGTTCAAACCAACTCACCAGGCGAATCCCCGATGGTCCGATCTTACCCCGCACCACGATGGTCGCATCCTGGAAATACCTCAGGTAGATGATATCCTCCATGGCACTGCCTTGAAGCCACACTTCATCTGGCGCCTTCATAGCCTGTTCCATGGCCATGAGCCACTCCGTGCGATGTGCACGTCGCTTGCGATCATCCCGGGTATGTCGTTGGAAGTCCTTCGCCTGGATACTCAGCGGCCGCCGATTGTAATCGAAAAGCGCCTTTTTGCCCTGGTGCTCCTGAAGGTCCCGGTAGAAAAACCTGGCATCCCCGTCAAAACGAACTGCAGGCTCTGTGGCGGCTTTTTTGGCCTTGGCATAGCTATCCAATCCGTAGTCCGAGAATCCGAGCGCATTCAGGCGCTTTGAGGCCTTCCCTTTGAATTTACGCACGTATTGCTGGTTGGCAGTGAACACTTCGGTGGCTTTGGCCCGGTTGACCCCCCAGCCGGTAGCGGCCTCCTTGCGCCCCTGGACGGATCCCAGGTAGGCATCGGCACGCCTTCGCATCTCCCGGAACTTGGAGGTGTCCACCTCATTGGCCATCCGTGGCCGAATAGTACACCGGCAGTTCCAACCATTGGGGGGGAAGATCTTGTCCCACCTGGAATCGTTGGCCGGAAGGATCAGCCCTTCGAGCAGCTGATGGGTGGGCCTAACCAGGTGGTCCCCGGCCGTGCGGTATTGCCAATAAGGAAAGACGTCGGTTTGTTTTTTCAGGCGGTTGTACAATGAGGACGCCTGGCCCGTAAGAACCGCTGTGGTATACTCGCTCTCAAGCCAGTGTCGGTTGTATGACTCTATCTGCAGGCTCGCCTGGTTGTAGAACTCTTCAAAACTGGAGGACTGCCTAAATATCTCATTGAGGCGCTGCACCTGGGCCAGGGTCTTCCCGGCAGAGAACCGAAACAGGTTCTGCTCAAAGGCCGTGAGCAGGGCGGGATCCTCTGCGCCATAGACAAAACTCGGATCAATGGCCAGGTTGAGCGTTTCGGGATTTTTCCATCCGGCGTAGAAGCCGCTGATCAGGATCCGGGAGGTGTCCCAAAAAAGCTCTGCATCAAATTGAGCCTGACCATTACTGGCAAAAATACGTCGGATCAGTCCGGCTTGGTCTATCTGCTGCTTAGCTGTCAGATTGATGCGGTGATCGGTACATGCCATGGGAATCGCCCCGGTCGTCACCGCCGGGGCTTTCACGAAAAAATTGACCAGGCCGTTTACCAGGGAATCCCGGGTTTTACGCCAAAAACTATCGGAAGGTGTCTCACTGGATAGTTCTACTTCGACCTCCTTTTCCTCCTTGCGATTTTTCGATTTCGTCTTCTTTTTTTTATCGGGAGGCTCCGGGGCATTTGGGTCCGGAGGCCGCTGGGCAACCATCTCCTGTTTTAGAGCATCGTAGTTATCCGGGCGTGGGACATCGTAGGTCTCATAGAAAAAGTCATCATCGATGGGCAGCTTCAGGTCATTACGTAGGGATTTATGGATGTCGAAACTCTCTTTTTTGGTAAGCTCCTGGGTCTCACCTTGGACAATGAAACGGCCGCCCTTGGTATCAAAACCATGCGCCTGGAGAATTCGGATAAAACGGGAATTGAGCACCTTACGCACGTAGGTGATATCGTTCTCGTGCTTGGAGTCATCCTCATCGGCATGCGTCTTGCTTTGTGCGTATCCGGAGGACGTGCTGGACTCGGTAGTCTCGGTGGTACCGAGCAGTGCTTTGGAAATTTCCCGATTGAGGAAAGCCATGAAATTCCCGTGGGCATCCCCGGTATCTTTAGCCCGATTCTCTTTGAGTTCCACCTCCGTACCTGCAGGACGTATAATACTGCCGCCGGGACCCAGACCGGTAAGGGCATCCTGCAGTGCCTTCTTGGCTTTTTCATCCACCCCGTCCCATACAGCGTCCACCAGGGGACTTCCAAAGACCTGGATAAATGCGGCCCAGTCTCCCACACCGCCGCGCTTGAGAATTTGATATGGGGCTGCCTTGAGGTAGAGGCCCAAATCTGCGACATTGCCCACTTCCATAACCGTTTTCAGGTAGATGCCCTCCCGAATATTGATACCTTCGTCCCCGATTGCATCATAGGAAATTATACCCTTCTCCACCCGGTAGTGGTACCGTGGCAAAAGTCCGGCACTCATCTCATTGGTATCATCCACCCCTTTCCAAAATTTGGGCTCTAAGATGGAATACCCCCAGAATCGCGTATTGACGATTTCCTGCAGCAATTCATCAAATCCAGTAGTGTCAATAAGTTCATTGATCTCCTCGAGCGCCTGCCCATCCTTGTCTACAAACTGCCAGTTCGCTCCTGTGACGGCATCCTTTCGCTTGCCTACCACACTCTCCACGTGCCCATCGATCTCCACATCGGCATAGAGAGAATAGAGCAATTGCCGCCTGGGGTTGATTCCTTCGGCAGAACGTAGCGCCTGCCGCCATTTGGGAATATCCTGTTCGGTGCGCATGGGTTTGCGCACATCGATCTTCTGCAGGATAATCTGCATAGGCTCCCCGGCAGGGTTCTTCTCGGGTTGCAGGCCAGATATATTGGTCTTTTTTGCCATTTAAGCGGTACTTGAGTGGTTAATAATTGGTTTCGCGGCGGGTGCGGGAACTTATTCGTAGAACGTCATAGTCTGAAGGATCCTCCTCTACTGGCAGCGGCCAATCGGGCATCGATACAATTCCGCGCTGCACATCCTTGAGCCATTTAATGGCCTCCTCGTAACGTGTTTTGCGAAGCTCCAGATCTATATCCGCATTAGCCAGGTTGATAAAGTGCCAGGCAGCAATATCCTTCAGACGCATTAGAAGAACCGGATCACGGTCTGCTGCTACTTCCGCGTACAGGCTTTGAACATCAAACCGGGACAGATAGCCTTCGGCCTCACCTTTGGCCGCATCGATAGCAGCCTGAAGTACTGCAGGTTCATTCCTTCCAATCGCAGTGATCAGCTCGGAGTACAGGTGGGTATTGAAATCATCAGGGGTCAGCATATTACCAGCGTTTAGGATTTACATAACCAGAGGATAATACCCGAATCTTTTGGGCGTTATTGCTGGTCTTTTTGTTTACAATAAATACACCACCTTCCACGGCATCCGGACCGTCATCATGGGCTCGGCTTGTAGGCGATAAAGCCAGAAACTGGGCTTCCATCACCCGCATATGCTCAGAGTCCTGCAGCTTTTTATCAAACCAGAGTTTCTCGTTACGGTTTAGCGGCTCCAATAGGGATTCGATCCGGAAGAACTTATCCGGTTTTTTCCGCACATCGGCCTTGAGCGGCAGGGTGACCCGGTGCCTATGATTGGCTTTGGCAATCTCCCGCTTTAATGTATCATCGATAGCAGGCCATTCAATCCAATGGAAGAGGGCCGTTTTTCCGGCCACCTCTTTGATCACCTCGTAATGCCAGTCAAGCATTTGAGCGGTGGTACCTTGGGCACACCGGACGAACCGCACGTGGTATTCGTCCTTGTACCGGCCTACCGCAATGGTGGCTTTGTAGTCGTTTTTCTTGCCTGATTTGTAGCTGGGATCCGTATAGACGACCAAAAAGGCGTAGCGGCTGAGTGGCGGCAGCTTTTTGTAGTTCAGGTGGTCGAATACCTGTCCCTGGGTGATCGGGTTATTGAAGTACTCCCCCTGGGCCGCATTGTAGGATATCTTCGAGAGAACCCGGTCGATCATCTTTTCGGTGTTCTTCTCCGGCCAGGTAGATTTCCCTTTTCGGTCCCGGATATTGATGACCTCGGCGCGGTCGGCAATTTTCATGGCCCGGGTAATGGTGCAGTCCTCGGCAATGATGTTTCCACAGAAGATCATCAGCAGTGGGTTGCTGATGGACCGGGTGGCATAGAAGGCACGCTCGAGCCAATCCCAATATTTTTTGACGATATCCGGGTTGCGGCAGTCCTCATCCGTATCAAAGTCATCTACCAGCAGTACGTCCGGCCGCTTTGCCTCATTGCGGGATCCTCGGGGGGACTGACCCTTTCCCAGGGCTCGGAAGGACACGCCACTGCGGGTTTTAAACTCCTCATCGCTCCAGGAACCGTGCCGGACCTGGTCGCCGTAGTCGTGAATGATTCGGTTGTTCTTCTCCAGGGACACCTTGTAAGGGGTGAGCAGCCGCACAGCATTGTCCTTGGAGTTGGAGGTCAGGATAATGGTGTGCTTCTTACCGGTAAGGGCCAACTTGAGCACCTCCATCATGGTCCGTCCGGATTTGGCCAGCTCCCGAGACCAGGCGCGCACTTCGATGAATTCCGGGTTATTCATGATCCGCCGGGTACTGCGCTTGTGGAAGGTAGCGGGCTCAGCGGTGTAGTAAGTCGGAAAATAGTATTTGAACCAGGCCTCATCGTCCTTTTCCAATCGAGCGATGCGGGCACGTTTCTCTGAAGGGGATTCCAAAAGGTTTACCGGGGCCTGCCGGTTCATCTCTTCGACGAACTCCTCCCAATCGATCAGGGCTTTTTTGTTCTCGTATCTTCCCATTTACTTAATCAGCGTTCGTACAAAGGCATCGGCCCAGGAGGTGAGCTCCAGGGCCTGGTTCGGATCGTCTTCCCGCACGAAAATGATAAAGTCCTTCAGCACGGAAAGGGCATCGGATACCGAGGTGTCAGTCTCCAGCTGGCGAATGGCAGAAGTGAGTTTGGTAATAGTGTCTGCTTCCCGACTGGTGGCGTAACGCTGGCCAGGTTCTTTTTGCTCAATGGCGTCATTGAGTTCAACTACCTGGTTGTAAAGCCGCTTGAGTTCTTCCTCCTTGGTGATGATCACTGAAGCCCGGAACTGCTTCCAATTTTCCTCCCGGACCCATTTGCTGATGGTCTGCTCACTGACCCCAGTACGGCCGGCCAGTTCCTTCTGGGTGGTTACCCCCTCCATGGTGTAAAGCAGGCGGGCAAACTCCTTTTTGCGCTGAATACTCTCCTTTGTCGGCATAGGGCAAATTTGCACCTTAAACGGTACTGGGTAAAAATCAATTTTCTATTGATAAACAAACAAGTAACCTCGGGTACCTAAAGTTTTATATAAACAGAAAGTTGAATTTTTAAGCCCGTGAAAAGGCCCTTTATTTTGCTCGTAAATCTGTCTGGAACCCTGATCATCCCAGTGCATGAAAAAGAGCAACAAGCGACTTACCCTTACTACCGAAGCCCTCAATGATAAGGGCTTCCGTGTGCGCACTTCGGGCATTGACCTTTCCCTGTTTAACAACAACCCGATTATGCTTTGGATGCACAAGCGTCCTAGTGGGGAGTCCCGGGATGAAGTATTGCCCCTGGGGAATTGGGCAGAGATCAAACTCGACGGGGCGGCCATTACAGCAGTACCGCAATTTGATGATACGGACGACTTCGCTCTGAAGATTGCCAACAAGGTTGAGAACGGCACGATCCGAATGGCCAGCGCCGGGCTCTTGCCCCTGGAGATGGAAAACGTTGACGGGCAGATCTGGCTTACCAAAAGCCGGATGATTGAGGCCAGCATTGTAGATGCAGGCAGCAACCCGGAAGCCCTGGCCGTACAGCTGTACAATGAAAAAGGGGAAATGGTTACACTTTCCCAGGCATACGAGCAATTTGACACAACAAAAATCGAACCCATGACTAAAATCAAACTATCGGCCTCAGCGGCCAAACTGTTGACCCTTTCTGAAGGGGCCGAAATGGATCCTACCGAGGTGATGCAAAAACTGGTCACCCTGGCCACCGATCAGGCTGCCAAGATCACTGAGCTCTCAACCGCCAAAGAAACAGCGGAAACCAACCTGAAGACACTCCGGGAGGAGCAGGCCACTGTTACCCTGAACAGTCTTCTGGACAAGGCCGTGGAGGATCACAAGATCACCGCCGATGAGAAGCCGCACTATCTCAAACTCGGCAAGTCCGATCTGGATAGCGTCAAAGCTATTTTGGACGCCAAACCCGCACAAAAGAGCGTAGCGGAGACCCTGGCCTCCAAGGCAGGTAAAGAAGGAGACTCTGAGCTCCTGAAGCTATCCTGGGACGAGCTTGACAAGGCGGGCAAGCTGGTTCAGCTCAAGAGCGAGAACCCGGAAGCCTTCAAAGAGAAGTACAAGGCCCGATTCAATACGGAGTACGCCGGATAGCCCCTGGGCCTTCAGGTTGCCATAAATCACAAATCAAAACGCGAATAGCAAAAGCACGAGAACCCATGAAAAACTTAACCTTCAAACCGCTGAATTTCCTGTACCTGACCCTGGTGTACTTCTTTGTGGCCACGCTGCTCTTTGAGCCCAGCGTCAGTGTGTTGGCCGCCTCGGCCGGTGCGGCATTTGTCCTGGGGACAATCTTCTCATTCGGCGACTTTGCCGGTACCCTACGGGCTATCCAGGTAGAGATCTGGCAGAATCACATCGAGGAGGAGATATTCAAGAACAACGAATTCCTACGGGCCTCCCACAATGCGGATGACAATGTTATTAACTCGAAAGTAGTCCACATACCGCAGTCAGGAGGATCGGGCAATGTTGTCAAAAACCGGACCACCCTACCGGCTACCATCCGCAAGCGTACCGATACCGACATCGTGTATCCGTTGGATGAATACACCACCGATCCGGTTCACATCCCGCACGCGGATACCAAGGAATTGTCGTATGACAAACGACAGAGTGTCCTCTCCGAGGATGTTGCCAAAATCCGGCAGGTTATTGCCAACTGGACCCTGTACAACTGGACCAACTCCCCGAACGTGGGAGCCTATTCTGCCAGTGCCATCCCCGTAGGTAACCTGGTCTATACCACAGGTGCCGCCCGGGCAGGAGTAGCCCCGGGAGCAACCGGCAACCGGAAAGCATATACTCGCAACGATCTGCAGCGTATGCAGACCAAGTTCATGCAGGAAGACCGCTGGTTGGATGGCATGATGTATTGCCTGCTTTCGCCGACAGCCCTGGCCGAGATGTTCCCGGCCGATAGCATTGTGACGGCTACCTACTCCCAGAATGTTACCGAGGAGGAGCGCCGCAAGGGAATCCTCTACAAGGCCAATGGCTGGAATATCATGTCCCGCAGCGCCGCCCTGGTAACCAAGAGCGATGACACGGTGGCGGCCCCCGGGGAAGCTGCCGCTGCCACCGACAGCGAGGCCAGCGTGTTCTGGTACAAGGAGGCTGTTGAGTTTGCCTTTGGCGGGGTAGAAGCCTTCGAGCGCCTGAGGGATCCCGAGTTCTACGGAGATATCTACTCCTTCCTGGCACGGACCGGTTCCCGGGCCCGCCGGGCGGATTACAAGGGTATCGCCCTCTTACGGGAAGAGCCGACGGCCTAAAAGACCTGAGGGGGGGACCCCTTTGGATTTGGATTAGTTAGAAAAGGATCCGCTGCCAAAGCGGTAGCGGATCTTCCCTACGGGGGTCAAAGTATGAAAAGGAGCGAGAGACAACAGATATTCAGCCAAAACGTGGCCAGGCTTATTGCCTACGCCTGGGCTGCCCTCGATATCGGTGTCACATTCGGGGAAGCTTGGCGCTCCAAGGATCAGCAAATCCTATACTACTACGGGCTGACTTTCGATGATCAGATTCGTCTTGAGCAGACCCGCAAACGGAGCTGGACCATGGATAGCCAGCATCACAAACGCCTGGCAATCGATCTGAACCACTTTATCAATGGTGGCAAAGATCTCACCTGGCGAAAAGAAGACTTGCAGGCCCTGGGCGATTACTGGGAGTCCTTGCACGAAGATAACCGGTGGGGCGGGAACTTCCCTTCACACCAGCTAGATGTACCGCACTATGAAATGCAAGATTAACCCCCATGTCAGAATACTTATCGAAAACCTGGTATTTGCTGCTATCATTATCCTTGGGGTTAGCCTCTTGCAAGAGTGCCAGCAACCTACCCCCAGTCACGCAAACTACAACAACTCAAAGGGATTCAGTCAGCACCCGGATGGAGGCGAAGGATACGGTGCTTACAGCCCGTCCGAAGGACTCAGTGAGTCTGTCCGAGGTTTTGGATCGACTGGGACCAAAGCCCACAACGAAAACCTCCGGTGGGGCTACCCTATCACTCTCCAGGAATGGCAATCAGATCGATGCCAAATGCGAGTGCGAGGAGCTCAAAGCGGCCGTTACTCTATACAAAGAAATCATCGAATTCTACCGGGAGAAGGAAACCCGGACCGACACCACTCAGACGGTGGTGGAGAAGGAAATACCCGGGTGGATGAAGCCCTTTCTCTATCTGGGAATTGTATTTGTCGTGGGGACTTTTCTCCTGGCATTTCTATACATACGAAAGCTGCCCGGCCGGATAATCTCGGGCAGTTTATGAACTCATTTAAAAGCCATTTAGCATGAGCAAAATCAATAAAGTAGCCGAATTCGTCTTTTCCCGCAACCCCAAAGCTGATAAGGTATTCATCGCAAGTGATGGCCGTGCCTTTTTCACCCAACACGAAGCGGAAGCCTTTGCTTCCCGTTTGAAGGATGGTAAAATCGAGGTTCACAGCAGAGACAAGGAAGAGGTCAAAGTCCTGGACATTCGTCACGGGGAGCAGGAGATAAAGCAGAAGGACCCGATTTTCCAGGAAAGCGATGACAAGTCCAAAAAGGAGGCCCAGCCAAATAAGTCTGCCGAGGTGATGGCCTTGGATGCCTTGAGCGCGGAAGAAATGGCGAATTACCTGGAATCCCTCACAAAACTCAAATTGCTTAAGGCCCTGGCCGAGCGCCTGGAGGTTACCGTGGAAGGGAAACAGTCCAAGGAGGCCTACCGGCAGGCTATTGCCGCCCACTTTGCTGCAGGGGCCGACACCAAGAAAAGCGATACGGATGCCACTAGCGATACTGGCGCTGCCGGTAACGAGGACAATCAGGAGGATTCCGGCGATAGCGGTGAGGATCCGAATAAGTCCGGTGATGGAGGGAAAGATCCGGCCGATCTGAAGGTAAACGATCCTGAGCAAGTATAACCATACAATAACCCATTAAAACGCAATAAATCATGCCTGCAACCAAGTATAAATACGGATTCAGTGCTTTCGTGATCGCCGATATCGACCCGGCCAATGGTGGGGCGCTGGCCGGATCCGAGGTGGATATTTTCGATGATATCTTCCGGGACACCTTTGACATGACCGAAGAAGAAGGTACCGAAACGAACCTTTACGCCGAGATGAACAACACCCCCAAAGTGGCCTTTCGTGAGCCGGGGGCCGAAACGCTCTCTTTCGAGTACATGGATACCTCGCCTGATCGTCTGAAGCTCTTCCTCGGAGGAGAGGTTAACACCGTCGGGCAGGAGAAGATCTGGAGCAAGCCCGCCAACCAGGGAATTATCTACAAGCATGTGACTATCACGCTGCTCGATGGCACCATTATGGTCATTCCCCGGGCGAAGGTGGTAGGGGCCAAGAACTTCCAGTTCCGGCGCAACAACATCTGGACCCTGGATGTGAGCCTCACGCCACTCACTCCTGAGTTCCCCGCCCTGGCACCGATGGACATCAAGGAGCCTACCGTGTAGGATGAGTCAGAAAAGTGAGAATCCTGCAGTCGAAAGACTGGCTGCAGAAACCATTTTGCACAGGGGCGTGAAGGTAAAAATTCCCGCCCCTTGGTTTATCCGGTGGATACGAAAATCGATAACGCTCAGGCTCAGGTGTCCCTCGATGGGCACTTTGATGCGCGTATCGGCTTACTACACCAGCACAGGGATCACTGATGACAAACTGGAGAAAATCACCTTCGAGCAGGCGCAGGTCCTTCTCCAAGTCCACGGGAAGTCCATCAGCAAAGCGGTGGCCGTAGCGATTTTGAATGGGTACTGGTCCGGGAAGATCCTTACAAGACCTCTGGCCCGGTACCTCCGGTGGAAAGCAACTCCCCAACAGATAATGACCTTGGCATCAGCCCTGCTCGTTTACGGGGGAGTAAAGGATTTTATGACTACTACCAGATCGGTACGGCAGATGACGATCACCCGACCAAATCTGGGCCAAAAGGATCAGGACGATCCGAAAAATCAGGGGAGTTAAGCCATACCGGCATGCATAGCCCCTGGGGAGTCATCTACCAGATCGTAAAAGAAACGGGCTGGAGCTGGCATTACATACTCTGGAAGGTGTCACGCGCCAACATAATGCTGATGATTGCCGACCGCAGTGTATTTAAAACGAAACCCGATGGCGAGGAAAAAGTGGTAGAGGATACCGGTCAAGGACTCGCAAAACGCTTAAAAGCCCGTAAGGCCAGGTGATGGAGAAATTCGATCCGATAGATGTAGAATTCCTGATCAATGAACCTCAGGTCAAAAAAGATTCTGATAGGGTCAAGAAGCATCTTCGGGGCATTGCTCAGGAGGCAGAGGACGTATCATCTGATGTGAATCAACAAATCAGCGGGGGCCTTAAGAATGCCGATATTGAGGTGAATAAAACCACCGCCTCAATTGCCCGTCAGGGTCGCCAATGGAATAGCCTGGGGAATTCTATCAATCAGGTAACCCGGGAACTACCCAACTTCGCCTTTAACGCACAGACAGGTTTTCTGGCCATATCAAACAACATTCCCATCCTGGCCGATGAAATTGCCCGCCTACGAGTTCAGAATACTGCCCTAGCGGCTGAAGGCAAGGCCACCATCCCCGTATGGAGGCAAGTAGCCTCTGGACTCTTTTCCTGGAATACCGTCCTCACCCTTGGGGTAACGCTTCTCACTGTCTATGGAGGAAAACTGGTTACACTTATATCCAATCTGGTAAAAACAAAAGATGAGCTTGATGCCACGAAAAAGGCTCAGGAGGCTCTTAATAAAGCCTTTGAGTCAACTGAGTACATCAAGGCTATCCAGAACGTCAATGACCTGCAGGCAAGCATTAAGTTGGCAAAAGACGGCCTATTGGATAAGGATGACGTCCTCAAGGAGTACAACAAGACACTTGGTCTTACCACCGGTGAGGTTGAGACCCTGGACCAGGCTGAAAAGGAACTCATCAAGAATGCCCCGGCCTATATTGAGATGACCCTCTACAAAGCCGCAGCCGCGCAATCCTCTGCAGATGCGGCCAAAGCCCTGGCCGAAAGTGCTCAGCGCCAACTGGAAATCGAACAAGAGATTGCCGATAAGCAAGTGGAACTTGAGGAGGCACGTCGCAAAGGAGTAGGCAGTTCCAAGCAGGCCCAGGGAATCTTTACCAATATTGAAGAAACGGCTGCCCAGGGTCGGATATCAACTCTTCAAACAGAAATCAATGAACTCATTGAAGAGCAGAATAAGCTTCAGGAGGACGCCGTCAACGTTTTCACCAAACTCAGCGGTAAAGCGGCAGAAATAGCAAAAGCCTATGGCTTTGACCTCACCCCAGGAGGTGATTCAGATTCTCCCGAAATACTCAAACAACGGAAATCACTCCTGGAAAGACTTGCTGCCCTGGATGCGGAATACTCCCGCAAGCAATTTGATCGTGATGAGCAAGAACTTCAGGCTCTGCGGGACAAGTTCGACAAAGTGCGAAGGCTTGTGGAGGAATTCAATCAAGATCCCAAGAATGCCAACGTTCAAATCGATCTCTCTGGTCTGGAGGAGCTTCAGCGCGTCTCTGAAGCAGATCTGCAATTCAAACAACAGACCCGTGCACTCAAGGAAGAGCTCCAGGAGCAGGAGCGCCTTTTCAAGGACTTCGAGGAGGCCAAAAAGCAGTTCGGTATAGAAAAGGCCCGAGAGATGTACCAAGGTCAGCTGGGAGAATTCGATACCTATGCTGAATACCTGCGATCACGTATTGCCGAGAATGAAGACAGCTACGCGGCGGTAGCCGAAAATTATGCCACTGGTGCCCAGGCCGAACGCGTCCGTCTGCTTGATCAGGAGCTCGCCGCCGCCAACCGAGCCCAGCGTGATAAGTACAATGATTTACTGGCCAGCTTGCAATCCTACGAGGAACGTCGCAATCGGATTCTGTCGGATTACCAGGTCCAGCGAAATCAACTATTGGCTGAAGGAGCTGTGTCTGCAGCTGAAGAACTCAAAAAGCAGGTTAAGAATGAGTTGGATGCCCTGGACGAGGCATTTGCAAAGGAGACGGACGAATATAAGGCCCTTATGCGTGGCGTGGAAGGCCTCAGCGAAACGGCTGCCCGTTCCGTTGTTGAGAATGCCCGAAGGATGGTCAATGCCCTCTTAGCCGCTGGTCAACTCAGCGAAGAGGTGGCGCAGGAAATCAACCAGAAGATTAACGCCCTGGAGGAGGACATTGATTCCGATGCTTCTGATAAACTTCAGAAAATCGCCAATGACATTTATGCCATTTCGGACGCCTTCCAAAGATTGGGCGATGAAGTTTCCTATTTTGATCAGGGCCTGGGCGATACCATTTCTACAATTGGAGAACTCGGTCAAGTTGCTGGCGATGCTGTTCAGGCTTATACTAAATTTTCAACAGGTGACATTGTTGGGGGGTTCACTTCTGCCATAAATGCCATTACCGGTATATTCTCAATTGGTCGCCGCGCTCGTGAAAGCGCCCGGAAGGCACGAGCTGAAATACTCCGACTTCAACAACTGGCCGAAGACGGTGAGCGAAGGCTTAATGCCCTGCAGCGCGAACGTAACATAGCACTGGCCGAGGAGGTAGAACTTTCCCTGAAGAACATCCAGGCCCGCCGTGAAGCCCTTAAATTGGCACAGGAACAGTTACGCCAGGATGAAAGGTTGCTCCTGCAGGAACTCCGAAACGAGCAGTACATCGCCTCGAGCCGGACTGAAAAGTATGGGGGCTTTTTAGGCATTGGAAGGAAGACCAAAGTGGTCAATGAGTATGCGGATCTTCTGGGGCTCACCTTTGAAGAGATTGAACGCCTCTACGAGCGTGGCCAGCTGACGGACCGTGCCAAAGAGCTCTTCGAGCAGTTGCGGCAGCTACGCGAGGAAGGGGAAGATATCAATAGGCTTTTGGGTGACCTGGAGGGCCAGGCCAATGAATTATTTACCGGTACCACCAGCGACGCCATTGCCGATAGTATCATCGAGGGCCTCAAGCGCGGCTATGACTCCTTTGAAGATTTCGCCGGGGATATCGAGCGGATCCTGCAGCAGGCAATCTTCAACAGCATCAAATATCAACTCCTGGAGGAGCCCCTCCAGCGTCTATTTGAAGAATTCGCGGCTTTTGCCGAGAGTGAAGGCGAACTCTCAGAGAGAGAAGTCCAGGCAATCCGGGACTCTTACAATGCCCAGGTACAGGCAGCCCTGGATAGGTACAACCAGCTGACCGACGTACTCGATCTCGACGAACTGGATACCGGTACCCAGCAGCGTGGCCTGCAGGGAGCGATCCGAAGGGAGCTTACAGAGACCACAGCCAGTGAACTCACCGGACTCTTCCGGGGCCAATTCGACATCACCAAGCAGCATTTTCAGCTCGATGAACGACGCTTCCTCCTGGAGGAGAAGGGCTACAGTGCCATGATAGATATGCTTACTGCCACAGCCCGCATTGAGGCCAATACGGCTGCAACAGTAACTGAACTGCAACTGGCAGTAGTAGAGCTCAAGGGAATCAATAAGAACACGGAAAAACCTGGAGGCGGAAGCGCCAGGGACATAGGAAGGTAATGTATAAACTCAACGGCATACCGCTTGTAAACTACGGGATCCATCCTGGCAGGGCTCCACTGTCCAATGTGGCTCTGGAGGGTTTTTTGGATATGCCTGAGCGTTTGGGCAAAACCTTCCATGACTGGCTGGATGACGAAGGCCTTGAGCCATACGTGGAGGCCGATGAAATATTCTTCGCCGGACGAACCATAACCTTTTATGGACTCCTTGCGGGGGAAAACCAGCAGGATGCGGTGCTCAAGCTGAGAGAACTCTACGAGGATTTTGGCCGCATCACAGAACTGGTGACCCTTTCTACGGACTGGGGGGACTTTCAGGTTTACCTCAAAGAGAAAATTCAGGTCCGATATGTGGGCCAGGGCTGGGCGCAAATCACCATGCGCCTGCAGCAACCCGTGGTACCCTTACCGGCAGATCCCCTTCCTGAGGAGCGAACCATCGCCCAATATCACATCGACTATGTGCCATTTTCAGCCTTTGGAGCGTTCATAGCTGATACCTCCGGGCAGTATGATCGCCCGGAGCTCAAGGCGGCTGAATTCACTAGCTACAACCAGGAAGGTTATCAGCTGACCAAAATCGGACAATCGGAGATCGACTTGGTGATTTGGTTTGTAGCCACTGATATGCCTTCCCTACAAGCCAATGTTGGACGATTACACGCCCTTTTAGCTGCTCCTGGTACCCGAACCATCAATATTGACGATACCGAACGTGAGGGTTTTGCTGTTGACGGATTTACTGTTGCTCGAATTCGCAACGCCCCCGGCCAATGCCTGGCACAGGTCCGCGTGAAGTTGCTCATGGCATTTGCGGGCACTCCGTTGGTCAATGAGTACCTCCTGGATAATAAACTCCAAGGGATTCTCGATGACCAGGGGCGTTTCATTCAGATCGACCGAAAACAGTACCTCGAGCTCTGGGACGACCGGGGCTATAACATACTTGATGATAAACTACAACCCATAAAATTAGGATAACATGGCCGGATTAAGTTTTTGGAGCACCATGACCAAGCGGGTCAAATCGGCCCTGCTACTCACCGACAAGCTGATGGTGGGCAAACAGGATCAGTCGGATCCCCAATACACAGACTTGCAAGATGTGCGGGATTTCTTGGCAACAGAACCCATCGTGCTCAATGGGTATCGTGTAACTAAAGCGGCCGGAAACAAGGATGAGGCGACCTGGCAACAATACGATGAGTTTTCCGGGGTCGGTGATTGGTACCCGGGGTACCGGGTGACTGGATGGATTAAGAATGCACCGGTAGTGGATCCGGATACTGATACAGTTATCACTTCAAGCTCACAATTATGACAGTACTAACTATTTCCCTGGTGGCCCTGTCCATCAGTTTGGTGGCGTTGGCCATCGCAATACGCGCCGCCCGCAAGCGGCACATCGTCCGGGAGGAGTATCACGACAGATATGTATTTCGGGACCAAGACGGAGTATTCATCACAAGCATCAAAAAATGAAAAAGCACCTTTTAATCGCCATTTTATTACTGATTTCGGCCTCCTTATTTGCCCAGGATCCACCGGCCTCACGTCCGATTGTCAAATCGATAATCCATGTAGCCTCGGCTACGCCTCCTGCCAATCCGATCATCAATGAGAAGTATCTAAACTCGGACGGGTTTTATTACCGGTGGAATGGCAGTACCTGGATTGTGGATGTAGTCGGCGGTGGGGGATCGACTGACTGGGGAGACCTCACCGGCATCCCGGCTGATATCGCAGATGGAGATGATAATACCCAGTTATCTCAATCGGAAGTAGAGAATTTTTACAACCTGCAGGTTCCTATCGTTTCCCAGGCGGTCGCCGAGGCGGGAACATCTACCACTGTGTATCGATGGACGCCTCAGCGCATCTACCAGGCGATACTCGCATTAGCAGCAAGTGGCACAGACGATCAGGTCGCAGCTGAAGTCCCTAGTACTCCCCAGGGCAATCTAGTTGCAACAAACGTCCAGGATGCCCTTAATGAACTACAGAATGAATTGGATGGCGTCTCTGGCAGCACAGATGATCAGATTGCCGGCGAAGTTCCCTATGACAATACAGGGTCCGGATTACTGGCCACTAATGTTCAAAACGCCATTGATGAATTGGAGGACGAGATCGATGGGGTTAGTGCTGCATCTGATTCGGGGAGTGATTACGCTCCGAATATTGAGAATACTGGGACAAATGTGGTTTATGGCAATGGCAATGTTGCAGGAGCCGGAATTGCAAATGGTGAAAAAGTATGGAATTATCACACTGCCAATGACACGATTACACTAGGGGCTGGGATAACCCTTGATGAACACCCTTTTTACATTCAATCCAGGCTGGACTCTGTTTATATAAAGCCTGGAGCATCTTACACATTGGAGACTGAGGACGGTGTGTTGTCCGCAGATGGATACATTGCTTATGCTCGCAAACCGATTTTCGTAAAGCGGATATCATCTGCCGTAGCCTCAAATACTTTTTTTCTTCAGGGGCAACTCACTGAACACACTGAAAACTCATATGATCTTCAGGGATATAATGTTGTGCTTGATTATAATGCTGAGAATCTCACCAATGGGGCTTCTATATCATCATGGGCGACGGATCCCAATAGCAGTGGTACCGCATCAGCAGATCAAGCCACCGGATCGCTACAACCTAGTGTTGTTACAGAAGGTGACGGACATTTAGCAGTTGATTTTGACGGGGTTGATGACTTCTTGTCGCTAGGATCTCAAAGTGATTTTGATCCAGCAATTGGAACGGACACCTTCGCGGTATTTGTAGTGCGAGGAGCAGATCCAGGCCCCGGTGGTACCACGGGGATTTTTTCAGATCGAGAAGGTTCGGCCAGAGATTTGAACATTGGACAGACCGGGACGAGTAATTTTATCATTCAAGTCGGTACATCTACCCATCAGGTTTTTGAGAGTGGTCTTAGCACGACGGCTCCAGTTCTACTAACAGTAGTGGCTTCTACAACTGATGTACAGACTTATACCAACGGCTCTCTTGGCAACAACGATCCAATTGGCGGGTATAATAGTTCTACTCGTGACTTTGTAATTGGTGCGCGATCAGATCCTGGAAGCTACTATGGCGGTACTGTCAGACGCATTGTAGTAGTAAGTCCAGCTCCGAATGCTACAGATCGCGCGGCAATTGAGGCAATATTAACAGCAAACAACATGTAATGAGGTACCTAGCACTATTATTACTTTTCCCGCTGTTTTGCCAAGCCCAATATACCAATGGCGTGTATACCGGACCATGGCGAGAGCTCCGCATTGATAAGGAAAGAAAATGGCACGTGGAATTCGACTGGGAAGCCGTACCTGGAGCAACCGGTTACATAATTGAAGGCAAGGTATGGCCGGATGCCAATGGGTATTACAACGAAGCGGCGAATACAGGGGGGTTCACAGAATGGCCCCGAAATTGCGTGAACGCCACCACTTCAAAGGGCAGTAACACACCAACTGTTTGCGTGAGCGGAACGCATGGCATTGCCTACGGTTTGACTGAAAACACCACCTACTACATTCGTGTGACTGCTGTAAACGCCACCAACAACGACTATAATACTACCCCAAGCTATCATCTATCGGCTCGTACCGGGTTGTTCCCACCTGAGACCACAGTGTATGACAATACTCCCTGGATAAATATCCGTCGCAGCACGGAGCCTTCTCAAGGTAGTTTTGCCTGGTGGATCAATCCATTTGGAAATCGGGAGCGGAAGATTACCGACCGGACCCGAGATGGGAACGACAGAGGCGTATCAATGGGTTATCCGAAGCGAAACCGCACAAAAAGGAGGGTCAACGGGTACGAGTATATCCAGCCTCACGAATTTGGATCCAACCGGATTGTTCTACGAACGGACGACGATAGTTATGATTTGAAAAACCACTTCTTTGAGACCTATGTACCCTTACGAGTAGATGTAACGGATACAATTTTTTGGGATGATGAAGGAGGTAATGAAGAGGTAAATACAGTTGTAAAATACACCAATGGTGCCGGATCGACAATTTACTCATCCTCCCCCCGAGTTTCCGGGAATGGGGCCAGTGGAATATTCCGAAGTGGGGAAAACCGCTTTTCGTGGGACATGAAATACTTTGCCACCGAGGAATACACCAGCGGCAGCAGCGACCCTTACAGCGACCAGCCCGTGGGCGTACTTTACGACATTGAGGCGGACGCCGTAGAACGCACCTTTACGCCTCCGGCAGGCTTCCTTATCGGAAACGGTCAGTTTGACGTTTGTCCGAAAGGGGATTGCGTGATGTTCAACAATGACCAGGGGTCGGGAACTGGGGCTGCCATCCACGTCTATGATGTAGCTACTGGAAATTACCTGGGTAATTTTGAAAACAATACAGCTGGAGGCACCAATGTAGGTGATTATACCGGACACGCAGACGTCGGTATTTCTCAGCAGGGGAACTGCGGGATTGTGGGTCGCAAGGGGGGGAATCTCGTATTTGCCCCTTTCCGGGGTCCGCTTGCCGGGCAGACGCTGAACCTTATTGAAGTGTCAAGCGCGATACGCAAGCCGGAAACGGCCCACGTAGGAACGAACTGGTATCTGCATCGTGGATGGGTTTTGGTTGATACAGGAACAGATGGTGGTCACCCTGGGACGTCCGGCGATTTCAATATGTACTATAATAAAATATGGGCTGTTGCCATTGACGAAAGCGCAGACATTCGCAATCAAAATGCTGTGGCCCGATTCTATGCCATCGGACATGTAAGTGGTACCAAAAGCACGGGGGGAAACCGCGTGGTAAATCACTATGCCAGCGCCAACCCTGACATGACCAAGGTGTTTGCAAATTTGTTCACCCCACGTGATGGAAGCACGAATCACGCCGAAGCCTATGTCATTGAACGAAATACTTTGCACGGTGATGAAATACCATTTACCGCCAATCCAGGCCAAGGCACAAGCACTGAGGCTCAAACTAAAAAAAGCTCGAATTCCCTTTTGTTGGGAGGATAAATAGTAATATGAAAAAACTCAAAGAATCATTCGCAAAATACGGCCCATGGGAATGGGTGGCATTCGTATTTGGATTGGCTGTTACAACCCGGGTATTGTTGCAGTACCTATTTGGGCAATTTGATCATATAGACAGCTGGGAAGAAACCCCCGAATTAATAGTTCCCCTTGGGGCACTAGTGCTGGGCGGGCTTCTAATCGCCGTACCAATGGCCGTAATAGACCTTTTTAGGAAAAAGGCCGGGATGCCTACCCGGGAGGAGATAATACGCGAAAAGCGAAGGGAGGAATGAACATACCTGGAATTAAAAAATGGATCTGGCGATTCACCCATCCGGATAACCCCACTCAAAGGCTTTTTCGGATCATAAATGTGGGGTTGATTATCTCTGTTTTCTTTCTCAACATTGAAAGTTGCCAACAGGATCGGCAGATAAAGGATCAACAGGTTCAAATCGAACGCCAAGACTCCGTCATAACCCAACTCCGTAAAGAGTTGCTGGAGAAAACCATTGCGATTTACGAATTCAATGCCCTGGTACAGGCATCCTACCACAGCCCGGTTCCCCAATGGTCCAAAAAAGTTGTTGGGGATGATTATATCATGAGATGGTTCAATCCAGCATTCGTCGATGTGTTTTTAAGGCCCAATGGAATTGATCCAAAATACTACTTAGGCGAAAACGATTTTGCGGTTTGGGATTCAACTCAGGCTCAAATCTTCCGGTCCAGAGATAGTCTTGTATTCGCTACTAAAAGGCCATTTAGAGGCAAATCATTTGTTTTGGATTCGACTGGCCGACAGAGACTTTGGAATATCAATAAATACCCCGTCTTCTTTGAAGATGAACCTATCTTCATCTCAGGGATTGCCTACCGGGATTCAACAGATCAATAATGACAATCGTATTCCATAGAAGTGGCCAACAGGTAGCTTCAGTAGCTATTGATGAGACTACCGTGTACTCTCAGAAACTCATGGGGGAACATCGAATTCGCATGGAGGTCGTGACCCCCAGCCCATTGCCTATTCAAATCGGAGATTACATCGATTATGGCACTGAGCGGTTCTACCTGAATTCTGCTCCAAACGTTGAGAAGCTCAGTAACTTTACCCACCGCCAGTTAATTGACCTCGAGGGTGAGATCTATTTCCTCTACAACAAGATATTCATGGATGAGGGTCAGGCCGACTTCAGCTACCATGGAGATCCAAATGCGTTTCTGCAGTTGCTTTTGACCAATATCACTGAAATCCAACCGGGATGGTCTATAGCCGCTGTTGATGTGGCTGAAGCTCAAACCCTTTCATTTGCGAATGATACCTGTCGGCAAGCATTAACCAAAGTAGCCGAGGCCTTTGAAATGGAATACAGACTCTCAGGGAAGGCCATTTACTTGCAAAAGAGCGTAGGGGCCCAAACAGCCTATTCGTTCGAGTACGGGCGAGGGAAAGGGCTCTACAGCCTTAACAGGGAAACGGTAGATGAAAAAGGGTTGCTGACAAGGGTATTTGGTTTTGGCGCTAGAAAGAATATCGACACGAGTTACCGAAATGGAGCGACACGCCTGGTATTTGAGGACCGATTTTTGGAGAATAATCAGGCGCTTTACGGCATCCGGGAAGGCGCTGTAACTTTTGATGATATTTTTCCGCAGCGCACCAGCACGGTGACTGCAATTGACGCAGGAGATCCCCTGGAGATCACTGATAACACCCTGGATTTTGACCTGGATGATTACCTAATTGAAGGGACGGTGGCCAAAGTTGTATTCAAGACCGGTGCTTTGGCGGGATATGAGTTTGAAATTGAGCGTTACAGTCATGCGACAAAAACCATCACCTTTCTGCCCTTCCAGGAAGAGAACGGTTACGAATTGCCCAATGCTCTAAATAAACCCGATATCAATGATCAGTATACATTGGTTGATATTCGGATGCCGCAAACATACATCGATGCAGCCGAGGCTATTCTGCAGCAAAGGACACAGGAATATCTCGATGAGAATAGCGTTCCCCGGGTGACCTATAGCATCACCATTGATGAAAAATACGTGAAGGCGCAGGGCGTTACACTTCGCCCTGGGGACATTGTCAATGTAACTGACCCGGATCTTGGAGTCGATGCTGACATTCGAGTTACCGAGGTTGGCTTTCCACTGGTGAACCCATCTCAAATCGCAGCTACGTTCTCTGACACCATACCCTATACCACCCAGGAACGGCTTATTGCCACTGCGGTTGATAATGTGACTCTTACCAAAAATGTAGATCGAAGACGCGCCGAGCTCGCCCGACGTTCTACCGCCCGTCTGCGAAAATTACAGGACTTGGTTTTTGATCCGGACGGCTACTTCGACCCTGTCAATATCAAACCATTGAGCATTGAGACCCTCATGCTTTCTGTAGGGGCGAAAAGCCAAAACTTTGGACTCATGTCCGTTGCCCTTTTGCCTAATGCTGGAGGCGACCCCAATGCATTGAACATTACCGCCGGTCAGCTGGTGCATTACGAGATTGAGATTGAAGGTCTTGGATATATCTGGGTGATGGATCCCAGGAATTTCGCTGGTCTCGATCCTCTCAAGCCCTATTATCTCTATGCCAAATGTAGCACAGCCGCATTAACTGGGGTTTGGGAATTGAGCGAGGTATCTATTGGTGCGGAAGACATTACCGGGCAGTATCACTTCGCACTCGGAATTCTCTACCCAGTAGCCGATGGACGTAGAGATTTTGACTTTACCAACGGGATGACTTTCATAAATGGCGATACCATCACCACAGGCACAATAAAAAGCCTTGACGGTCTCTGTTATTTCAACCTTACTGAAGGAAAACTATTTGTAGGGGATGGCCAGTATTCATTTGATTGGAATGTTACAAACCCTGGGAGGCTGACCATCAGAGGAAGCATCATACAAACTCCTGCCGGAGATCCGGTCGTACTGCCTAATCTGCGCGGTGCTTACAGCGGGGCCGCCAGTTACTTCGAGGGAGACGTAGTTACCTACCTGGGAGATAGCTACCGCAATATCACGACGGCTGCCACAACAGGCATACTACCTACCAATGGCACCCATTGGGAACTCTTTTTGCCGCAGGGTGCAGACGGCGCTGATGGAGCACAAGGTCCACAGGGACCTGCTGGTGCTGACGGTGCTGACGGCCAGGATGGAAATGACGGACCTGGGATCGTCTATCGAGGATCCCATAGCGCAACTGCCGTATATTACAACAATCCCCTTCGTCGGGATGTCGTATTACATTCAGGGGTATATTACCTATACAATGGGGTAGACGGTGGATCCGGAACATTCAATATATCCAACTGGGAAAACTTTGGAGCGCAATTTACCTCCGTGGCAACGGACCTGCTTTTGGCCGAGCAGGCAAACATCGCCGATTGGCGTATTAAATCAGGCAAAATCAGTTCTCAACAGGAGGTAGATGGTACCCCGAAAGCGGTGTTAGATGGCAACAACGGGAAAATTACACTCTACAACGAATCCACAGTTTATAACACCACGGGCAGCCCCACTGGTGGGGTCGCCCATACCATTGAATTAGATGCTGTTTATGGTGGATTTAGAGCCTTTCGACCAGCTGCGAGTGATCAACCTGCCTCTGAGGTACGAATTCGCCCGGACCATGTGAGAATCACTGGCGCCCAGTCAAAGGGTGGCGGTGATGTTTATTTGGGTCAGCGAATAGGAATTGAAGCGGACGTAAGCGCCCGGCAACGTTATGCGGTTCAAACCGAATACATAGCTGCAATCTATGGCAATGCCAACAATACGGAGGGGAGTAATCCAGCTCCGGCCTATGGTGGGTACTTCGAAGGAATTCGTATCGGAGGCCGCGTGACCAATAAGATCAAGAGTGTTACCACCAACAATACGCTTTCACGCACGGACTATTTCGTGATGGTGAAGAACACCGGTAGCGCAATAACAATCACTCTTCCCGCGAATCCTGTTGTCGGCGACACCTATGTGGTTAAGCGGGCAAATACCGGAGGGGTATTTGTCAGCGGAGGAACAATTGACTTGTACCACGATCAAAATGAGGGCACTTCACTTGGTATTGGAAGCGTAGGAGAGGCATTCCTATGCATTTACGATGGGACATTCTGGCAAATTCACATCTTCGCGTAGGATAGGGTATACACCAGGTTTTGTAGAATCCTCTCCCTCAGCGTGTGTATTTTTCAGTGTACTATTCAATTTACAAATCGTGTACTTTTCATTTTTCCGATTATAGGTTGAAAGTGGGGCGGGCGGGCAGCACAAAAGCAGAAAAAATCGGCAGGGTGTGTGCTAAAAAACCAGGGGCGTGCCCGGAAAAAAATCTCAAAAAAATAAAATTCTGGGCGCCAGGGAGATAGAAAACCCTTAAAAAAATTTTAACATCCAGCGGATAGGGTAAACGGGTATATAACTGTTATAACCCCAAAAAACAACACACCATGAAACGAGTAAACATGAAACGAACGATTCAATCTGTAATCCTCGCAACGGCAGTAACCGCTTTTACTGCATGCAGCAGCGACGACGGAGGTGAATCCATGCCGGAGGAAACCTCGCAGACAACCTTTAAAATCACCGATGCCCCTATTGACGACGCCCAGGTGGAAGGCGTCTTTGTCACCCTGGCCGACGTCCGCGTCGACGGGCAGTCCCTGGAGGGATTCTCCAAGACCACCATCGAACTTTCCGCCCTGGTGGAAGGGCAAACCCTGACACTCGGGGAGCTCGACCTGGCTGCGGACAGCTATTCCTCCCTGGAACTGGTCCTGGATACGCAAACCGATGCGGCCGGGAACACCCCGGCCAATTACATCGCCCTGGCCAACGGGACAAAAGAGGAGCTCGAGGCTTCGGCCGAAACCATCCGCGTGACCGACGGCTTTGAGGTCATCGCCGGTGCAGCCAACGAAATCGTCATCGATTTTGACCTGCGGAAAACCATCACCAAGTCGCAGGGGGCCCTGGAGGCCGATTACGCCTTTGCCTCCACGAGCCAGCTCGAGGCAGGTATCCGCGTGGTTAACGAACAGGCAACCGGCGAGATTGAAGGTACTGTTACCGATTCCCAGGACTACGCAGAAACCATTATCGTTTACGCCTACCCGGAAGGGACCTTCAATGCGGAGGCTGAAACCCAGGGCGAAGTGCAATTTGCCAATGCGGTGACCAGCAGCAAGGTGAGCGGCCTGGACAATTCCTACAGCCTGAATTTCCTGGAGGAAGGCACTTACGAGCTGGTCTTTGCATCCTATGAGGAAACCGAAGGCAGCGTGAATTTTGCAACCCTCCTGGAAGTGGAATCCACCACCGGGCTGAACCTCGGGGCACTGACCCTGTCCGCCGCCCTGCAACTCAGCGCGAACGTAACCGTAACCGGGACGTTGTAACCCCGGATAAAACCGGATCAAATATCTGAATGAAGCCCCAGCGGAATGCCGTTGGGGCTTATTTATGCTCCCTATCGGAGCGAATAGTGGCAGCAAATCCATTGGAGCAAATATTCGAACCGTCCGGGCACCCCTGTCCCCTGTGATCATCTTATCTTATGGGTATTCAAGTTAATAACAACAAAAACCCATATCATGACGAATGAAGAATTGAAAGGAAAATGGAATCAGGTGAAAGGCAAGTTCAAGCAACGCTATGGCAACCTGACGGACGACGACGTCACCTTCTCAGAAGGCAAGTTCGACGAAATGCTTGGGCGCATCCAGGAAAAAACCGGGAAGCGCAAGGAAGAAATCCGCAAGGAGATCGAAACCTGGTAACTTAGAACTGCGGGTTAGTTCCCCCGCTACCCGCAATTATAAAACCAGCCCCTGAAGGCTGGTTTTTTTCATAATTAATGTGTCGTTGCAAATTCAATGCAAATGGAAATCGGAATTTTCACAATGCAAATAGGACTTGCCCTGGTTTCCGGGCTTTTAATGGGTCTGGAACGGGAATACAAGGGCAAAAGTGCCGGCTTGAAAACCCAGGGCCTGGTAGCATTGGGCGCCTGTACCTTTGTGAGCCTGTCCATGAATTATGCCGGGGAGGAATATGTGGATATGACCCGTGTGCTAAGCCAGGTGGTCATCGGTATCGGTTTTCTGGGCGGCGGGGTGATCCTGCAAAAAGGCAACAAAATTAAGGGCCTCACCACTGCTGCCACAGTTTGGTGTGCGGCTGCCGCGGGTTGCCTGGCCGGGACGCAGATGTACGCCGAGCTGGTAGTGCTGACAGCCTTTGTGGTGGTGGTGAACCTCGTTTTTGGCTGGATCGATTCTAAAGTTGGGGAGGTTGGATAATCGCGATGGGTATACTATTACTCTGAATACTGAGCTTAGGTGGGTAGGGATCAATAAACACGCTACTCCCTAGTATACCCGGCTCACGTTCGAATGCCTACTTAGTTTCAACGGAGCACATTTAAAACCGTAGCAAATGTCATGTATTATAGCTCGGCCCAAATACCTGAAATTATTTGAATTATATAACAAACCTGAGGGGCGATGGGAAAACAAACGGAATAAAGTAGGAATCCGCATTAGCCTCAAAGTTATATATCGAGTTGGCCCTATCCTAATTTTAGGTATGATTCACAGGAGTGGTAAACCGTATTATCTTTCGATATGGTTGTGAATTGCTTTCAGAATCCTAATTTTAGGTATGATTCACAGGTTCAGCTTTCATTCCTTGCTGTCTTTTAGGTTGTGAATTGCTTTCAGAATCCTAATTTTAGGTATGATTCACAGGTTCAGCTTTCATTCCTTGCTGTCTTTTAGGTTGTGAATTGCTTTCAGAATCCTAATTTTAGGTATGATTCACAGGCGTAGCCGATATCGGAAGAATGAGTGATGCGTTGTGAATTGCTTTCAGAATCCTAATTTTAGGTATGATTCACAGGAACCTGCAATACGCAAGCCATGAAGCCAAGTTGTGAATTGCTTTCAGAATCCTAATTTTAGGTATGATTCACAGGAGCGCCGCCCTGACCGGGCTGTGCCCATAGTTGTGAATTGCTTTCAGAATCCTAATTTTAGGTATGATTCACAGGAACCGGCGGGCTGAACTCGGCCGGAGTGAGTTGTGAATTGCTTTCAGAATCCTAATTTTAGGTATGATTCACAGGTTGAATAACTCACGATATATCGTATTTATAGTTGTGAATTGCTTTCAGAATCCTAATTTTAGGTATGATTCACAGGAAAAAATGACAAGAGATGAATTCAGAGAGCGTTGTGAATTGCTTTCAGAATCCTAATTTTAGGTATGATTCACAGGAAATAGTGTACGAGGATTTTGGCAACCCCTGTTGTGAATTGCTTTCAGAATCCTAATTTTAGGTATGATTCACAGGCATACCGAGTGGGAGTTGCAGCGGGTAGGGTTGTGAATTGCTTTCAGAATCCTAATTTTAGGTATGATTCACAGGTGCCGTAGCGGGACCACCGTGACGGGCTACGTTGTGAATTGCTTTCAGAATCCTAATTTTAGGTATGATTCACAGGAATTCAGCGAAAAGCAGTCGGTTAATGGCAGTTGTGAATTGCTTTCAGAATCCTAATTTTAGGTATGATTCACAGGTTTCCGGTTTGATCAAACCGGCAGGGTTCCGTTGTGAATTGCTTTCAGAATCCTAATTTTAGGTATGATTCACAGGTTGTGGATAAGCTCATAAGCTATTCAATCGTTGTGAATTGCTTTCAGAATCCTAATTTTAGGTATGATTCACAGGATTAACAGCAGCGTCGGCCACCGCTTCAATGTTGTGAATTGCTTTCAGAATCCTAATTTTAGGTATGATTCACAGGAATTTTTTTGTTGTTCGTAATGCCGTTCAGTTGTGAATTGCTTTCAGAATCCTAATTTTAGGTATGATTCACAGGCCAACCAAGAAAAAGAACAAGGCCGCTCTTGTTGTGAATTGCTTTCAGAATCCTAATTTTAGGTATGATTCACAGGATACCAGCCACAACAGACTGGTATCCTGTTTGTTATATATACCGCCAGGATTATTGAATATGAAAGATGTTAAAGATTGATTTAAGGGTATTTAGAAAGTTTTTCAATTCAGAAAAGCTCCAATTGCTGGCTTGGCGATTCCGGTTCAACTTCTTTTTGTCCATGGAATAACTCAATCATTCCAAATTGCTTATCGGTAACTTGCATGATTCCCACCTTCCCCTTTTTGGGCAACGCGTTTTTTGTCCTTCGAATATGAACTGCCGCATTTTCTCGACTCGGGCAGAAACGCATGTAAATACTGAATTGAAACATTGCGAATCCGTCATTCAACAAATTCTTTCTAAACCGGGCAGCTACCTTTCGTTCCGTTAGCGTTTCCGTCGGCAAGTCAAAAAACACAAGTACCCACATACTACGGTATTGGTTTAAGCGAGAAAATCGATTTACAGTCATATTGAACTGGGCAGGCTTTCCAATACACGTTATTAGAATTCAGGATACAGCAATTTTCGACTGCTTCCCACAAAACAGGTATATAGGCTATTTGTTGTTCGGCTCATGGCATTCATTAGCGGGCTCTGCCTACCATCGATCATCACATCTATCGCCGGAATGCGCAATAACTCACTTTTAAGATTCTTATTAAGGTCTTCAATCTGACAACCAGAATCCACTATATCATAAACCAATGAATCGACATAAGGGCGATAGGGCTCCATGATGTCGTCAGCCAAGCAAAAGGCGTTATACTTATTCTTATGAAAAATTCCCAATGAAGGCAACAACCCACTACTGCTAATTGCCCGGGCTGCTACTGCCCGAAGTATGGCATAGCCGTAATTCAAGAGATTATTTGGAGGAATCCCTTTTTGATTCCGGCTGAAGCCGGGAATATCAAAAAGGTTTTGGAAGTAATAGGCCGCGGCAATGGCCTCATGATTTTCCCCATCCCCGCTTTTAACCTCCCTGGCCCAGCGTTTTAGCTTCAAAGCATTCTTGCCGAGTTGCAGCAAATGCCCAGCTTGGTTTCCAATTTTGGATGATACCGTCTGTTGCCACAGTTGCTTTTTAAGAGGCACACTGGCACTTAGTTGGGCTCGCATACGTTCAGTCTGCTCTGTATGACCCACAATGGCTTGTAGAAATCCTGAGGGCATGTGCTGACAGTCACATGTAATCACGGCAGTCTTATTCTGAACGAGTTTCATCAAAAGGCCATTCGTGACGGTTATCTGGGGATCCTCAAGAACTACATATCCCAAATCTTCGATAGGAATGGTTTTCTCGTTATCTTGTTGATCTGGAAAACTAACAACTAGTTGCTCATTTCGAGTACTGAGGTAGGCGGGGTTACCAAAAAATAGAGTTCGTTTGATCATATACTCAGTACTCCCCTACGTGAATAATCTTTCCTAAATGGTTAATTCTCACCTTAACTATACCATGAATTGCATTGAGTCCTAGTTGCGGTTTATATGTCAAATTCTTAAGTTCTTTAATCTGCTCAACCGTAGTTTCTAAATGGTGTCTAAAAAAGTAGTTCTTAGTTGCAATTTTCTGAACGCGAAATAAATTTTCACTAATAACCTTGGCATTTGATTCATCCAGTAAATCGATATCACCAGGATTAAAGCCCTCATTGGGAAATACAAACATCTCATTCTGCTTCATTGTAAAGAGGAATTTCCAACCTTTCGGATGTTCCCTCTGAATGACATCTTGCCCCTGGTTTTTTCGGGTAACTGCCTCAAAGAAAGACACCACTTCTTCTTGAAGGTTACCGTCCCCGTCCTTGTAAATTGCAACATGATGGTTATTCCCGGTACTCACGTAGTCTACAGGTTTTAAATGACCGTTTTCTTGCTTCAATACTCGCCCCAAATGATCATTCGCAAAATGTAGAGGCTCCGCATTACTGACGCCTGTTATGGTGACTCGTTTAATTTTAATGCCTTTGGTCTTATTAAGATAAATAGGGTTGGTATCCAGATCCGAAAAGGCTCTTTTGTAATCTCCCTTATACTCTGCAAGACGGTTTTTCATCACATTACGTACCCCTTGATCGATAATTTTTTCTATCAACTTATCGTTCTTGAAATTATTTGGAGTAACATCTTTTCGAATGGTAAATATTTCTTCATAACACAATACTTCTTTCAGCTCTTCTCCATCTACACACAAAGGTCTAGTCTTTAAAGAATTGGTGCTAAATGCTTTTTCCGAATTGCCTTCATATTCCTTCAAGTGTTTTAATACGGCTTCTCTTTGCTTTTTATCAGCAATTAATTGAGCCTGCTCTAAGGAAAATCTTTTATTCAATCGTGTGGGTTTTGCCAAGAGCCTTTTTGACTTACCGTATACAGTTTCTTTATGAAGTTGCCCGCGTGGCGTAAGTTGGACTTTGTAATTCAACTTACCATTTTTCCTTTGGGTCTTATTTACGTTTCTGGTTACGACTTTGTTCTTGGTCTTAAAACTTACAAGAATTGATTCAATATGATCTTTTGCTTCAGTTCTAAAATTATTGAGTGGCGGTCTAAAAATTCGTTTACCCCGCATATTGATTTCGGTAATCTGATTTTCAATATTCCTAATTATCGGGTGGTTATCTTTACTTGTATCTCTTCTAGCATTTAGATTATTGATATACTGGATGTGATTTTTCGTGGTAAATGCTACGGTAAGAGCATCCATAGCATGGTGCCGATGATCATTTCTCTTACTCCAGTCTTTGATGATTTCATACTTCTTAAATTTTCCAGTACCGATATCCAATCGCTCCTCATATATCGTCAATCCCGCTGCTTTATACTTCGGCATGTTCAACTCTTTCATCACATTAACCAAATCCCAATCTTTTCGAAGCTTTTCCGTTATACTACCTGTTGTTACCGTTACGTCGGCGAAAACCTCAAAAAGCATCTCCCTTGCTTTTCGTGCTATATATTGACTATTTCGAAGATCACGTTCAATAAACCCATCGGATATCTCGCTTTGCGCCAACAACAGTTTATTTCTCTTCCCTTTGGTAATGCTCCCTGATTTATATAGCTCTTCTACCCTAGACCTATAACTCTCTAGATTCTGGTTGAATTCCTCGGAGATAAAATCCAATGCTGTCCTATTTCCTTTTTTTAGGTTTATCTCCTTAAATGCTAGTGTTTTGTTTGAGTACGAGTCATCGAATAAAAGAGCTTTCGGAATAATGTGTTCAATATCTATTTCCTTTGAAAAAATTTGATCAGGCGCAATATATCGATCTGTAAACACCTCCTTAAACCCTCTGGATTCTAATTCTTGATATAATCGGTACCTAACGATGTCATTTTTTGTGGGACTAGGTATGCCAAACTTTTTGATAATCAATTTCCGAATATCTTCATTCCGTCGTGTCGCCTCCCCGATGCCTTTTGCCATCTCCGCACGTTCCTTCGCAGACTTCTTAAGTTCCCGTGCCAACTCAATTCGCACTTCATCCGGTTTACCATAAGTTTCTATAATCTGATTGACCACATTGACCATCTGGTTCAAGATTTTCTCAACCACCGGGTTTCGAAGGCTATTCTTTGACAGAAGCTCAAGATGCGGTTTTAATTCGCGATTTTTCAATTGCTCCGATGTCAGGCTACTCGAGTGATTATACCCCGCCAGCCTGCAGGCCTCCGAATAAACATGTCCATCCTTTAGAAAGGGTAATATTTTACGGATTGCCTTTGCCGATAGATTACCATAGTCTTGTGAGAAGGAAATATTCGCCAACATTTTGGCATAATCCGGTTTAAAACCAAACTTATTATGGAGCTTCTTCTTCAATGAAACGGCCGAATTACCGTAAACGATTTTATCCTTCTCTTCAATTTTAAAATCCTCCTCCGCGGAATACAGCAAATGCCATAACTGATAGCTCAATTGCTTATCAATATTCTTTTTTTCAGAATCAAAAGTCAATATTGAAGGATTGATTCCTATTTCAGGAAGGGTGTTTTTTAATTCGTGTAATATCGATTGAGCGTCAGCACTATTCCAATCAATTCCATATCCCTCGTTTTCCGATATTCTTTGATAACAATTAAATAATGTGGCATTCGTTGAGTTTCCTTCTATCTTATCATAATTGGCTTTCCACTTACTGATCCTGCCTAGCTTTATGTGCCTTTTTAAAATTCTCAATAATTCAACCGGTTTGGATGCGCCACGTATTGTTAGATGGTCGAAAAGCTCCTGACGAATCTCGCAATCCAGGTCTTTGACTTTAATCTCCTGGCTTTCCTCTGTGTTCGAAAAAACCAGGGAATTAAGATTCTGCCATATTTTAAACTCTTGAAAAAGTGGTGAGGCTTTAGGAATAACAGGGCGTCCTATTGTCCGCTTTTTAGGCGAACCGGTATCAGGGTCTTCGTATTGCTGCTCCCATCTTTCAAATTGACAATAACTTAATTGTCCCTTTTGAGATTTCAGTTTGCGTTGGAAAAAAATAATTGTATCCCGTATTTCCTCTTTTAACTTAGGCGTCAGTTGGCTGTAGTGCTGCGCTTGAGTTTCCCAGATTCGTTCAAACTCATCTAAATAATCCTGTCGGTAGAAGACTTGATTTTTTAAGGATGTATGTGGATCTTGTTGAAGCTGATTATATAAATATTCCCCGACGGTTTGCCGATTGAAATACAGCTTCTTACTGCGGTCAGATATAGCCCCCAAATAACCGCTAGACTTATTTAGGTCATTATTTATTTCCTGAAGAACTATCACCAATTTCTCAAGTTCGATTTCCTCGCTTAATGCCTTTACCCTCCACTCAAAATTCTCCAGCTTTTTCTCCGCGAATGAACCCTTTCTTTTTACACCCACGATATTGAATGGCTTCTCACAAATAGCCCACGTTTGTTTCTTATTCTTACCTAAAACTTCATGGTACAAACTATTTGTCATGACACCAGGATAGAATTCTATCTGCTTATTCCAAACCCTATTGAATTCAGTAATTAAATCGGAACGATAAAAATCAGGAATATACTTCCTCCCTGCTTTCAGAACTCTCAGAACATATTGCCCAGGCGTAAGGTTTTCATCATATAGTTTTTTGGCAATGGCCATACCATCTATTGATAACCCCTGGTCATCATCTTTTACTTTTCTGTTGCTCTTATATCCTCTTTTCTTGTTTATTGATAGAAGGATTTTGGCTAAATCCTCCAAATCAACTTTTTCTCTTGCCGCTTTAGCGCGAAGTGCAAGTGTCTGGTGGGTTGTATCTTTACCTATTTCGGTCAGGGGCGTATCTCGGCTGATCCACCCATTCTCTTTCATGATTGCTATTAAATCATTCCGACGTAGTTTATATCGTTGAAGATTTCTACGCATACTTCTTTTTAGGGTGCGACTGGCATTAGTCGTCAACGGCCTTCCTTTTTCAAAATCCGTCTTTTCATCTACCGTTAGCGGATTAACCCGAACACCTAGTTTAACAATTGATGAATTTTCATATTTGGCTTCTTTCTCATTCACTAAAGCCCATCCAATTGAATTAGTTCCTAAATCCAATCCCAGAATTCGTTTCATTTTGTTTATTAGTTGGCTTTTATTAGATTTAGAGTCTGAAAGCAATTCACAATAAGGATTATTCCGTTGTGAAAACATCTAAGGACGCCCTCGCCTTTCTACGGGGGCTTTTTTATGCCTTAAAATTAAACAGACTCATTTAAGAGTTCTCAGACCCGTCCATTTTCAGAATTTCGCAGATGCTGATTTAGGCAAAACGGAAGCGACCTGCGTGGGTCGCTTTATCGGGTATACAGATGCCCTGCTGGAAAATCGCAAGAACTCCCTCAAGTTATTATTTTTCCCGTTTCTTCAGATATGGTTTTCCGTAAATACATAGAACATGACACCCCATGCGTCACCATGGTAAGACGGCAGGTTAACCCAAAACGGAGCATATTCAGGCCGGGTATTAAAAGAGTAGAATAGGGAGAAGTCAAAACTTCGCGGTGGGATTGCTTGCCTGGCGGCAAGCTTCCCTGCTCGCTCCATCAACACATTCTCAATAAGGAACAAGTCAAAACTTCGCGGTGGGATTGCTTGCCTGGCGGCAAGCTTCCCTGCTCGCTCCATCAACACATTCTCAATAAGGAACAAGTCAAAACTTCGCGGTGGGATTGCTTGCCTGACGGCAAGCTTCCCTACTCGCTCGTTTTGAAAACCAAAAAAAGAAACGCTTCGCTTACTTCCAAAAAAGAAGCGAGCTTCCTTTTTGGAAGCCCGCTCGCATTTCACTCTTTTTTTGGTTTATTCGTACCTCGGGTGGGATTTATGAATTCATTTTTTTTGACTCAAAATGCCTCTATTTATCTGTTTATCAGATTTTTAAATTGTTAAAGTTCTCTGCTGATTTCCTTCTATTTCCTATTTTTAGTCCTAAACCGTCACTTTTCCGTCACCTGAAAATGGCCGTACATCTAAGAAGTCGAAAACTGAAATCGGGAGATAGAAGTCTCTATTTGGACATTCACCACCATGGCGATCGTTGGAGGGAATTCTTAAAAATACGTATTTCCCCTAAGGATTCTGATCGGACGGAGAAAAAACGAATTGCAGAAAGAATTAGGGCTAATAGAGAATTGGAACTCCTCTCCCAGTCAACCGGACATATTCCAAGTCACCTTACGAACTTGAACTTTTTTGACTTTGCCGAGAATTATCTCAGCAATTATCCATTTAAGGATGTTCGAATTGTACATAATGCCGTTCAAAAATTCAAAGTGGCTTTGGGAAATACCAGATTGACTTTTGCCCAAATTACCCCTAAGGTCATGGAAGCTTTTAAGGACTATCTGATTCATGAATCCGGGCTTACGGGCGAAACCGCGCATAACTATTTCACTCGTTTCAAGAAAATTTTAAAGGCGGCCAAAATTAAAGGATATTTAAGGGAAATGCCTACGGCTGATATTCGCTTTGCGAATCCGAATAAGGACGATACGATCCGGAAACAAGTTCTTGATACGAAAGAATTACAGATTCTGGCTACAACTCACTGCGGAAATTCAGAAGTAAAGCGAGCTTTCCTCTTTGCCTGTTATACTTCCCTGGGCCTGGCAGAAATTAAGCTACTGAAATGGTCGAACATCAATAAAGGCCGCTTGATTACATACCGAAACAAAACGGGAGAAATAATCAATAATCGCCTGAATCCAACAGCCCTAATCATTTTAGGTGAACCAAAAGGTCGAAATGAATTTGTTTTTCAATTGCAAAAGTTGAGTAACAACGGGGTAAATAAAGCAATTGAATACTGGGTGAAACGGGCAGGGATCCAAAAGCACATTACCTTCTATTGTGCCCGGCACACGTTCGCCTGCCAGCTCCTTATTCACGGTGCGAATTTAAAGACCGTAGCAGATGCCATGGGTCACAGCTCAACACAAAGTACCTTGAAATACCTGAATTATGTGCAAAAACTACAAGACGAGGCGATCGACAAATTACCGGTTCTTCAAATTGACTGATTTCACATTGAGAACGCTGTCAAAACCATTTCGCTTACCCATGATGCTACGGAATTGAGTTTTGATATATTATATCTTGTAAGATATCAATGAAGATTATGGATAGTATTTTTATACACATACCTCAACGGTAAATCGAGAGGTCGCAATAAACTAAAGTTAACAACACGAGGAGTTCTGCTGAATAGGTGGACAGGCCACAGTACCGTAAGAACAGAATACACAGCAATCCCCGTCATTTGGTTTTAATACTTGATTGCAATTATCACATTCATAAAAGAATTGACAGGCCGTTGTTGGCATTTCTTCTTCTTTTTTGTGGCCACATTCTGGGCAGGTAATCGTGGATTTTAATATAGTAGTTTCCATAAATAATAGTTAGAGCATATAGGTTAGGTCAGATGCCATTGTAGGATATGAAAATATCATTGTCCGCAAATCGCTTATGGTCATCTTGGTCTTTATCGCCATTGCGAAAAGATTGATGGTTTCTTCACAATGAGGCCCGATAAGATGTGCGCCCAAAATGGTATTGTTATCTTTATCGATGATTGTTTTAAAAGCATATTCATCCATATTCAGGTGTAGACTTCCCAAAAAATCAACTTCTTGTTCTAGGAAAAAGCAAGTACAAAAACCAATATTGTCGTTATCAAGAACAAAAGCACTATGGCAAGTATGCCATAAACTCTGTCTTTCCTACTAATACCATCTTTTGTGGGTTTTCTTTTATTTTTTCTTCGTTTCCTTCGATTCTCGCTCATCATCATACAATTAAAAATTCAGAGTGATTTCAGCGTCGTTCTTAATCTTAAATGACTTAATGCCGCTATGCGACTATTTATACTTACTCCAATATTTATACTTACTCCAATTAGTCATGATAAACAGCGTTACCAGAGTTTATATCACATACATATGAGGGGTATATAGACCGACTTTTGCCGTAGTTATGTTATTTGGCATAACTCTTAATTTTTCCATCTTCTTCTTTTGGATTCCTGACCTTTCTAAAATATAACCCCTTGGACTGTATTTGATTAACGTAATGTGGCCGTTATTTCTCCGCAGGTTAACATTTCCTCTCCGTAATACGGATTACGAATCTCCTTTTCCAGACTTACCCAGTATGCACCATTGTTGCTATCTGCCATTGGACAGTAATTGCTGAAAACGGTTTGATTAATGCCGAAAAGCTGTATTGTGCTTATCATATGGGCCGATAAATGCTTGAAATGACTTCTTTGTTCAGCAATTTCAGTGGCAATTGCAATAGCATTGGCAGAGGCTCTTATTTCCTTTTGAAGAGTCATCCAATGGTTATGAGCCTTATCATTTTCAAGTAATTTCATATCTACCCCGTCAAGGCTTTTCCCGATTTCTTTTGCAGAAGACTGGGCTTTACCCGCGTTGTCGGCGACCAAGGCATCTTTTAAAAGCGTGTACCCTTCAAAAACAACTTTCAGCTGCTCTTGAAAATTATTGGAAACCTTTAAACGCTTGTCCATTTTGGCATGATCAACAGTAGGTTCGGACGTTTCGCTACTTTCTGGTTGCATTCCTAAATGTCCTTCGTGACCCGTCATCGTCTTGCCGCCTTTTGCATTCATCATCGATTTTTTTCCTTGCAACTGGGCAGCGGCATCCACTGTAAAGGTTCCGTTGGTCACTATTTCATCGCCGCCTTCCAGTCCGCTCAAAATGGTAAAACTTTCGCCGTTGGTATTTCCCAATGAGACTTCCCTCATTTCAAAAATCGGTTCGTCGGGGTTGGTCTTTACATAGACGACAGAACGTTCGCCCGTCCACATCACCGCGGTTGAGGGAACGCTTATCACTTTACCCGACTCATCGTTCGGCATATCTATTCTTCCCTCTACGAACATCCCAGGTTTTAATAGGCCTTCCGAATTGTTAAGTACAGCACGGACCATTACCGTTCTCGTAGTGGAATTCAACAGTGGATCCACAAACGATACCTTTGCCGTAAATTCTTTGTTCGGATATGCATTGGTAGTAAGCTTGATTATTTGACCTGTCTTTAGGGATGCTATCTGATTTTCATAGGCATCAAATACCGCCCAGACAGAATTCAGGTTTGCTATTTTATAGAGAGGCTGGCCCTGTTTAACATAGTCTCCTTCTTCGACCAGTTTTTCTGTTACCGTTCCAGATACAGTGGCATAAACGGGAAAGTTTTCTTGAACTTGTCCTGACTCCTCAATACCATTGATTTGTTTATCAGATAGCTTCCATAATTTTAGCTTGTTACGGACGGCCTTGTATAAAGCAGGCTGGGATTCTTTCAACGATGTCGCGGTTAACAATTCCTGCTGTGCCGACACCAGTTCAGGGGAATAAATTGTAGCAAGTAGTCTTCCTTTCGCCACCCTTTCTCCGGCATAGTTTACATACAATCTTTCAATCCTGCCTCCAAAATAAGTAGCCTGTACAGCGTTGGCCTCTTCGTTTTCCCTAATCTTCCCTGAAAGTTTTAAGGAATTTCCATCCATGCCGCCCACACCGACCACAGTAGTACGTATGTTGGCCAAGGCCATAGCATTTTCGGTCATCCTAATTTCATTGGCACTAAGACCTTCGGTCCCGGTATCCGCTGGAATCAAATCCATTCCACAAATAGGACAATCGCCAGGTTCTGGCTGCATAATTTGTGGATGCATAGAGCAGGTCCACATTTGTTCGGCCGTTTCGCCAGAGTGGTCGTGCGTATCTGACATATCTGACAAGTCCTTTACCGCTATCTCATCCTCCGCCGAAATGCTGAAAATAAAGTATCCCGCCAAGAGTCCTACGATAAGGGCCGTTCCAATATAAATGATATTTTTGTTCATAACTTGTTTGTTGTATTGTTCTACAATGTTATTCTTCCTGAAGGCGATTTATCATTGCTTTCATTTCAGAAATTTCTCTCTCTTGGGCTCTAATGATTTCTTCAGCCAGTTTTTTTACTTCCGGGTCTTTTAAATCGGCTCTTTCACTTGTTAAAATGGCTATAGAGTGGTGTGGTATCATCGCTTTCATCCAAAGTATGTCACCGACAGTAGAACGTTGCTCCCTTACCAAGATCAAAGCCCCTGTAAAGAGGATAATACTTCCCAGAACTATAGCCACATTCTTCGTTTTATTTTGGTACATACCACGCATTGCTACAAACATTATGATGGCCATAGCTGCGATACCAAGGCAAACCATATAGAATCGCGTAAGGCTAAACCAAACATGGTCCCATTCATAGGTGTTCAGATACATGGTGATATACATGGCCAAAAAGGAGCAGGAAAGCATTGCAACAAAGCGTGTATACTGATTTTTTGATTTTCCTGAAGTTGTGTTTTCGATTGAATTCATGCTTTTTGGTTATTTTATTACTAATTATTTAAATTTCTTCTTCAGTTTTCTGATTGATAGGGAACTGATGTACCATAGTACAAAACCACTTAAGACTGTTATCAATCCTAAAAGTGAAAATGCCCTTAATAGGACCGTGTTGAAATCATCCCTTCCCTGATAATCCATTGTATGAGTCATCCAAAGGAAATCAAACCAACGCCAATCCCTGTGTCTTACGGTTTGAAATGCACCATTTTCAATAGCAACATAGGCCTTTAAATTTTGAGGTGTTTCATACGAAATTTCATAAGCCGGAAGTGGACGACCTCGATATTCGTGATGTTTATCTACCGTATCGATTCGTTGAATTTCAGCTATTTTTAAATCGGCTAACATATACCTACTTGCAACTTGCTGTGCCTCTTCTTTAGAGATTCCATTTTTCTTTCGACCTGTTCTAGCATTATAAAGCTGTGCTTCATTAATCCAATAGTAGGGCTCATTTGCTATTTCCAGTAGTTCCAAAGATTGGACGGGTTCTTTTGTGGCAAGTTGGGATGTGCCGAGCAAATCATTAAAAGAAGTCTGCACAGGTGATGCCTTTTTATAATGATCACCGTGTATCTCGTCTATGTCTGTCCAGCTGAAATACATACCACTTATTGTCCATATCAGAAACTGAACACCTAAAAAGAGGCCCAAGTAGCGGTGTGTTTTTCTAATCCATTTTGCTGTTTTTCTACTGACCATCCTACTTTATATCAAAAGGAAATTCGATCGTGACTTTTTTCCAACTCATTGAGATTGTTCCAGAGGTTTCTGTTGCTTTAACGATTCTATACTCCAAATGTTCCTTGATTTCTTCTGTAATCTTAGGCGTGACTTTTAACCTTAATACAACATCACTTGCATTAAAGGGAAGTAAACCACCAAAAATTTTGCGGTTTCGAACTCCTGGCGACGAATAATCAATAGGAATTTGCGCATCGCCCACCATAGTCATTGTTTCGGTATGCGGACTAAATGGTTTTTTCTTATCGGATTCAGCGGCTTGAGAAACTGTTTCTACTTCTTTCGTCACATTTTCTTTGGGCCCTTTACATTCTTGTTTGCAGGAAGCGATAAGGAAAATACCAAATACTACTATCATGTTTTTCATTCGTGATGCTCTTAATTTGTGTATCCCTAAAGTATTCTTGTTAACATAACGACTGCCATTGCAATCATAATGGCGTTTTCGATAAAGGTAGCTTCGGTCATTGGTAGTTTGAGTGCTGTCCCCAGACAAGCGCATTGTATTGATTTTTTGTCCAGTAATATTTTGGTAACGCCCACGGTTGTAATTCCCAAAATGACTAGCGTAGCAATCAATGCGATAGGTATTTCAAAACGTATCAAGAACATCAATCCCAGCGCTGATTCGATAAATGGATATACCCAGGCATAGGCTGGCACTACTTTTGCAAGCGGGTCATACATTCTAAAACTATCTGGAAAGCCTTTCAAGTCCAAAATCTTAAAGAAGCTGAAAACAATGAAAAACAACCCCATAAAGTCGAGCATTGCACTATTCCAATTTTCCCGCTGATAGTTCAGTAATATTGTTGCAATAGCGATATACCCTAAAATGATGAGCAAGGGTTTGAGCTGTTGTAGTTTTGATTTTTCAGTCTCCCCCTTCGCGAAAAAGTTATTTGCATCATTATCAGTACTCACCAAAGCATTTTTCTCTGCCCTCTTTTCTGAAATGGTATATTTTTCGGAAAGAACTTTTTGAAATGTTGCAGTATCAATATAGCTATCCATTTGTATAACGGCTTCTTCCTTTTCGAGGTTTACGGATGCGTTTGTGACACCGCTTACTTTTGAAAGCTTATCCTCAACACTAGTACGACAACCATTGCAGGTCATCCCTTGTATGTGATAAGTGTGTTTCATAATTACTTTATAAAGAATTTTACAATCAGTCCACCTACCAACCACACATAACAGATATAAGCAGCATATTTTAGAACGCTTTCCAGAAATGGGCTCTTCGGTGCCATTTCGCTCATTGAGTGCTCTACATCCTTCCTCTTGAAAAACCCCAAGTATATCAGAAATGCTGAAATTGCGAGGAAGGAAATGTTTAAATAGAAGGTATAGTCAATTTTGAAATGATCCTTATCCTGAAACTTGACCTGTGAGGGGTCTGGCAATATACTCATCAGGTCAAAAGAGTAATGCAACACCAATGAGGCTACTATTAATGCGGTGAATAATAGGAATAAAATAAAAATCGACATTTTCCAGCCGTAATATTTAGCGTTGATTCGCAGTACTGGAAAGACCACCAAGTCGCTAAAAATAAAGGCCATAACCCCAGCAAAACTCACGCCCTTGCCAAATAGTAATGCTGCCAAAGGAATGTTGCCCATAGACCCAATGAAAGTTAAAAATGCTGCGACAGGCCCAACGATGACATGTTCGAGTATTTCCAAAAATGTAAAATCGGTATTTCCCTGGCCACTATTTATGAATAGTGTTTGGAAAAATGAATCAGGGACGAATGCTGCTACTATTCCGGCAATTGTAAAGCCTACGGTTACGTCTTTCCACACCATCTGCCATTCCATCTTGTATTTCTTGGCAACTCGTGCCCAGCTATTCTCTTGCTGAATCTGCTTTTTCCAGTCTTGGTTGTCAGACATTTCATCATCTTCCTGCCCTTCTAGATTTTTACGTGCTTCTTCAATCAGTTTTATGGGGTTGACAGTACGGATGAGAATCCACGAAATTAATATCAATAACAAGCCCCCCATATATTCACCGACCACAAATTGCCATCCTAAAAAAATTGAAATGATAATTCCTAATTCTATAACTAAATTGGTCGATGCCAATAAGAATGCGACAGAAGAGACAAAGCTCGCCCCCTTCTTAAATAGAGACTTTGCACTTGCCAAAGCCGCAAAACTACACGAGCTGCTAATGAACCCGAAAAACGTACCCAACAGCACACTTTTGGATTCGTCTTTTCCCATAGTTCTCTGCATTCGTTTTTCGGTCACAAATATCTGTATCATACTACTTATGATGTAGCCCAAAATGAATGCCCAAAGCGCCATCCAGAAAAACCCGGTAGTCGTATAGGCTGCTTCTCCCCATTGTTGTAAAAATTCACTCACAGGTTAAATTTTATTATTTTGCATTTCTGGATGATGAATGTGTTTTTATTATCTGCCATTTACCATCTACCCTTTTAAGGATAGAAGTTGCCACCCCCTTTTTCTTTATCGTTCTACCCTCGCCTTTATCATTTGGGTTGAGAACGATGGTGTAGATGTAGGTTTCAGTAGTAAATGCGTAGGGCAAGTCCACTTCTACATCAATTTGATAATCTGAAAAATCAAACTTTTTGAAATGCTCTAATTCTGGTCCTAGGTGATGTTCTATGTAGTGCGCATAGGAGCCCTCGACTCCACCGGATTCAAATACTTCTGAGTCGCTTGCAAATAACTCGTAAGTACCTTCGGTCGTAAGGTTTTGTAGGGCCTCTTTATATGATTTCATTACTTTAAGCACAGCTTCTTTTTCCTTCTTCGCATTTTGACAGTACACTTGACTCGTGGTTATTGCGAAAAGCGTTAAGATTGTAGTTAATTTTCTCATCTTTTTAAGTTTTAAGGTTATTTACTCGAATTCTATTCACATTTGCAATACCAAAGACGAGCACAAAAAATCTAAGGGCCACTTCAAGGACCACCAAGGTTTTAGCTGTAACGGTTATTGGAACTATATCGCCGTATCCCACAGATGAGAATGTAATCAAACTGAAATAGGACATGTTGAAAAATGCCAACAGTCCATTACTTCCCGAACTATTATTTATTTTAAAATGAGCAGAATCAATAAGGTGTAATGCCGTGTAATCTATTGCAAATGAAAAAACTATCAGTATGATTAGATATCCGAACAAAACCAAAACGTGGCTCAATAAATGGCTCTGACCAATAATTTTCATCAATTGATTAAAGGATAAGGCTATTATAAAACCTATCTTACTTAGCGTAAGTGCTAAAAGTATAATCACAACATAAGAAGCATCAATATTAGGCAGGACATAGAGCCCGATAGCAGTAGCAAGAAGCACAATCAATAGTACGTACTTTGAACTATTGAAAAGTTGCCAATAAAAGGCAGCTGTGGTTTCTATATCTTTTTCTTCACTCACTCCTTTGAGGGGTTTACAAAAATTTCGTCATAAGTCTTTGTCTCGGTTTCGTTTATACGCCTAACAATGTATTTTTTTTGTATGCCCTTCCTATTTTCAAGGCCCATTGAACCCAGTAACTCTTTAAAAGCTTCCATCGTGTTTTTATGGTAATTTGCCACTTTGGCCTTCTTATCTTCCACAACTAAAGATTTTACCCTCGACGGCTCCATTGTGGTAATTCCCGTAGGACATTTGTCCAAATTGCATTTTAACGATTGTACACAGCCCAGGGCAAACATCATTCCTCTGGCACTATAGCATGCATCTGCTCCAAGTGCGAGCATTCGATAGATATCAAAAGCCGAAATGATTTTCCCTGCAGCCATTAATTTTATCTCATCGCGAATCTTGTGTTTTACTAACGTAGAATGCGCAAAATGAATGGCCTCTACTATTGGCAGCCCTGCCCAATGTAGGGATTCCATATGGGCAGCGCCCGTACCTCCTTCGGCACCATCGATGGCTATGAAGTCTGGATAATTTTGATTTTTAGCCAAACTTTGAGCCATACTATCAAATTCATCTTTCTGCCCGATACATAGTTTTATTCCTATAGGTTTGCCATTGGAAAGTTTTCTCAATTTATCAATGAAAAAAATCATTTCCTCATCGCTTCCAAAGGCTGAGTGATGCGGAGGTGATAAAATTTGTTTACCCTTTTCAACAACCCTGAATTTTGCAATTTCTTCTGTGTTTTTCTTTGCAGGTAGTATCGCACCAAATCCTGGTTTGGCCCCTTGTGAAATTTTGATCTCGATCATTTTTACTACCTCATGCAAGGCGATATCCCTAAACTTTTCAGTGTCAAAATTACCTTCTTTGGTACGGCATCCGAAGTAACCGGTTCCGATTTGAAATATGATATCAGCACCATATTCTTGGTGATAAGGCGTAAAACCACCTTCGCCCGTATTCTGGGCAAAACCAGCAATTTTAGCACCGCCATTAAGGGCCAAGGTTGCGTTTTTGCTAATTGAGCCGTAGCTCATTCCTGACAGATTTAGTATGCTTGAAGAATAGGGCTGTGTGCACAAAGAACTACCCACCGTTACCCTGAAATCATCGTTTACTTCTTTTACCGGATAGGTGGAATGTGTAAACCATTCACGACCCACCTTATCATACGGTATTTGTGTGCCAAAAGGCTGGCTTTTATTAGCATCCGCGGCACGCTTATAGATTATTTCCTTTTGTATCCAGTTAAAGGGCTTTCCTTCCGCCCTGTTCAGGAGAACGATTTCTTGGAATACATGCCGTTGTTTTTCCAGAAGATTGGTTATTCTTCCAAATAATGGATAGGTACGCCTTATGTTGTTGGATTTCTGACAATAATCGATCAGTCCTAAAATCAACAAAGGAATTATTATTAAAGCGACACCCCACCATAAAGGGTACAAAATGAGCATGGCTGCCAATACCAAAACCAATAAAACGCTCATAATAATAAATCCTCTTCTCATTGTCCTTGATTCGTTAAAATGCCTATCACTTTCATTGTAGTCCAGCCTTCTATATAATCCAACTGCGAACCATGATGTCCTGCCTCGGACAATGCTATTTCAAATCCACGGTGCATTTTGATCCAAAACAGGCTTATTATTTTCAGATTAGCAGCAAGGACACTTGACCATAGTGTTCAATCGGCATATTAATCGTGTTATGCCAATACACGTTTTGCCATTTCTGTTAATCCCTCTGAACGCCGATGTACCCAAATACTGGCCACATACGTCCCAATAAACCAAGATGAAAAAATATACTGGCAAGGGTCAATTTGGCCAAAAGAAATTGTTTTGTTTTGCTGTTTGTTATTGCTTGTATCGCAACAATCTTTCATGCTATTCATTCTTTGTGCCTGTCAAGGGAAGGGCATTAAACACTAACCATTTACTAAATATTCCCTTCCCATAACAGGACTTTGTTCATCGACACTATTGTCTGGGCAGAAATGGGAAATGCTAAATAATTAACCAAATAAAAACGCTTCCCAAGCCCGCCTAGAGCTATATCTTACTATACTTTTTCCTTTATAAACTTCTTGCAAATCAAAAAAATCAGCCATGGCAATATTGTAAACTGAAGTACGGGAGACAGGCCCACTTCTACTATTGGCAATCGCGGCATGGCATCGGCATAGGACCAATCACCCCTAGCGGTATGCCAAACCTCAGCCAGGATCGCCCCGAAAAATCCGACAAGGACCAAGAACAATATTCTTTTCAACCCCCAATTTTGCATCCAATACACATCTTTAAAAATGAGTCCGAATGCAAAAAGAAGTATGAATACCATCAACATATCGGCGACGGATGCCAAAGCACAGAAGGAAATATGTTTCAAATCGTATTCGAACCCTTCGTACAGTGGGCCCTGAGTTAGCTCCCATATAAAATTCAACATAAAAGCCGTTACTGCCACTGCAAACACAAACCTCTTATATTCCCCTTCGTCTTTTACCTGTTTCGCAAAATATAAATAGCCCAAAATGACCAAAGTCAACACTATGGTGGGCACAACGAAAATGCCAAGGGTTAATTCTTCCATTTATTTTCTATTTAGACTGCTTTTGTAGCACTAAAATTGGCGTTCAATTCTATGGCCAATACCAACCGGATATTACCTGAAAGGGAAGGGGCTAACCAACTAACCAACCAAACTAAATCGCCCCTTCCCATATCAGGCTTTAATTATTCGATTACTTCCGCCACCTTTCCACAACTGAGCATTTGGGCGCCGTAATATGGGTTACGGATGTCCTCGACAGAGGATAACCAATAGGCGCCCCCATTCAAGGCCATAGGACAAAAATCCTTATACAATTTGCCGGATGTTATTTTTCCTCTCAAAAGTGCTTCCATTTCAGTGCTCAGTTCTGAAAATGCTTTTCGCTGTACCTTTAAGATATCCGTAGCGGCAATCTTTTGTGATGCCGATAATGCGGCATCGGCACCTTCAACTTTACCAAGTGCTTCGTTCAACATCTCAGCACCCTTTTGGGCATCTCCAGGATTTGAACCGACCAGATCATTTTTTACGTGCTCATAATGTTCGTAGGCATAGGCCACATTCTCATTACCGAACTCAACAGGCGTTTGCTTCATTTCCATTTTGCTATGGTCATGGTTCAACTTTATCTTTTCCTGTGCGTAAGAAAAAGTAAGGGTCAGTATCACAACGGCTGAAACCCCGTTTTTCAAAATTTTCATTGTTACCCTTTTTAAGTTATTCAATTATAGACTGTCCTTTAATTTTGATACCCAATCCAAAACGATTTTCTTTTCGGTGTCCGAAAGTCTTGCATCCCTATGGATGAGGGTGTACGATGTAAGGGGCATTTCATCATCCTCGATTTGGCTTATAATGGATTTTAGTTTGCTATTCTTTCTTCGCGATGAATAGGAATCCCATTCATTAAAATTCAATTCTTCCTTGCCATGCTCCACATGGTCTTCCAAGTACCACGCTACCGGTTGCACCTTGTTGTACCAAGGATAGTCGGTATTGTTACTGTGGCAGTCATAACAAGAGGTCTTAATGATGCTCTCAACATTTTTTGGCACCTCGTTTACGACCATAAAGTCCGTTTTTGGTACCACATCGCTTTTATTGCGTTCGGTGGGCACAAATTGGATGCCCACCAATGCAACCAGCAAAATCCATCCTGTGACCTTTACCGCCTTCACTTAATTGATCTGCTTTTGTACACTACCGCAGGTCATCATTTTACTTCCGTAATAAGGGTTTTTTATTTCTTCAGTGGCACTCAACCATTGTGCTCCCTTATTATTGTTGTACATGGGACAATAGGCTTGGTAAAGTGTTCTTTCCGAACCTGTTATAGCCAATAGGTCAATGACATCTTTGCTCAAAATATCAAAGTGCTCGCGTTGGTGCCCGATGTCGCTTTTGGCTATATGTTCCGCATGCTCTGTGGCATCTTCAATAATGTCTGCTAACTCGGCCCGTTGTTGGACTGAAAATTTGCTCGTGTCAAAATCCTTAAGACTACCTTCCAGCTTTTCCCCTGCCGTTGCTGCACCGTCTTTATCATCTGATACAAGGGCGTTTTTGAGCGCTAGATAATCCGCGACGACTTCTGATGACATCATAGCCATTCCGCCCTGGTTCATATTATCTTGGTCCATTTGTGAATGGTCTTCCATGGTACCGTCCATGTGGCCGCTGTCATCCAGATGTTCGGTATTGTGGCCTTCTTGGTTTTCTTGCTCCTTATTCTTGTCTTTACAAGATGTGGCCATTAGGGCTATGATTGCCATGGCCAAGATTCCGGTTGTTACGTTTGCTTTTTTCATTTTCGGTTTTGATTTTAGATTTACAGTTTAAAATTTGTTTGTCCGATATTGTCAAGGACCTTTTTTAGATTTTCCTTTGTTTTTTTTGCTATTTCTTCGACATCCTTTTTAAGGGAAGAAGACCAGGTAACCGAAGTATCCTCCATTGAAACCTCTACCACCGATTCATCCTCTATCTCTTTAATGGTCACGTTACAGGGAAACAAGATGCCCATTTGAATATCGTTGGCGATTAGGTCAGCGGCGGTATCTTGGTCACAGACCAAGAGAATAAGATGCTTGGGCATATCTTTCATTATTACGCCCAAATATTCCTTAACATCGAATTCGGCCACGATATCAAGGCCCAACCTATCAAGTTGATCCTTCACATTCTTGACCGCTTCCCCAAAAGTGAGATTATATCTTTCTGTTACACAATAGCGGGTATTCATGCTCTCGCTATAATTTTGATTGGGAATCTCCCTTTTGTCTTTGCCGTTTTCCATCCTCTCGTTTTTAAAGTTTTCCGATCACATGCTCAAGCCTGGAAGTTATCTCATCGGCCACCTCGGTCAATTTTTCATTTTCTACTGCTTGCATCGAGGCCATCGGGTTTACCGCGGCAACTTCTACCGTACATTCCTCGATTTCCTGCACGATTACGTTGCAAGGAAGCATAGTGCCTATCTTATCTTCGGCCTCCAATGCTTTATGTGCGTAGGGCGGGTTACAGGCACCCAGAATTTTATACTTTTTGAAATCGACGTCCAATTTCTTTTTCAAGGTTTCCTTGACATCGATTTCGGTCAGAATACCAAAACCTTCGTTTTTTAGTTCCTCGGTAACCTTTTCGATTACTTTGTCAAAGTCTTCGTTCAGCGTTTTATTGAAATAATAGTTCATCTTCTTAGTTTTTAGAATTAATCGTTCGTTTTTGTTCTTCGTATTCCTCTTTTGACATTTCGCCCTTTGCGAAACGGTTGTCAAGGATAGCCATTGGATTTTCCTTGCTTTTAGAGCTTCGCGGACTTCCTCCTCTGAAAAGGAATATGGCCAATATCAAAATGATCGGTATCAGTATCCACCACCACATCATCATAGCTGTATCTTTTAATTGTTACATAAATTGTTCTCATTTCCAATGGAATTCGGGTGTTTACTGCCCTTTATTCTTCATTTTCTCTTTCATTTTTTGCATCATTCCGGGATTTTTTTCCATCATCTTCTGCATCATTTCTTCCATCATGTCAGGATTTGCTTCCATCATTTTTTTCATTCTTTCCTTCATTTCCTTTTTCATCATTTCATTGTTGTGCATTTTTTCCATCATCATCTTGCGGCCCTTTTCGCTTTCCATCATTTTATCCAGCATTTTGGAATGCATCTTTTTTTTCATTTCAGGATTCTTTTCCATCATTTGCTGCATATGGGCCTGCATTTTTTCCTTCATTTCAGGATTCTTGTCCATCATCATTTTCATATTTCCCGACTCCATCTGTTCCATATGGGTCTTCATCAATATCTTTTTGGCCTCTTCGTTTTTCCGAGCCTCACTGATGAAGTTTGTAAACTGTACCGGGTTCGAGATAATTTCCTGGTAAATGGCATTTCTATTTTCTTCGACCTGCATGGTCTCGGAAGCATTGAAAGTTGATTTACATCCCGTAATTGTTCCAATAAATCCGATTACTACTAAAATCTTTACTGTCGTTTTCATGTTTTCCAATTTTTTGGATTAATAAATCTTCTATACTGTGTCCGATTTTATATCGGACTAATCTTTTCTTTTCAAAAACCATTTTTCCCCTGTAAATATGAGTACCATCAGTACTGCTGCCACGACTACCACCAGTATATCGCTCAATGCCTTTATATACAGAAAAGCTCCCAGAACGATAAAATCCAGAAAGATGGCAGTTGCGATTATGTAGGTATTTGCCTTTATTTCCTTTTTCAGATTTTTTAAGATGCCCCAATGGATTCCGATATCCATAATCAGATAGAGGATCGCCCCCAAGGAGGCGATTCGTGTGAGGTCGAACAAAACGGTCAAGGTGATGGCTAAGACAACGGTGTATACCAACATATGCCTTTGGATACCACCCGACATACCAAAATGGTTATGGGGAATAAGCTCCATATCGGTAAGCATGGCCGTCATTCTAGATACCGCAAAAACACTTGCCACGACTCCGGAAATCGTGGCTACAATTGCGATACCTACCGTAAACCAAAGACCATACTTGCCAAAGGCCGGTTTTGACGCTTCTGCCAATGAGTAATCTTTGGCTTTTATAATTTCTTCTATGGAAAGATTAGATGATACCGCAAACGCGACCAATAGGTATACCAAGGTGCAAATGCCCAAAGAAATGATAATGGCCCTGCCTACATTTTTATTTGGATTTACAATTTCGTCCCCGCTATTGGTTATCGTGGTAAACCCCTTGTACGCCAAAATCGATAAGGCCAAAGCCCCTAAATAACTTGTTATTGGATACTCGCCCAAATCGCCGGATGGTAGTACCTCGCCAAAAGAATATCCGGCGGCCCAAAGTCCACCAATGGCAAAAATGGAAATACCGCCAATCTTCAAGATGGCCATGACCAAGGATGATTTGCCAATAACATTGTTTCCTGAAATATTGATCAAAAAGGCTACGACCAATAGCAGAACACCCAAAATCGGAACCCAAATACTATCATCGCCCACATCGAACAATTGTAAAGTATACGAGCCAAATGTTCGTGCGACCAGACTTTCATTAATGACCATTGAGAAGGCCATCAATAAGGCTCCGGAAGCGGTCAATGCACTCTTACCATAAATCTTTTTCAGGTAATTGGCTATTCCACCTGCGGATGGATAGGCATTTGACATTTTTATATAGGAGTATGCACTAAACCCTGAAATAATGGCACCGACCAAAAATGCAATGGGAAACCATTGCCCGGATAACTCAGCCACTTGGCCCAAAAGGGCAAAAATTCCCGCACCGATCATTACACCCGTACCCAAGGATACAGCTCCGGTCAAGCTCAGGCTATTTTTTTTGTATTGTGCCATTAGTTAAAATCTTAATGACAGGCCACCACCCGCGCCGAAGCGGTTGTCGTAACTTCCCATTAACGAAAAATCCCTACTTAAAACAAATTCGAGGCCTACTTGCCAGGTAACCTCTTTTTCAAAATCGGTTCCTGGTTCAAAGTCATTGACCCAACCAAAATCCATTTGATATTCATATTCACCATAGAGGGCCACATTTCTAAAAATCATCGTGGCTGTAGATAATGAAATGGTAGGTCGCAATTTGTTATCGATGCGTAAATCTGAATCGATTAACAGTGGAAGCAAATAGCGTACACCCACGACACCTGTTGTGGAAATCTCATCCATACTATCTTCCATCTCATTTTCCATGTTTACTCCTCCAAACACCCTGAAGTAGCTATTGAGCCAACGTTCATATGTAAACTCAGCTTCCAAGTTTTCGTTCCAACCGTATTCGCCACGAAGGATAAACTGATTGCGAATGTTGGTGGCCGTAAGAAAAAGTTCGCTCAGGTGACTGGCCGTCGTTACCTCGCCCCACGTCCAGATGTGGTCAGCTTCAGTAGTCAAGTTGGAAAGTGGATAGCCCGTTAAGCGTTCATCACGAGGGGTATCATAACTGAACACTCTCGCCATACCACTATTCATATGGTAAAGAACGTGGCAATGGAAGAACCAGTCGCCGTACTCAACAGCGTCAAATTCGATAACTACTTTCTGCATCGGTGCGACGTTTACCGTATGTTTCAACGGACTGCGATCACCATTTTCATTCAGCACCCTAAAAAAGTGCCCGTGCAGGTGCATCGGGTGGTGCATCATCGTCATATTGTTAAGTGTAATGCGCACGACTTCGCCCTGATTGATTTTAATCTTATCGGTTTCCGAAAGCGGCACACCGTTGATTGACCAAACGTAGCGGTTCATATTCCCGGTAAGGTTGAACAGCATCTCTCGCACAGGTTTACCCTCTTCAAACTCGGTAGTGCCGGGAGCTTCTAGATAATGATAGTTGAACTCTGGATTACCACCTGTTTTCATATTATCACCGATCACTTTGTCCTGCGGCACCATATAGCCCATATTCATTCCACCGTCCATTTGCATTTTGTCTTCCTTCAACTTCATATCCTGATGAGCCATTCCGTCGCCCTTCATTTTGGTGGAATCTTTGTCCTTTTTCATCCCATCCATTTGCATTCCATCCATCTTCATGGCATATTTCATCATCTTTTTAATGGAATCGTTTTTTGAAGGATTCAACTTAGCGGCAGGGGCACCCATCTTCATATCCATTGACATGAGTTGCTGCATTTGTTTTATAAGGTCAGGTACGGGTACATCGGGTGCCTTCAAGATATCGCCTGTCCCCATATAGGCGGAAGCCTGTCCGGAACCGTCTTGTGAGGTGACACGGATTTCCAATTTACCGCTTTCGGGAACGGTTACGATAAAGTCATAGGTTTCGGCAACGCCGATAAGGGTTTTATTTTTCTTTACGGGGACTACGTCCAAACCGTCCGCAGAAATCAGCATAGGGTCCTCGCCCCCAAACGTGAGCCAGAAGTAGGTGGCAGCCGCGGCATTTACAAATCGTACACGGACCTTTTCGCCAGGTTTGAAATCGGGATAGTTCTGTTCTGCCCGTCCGTTGATAAAGAACAGGTCATAATAATTGTCAAGTATGGCCATATCGGGCATACGCTGCCACATCATTTTCAGTTTGGCACCAACGGCACCCTTGGCAATAACCTTATCCCAGCTTTGTACCTGGTTTTTCTTGATGAGATACCATTCATTGCCCCGCTTTAAATTTTTAAGCTGCGTTTTAGGATTTTCGTCCATCCAATCGGAAAGGACAAGCACTAAATCTTTATCATATTCCAAATCAGTATCTTTAGGATTGATTTGGATTGAGCCATAAACGCCCCTTTGTTCTTGTAGACCTGTATGTGAATGGTACCAGTAAGTACCTGATTGCTTTAGCGCAAATTTGTATTGTTGGGTTTCGCCCGGTTTTATGGGTGGTGTTGTGAGATAAGGAACGCCATCGTAAAAGTTTGGAAGAATTAAACCGTGCCAATGCACGGAGGTCTCCTCATCCATTTTGTTGGTCACGTTGATAATGGCGAATTCACCTTCGTTAAATTCAAGATTTGGCCCGGGAATACCACCATTTATAGTCATCGCCTTTACATCCTTCCCTGTATAGTTGACCGTTTCGTAACCAATGGTCAAATCATAGACCCGTTCTGGCCAGTTGTCAATGTTTTCTTCAGTGTCGTTCGCTACGAATTGTGCATTGATTGCCAGTGACATCAAAGAAATCAGTAGTGTCGTTATTTTAGTATTCATAGGTGTTAATTTTTAAGTTCACAGTCAATAGAAAATAACCGTTCAGTTGCTCATGCCTTACCCTATGTGATTCTATTTCTAACTTTTTAAGTAATTGATGTTCGACGATTGTATATAGTATCCTTTAATGGATTCGATTTGATTTATCTGGAACTTCAATTGCAGTTCCTGAACATCGAGTACATCATTAAAATCAATAGTTCCCGTTTCGTAACTTTTAATAAGGATTTTTTCTGCTTCGATGGCTTTATCTATATTTCTCTGTTGCACATTAAAGCGTATCCTATTTGCATCCCTTTGGTTGATCGCTTCGCTCAACAAGGTTTTCAGTTTGTTAGTTCTTTCGGCCTTCTGCGCGGTGATTTCCTGTTGCCGCAGCTCATTCTGTTTTGAAATGGATTGATACTTGTTATTGAAAATGGGTATGGACAAGGAAACCATCGGCATTACGATATCCTTTCCGTTATCGCTGAAGTCCATCGCGGGCCGTTCAGCGACAGGTATATAATCGAGTCCAAAACCAAGATCGGGCAATGCCTCTTTTTGATTCAACAGCTCGGATTTTTCTACAGATTCGTACAATTTGTCGTACTTAACAAGTTCCGGATGTAATTGAAGATCGCCTTCTGCAAAAACAGGATCTACTTCGGGTATGGTAAATTCATAATACACATCGACCTGTGTGTTTTCCTCCCTGTTGAGCAGATTGTTGAACAAGGTTTGCTCGGCCTGATATTCCTCACTTAAGACTTCTTTGCTTTGTTCCAGTTCATTCTGACGTATCTGTAATCTAAGTACATCTACAGCGGAGGCTTTACCTACTTCGACCGAGGTCAAGGCCAGTCGTTCATAGGTTTCCAATAGTTCGATATTTTCATCGAGCACCTTTTGTTTTGCACGGATTGCAAAGAGGCGATAGTAGGATTGGGAAACGGCCAAGGTCAATTTTCGCTTGGCGATGACCAGATCTTCATATTGTGCATCGGCTAGTGAACTGGCATAATTTTCCCGTGCGGTAATCGTGCCGAACCAAGGGATCATTTGCTTGGCGGAAAACCTTGCCTTTTGGGCACCTGTTCGAGTTTCCGGTTCACTGGCAAAGACTCCCACACTTATTTCCGTATTAGGAAACGTTTTGACCTCATTGATTTTTTCCGAGGCGATATTGTAGCGCAGTTCATAGGCCTGAATCTCAGGGTTGTTCAATTCGGCCTGCTCAATCAAACTTTCCAACTCCTGTGCATTAATAGCAGCAATGGACATGATTCCTAAAAAGATCTGTACGTATTTTTTCATTTCGACAATCGTTTTAATTGAAACTCCGCTTTCCAACTGTATAAAACAGGAACCACAAAAAGGGTAATCAGTGCGATAAGCATCCCGCCAAAACTTGGTATCGCCATGGGTATCATAATATCGCTACCACGGCCTGTGGAGGTCAGTACTGGCAGTAAGGCAAGAATTGTCGTTGCCGTGGTCATCAAACAGGGACGGATACGTTTTTCGCCTGCTTCCACTACCGAATCCCGAACGCCCATAAGGGTATCCGGTTTGTTTCTATCGAAAGTCTGTGTCAGATAGGTCGCCATGACTACACCGTCGTCCGTGGCAATACCAAATAAGGCGATGAACCCGACCCAAACAGCGACGCTAAGATTTATAGTGTGCATCTGGAAGAGGTCGCGTAGGTTTTCCCCAAAAAAATTAAAGTTTAAAAACCAATCTTGACCATAAAACCAAATCATCAAGAATCCTCCGGCAAAGGCGACCGCTATACCTGTGAATACCATTAACGATGTACCCACGGAGCGAAATTGGAAATAGAGGATCAGGAAAATAATAGTCAATGCCAAGGGTACCACCACAGACAAAGTTTTTTCGGCCCGTAACTGATTTTCATAGGTTCCCGTAAAGAGATAGTTGATCCCTTTGGGAACTATCAATTCACCGCTATCGATTTTTTCCTGAATCAAGGCCTGGGCGTTTTCAACCACTTCCACTTCAGCGAAACCGTCCAACTTATCGAAGAGTACATAACCCACCAAAAAAGTATCCTCACTTTTGATGACCTGTGGCCCCTGTTCATAGTTAATGGTTACCAGCTCGCTCAAAGGAACGGGATTCCCTTTTTCAACGGGCACATAAATATCCTTTAGGTCCTGCGGGTTTTCCCTAAGTTCCCTAGGATACCTCACACGAACCCCATAACGTTCCCGGCCTTCAACGGTCTGGGTTAGTACCATGCCACCAACGGCCACCTGTAATACACTTTGTACATCTTCTATGGTAATACCATAACGGGCTAATCGTTCCCTATCGATATCTATCAAGAGATAGGGTTTGCCCACAATCCTATCGGCAAATACCGCTTCGTCCTTGACCCCCTCGGCTTCTTTCAGGATGTCTTCCAATTGAATCCCAAATGCTTCGATTTGCTTTAAATCCTGACCTTTGACCTTGATGCCCATGGGTGCCCGCATTCCTGTCTGTAACATGACCAGTCTGGTTTCGATAGGTTGTAGTTTCGGGGCGGAGGTAACACCTGGGAATTTGGTTACCTTGACAATTTCTTTCCAAATATCGTCGGGCGACTTTATTTCGGGTCGCCAGTTTCGAAAATACTCGCCGTCCTCATCAGGTATCAGGTCTTTTTGCTGTACGGAAAAAGCAGATTTTATCGAAGATTCCTTATAATCCGCATCATCCGTATCGACCTCTAAATTCGGATTGGTCACAAAAGTACCGTCCCTCAGTTCGAACATGCCATCTTCATTTACTTTGTAGCGTTGCCATTTTCTATCTTCATCGAGCATGTATTCCGGTTTGTACTGAATAACATTCTCGTACATGGAAAGTGGAGCGGGATCTAGGGCCGATTCCGTTCTTCCTGATTTACCGACTACAGTCGCTATTTCCGGAATACTGGCCACGGCCATATCGAGTTGCTGAAGTACGCGTTTGTTCTCTTCTACCCCTGCATGTGGCAACGATGTGGGCATCAGAAGGAAGGAACCTTCGTTGAGCGAGGGCATAAATTCCTTTCCGGTATTTCGCATAATCATCACACCGAACACAACTATCGCGGTCGGGATTGAGAGGAAAATAAGTTTGTTGCGCAAGGCCCAACGTAAAATTCGGGTATAATAATTTCTGAAAATCGTAAAGAAACCCAGAAGCCCGAAACAGATAAGACCCACGAATATCAGGTTCCAGAAAATGCTTTTGTCCAACCCCAAGGGCCTCCAGTATTCGGCGAGGACAAAAACAATGGCAAATGCCGAAATGATGATATTGATCAAATTGGCCCGATTATCGGAAATCGTGAATCCCGATGAAATTTTTGAGGCCAATTCGGGATATTTCAAGAGGCCTACCACACCAAAGGCTATCAATATCAACCCTAACAAAGAGCCATAGACAATGGCAAGAATTCCCAAAACGATAAGCACCCCATTGACACCATAGCCCAGCGTATTCTTTACACTCTTTTTACGAAACAGAAATGCTGCAAATGGCGGTATCAAAAATAAAGCGACGATAATGGATGCAGTCAATGCAAAGGTCTTGGTAAAGGCCAGTGGGCGAAAGAGCTTTCCTTCTGCCCCGATCATGGTAAAGACAGGGATAAAGCTGATAATAGTGGTCATTACCGCCGTTAAGATAGCACCCGACACTTCCGCTGTTGCCGTATAAACAACTTTATTGATGGATTCTTTACCATCAGATTCGTCCAAATGCCGTATAATATTCTCGGAGAGGATGACCCCTACATCGACCATGGTGCCAATAGCGATAGCGATACCCGACAGCGCTACGATATTGGCATCCACGCCAAAAAGTTTCATAGCGATAAAGACCATCAGCACTGCAACCGGCAACAGTCCGGAAATCAAAATGGAAGCCCTTAGATTAAAGACCATGACAATAATGACCAAAATGGTAATCAGTATTTCCAGGGTCAGTGCCTCATCGAGGGTTCCAAGTGTTTCTTGAATCAACTCGGTTCTATCATAAAACGGGACAATGGTCAATTGCGATGTTGTCCCGTCGCTAAGTTCTTTTGAAGGAAGCCCCGCACTGAGTTCGTCTATTTGGTCTTTAACATTGTTGATGACTTCCATGGGGTTTGCACCGTAGCGGGCCACGACCACGCCACCAACGACTTCGGCACCTTCCTTATCCAATATTCCCCTTCGGGTAGCTGGGCCATGTGCTACCCTGGCAATATCCCCAATACGTATCGAGGTAAAATCGCTCGAAGTAACCACGGCGTTCTCTAAATCGGACAATGATTTGACATAACCCAGCCCGCGAATCAGATATTCGGCCTGATTGATTTCCAAGGTTTGCGCACCGATGTCCCTGTTGCTCTGTTTTACGGCTTTTACGACTTGTTGCAGACTGATACCGTACTGCTTCATCAATTCCGGGTTTACATCGACTTGATATTCCAGAACGTAACCGCCAATGGAAGCCACCTCGGAAACCCCACTCGCCGAAGAAAGGGCATATTTCACATAGAAATCCTGTATGCTGCGAAGTTCCTGCAGATCCCAACCTCCGGTAACATTGCCATCCTTATCACGGCCTTCGAGCGTATACCAAAAAATTTGGCCCAATCCCGTTGCATCGGGCCCCAGAGCCGGGTTGACACCTTCCGGTAACAATCCTGCCGGTAGTGAATTCAATTTCTCAAGGATACGGCTACGGCTCCAATAGAACTCAATATCCTCCTCAAAAATGATATAGATACTCGAAAAGCCGAACATGGAGGAACTACGGATGGTCTTTACGCCGGGAATACCCAATAAAGATGTGGTCAATGGGTAGGTTATCTGATCTTCGATATCCTGTGGGGACCGACCGTCCCACTTCGTAAATACGATTTGCTGATTTTCCCCAATATCGGGAATGGCATCAACAGCAACCGGATTTCTGGGTAGTGCGCCGGTATTCCATTCAAAAGGTGCATTTACGATTCCCCAGCCTACAAAAAGGGCGAGCAGCAAAACCGCTACCAATTTATTTTCTATGAGAAACTTTATGCTTTTATTTAGCATGATTAGGATAATTAAGTAATTGGAAATTCAAGTTGACAAAACCAACAAAAACCAACTTGACCCTAACAATAAATAATATGTTGGGCCTAAATTGTCAATTACTTAAAAATCAAATCAGAAAGGTCTGATCCAGAACTTGGATGTCCCGTATCAGTGGTGGGGGGGAATAATCTTTAAAAGGAACGATTTTCGTATCAAATCCTTCGTAAAGGTTTATGAAAGAATATAGAAATGATACTACAAAGACTTGTTGCTCATCGTTGAGATTTTCATATGAAATCTTTAAATCATCTTGGCCAGCAATGGCTAGTGTTTGATCCTCGCAGCAACCTTTATTTCCTATAAGGTGGTAATGTGAATCTTTGGATTGTTGCATCTCCATTCCACAAGACTCCGCTTTACCGAAAAAAGAGAAATCCACCAAAACATCGCCGCAATAATGCCGATCAACGGCAAAGGAGAACGTCGATAACAGCACTAAAAGTGCCATTATAGATGACGATATTTTGCAAAATCTTTTTTTCATTAGGTATGCAAATCTACAAAAACTTTAACACTTTTTTTCTGTTTAACATATTTTACGACATCTTCATCTGACATAACCAGCATAGTTTGTCCAAATTAATCCGATCTGAGTTCCATTAGCAATTGGTCCAACTCGTTAAAAGTCTGGAGGTTTGGCCATGATCAAAACCTGCCGACTCAAAATCCTTGTGTATAAACCTGCCATTGTTTTGTGACAAAGCCCCTTTCTGAAAGTCCAGGTCTACAGTAAAATAATTCCCTTGGTAACGAGAGACCCGTCTGATCACCATCTTTAGAGCAACAATTCAAACAAGTGAAAAACAAGAGCAAAAGCCGGCCCTGCACCTAAGTTCTGCAAATAACATTTTGTTCCTTAATATCGCTTTTATGATATTGAATGTTTATATGTGCCCTTTTCCTGTGCTTGAATCAGTAATTCCAAGCGATTTGCTGCGCTTTCCAAGATATTGCTAGTGAGAAACTATACCAAAGACATTGTTTAATTCGTAATTACGAATCTTTTAGTCTTAAACATGACCAATATCATATTTTTGTTTAGCCCTCCTGGTTATTTTTAAAGCGGATTCTTAACAGACTTACAATTCAATTAATTGAAAAACAAATAATTACAGTTATAGTCAAATCAAAGTTATATGAAATAGGCTAAACAAAAACAATTAGCATTAAGCATTGAAGCGAATTTGTACTAAAATATTATCCATATTTCTCACGTGTACGGTATTATTTACCACCATGTCTTTTACGGCAAATATGCATTATTGCTGTAGCAAGTTGGTGAGCTTATCTGTGACTGGTGAGGCAAAACCATGTGATGAAAAGCTTCAAAACCCAGAAAATACCCCGAAGAAATGTTCTTTAGAGCAAAAAAATTGCTGTAGTACTGATTCTTTTATCAACATTGGTAATGATGATTTAAAGAAGGCTTCATCTGAGCTTGATTCGCATGCTTTTGTCTTTTTAAAAGCATTTTTCCACTCCTATTTTAGTCTATTTCAAGAACTTGAGCTTAAAACAGTTTCCGTTATAAACCATGATCCTCCCTGGATCGAACGGGACATACTCATACTTCACGAAGTTTTCTTGATTTGATTTTTATTTAAGCGGATTAACAATCTGTGCTTCCCATTGCCAACAGCCCATTGTTTGGTTATCTACTGTCGCGTCCATTTTCTGGCGACACCCTTTTTCGACCTGTATTTTATCAGAGAATCAATCCTCCGATTGATTTATTACTCAGTTATGAACACGAACATTTTCATACATGGAATCCACTAGAGTTTATTGGGTCATGAATATGGTCTGTAGTCGGTGCCTAAAAGTCATAAAGCAAGAATTGCGTGATTTGGGAATTCCGGTATTGTCCCTTGAATTAGGGAAACTTACGGTAAAGGCCCAAGAAATATCAATTGCCGAAGTAGACCGAGAAGTGATGGATGTCCTTCATTCCAACGGCTTTGAAATAGCCAAAAGTGAAGAAGAGATGATAGTCGAGCAAATAAAGATTGCTTTGATATCATTGGTTTCCGATGTCCCCTTTGATATAAAGGAAAATATTTCGGACTATCTGACAAAATCGTTGCATAGAGCCTACAAAGTGCTGAGCAAAAAATTTTCAAAAAATGAAAATACCACTATAGAAAAATATTTCATCAAGTTGAAAATTGAAAAGGTAAAAGAGCTCATACAGTTGCGGCAGCATACCTTTTCTGATATCGCTTATATGCTCGATTACAGCAGTGTTAACCACTTATCCAGACAGTTCAAGGAAATCATGGGCATGAGCATGACCGATTACAAGAATAGCCAAGTGTGGCAACGGGGCTTTCTTGACGAAATTATATAGATATAAAAGAATATTATGAAGTTATAACTGACCCATAAAAAATAGTTTTAACTCAACAACCTAATTGATTCAAAATATGAAAATAACTAAAACATTATCAGGACCTATTACACTTACGGTGCTTCTACTTCTCTTGGCGATACCGAGCGTGAATTCACAAGAAAAATGGGAAGCGCCCGAAAGTGCGGATAAATTGACTAACCCCTTGAAAAATGATGCCTCTGCTGTTGCCAATGGCAAAAGAACTTACAAAATGCTTTGTGTGATTTGCCATGGCGCAAAAGGAAAGGGAGACGGCATGGGAGGTGCAGGCCTAACTCCGAAACCTACCGATTTGACCAATACGGATGTGCAGGCCCAGACCGACGGAGCTCTTTTCTGGAAGTTAACTGAAGGGCGTTCACCCATGGCCTCTTATAAAAGTGCATTGCCGGAAAAGAAAAGATGGGAATTGATTAACTATATCAGAACCTTAAAAAAATGAAAAAGCTACTAGTATTTATGACCATTTTGGCGTTTGGGTCTTCAGCATTTGGACAGACCTACAACACCTTTGAACCGAGTAAGACCCAATTTATGCTGCGTGGTTACGGCCACACGGGGTTCGAATATATGGATTCGGGCGACGAAACAGAATCTACTTTTCTGGGATCGGCTTTCGCTCCTATATTCCTATACAAACACTCTGACAGATTGATGTTCGAGGCTGAACTGGAGTTTGTGTTGGAAGGGAATGAATTAGAAACCGGTTTGGAATATGCAGATGTCATGTACGTGCTCAACAAGAACATGACCGTTCGGGCTGGGAAATTTCTTTTGCCCTTCGGCACATTCATCGAAAGGTTGCATCCCGCGTGGATAAATAGATTACCCAATGCCCCCTTGGGCTACGGACACGATGGCATAGCACCCTCCTCGGGTATCGGTGTAGAGCTTAGGGGGGCATTTGATTTAGGTGGCCCCAAATTAAACTATTCAGTGTACTCGACCAACGGCCCAAGAATAAAAGATGGATCTGAAGAACCGGAAGAAGCAGGTATTTTGGAATTTGCGAACTATGAGGATACCAATTTGGCCAAAGCTTTTGGTGGCCGAATCGGGTTGTTGCCTTTTTCAGATTCTTCTACTGAAATTGGTTTTTCAGCCTATTCAACCAGCGGCACAGGGGAAGAGGGTTCAGAATTCGAGGACATTGGTGCTTTTTTATATGCCCTGGATTTTTCCTTGGTGAAACAAATACCGGGATTGAGTGGCATAGTGGATGTAAAAGCACAATATAACAGTTCCAACGTGGATACGGCCACATTTATCGAGATGCATGAAGATGGTGATTTAGAAGAATATTCTTTTGACAATCAAAGTAACTCCTTTTATGCCCAACTGAGCTATAGGCCCACAATGGCCAGCAGTGACTTCGTGAAAAAATTGGAGCTTGTTGGAAGGTACTCAGACTTTAACGCACCTGAAGGCGCTGAGTGGGAAGAGAAATCAACACAATATGCCTTCGGACTCAACTATTGGTTGAGCTGGCGGTCGGTAGTGAAGCTTAGTTATCAGACCACAGAAACTGAAGGAGGCCATGATGGAGATGGAATCACCAATACAAACGGTTTGTTTTTGCATTGGGCCATAGGATTTTAATTAAATCATAAAAATTAGAGAAATGAAAACAGTGTATAAATTATCAATCGCTTTGGGGCTCATGGTTGCATTGGGACTGACGGTCGTCGCCTGTTCATCGACCAAGGACAAAAATACCGATGTGCCAGCAGATTCAGTGGTAGAAGCTTCCGAAGAATTTAGTATAGAGAAATCCGGGGCACAACTATGGGGAGAGACCTGTAACCGCTGTCACATTGCCCCGTCGCCGGCTGATTACAATGATACGGACTGGGAAACTATAAGCTTACACATGCGGGTGAGGGCAAACCTGACCGAACACGAAAGTAAAAAAATAGAAGAGTTTCTCAAGTCAGCTAATTGATAGATGGAAATGCTCCCATAGCCGCTGGGCCATTTTGGTTATGGGAGCAAAATTCCAAGCATAATAAAGGATATCACCTAAGGACATTTACATATTAATTATAAAAATTAGAACCAATGAAAACAGTATCACTAATGCTTTCTATGATTGCGTTCATAGCTCTAGGGAGCTGTAACCAAAGTGTAGATGCCAACGCACTACTTAAAAATGCCGAAACAAGAACTGAAATCATGAACACAATAGCAGGCAATCATAGTTATATGACCGAATTTATGGATGCCATGCAGAATAATGACCATGCTATGCAAATGATGCAGGGCAATACTAAAATGATGGGAAACATGATGCAGGGAGGCGGCATGCAGATGATGATGAAAGACAGTATGATGATGAAGAACATGATGCAAAATATGATGAAGGACGGAAAGATGATGGGCAACATGATGCAAATGATGCACGAAAAAGGGATGATGAGCGAAGACTGTATGGAATCTTGTATGAAAATGATGGGAGATAAGGGAATGGACATGAATGGAATGATGGGTAACATGCCATCGGGTTCTTCCAATACCGATCACTCTGAAAATCACTAAAATTTAATTTAAAAGAATACAGAACCATGAAAAATCACTGGTTATGGATGGTCATCGGATGTGGCCTACCCCTATTGCTTATTTTTTTCGCTCCCGTATTCGGGATCAAAGGTAACCTGACCCTGTTCACTTTTATCGTAATCATGTTTGCTGTGCATTTGTTAATGCCAATGCGACACGGTGGCCACAGTCATGGTCTAACAGAGGATAATCTGAAAAGAAAAAGTGAAGAAAAACAGGACAAGGACAAAGAACAGCACCACCATTGAAAACGAAAAACTTATGAAGAAGAAGTTTCAAATAGACGGGATAAGTTGTGGAGGCTGTATCACAAGGGTCAAGAAGGTTTTGGAAGGCCATGAGGCTATAGATGAAGCGAAAATATTCTTGAATCCAAAAGGAGTTGCCAAAATCAATATGAACGAGAATCTTTCAATAAATGATTTGCAGAAACAACTCGATCAGCTTGGCGGTTACAAAATAACCGAAATAGAATAATTAAGTATTAACATTTAAAACAAAAAAACTATGCATTATTTCGATGGACACTGGGGCGGTATGCACTTTATATGGTGGATCATATGGTTGATCCTATTAATCTGGATATTCTTTGTCCCACACGACATCCCCTATCGGAAAAACGAGAACGAGAACCCAAACGATATTCTTAAAAAGCGATTTGCCAAAGGCGAAATCTCGAAAGAAGAATATGAGGAATCAAAGAAAGTTTTGGAATCTGATAAATAACAAAAAACGAAAATCATGAATCGAATCAACATAAAAAAATTAGGCTTTGCCATGGGGCTTACAGGAGCATTGGTATATCTGGGTTGTATAGTAGTAATGTTAACAGCCGGCCGTGAGGGAACAATAGATTTCTTCAACAGTTTGCTGCACGGGTTGGACACTACAAGTATTATTAGAATGGATATCCCCCTTCGGGAAGCGGCCATAGGCATTGTCCAAACTTTTATCATAGGGTGGCTGATCGGAGCACTTATAGCGGCATTTTATAATGTACAGTTAAAAAACAGAAGAGTGTGAAAAAAATAGCAGTAGTAGGATATGGAGTCATCGGAAAAAGAGTGGCCGATGCCGTTAATGTACAAGAGGATATGGACCTTTTCGGGGTCTGCGACATCATTAGCGATTGGCGTATACAGACCGCCTTGGAAAAAGGTTTTGCAGTATTTGCCGCAACCAAGGAAGCAGATGAAAAAATGCGATCGGAGGGAATATCCGTTGCAGGTTCTATGCAAGAGCTATTGGAACGGGTTGATCTGGTTGTGGATTGTACCCCCAAAAAGATTGCGGCTAAAAATGTTGAAACCTATAGGGAAAAAGGAATCAAATTTATCCTTCAAGGAGGGGAAAAACATGAAACCACAGGCCATTCCTTTAGTGCAGAGAACAATTATGAATCGGCCGTAGGTTTGAATTCGACAAGAGTGGTTTCCTGCAATACCACATCCATTTTAAGAACGCTGACTGCACTAAAAAGAGCCGAACTACTTGACTATGGGAGGGGCACCCTTTTGAGAAGGGCTACAGACCCCTGGGAAAGCCATTTGGGGGGCATTATGAATACGATGGTGCCCGAAAAGGAAATCCCGAGCCACCAAGGTCCGGATGCCCAAAGCGTGGATCCCGATCTCGATGTAATTACATCGGCGGTAAAAGTACCCCAAACTTTGAGCCATATGCACTACTGGAACGTAAAGCTAAAGAGAAAAGCATGCAAAGAGGAAGTGCTAGCGGCCCTTAAAACCTCGACCCGTATCAAATTGATACGCTACGATCAAGGGCTGGTCTCGAACAACACCATTAAGGAAATGTATCTGGATATGGGACGGCCTTGGGGCGATATGTACGAAGTCGCCCTGTGGGAAGACATGCTCAAAGTCGTGGTCGACGAACTGTTTTATGCCTATGTGGTGGATAATCAGGCCATCGTAATTCCTGAGACCATTGATGCGATACGAGCATTGACGGGTATCGAAAATGATGGTCAAAAATCCATCGTCAAAACCAATAAAAGTTTAGGAATTAATTAAAAAATAGAGATGACATTTGAAGAAATAAAGGAACATTTAGGGGACAAGGCATCTTTCTACCTGGAACATGTTAGCAATAAGATTACCAAGGATGAATTGCAGTTACCAGAGAAACACATTGTAGACAAGGTATTCGTCAACACTGATCGAAATACTCGGGTCCTCGGAAGCCTTTCACAACTTTATCGTCACGGAAATCTTGCTGGCACAGGATATCTCAGCATTCTTCCTGTCGATCAGGGTATTGAACATAGCGCCGCTTTTTCCTTCTATAAAAATCCTGACTATTTTGATCCTGAGAACATCATAAAATTGGCTATCGAAGCAGGCTGCAACGGAGTGGCCTCGACTTTCGGGGGCTTGGCCCTTTACGCGCGGAAATATGCGCATAAAGTTCCGTTTATCGTAAAAATAAATCACAACGAGCTTCTGACCTATCCCAACAAATATGACCAAACCCTCTTCGGTACAGTGAAGGAAGCTTGGAACATGGGTGCCGTTGCAATCGGTGCGACCATTTATTTCGGTTCCGATGAAAGTAATCGGCAGTTGAAGGAAATCTCCGAGGCATTTGTGGAGGCGCACAGTCTTGGGATGGCCACCATTCTCTGGTGTTACACCCGAAACGAAGCTTTCGAAACCGATACAGAAGATTATCATTCATCGGCCGATTTGACAGGGCAGGCCAATCATCTTGGGGTTACTATACAGGCGGATATTATCAAGCAAAAGTTGCCAACTACCAATTTTGGATTCAAAAACATTGGATTCGGCAAATACGAAGATGCCATGTATGAAACCTTGACCACGGAACATCCCATTGACCTATGTAGGTTACAAGTGGCAAACTGCTATATGGGAAAAATCGGGTTGATCAACTCGGGAGGTGGCTCCAAAGGCGAATCCGATTTGGCCGAAGCAATTACCACCGCAGTAATCAATAAACGAGCGGGAGGCTCCGGTCTGATCTTGGGAAGAAAGGCTTTTCAGCGGCCGTTCAAAGAGGGGGTAGAACTGTTACGTGGCGTACAGGGCGTTTATTTAGAGAAGAAAGTAACCATAGCATAATGGATAATCAAGAATGTTCGATACGGAAATAAAATCACTGAAATCCCTTAACCACTACCTGCAAAAATTGGTGGAAGATAGGTTATGGCTAAAAGTCATCATTGCACTGTTCCTTGGGGTCGGTCTCGGACTGTTGTTAAGTCCTCAAAATGGTTGGATAACCAAAAGCACTGCCGATGTTCTTGGCAATTGGTTGGCCCTACCTGGCATGCTCTTTCTTAAATTGGTACAGATGATCATGATACCCTTGATCGTTGCCTCTATCATTACAGGTATAGCAAGTAATGACAAAGAGAATCTGAGAAAGCTAGGTGGTGGGGTGCTCTTATATTTTATTTCCACAACAATTATTTCGGTAACTATAGGTACGATCCTTGCCTTAATCTTTCGCCCTGGCAAGTATCTACATCAACAAGCCGCTGTGGATCATGAAGAGGCTTTGACCAGTAATGCCGAAAGCACCGAGCTGTCATTCGGCTTGAACGATATCCCCACTGCTATAACAAATTTGTTGCCCGACAATCCCTTGGCATCCATGGTAAGTGGCGAAATGTTGAGTATCGTCATTTTTACTATTATAATAGGTGTTGCCGTATTGTCCCTTCCCGACGACTTGCTAAAACCCGTAAAATTATTATTGAGTGCCATTCAGGAAATCTGTATGACCGTGGTCAAGTGGGCCATGTTGTTGGTGCCGGTGGCGGTATTCGGCTTGATGGCGCAACTGACCTCTAGCGTTGGTCTAAATTCCCTTTCAGGTCTGGGCTTTTATGTGCTCGTCGTCTTGATAGGGCTATTGTTGTTGGTCATAATTTACCTGATAGGTGTAAGCCTTTTGGGCAAGGGAAATCCGTTACGGTTTTTACGTAAGATCAGGGATGTGCAACTGCTGGCCTTCTCGACCACAAGTTCCGCGGCGGTAATGCCGCTCTCCCTCAAAACTGCGGAAGAAGAACTAAAGGTTGATCCTACAATCAGTAATTTCATAATCCCTATCGGAGCCACCGTAAATATGGACGGCACGGCGCTTTACCAGACCATAACCACCCTCTTTATTGCCCAAGCATACGGACTGGAAATGGGCCTTTTGAATGTCATCGTGGTGGTGGTTACCATCGTTGCGGCGTCTATAGGGACACCTGCAATACCCGGAGGGGGCGTTGTGATTTTAGCTTCCGTACTATCCGGTGCAGGCATACCGGCAGAAGGAATAATCATCATAATAGGGGTGGAACGGTTGCTTGGAATGTTTCGGACGGCAGTAAACGTTACCGGCGATCTTACGGCCTGTATGGTATTCAATCGATTTTATGGAAATATGCCCATCACAGGCTCAGATAAAGTACTAAAAACACAAGAAGAGTGTTCCACTGTTTAAAAACCAGAATATGAAAAGATCGACCGATGACGTGAACGTTAACAACCAAGATTGAACTATGGACACAAATATTAAACATGTTGGGGCATTTATCTCGGTATGCGATTCCCCTGGAATGAATGCAGCAATTTACCCAACCATCTTTACAAGCTTCTTCACCCGCTATGAAAACCTGAAGCAACTTGCTTGCTTTTGCGGGGCAGCCCCCTTTGAGTATACCTACGGGACCAGCCCTCAAAAGTGGGCCAAAACACACCATATGGAAAACCGCGTCTTAAAAAGGCAATTCCACATGTGTGCCCTCTCTGCAATCAATCACGACCCGGAATTAAGGGAATACTACCAACGAAAAGCAGCCGAGGGAAAGAATAAAATGCTGGAGATAAATAATGTTCGGAATAAACTAATCCTGAGGAACTGTACCGTGATGAAGCGTCAAAAACCCTAGGTTCGGGAAGCTGCGTTATGATCAGAATTAGGTTTTGACTGATTCATGGAAATCCGGCTGACACAACATTGACAATTATTGCCGAAACTATCATACACAACTTAAATTGTTTCGAGAAGTGCAACGCTTTTTTAATGAAATGACAGGCAAAAAGGCGACAACGCATATCATAAAGATCAAACATATACTACCTAATAATAATAACAATGAAAAATATACTAGTACCCACAGATTTCTCTGAAAACTGCACTAAAGCTGCGAAACTCGGAATAGACATGGCCAAACTTTTTGATGCCGAGATTCATTTTTTCCATTTGATACAGACCCCTGTTGATTGGGTAAAGCTGGAGAAGGAAAAGGAAAAACGGCATCCTGAAACCTTGAAAAAAATCGGCAGTGCAAAATCCGCTTTACGCGAGCTGGAAAAGAAGGCAGAACAGGAACATTTGAAATGTCAAACCTTCCTTCAATATCAAGTAGGAACCAAGCATATTATAAAACATTCGGGGCATTTTGACCATGATTTCATTATCACGGGCAGTAGCGGCACTAAGGGTGCTGTACGTGAATTGTTGGGTAGTTACGTGGAAGAGATCGTCAGAAAATCGGATGTTCCGGTAATCGTGGTCAAGGAGGACGAGGTTGCTTTCCCTTTTAAAAATATCGTATTTGTTTCTGATTTTGAAGAGGATGTAAGTCAAGCATTTAAGCATGTTATTTCCATTGCAAAAAAATGCAATGCACATATCCATCTATTGCGCGTCAATACGAAAACGGATACCAATAGTATTCAAGCAGGACTAAAACCTATCCAAACATTTGTTGAAAAGTTTCCAGGCCTGAAACATTATTCCATGTTCGTCAATAACGAACCCTCTGTAGAGGTGGGAATCAATACCTTCTTAACGTATGAACCGGCGGATTTAATTGCCATGTGTACGCACGGGAATACGGGTTTCTTAAACTTATTTTCCAAAAGTATCGCTGAGGGTGTAGCCAATCATTCCACACTTCCGGTAATGACAATACGCATTTAGGAATGGGAGTAATACAGGTTAAAAAATATTCGGGCGAAATGGAGGCATTTGATATGAATAAACTTGTCAACTCCCTAAGACGTTCTCAGGTCGATGAAAGTCTTGTACAGCAAATCGCCCATGAAGTAGAAGGAAATATTGAGGATGGAATGACCACAAAAAAAATCTATCAAATGGCCTTCAGGATGCTAAAAAGCAGGGCAAGGGTAAGTGCGTCGCGATATAAGCTAAAAAAGGCCTTAATGGAACTTGGGCCATCCGGTTACCCCTTTGAAAAATTTGTTGGCAAAGTATTGCAGTATGAAGGCTTTGAGGTAGAAGTAGGGGTACTCGTCAAAGGCGATTGTGTACAGCATGAAGTGGACGTGATTGCCCAAAAAGGGAATAGGCACTATATGATAGAGTGTAAATATCACAGCGACCAAGGCCGGTTTTGCAATGTGAAAATCCCGCTCTACATCCAATCTAGATTTTTGGATGTTCAAAAGCAATGGGAAAAGCAAGAAGGTCACAAAAACAAATCACACCAAGGCGGTGTTTACACCAATACCCGATTTACAAGTGATGCCACACATTATGGAAACTGTGTCGGGTTAATGCTGACCAGTTGGGATTATCCCAAAGGAAAAGCACTAAAGAATAGAATAGACACAGCTGGCCTGCATCCCTTAACCTCACTGACCACGATTACCAAATCGGAGAAATCGAAATTGTTGGAACATGGAATTGTACTTTGTAGGGAAATAAAGGACAATCCCGATGTGTTGAAAAAAGTTGGGATTGATGGGGCCAGACGAAAAAAGATTCTAGCCGATTCGCAAAGTCTATGCGAAACCCATCAACCAAACACTTGAATTATGACCGAAAGAACTATTAATATCCATTTTTTAGGAGCGGCTGGTACTGTTACTGGTTCCAAATATCTTCTGGACACAGGGGACAGAAAAATACTTATCGATTGCGGTCTGTTTCAGGGGCTCAAAGAACTACGCTTAAAAAACTGGGAATATCCACCTGTAAACGTCACCGAAATTGATGCCGTATTGCTTACCCATGGCCATTTGGACCATACCGGCTATCTGCCAAGGTTGGTAAAGCAAGGTTTCAAAGGGCCTATTTATGGCACCTATCCCACTTTGGACATCGCCAAGATTATATTGAACGATAGTGCCAAAATACAGGAACAAGAGGCCGAACGTGCCAATAAGGGAGGGTATTCAAAGCACAGTCCCGCAGAACCGCTGTACGATTTAAAAGATGTTGAAAAGACCATTCCGTATTTCAAGGGAATACCACTCAACCAGTGGCTTCCCATTTTAAAAAATGTAAAAGCAAGATTTCAGTATAACGGACATATTCTCGGAGCAACCTATATTGAATTGGATGTGCAGGACAAACGATTTGTCTTTTCAGGGGATATTGGTAGAACAAACGATTTGCTCTTATATCCACCTGCTAAACCAAAAAGAGCCGACGTGCTGTTTATGGAATCAACCTATGGCGGTAGGTTCCATCCCGAAGAGACGGAAGCGCTTCCCGAAATTGAAAAATTGGTCAACGAAACCGTTTCAAGGGGCGGTAGCCTTTTTATACCAAGTTTTTCGGTTGAACGCGCCCAATTGATGATGTTGATATTCTGGAGGCTATTAAAAGAAACCAAAATTCCGAAAGTCCCCATGATAATGGACAGCCCAATGGGTGCCAATGTCTTGGAACTATTTCACAGAACACGTGACTGGCATAGGTTGGAAGATGACGAGTGTGACAAAATGTGCTCCCACTTTACCGTTGTTAGCAGCTACCGTGAAACTATGGAACTGAGAAGTGATGACAAACCAAAAATTGTCATTGCCGGAAGCGGAATGCTCACAGGCGGCAGAATGTTGAACTATCTGGAAACCCAGGCACAAAACCCCGATAACACTTTACTCTTTGTTGGCTATCAAGCGGAAGGTACCCGTGGAAGAAAATTATTGGAAGGAGAAAAGGAAATAAAAGTGTATGGAAAGACTGTATCCTTCAAAATGCAAGTGGCCGAGATTGAAGGTCTTTCGGCCCATGCAGACCATGCCGAATTGTTGGATTGGTTGAGTGATATAAAGATTCAGCCAGAAAAAATATTTATCGTTCATGGCGAAAGAGAAGGGGCCGAGGCCTTAAAACAGGGAATCAAGGAAATCTATGACTGGGATAGTGAAGTTCCCCAACTCTATGGTATCGAAGAGTTAAAGTAGGTAAGAAATTACGAAAGAATAACATGGAAATGGAAGAAAAATCAAACATCCTCAAATATAAATCGCTAGGTATTTACACGCAAAATGAAAACGTTGTGTATATGCGAGAAGATTGTCATGTCTGTATTTCAGAAGGGTTTGAGGCATTGACCCGTATAAGGGTATCGAACATGAGCTCCTCGATAATTGCAAGTCTGCATATCATTACTTCAGAAGTTCTTAGGCAGGGCGAAATAGGGCTGTCACAAATAGCAGCAAAAAAACTCAAAGTATGGGACGGCGAAACGTTATACGTGTCCCATTTGGAACCCATAGAATCATTGAGCTTTGTAAGGGCAAAAATTTATAATCAAAAGCTCGGTTATACAGCTTACAAGGACATCATCACGGATATCATCGAAGGCGATTATTCCAATATCCACTTATCGGCATTTATTACGGCCTGTGCAGGCGACCGAATGGATATCGATGAAATCTCGGACCTTACCAAGGCGATGATATCCTCGGGAAAACAACTGGATTGGAAGAAGGAAATAGTGGTTGACAAACACTGTATCGGGGGATTACCGGGCAATAGAACTACGCCTATCGTTGTCGCAATTGCCGCCGCTTACGGGCTGACCATGCCCAAAACTTCCTCACGGGCCATTACTTCTCCAGCGGGTACGGCCGATACTATGGAAGTATTGACGAATGTTACCCTTTCTGGCGAAGAAATCAAACGTGTCGTGGAACAGGAAGGCGGCTGTTTGGTATGGGGCGGTACGGCACAATTAAGCCCAGCGGACGATATTCTCATTAAGGTGGAAAAAGCCTTGGATATTGATAGCGAAGGTCAACTGATTGCCTCGGTATTGTCTAAAAAAGCGGCTGCAGGTGCTACCCATGTGGTAATCGACATTCCTGTTGGGAAAACGGCCAAGGTGCGCAGTGAAGAGGCCGTGCAAAAACTCAAGGAACATATGGAAGCCGTAGGCAATGCAGTAGGGCTTAAAATAAAGGTGGTCATTACCGATGGCAGCCAGCCCGTGGGCAGGGGTATCGGCCCTAATTTAGAGGCGGTTGATGTGCTAAGTGTTTTGCAGAATAAGAGGGATGCGCCACAAGACCTAAAAGAACGAGGATTATTGTTGGCGGGGCACCTCTTGGAGCTATCGGAAAAAGTGGAAACAGGAAAAGGCCTTGATACAGCGAAAGAATTGTTGGAAAGCGGAAAGGCTTATCAAAAATTCGAGGCCATCTGCAAGGCCCAAGGAAGATTTTCAAAAACCTATGTTGCCCCTTACCAATTTGAGATGCATGCACCTAAACGTGGTAAGGTCAAAAAAATAAACAATCGAAAGATTGCAAAACTCGCAAAATTGTCGGGAGCACCACAATCCAAATTGGCGGGCATTTCGATGAACGTCCGGTTGGGCGATGAGATAGAAAAGGGGGGATTGCTCTATATACTCCACGCAGAAACAAATGGGGAACTGAACTATGCCTTGGAATATTATGAGAATCATGATGATATAATTACAATCCAATAAAAAGAACTTATGCAAACGATATTATTTAGCCTTCCCGGCAACCAAGAATTAACGGAACTCCTAGCAAAGAAAATGAATGCCGAAATCGGGGAATGTGCGATACGAAAATTTCCTGATGGCGAGTCCTATACTCGCATTCTGTCCGATGTAAAAGGAAAATGTGTGGTATTGGTCTGTACCCTTCACGAACCTGATGTAAAGTTGTTGCCTCTTTACTTTTTGAGCCATACGGCCAAATCATTGGGGGCAATGTGTACCTGTTTGGTGGCACCCTATTTGGCTTATATGCGCCAAGACAAGGTTTTTAACGATGGTGAGGGGGTTTCCTCCACCTATTTTGGAAAATTGATTTCGGGCTTTGCCGATAGTATCACGACCGTCGATCCCCATTTGCATCGCATAAGTTCTTTAGGCGAGGTATATGATATTCCGAATAGGGTTATCCATGCCGCGGATGCCATCTCCAAATACATCAATGAAAATATACACAATCCGGTATTAATAGGCCCTGATTCCGAAAGCGAGCAATGGGTTTCCGATGTAGCCAAAAAAGCCGAAGTTCCATTTACCGTATTGCAAAAGGTGCGCCATGGTGATCGTGATGTTGAAGTTTCCGTACCCAATGTAGCGAAATATAAAGTATCCACTCCAGTCCTGGTGGATGATATCATATCTACGGCTCAGACAATGATAGAAACCACGGAACATTTGAAGAATGCCGGAATGAAACCGGCGATATGCATCGGAATCCATGCTGTTTTTTCCGGAAACGCCTATCAAGACCTTTGGGATGCCCATGTGAAAGATATCATTACTTGCAACACCATACCACACCAATCGAACGGTATTGACCTAAGTGATGTCATAGCCCAGGAAGTAACTGAACTGATGTACCATACATGAAAAGTACCATTTACATTTTGACCGTTTTATTGTCATCTTTTTTAGTACAGGCACAAGAAGAAATGCTTATAGGCCAACTCGCCGACAGATTGGTGGTGCGGGAAAATTATGATGAAAATGGAGTTTTTCGCAATAAGCAAACCTTTCAGGCGGGAGGGTTAATAGAAACGGATGGATATTATGAAATTGAGGTAGAAACCGAATTCTTTGATGAAAACGGGAATTCAACGGATAAATACTCCACCACCTATCGCTGTCGGCCAGAAGCATCGAGTGTTATGGTAATGGCATTTCCATTTTCAAATCGAAAATCGAAAGAAACCGAAATAAACACCAGTTCCAAAAATTTCAAAGATTTATACAACATGGACAGTTTGAAAAATGTTGAACTTGAAATTAGTTTTGATTCGGGATTACTGGATTTTTTCGGCTCAAAAAGTAAAATCTACATTTTTGACCGAAAGCTTAATCCTAAAACAAAAGACATTCAAATCAATTCAAAACTTACGGTGAAAGCCTATTCGTGGGGCATACGCATAAAGGAACTTGAATATTCAGTTCTTGAAAAACTATCGAAAAAAGGGCTGTTGTCCTATCAAAAATTTGTAGAAAACGACGGAAGCTATTTTACGATAATCTATAAATAATAGCAAAGAAAATGAAGAGTTACGATACACTTTCAGAGGCGATAAACGCACTTCAAAATAGGGGATATACCTATAACTTTAATCTAAATCCCCATTGTTTGGAATGTGCCGCCTTAAAATTGGAAATACATCCCGAAAATTTTAAGGTGGATGAAATGCACCGCTTTGAAGGAATGAGCAGTACCGATGACAACAGCATTCTGTATGCAATTTCATCCAAAGATGGAATTAAGGGCACCCTAGTCGATGCCTATGGGGTATATGCACAGAACATTTCCGAAGAAATGCGAAAAAAACTACGATAACACTTCAATAAAGAACATGGAAAATCACGAGCATCACAAACACGATCATAGTAAAAGAAGTAAGGGTTCCGCAAAGGAAAAGGCAGTGGATAAAAAGACCGAATTGAAAGATTCACTGGCCGAAAAAACCGAGCATGGCCATACCAAAACCATGGATAAGGAACACAATATGAGCCATGATGAACATTCCGACCATAATCCGAAACATGGGCAGATGGGTCATGACCACCATAAGATGATGATCGCTGACTTTAGAAAACGTTTTTGGGTAACCTTGGTACTGACCATACCCATTCTATTTCTGTCGCCGATGATCCAAGAATTTTTCGGCTATGATTTTTTGTTGCCGGGCAACCCGTACATTCTATTCGCAATATCGTCCATAGTTTATTTCTATGGTGGCTGGCCTTTTTTAAAGGGATTCTGGTCTGAGGTGAAAAAAGGTGCCCCGGGAATGATGACCCTGATTGCCATGGCCATAAGTGTGGCCTATTTTTATAGTTCGGCTACCGTTTTTGGCCTTGAAGGTGTTGATTTCTTCTGGGAACTGGCTACCCTTATAGCCATTATGCTTGTAGGCCACTGGATAGAGATGAAGAGTGTTCTGGGAGCCTCAAAAGCCCTGCAATTATTGGTAAGTATGATGCCCGCCGAAGCACACCGCGTAAATGGCGAAACAATAGAAGATATAGCACTGGAAGATTTATTGAAAGGTGATTTGATCCTGATAAAACCAGGAGAGAAAGTTCCTGCGGACGGTATTGTCGTGGAAGGATCGAGTTACTTGAACGAATCAATGCTTACGGGGGAATCTAAACCTGTAAAAAAAGAACTAAACGACAAAGTGATAGGTGGTTCGGTAAACGGAAACAGTAGTTTAAAGGTCAAGGTAGAACATACTGGTAAGGATAGTTATCTCAATAAAGTGATAACCATGGTCGAGGAAGCCCAAAAAACAAAATCCAAAATGCAGAACCTTTCAGATAGGGCTGCCAAATGGCTTACCTATATTGCATTGGCCATTGGTTTTGGCACATTGGCTGTTTGGCTTGCATTGGGATTCCCCTTTGTATATGCCTTGGAACGAATGGTCACGGTTATGGTCATTGCCTGTCCCCACGCATTGGGTCTTGCCATTCCATTGGTAGTAGCCATTTCCACAGCAGTTTCGGCACAGAACGGGTTGTTGATCCGCAACAGGACGGCATTTGAAGAATCCCGAAAAATATCCGCTCTGCTTTTCGACAAGACCGGAACGCTGACCAAAGGGGATTTTGGTGTTACCCGTATAGAGTCGGTAGACAATAACAATTCCTCGGCCGAAGTATTACGGCTCGCCAGTGCTTTGGAACAAAGTTCCGAACACCCTATTGCAGTTGGCATCATCAAAAAAATCAAGGAGGATAAGGTAATCATCCCAAAACCTAAAAATTTTAATTCTATAACCGGAAAAGGTGTTGAAGCCACTGTTGAGAACAAAAAGATAAAAGTGGTAAGCCCTGGTTATTTAAGGGATGAAAAAATAGATATTCCAAAAGATGCCTATAGTGATGCTGCTGAAACAGTTGTATTTGTTTTAATCGATGGGAAGTTGGCAGGATACATTGCACTTGCCGATGAGATCAGACCGGAATCCGCCGAAGCGATCAGGATTTTCAAAAAGAACAATATTAAAGTGCTCATGGCAACAGGAGACAATGAAAAGACAGCAAAGGCGGTGAGCGAAAAATTAGGACTTGACGGGTATTATGCCGAAGTTTTGCCACACCAAAAGGTTGAAATCGTAAAGCAATTACAGGAAAAGGAGGAATTTGTAGCAATGACCGGCGATGGGGTTAACGATGCCCCTGCACTGGCACAGGCCAATGTTGGCATTGCAGTCGGTTCAGGTACCGATGTAGCCGCAGAGACAGCAGATATTATTTTAGTAAACAGCAATCCACAAGACATCGCTAACCTGATTTTGTTTGGGAAGGCCACCTATAACAAGATGATCCAGAACCTGATATGGGCTACCGGTTATAATGTTGTCGCAATACCCCTTGCCGCAGGAGTCCTATACGCTTCGGGATTTGTCCTTGGTCCGGCCGTAGGAGCCGTATTTATGAGCTTGTCAACCATCATTGTCGCCATAAACGCCCAATTACTAAAAAGGAAAATTGCGAAGAAATAGATGAACAAGCCACAAAAACTTGGCAGGATATTTTTGATTCTGCTAAGTCTATTTGTCGTTATGTTAGGGTATGGGATACTACTGCCCATTCTCCCCTACTATACGGAAAGATTGGCATTAAAAGATAATTTAGATGCCGACCGGATTAACTTCCATATCGGCATGTTGACCAGTATTTATCCGTTGTTCCAACTCATATTCGTAATTGTATGGGGAAGACTTTCCGATAAATATGGTCGTAAGCCCATAATTCTAGTAGGCCTAATCGGATTTATAACAATGAACTTGCTGACCGGGCTGGCTACTTCGCTTACAATGCTCTATTCCGCCCGCATTTTTGGGGGAATTTTCACTTCATCCGTCATTCCTGTAAGCAATGCCTATCTAAGTGACATAACCTCTCAAAAGCGAAGAACCAAAACAATGGCATGGTCCGGAGTGGCCATTAGTTCTGGTGTTATTTTTGGCCCTGTTTTGGGCGGCCTCTTATCGCAGACCAATGTGCACTTGGAACTATCTTTTGGGATATTTCATTTTAACCGATTTTCGATTCCATTTCTTTTTGCCGCCATATTAGGTTTGATCATATTGTTCGTAATTATAAAATGGTTGAAGAACACGGCAATTGTGACCAGGATTAGAGAAAAAACGATAAAATTTGATTTTACCTTAAGTAACTATTTTATCATCCTACTGCTGCTATCCTTTGTAATGCAATTTGTTGTGACCCTCTTTGAAACCGTCTTTTCAATCTATGGCAAGGATGAATTGGCGTTCAATAGTAGTCAAGTGGGTATAGGCTTTATGCTTTGCGGTTCTGTGATGGCGGTATTACAGCCTGTTTTTGCTACTTATGGGGAAAAGATAATAACCTCAAAACAGCAAATAACGTTAGGCTTATTGATAACAGGGGTATCGCTCTTAATGTTCCCTTTTTTACAAAGTGAGCTATCTGTATATGGTATGATAATACTATTTGCCAGTGGCGGTGCCATGGTAACCCCGAATCTGCTTTCGGCAGTCTCTTTGTTATCCAAGGAAGATACGGGAAGAAATATTTCCATTCAAAGCTCCTCCAACAGTATCGGCCAGATTTTAGGGCCTGTGTTGGGAACATGGTTGCTGGCAGGTGGCTTTTATTATCCTTTTATAATTGCAGGATTGATCATTTTGATGGCGATAGGATTGGTTTACTATCTACAAACAAAAAATTAGGGTTTCTTGTTATTGTGAAAAAAAAGTAACCCTATTTTTATGGGGTATGAAAAAGGAATAATCAATTTATTGATAATGCATCAATGAGTTTCGTCGGCCTGCAATCGTGATGACCAAAGCGTTCAAGAAAATAATAATCTTGCTTTATCGACATGAGTTCACAGAATATGTATGTGCGAGATAAAATTAATTGCATCGGTTGAGTCACTAAGTTAAAAGGAGAAGCTAAAGTAGGAGCCTTTTTTTCTTATCACTCCATGTCAAACCTCGAATCAATACAAACAAGTCACCTCTTTTGATAGACCGAAATAGAATTCTCCTTAAAATTTGTAATGTACAGATATTCCATATCCAACAAAACATCCGTAGGATAATTGATCCCTTCTTCCAAAACTTGAAACAATTGCCCATCATAGCCATAAATCAAAACACGATCGTTCTCTTGATCTGTTACCGCTATTTCCTGACTATTCAATTCAATACCAGAGGCCACGTTTATTTGGTCATTGAGACCAATCGTCTTTAAGTGTTTTCCACCAAAACCAAAGACCTGAACCCTGTGGTTATAGGCATCGGCAACATATACCTTGCTGCCTCTCAGTTTTACATCAATAGGATAATAGAGCTTACCATCTTGATGACCTTGCTTTCCAATCGTGACACTCGTATCCGCGGTCTGTATAATAATACGGTGGTTATAAAAGTCCGCTATGGCCACCGTATCCCCATATACCGATACTCCTGCGGGGGCTTGAGGACGTTTTTTTATTTGAAGGGGGTTCAACCTTCCGTTCCGATACTTCCAGATGGTGTCCGTCAAAAATTCGGGGATGTACAACGACTTTTTATCACTGTGGATGTTCATTGGCCGTTGTATGCCAATAATGGAATCCAAGACCCTTCCGTTCAAGTCAATTCTAAAAAGTCGGAAATAATCCGGGTCCGAAAACCAAATGGTTTCCCCGTCCTTGGCCAATGCCAGGGGACGGGATTCTATAGGTAGCATAATTTTCCTTTCGAAATGCCATTGTTTTTGAACCTTTTTACAACTAGATATGAAAAGAAGCAAAAAAACAACGGGGAAGATGTACACCTTTCTAAAATTCATACCAAAAATTTACAATCATAGAAATGAAAACCAGGGATGTAATTATCCATAGAGACCAGGAGTTGATACCACGATGGATTTTACCCTCTTGGCACGACTTCCTCCGGCAAAGCTTCTTTGAGCCTTCAAAATTTTTATAGTGTGCGACCCCAAGGCTGCCAACCGAAAATAGGGTCAGATAGAGCTCAGCGGGGTGTACCCATTGAAAACCTCTACTTATAAATCCCAATCCGGCCACCACCGAAAGCAATGCGGGAATGAAACAACACATCAAGGGAAGAACGGCAGCAAGCAAACTGGAACCCAATAACATTTTGTCGAAAGACTTCATAAAAACTTATTTGATTTTTGTAAGTGTTATGGCCCATCGGCCCGAAAGGTTTCCATCCTCCTCATCTTCTACCGTACCACTTAAAGTTGTCATTCCAGGAGTCAATGCTTGCAGTAGTTCAGTCGGTGAATGCTGCGATATATCAAATAGCTCTTGGCCGGTATCAATTACCCACAGCCCGTTTACCTTCTTCACGGTTCCTGAAATGGTGATTTGGGCTTTCTTTGCTGAAAATCCATTTTGTTTCACTTCTTCCTGAATGCCCTGTAATGTGAGTTTGTTTTCAGTTGCCAGTTCCAAATACGCTTTTCCATCGTTAAGGCTCACCCTTACATTTTGAAGTCCGTCCATTTTTTTTAGACCGCGTTCCAGGCCATAAGCACAAGGCGCACAATCCATCCCATAGACCTCTTGGTCCACTTTTTGAATCTGTGCCTCTGAACTCAAAGTACCAAGTAATGTTATTATCAAAATCAATGCTATTTTTTTCATCTTCTTAATTTTTAAAATTTGATTCTATTATAACCAATAACTTAGATTAATGGATACTCTGTAATTTTCTTTTATTGAGCTTGGGGTCAGGTCCTGCACCACCGGAAACAAGGCTCCAAATGAAATCCCCCACGCTCCGTACAAACCTAAAAATGAAGGCCCCATCAATACTTTTTTGCTTCTTGAATCCCTAAAGTTTTGTTGTTCGTTATATTTATTGTCTCCCGGAAATTCTGCCACGGTTTCTATAAAAATCCTCCAATCGGGTTTTGGATAATCGCCCATAAAGATATTGGGACGATACCCTACCACGACACTCGCGTATGGCAGGTCGCCAAGTTGTTCGTTGTCTTTTTCAAAATAATACTGATAGCCACCGCCTAACCACACATACCAAGTACGTGAGGCGTATCCCGTAGAAATTGCACCGTGGATGGAATTGCCCACATTTACTTGCCCTCGAACATCATCAGTAGGGGCTGATACCCCTAAAATCGCTGTAGATTCAAATCGCTTCCCGACCCCATAGGCATTGGAAAAAAATCGGTACCAAAGAGATGCTTCAATATCACCATTGGCGGGCATATTGCTGTTTCCCCTTGTTCTCGGTGCATTGTCAAGGCGCTCTATCATAGTGGGTGTGGTCAAGTTAATCTGCAAATCTTCTGTGATACCATAGGAAAACAGATAACGCAGCATATAGGATGTTTCGTTCTCGGTGCTCAAACTCATACTTGCGACATTTAAATCCACGCCTCCCTTGGCGAGGGTAGGGGTCTGTAAACCGTATAAGGGCCCGTGTCCCTGTGCATTAACAATAGTTATTGTCGATGAGCAAAGGATAATGATGAGAACGAATCTGAGATGAAAAGTGGAAAAGGACATAATCACTTGTTTTTAAATGTTAAGCTGCTATTTCTTAACAACCCTCGGCACAGCAACAGGATATTTGGTAAAAAATGGCTGTACCCAAATCTTTTTTTTAATTTTGCCCAATACCTGCTTCTATCAACTTTTCTTTGGTAATGGCGGAATCCTTGCAGCAATCCAGTAATTTTCCATTTACGGCTATTGCGGGTATTTTTTGTACCCCATATTCGTTCATCTTGGTAAGACAAGTCTTATCATCGCATTTTTTTACCAAATCGTATGTTGTCACTTCACATCCATCACAGGTCAGTTCCTCAATCATTTTGACCACTGGGTCACAAACGGGGCAGTTGGCTGTAAAGACTTCTACTTGACTTTTCATAATCTATTTTTTAATAAAATTTTATTCATAATGGCTTATTAAATAAGCACGGTACAAAGGTAGGTGGGTGCCTGGGGTGGTCTCCAAACAATATTTCAAAAAAAATGACCCATAATTTTGGGCCATTAACTGGGGTCGTTGTTTCGCTAGTACTATTCCTTGTTGGAGTCTTCCAATTTGGATTTAAGTGCGGCGATTTCTTTCATTTTGTCAGTAAGACTTTCCAGTTCCAAGTCAGGAAACTGTTTCCGTATAAATTCAATACGGTCTTCATTACCACAATCTCCAGGACAAGCTTCCAAGGTTTCTGAAATTTTGATTGCTAAAGCCTTTCTGTAAGTTTCGTCCAGTAACAGAAAATGAGCCTTGTCCAAACCCTTTTGTGCTGCCTTGAACTGTATCAGTATCTTTTCAGGATCTGTATCCTCGTCCAGCATCTTCATGAGGCCGCTAAGTTGCCCATTGATACTTTGCAATCTTGTTTTTATGTCCTTACTTAAATCCCGTGGTATCATTGATAAAAATTTTATTGCAATGTAACTATGCTCTTGGGGTGGTCTCCAAATAATTTCCCGAATTTATTGGCAGCATTTTGAATCTTCCTGAATTGGTGGACAGGATACAGTACCGTAAGAACAGAATACACAGCAATCCCCGTCATTTGGTTTTAATACTTGATTGCAATTATCACATTCATAAAAGAATTGACAGGCCGTTGTTGGCATTTCTTCTTCTTTTTTGTGGCCACATTCTGGGCAGGTAATCGTGGATTTTAATATAGTAGTTTCCATAAATAATAGTTAGAGCATATAGGTTAGGTCAGATACCATTGTAGGATATGAAAATATCATTGTCCGCAAATCACTGATGGTCATCTTGGTCTTTATCGCCATGGCAAAAAGATTTATTGTTTCTTCGCAGTGAGGCCCGATCAGATGCGCGCCCAAAATAGTGTTACTATTTTTATCGATGATTGTTTTAAAAGCATATTCATCCACATTCAGGCGTCTCGCATTAAACCAATTACCCACTTTTTCAAAATTGACGTTGATATCAAAACCTTTTTCCTTGGCCTTATCTTCCAATAGGCCAACCGTTGCCATTGTGGGCAAAGTGAAAACCACGGAAGGCATTGGGGGATAACTGACTTTTTTCTTATTTCCTTTAATGATATTTGAAGCTACGACGTGTCCTTCCAAAACAGCTACGGGTGTTAAGGGCAATCCTCTTGAGTCCGCTGCATCGCCAGCTGCATATATGTTCGCGTTCGATGTGCTCTGAAGGTATTCGTTGACCTCTATCCCCTTTTTTGAGAAGGATATACCTGCTTTTTCCAATTCTAAATCAAAAATGGCAGGCGGACGACCCGCGGAATTAAATACTGCTTTCGATTTGTAGGTAGTTTCCATTCCTTCAGAAATTCCTGTGGTTACAAAGTGACCATCTTCACTTTCAATTTTAGAAACTTCGGTTTCAAGAACAAGCCTAACTCCTAAATTAATTGTGGCATCAACCAAATGTTTTACAATATCCTTGTCAAAGTTTTCTAGCGGACGTTTCCCCCGGTGTACTATCGTTACCTCGGCACCGGAACGTGCCGCAATATGGGCGAATTCAAAAGCTATATATCCACCACCGATGAAAAGCAGGGATTCTGGCAATTCCTTAAGGTTTAGAAAATCCGTACTCGTTTGCGCAAGCTGTCCGCCTTCAAAGTCTAAAACTTTTGGTTTTGAACCGGATGCAATTACAACATTATCAGCTTGGATGGTCTGGTTACCTACACTTAAGGTATTTTCATTTATAAACGCAGCGGAACTGTGAAAGGTATCGATGCCGTTCTTCTTATACCCCTTTTCTATTTTCCTTGGCATTTCATCGACAAAGGTCTGTTTGAACGCCATTATATCCTTCCAGTTGATATCCGGAATGGTATCAATGCCTTTCCCTTGAAGCCGTTTGGCAAAGTCACGTACTTCCGTGGCACCGATAATTACTTTTTTTGGGTCACAGCCTCGTAGGGCGCAGGTGCCACCATAAGGCAGTTCATCAGTAATGCCCACCGAAAGACCTTTTGAGGCACATTTATAGGCGATTGTCATACCGGACATACCCGAGCCAATAATGAAAACATCATATTTTTTCATCTACTTATTTTCTTTAGTGGTTTTCTCGACCACTTTATAGCCGGTACTTTCTATAGCTTTTCGGATTGCGGGCAAATCGGTTTTGGTCTTGTCAAATTCCACGATGGTGTTGGCATTTTCATAGCTGGCTTTGACCGAAATAATTCCATCCAATTTATTGACTTCGCTTTCTACATGTGCCTCACAACCTGCACAGGTCATTCCCACAACATCAAAAGTATGTTGTTCGATATTGGATTGAGAAACATAAACGATATCCTTGGTGGGCTGCGCATAAAATAGATTAGTATAGTACGGAAAGGCCAGCATCAATCCCGCAAATACCGTTACGATGAACAAAAACTGTTTGGATTGCCAAAACGTAGGTTTTGCATCATCCTCACAGACGCAATCAATTTCTTCCTGAGTTTTCGGCCGCAGTTTCTGATACCACGCAAACACCAAGACAATAATGGTCAGGCCGATAAGATAGGGTCTAAATGGCTCGACCCAGGAAAATGTAGATGCAATACCACTTGTTCCGGCAATCAATGCCAAGACAGGGGTTATACAACATATTGATGCTGCTACAGCTGTAAAAATGCCCGCATAAGCCGCCGTGTTTGAGGTTTTGTTTGGTTCCATCATATGTTTTTAAGCTGTTCTTTTTCTTATGGAGAGTGAATTGAAAATTCCATTTAGAATATTGTCCTCATTCTTGACCAGCGAATAATAAAGTGTTTGACCATCACGTCTCGATATGATGATACCTGCATCTTTCATTTTTCGAATATGCTGGGACACGGCAGGCACACTCATTTCTAGTATATCCGCGATATCACATGGGCACAGTTCATTCTCAATGTTCAATAGGAATAGGATTTTCAGTCGTACCTCGCTTCCCGCAAGAGACAGAACTTTACTTACTGCCTTAAAGCTGTTCGAAGAATTCTCTATAGTTTCCCTGCATCTCGATATCTGTTTCTTATCTGCCTCGTTCCGTGTACAAGTTATTTCCAAGCTCATTTTTCTTGAATTAATTCATAAACAAAAATATAATTATTATTTTATTTAAGAAAATTCTTAAGTATATGAATGCGTAATGAGACCTAATTATTCTGTTTTAATCCCAAGTCATCCGCTGCAACCGAACCGCATTGAAAATGGCCAAAAGTGCCACCCCAACATCTGCAAAAACAGCTTCCCACATCGTAGCCAGGCCGCCGGCACCCAGAATGAGTACGATTATCTTCACCCCGAACGCCAATCCGATATTTTGCCATACAATATTTCGCGTTGAACGTCCTATTTTTACCGCTCTTGCAATTTTACTCGGTTGGTCGGTCTGGATGATAACATCTGCCGTTTCAATAGCCACATCACTTCCCAAACCTCCCATTGCTATCCCCACATCACTGGCCGCCAGTACGGGCGCGTCATTGATGCCATCGCCCATAAAGGCCACAGTGGTGTCGGGTTGTTTTTTGAGGATTTCAACTTCATTCAACTTATCTTCCGGTAGGAGCCCCCCTTTGGCCCAATCGATATTCAACTCCTGAGAGACTTGCTGCGTAATGGAGTCTTTGTCACCTGAAAGCATGATGATTTTCGAAATTCCTGCATCCCTGATTTGCTCTATAGCCCGTTGAGCATCTTCTTTCAGTTCGTCGGCGATGGTCACATAACCTGCAAATTTTCTGTCTGTGGCGACCATTACAATAGATTCTACAATACCTTCCGTTTCAGAAGGGACTTCTATGCTATTTGCAGTCATCAGGGCTTTGTTTCCAACTAGCACGCTCTTTCCGTTGACCGTACCTTCTAAACCCTTACCTGCCACCTCGGTAACTTCGGTGGCCTCATAATCTGACCCGGCTGCCTTATACTCCAGAATCGCCTTTGCAATAGGATGGGTGGATTGTTCCTCCATCGCCATCAGGTATTTCATAAACTCGGCTTCCTCAAATACCATGGACTTTATTTCCTTTATTTTAAATACCCCTTTTGTAACTGTTCCCGTTTTATCCATGACCACTGTATTTACTTTTGTCATGGCGTCTAAAAAGGAGGCCCCTTTAAAAAGAATTCCGTTTCGAGATGCCGCTCCCAACCCCCCGAAATATCCCAGGGGAATAGAAATGACTAAAGCACAAGGGCACGAAATCACGAGAAAAATCAAAGCGCGGTACAGCCAATCCCGGAATACATAATCATCCACAAAAAAATAAGGGAAGAACGTCAGGCCAATAGCGAGGAAAACAACGATAGGTGTATATATCCTTGCAAACTTCCTGATGAACAGCTCAGTCTTGGATTTTCTGGCAGTAGCGTTCTGCACCATATCCAGAATCCGTGCGATCGAACTGTCCTTGAATTCCTTGATTGTCTCGATTTCGACAACGCCATCGAGGTTGATGCTTCCGGCAAAAACCTCGTCACCCTTATTGATAGTGTCCGGTTTGCTTTCGCCTGTAATGGCAGCCGTGTTCAACGAGGCTTTTTCGGATAAAAGCTTGCCATCCAAGGCAATTTTTTCACCGACGCGCACTTGTATCCTTTCACCAATTTCTACGGTTTCCGGGTCTACGGAAATGAAATTCCCGTTACGAAATACCAGTGTATGGTCCGGCCTTTCATCCAGAAGGGCCCGAATATTTCCTCTCGCGCGATTCACGGCTGCATTCTGAAACAATTCACCAACCGCGTAAAACAGCATAACGGCAACACCTTCTGGGTATTCCCCTATGGCAAATGCCCCCAGGGTCGCAAGGGACATCAAGAAAAATTCCGTGAAGAAATCGCCTCTCCTGATACTGTTCCAACCCTCACGGATGACGGGGAACCCTACGGGTATATAGGCTACAGAGTACCAAATAATTCGAATCCAACCTTTAAAAAAGGGAAAAGTGTCAAAGTAATCAACGGCAATGCCGCTAATGAGCAAAACAAGGCTGAAAATGGCGGGCAAGTAGGTTCTGAAATTAGAAGTTTTCCCGGGATTGTTATGGTTATGCCCGTCCTCACGTCCATGTTTGCCCTGGTGTTTTTTGGGACCTATGTCCCGTAGGTTTACTTTTTTCTTTTTCATATCATGCGGATGAATTTCAGGCAACAGCCTGAGGGGTAAAGAGTGTATTAAAATTTTTCTTGAATGACACCCTCAAAATTATCTTTCATGGTCATGCAACAACAGTGCAATCACTGTCCGCTGCACTTTTCACAAATCCCTTTCAAAACGAGATTAGCGTCCTCTGCCACATACCCTTCCGGAAGGTTAATATGTGGAATCTTGTGTTGTGTTAGGCATACTGTTTCGTCGCAGTTGTTGCAATGAAAATGCAGGTGCAAATCCTGCTCGAGGTCACAATTGCAACCAGGTTCACAAAGGGCAAATTTTTGAATTCTGGTGCCATCGTCAATTTGATGTACGACTCCGTTTTGCTCAAAGGTTTTCAAGGTTCTGAAAAGAGTTGTGCGTTCCGCCTTGACAAAGGCATTTTCAATATCGGTGAGGGACAAGGCTACATTTTTTTCAGCAAGAAATTTGTAAACGAGTATTCGCATGGCAGTAGGGCGCACACCTTTTGTTTCTAAGGTTCTTTCTATTTCTTTCATTCTATATCCTCGTTGTCTTTGATTTTTCTTGCTTTGATAAAGGCCGCCCAACCCTCTTTTGCCGCGTAGGGCACTATCAACAATGCCGCAACAGGGTCAGCCCACCACCAGCCCAGCCATTTCACAAGCAATAGGCCTATTAGGACTACCACGGTTTGATACAGACAGATAAAAGTATCTTTGGCATCTGCCAGTAAGGCAGGGCTATCCAGTTTATGCCCGTACATTCTTTTATAATAAATCAAAATAGGGTTAACCCACAGGGAAACTATCAGTATTACGATACCTGTCGTAGACCAAGAAGCAGTTTCTTGACTCATTAGTTTTGTAATGGAATCATAGGAAATGAAAAGGCAAATTAGGGCAAACGAAATGGCGATTACGTACATTGTGGTCATTTTTCTTTTCGCTACGAGCCTCTCATCCAGTCCTTTGATTTCGCCGTGCAACCGCCATCCTAAAGTTCCCGCACTAATCACTTCGATAGTACTGTCCAATCCCCAGCCAATCAATGCCGAACTATTTGCCGTGAATCCCGCTATTAGCGATACGACTACCTCTATAATATCATAAATGACATTCCATATTTGAAGTGAGCGTGCTTCCTTTAAATTTTGTTTTCTCTTTTTGTTCATATCGTTAATGTCCTTCTTCCTCGTTTTCCCCTTTTTTCATTTCCGCCATTAAATAATAGGCATTATTAAAGGCATACCTGGTGTTGGGTTCTTGTTCGGTCAGAAAATCGATTGCGACCCATTCACCGTCTTGCATGCTCTTAGCTACTTCGCAAGGAATAAAAGCCCAACCATCACCTTCCTTTACAGCTGAAAAAACAAAGAACTTGTTGCCATCAGTTGCTATGGCACTTTCCGGGATCGCTGTTGTCATTGTATTCTCCGTTTGTATGCGTCCCTGGATGTACATCCCTGGTATCAGATTGCCTTCCTTGTTCTCGATTTCGGCGTGTACATGGATTGCCTTCGGGTACTGCTCAAAGGTTTTACCAACGGAATATATTTCGGCCGTAAGTTCCTTTCCGGGTATGGATTGAACATTAAACCTAACTAATTGTCCTTCCGCTACCTTGTAGACATCCTTTTCGAAGACCATCAAATCGGCATGTACGTGGTGGGTGTCTACGATTTCCATAAGGTCGGTCTGTGGCTCTACATATTGGCCTGTTTTGATTTCTACTTTTTGGACAAATCCTGCAATGGGGCTTCGTAGAGCAACCCGTTGGTAAATTTTACCATTTCTCAAACCGGAAGCACTAATATTCAGTTGTAATAGTTGTGCCTCCAATCCGTTTACTAAACTACGCGATGCCTGATATTCTGCTTCGGCTTTCTGAAAATTTGCACCGCTCCCCACCCCTGCATCGTACAGGGTTTTTTGTCGTTCGTATTCTTTTTTAAGAAACTGGCTATTGCTATATGCATTTAGGTAATCCGTCTGTTTCTCAATAATATTAGGATGGGATAGATAGGCGACCGTTTGCCCCTTGGTGACCTGATCTCCCTCAAGTACCTCGATAGATACAACGTTGGAGCCGACAACTGAAGTTATGGTGGCCTCATTTTGGGGCGGCACTTCCAGTTGTCCGTTGGCTTCAACGTATCCGCTCATATTGCGCATTTTTAAAGTGTCTATTGCCATGTGCAAGGCCTCAAACTGTTTTTTGGTCAACACGACCTTATCGACTTCGCTTTTGGAATTGGCTTGCTCCAACGCAGAGCGAGATTTTGTGCCCCCTTTAGTTTCGCTGTTGGAATCGCCACAAGCGGTCAACCCAAATGACATAACGAACAGCCCGATTAACGTGTATATGAATAGATTTTTCATGTTATTGATTGAAATATTGTAATTCAAAAACTGATTTTAGATAGTTATCAAGAGTGTTCAGGGCCTCCATTTCAGTATTTATGGCATCCCGTATGATTTGCGTGAATGCGGCATAGTCTACAGCACCTTCTGTATAGGCAAGCAATGCTCCAATGCGCTGTTCCCCGGCAAGCGGTAGTGCTTTATCCCTATAAAATTGCCAGGAAGTTTTCCATTTCTGATGAGTTTGTACCGCTTGTCGATATTCGGATTGCAGTTGACGTTGGATAAAATTTGCCTGTTCTCTTGCAATTTCACTATCAATTTTGGCAGCTTTTGCCTCACTACGTAGCGTGCCGGAAAATAAGGGAAGTGATAGGCCTGCCTGATAGGTGTAAAAACCGTTTTCGCCACTCACCTGTTGCAACCCTCCTTGCAGGTTAAAATTTGGCAATAAATCCGTACGAGCAACTCGGTAATTGGCTTCGGCTTCGTCAATTCGCTTTTGTGAAAGTGCCAATTCCGGATGCTTAGCTAAATCCACATCGAGACTTACAGCCCCAATCTCACGTTCGTCAAGCTTTCCTGGAACTGTGTAATAGGTGTCCGAGACCAACCAAAGGTTGAGCTTTTGCAAGGCTATCAAATAATCACTTTCGGCCTGTTGCAATTTATTGCTGATTTGCAACGCTTGATTGATCGCAGATGCATATTCCAACCTGGAAATGGCCTCTACCTCAAAGTTGAGTTCGACAGCCTTTTCGAATAGTGCGTATATCGAATCCAGTTCACGATACAATTCATATTTCTGTCGTTGTTGGTATGCTTGTGACCACGCCTTTTTTGCTTCCTGTTCTACTTGCAAGCCAGTTAAGTCATGAGCGGTTTCTGCCAAAGCGATTCGCTGTTTCTGCAATCGCCTTTTCGCACCGATTCCGAACAGATTGATACTCTGTTGCCCAATACCTACTATAGTATAAATTCCCTGACCATCACCTACCTCCTCACCTCCCGTAAATACTTGAGTCTTTCCAAGATCATATGCCGTCCCTTTAAGTGTGTTTTGTTTTTGGATTTCCAGCTGTTTTGTTTTCAGAAGCGGATAGTTTTCCCTGGCAATTTTACCAGCCTGTTCTATGGAGATAATTGGAAGTGAATCTTGTTCTTGTTGCGCTTTTGCAAATGTGGAAGTGAACAAAAGACCTGCCACGGCCATAGCAGAAACTAATTTTGAATTGAGTTTCCTCTCCCGTTCTGAACGATTCTCAACCCATTGATAAAAAATAGGAAGGATCAACAGCGTCAGAAGTGTTGAAGATATCAATCCGCCGATTACCACAGTTGCCAAGGGTCGTTGCACTTCAGCCCCTGCGGATCCTGAAATTGCCATCGGAAGAAAACCTAAAATGTCCGTGAACGCCGTGAGCATAATAGGGCGTACTCTGCGTTTTGTTCCCTCGAGAATACGAACATTAAGGTCAGCAACACCTTCCTGTTTCAACTCGTTGAACCCACTGATCATTACCAATCCGTTGAGTACCGCTACGCCAAAAAGCACAATAAAGCCGACCCCTGCTGAAATACTAAAGGGCATATCCCTGAGCCATAGGGCGAAAACACCGCCTATGGTCGCCATCGGGATGGCCAGGTAAATCATCAAGGATTGTGGAAATGATTTTAGGGCAAAATAAATTAGGATAAAAATTAGTAATAACGCTACCGGAACTACGGTCTGCAATCGCTCACTTGCCCTTTCAAGATTTTCGAATGCACCACCATATCGAATAAAATAACCGGGAGGCAAATCAAGATTGGCATCCAGTTTATCCTTAATCTCATTGACCAATGATTCCACATCGCGGCCACGCACGTTTACACCCACGTAGGTCCTGCGGTTGGTATTGTCCCGGCTTATTTGCATCGGTCCCGGTATATATTCAATTGCGGCCAGTTCTTGAAGCGGGATCTGTGACCCATTCGGCAAACTGATGTACAATTTTCTTATGTCATTGATATCTGAACGGTTTTGCTCATGGAGCCTGACGACCAAATCAAAACGCTTTTCTCCTTCAAAAATGACCCCTGCGTATCCGCCAGCAAAAGCAGATTGCACCATCATATTAAGTTGGTCGATGCTAACTCCATACTGCGCTAACTTATCTCGATTGTATTTTATGGTCATCTGGGGCAATCCAGAAGTAGCTTCTGCCCGCATATCACCGATACCATCCGTTCCTGCAATGATTTGGGTAATCTCGTCCGCTTTTGAGGCTAGCACATCGATATCCTCACCGTAAATTTTGATGGCCACATCCTCACGGATACCCTCTAACAGTTCATTGAAGCGCATTTCGATCGGTTGAGTAAACTCATAATTTACACCCGGAATAATGCTTACCGCTTCTTTCATTTTGGCGATAAGCTCATCCTTAGATGCTGCGGACACCCATTCATCTCGTGGTTTAAGGATTACAAATACATCGGCAAAGTCCATGGGCATCGGGTCAGTGGGCACTTCGGCCACACCAATGCGGCTCACAATCTTTTCCACTTCAGGAAATTCGGCCATGACAATACGCTCTACTTTGGTAGTGGTTTCAATAGTCTCGCTCAGCGAACTGCCTGGCTTTAGAATGGTGTGGAACGCAATATCCCCTTCGTCCAGTTGAGGTATAAACTCACCACCCATTCTGGAAAATACGAATGTGGCAACGGCAAATAGGGCAACGGCGATACCCACGACCCATTTTCCTTTCTTCAAAGCATTTACTAAAAGAGGTTCATACTTTCTTTGAACCCAAAGCACAAACCGATCGCCCCAAGTTTTCTTCTTCGTTTTAGGCGGTTTTAAAAATAGAGCTGACATCATGGGCACATAGGTTAGGCACAATACCATGGCTCCAATCATTGCGAAGATGAACGTTAGCGCCATTGGCCGGAACATTTTTCCTTCGACTCCTTCCAATGCCAAAATGGGAAGGAAAACAATTAGGATTATCAACTGTCCGAAGAAAGCGGCATTCATCATCTTTTTGGATGCATTTGCGGCTATCTCATCACGGTCTGCCCTATTCAAGGCTTTCTTTTTAAGTAAATAACTACCCATAAGAAATACACTGGCTTCCACAATGATTACCGCACCATCTACGATAATACCAAAGTCGATTGCCCCCAAACTCATCAGGTTTGCCCATACGTCGAAAACGTTCATCAAAATAAAGGCGAACAAAAGTGAAAGTGGAATGGTGGATGCTACAATCAAACCACCGCGCCAGTTACCCAAGAGAAACACCAATACAAAAATTACAATGAGTGCGCCTTCCAAAAGATTGTTCCGTACCGTTCCCGTGGTTTCATTTATGAGTTTGCTTCTATCCAACAACGGTTCGATAATCACCCCTTCCGGTAGCGATTTCTGTATTTCGGCCATCCGTTCCTTGACTCGGACAATGACCTCGTTTGAATTTGCTCCTTTTAGCATCATTACAAGCCCGCCTACGACCTCGCCTTCGCCATCCTGTGTCAAAGCTCCATAGCGAACGGCTGAACCAAAGCGTACTTCGGCAACGTCACTTACCGTAACAGGCACACCATTTTCATTTTTAATAACGATTTTTTTTATGTCGTCAAGACTCCGTACAAGACCTTCACCCCGAATAAAATTGGCCTGATGGTTTTTCTCGATGTAAGCACCCCCCGTGTTTTTATTATTCGATTCAAGCGCTTTGAACACATCGGTTATGGTAAGCCCGATTGCTTTCAAATCATTCGGGTTAACAGCCACTTCGTACTGTTTTATTTTCCCGCCAATGGCGTTGATTTCCACAACGCCCGGCACCATTGCCATTTGTCGCTGTACAATCCAATCCTGCATTGTGCGGAGGTCGGTCAGGGAATATTTATCCTGAAATTCAGATTCAACCTTTAAGGTATATTGATAGACTTCGCCTAAACCTGTAGTGATAGGCCCGATGGAAGGTTGGCCGAAGCCTTCTGGAATGGCTTCACGTACTTCGGTCAGTTTTTCAGATACTAGCTGTCTGGGTAGGTAGGTTCCCATCTTGTCATCGAATACGATGGTAACTACCGAAAGTCCAAAACGGGAAATCGAACGGATTTCTTTGACACTGGGCAAATTGCTCATTGCCACCTCCACAGGATAGGTTACGAATTGTTCAATGTCTTCCGTTCCAAGATTGGGAGATTGGGTTATGACTTGTACCTGATTGTTAGTAATATCCGGCACGGCATCGATCGGCACCTGGGTCATACTGTAGGTGCCGGCACCAATCAGTGCAAGTGTAAGCAGACCAATAATGAATTTGTTATTGATTGAAAAATCAATGATTCTGTCGATCATGGATTTAAGTGTTAATACAGTTATATATGGACTGTTGCTTTCGCGAAAACGAAAACAGCCTGGAATTTCCCGCTGAAAAATTTCAAAACAGGATGTAATTATCCTATGTAAACTGAATTAACCTTTTGGAGGCTGGAATAATCGGATGGAAATCTCCTTGCCCATACGATCAAAATGGGCGAAGTTATTTTTTGGTATTGTGAGTTGAAGAGGTTCGAAATGAGTTACCCCAAAATTTACGGTATGAACGTGACAGCAATGGCACTGACAAAATGGGGAGCAAAGTTCGCAATCAAAATTGTGATTGTCTGATAGATCGATGGAAAGTGTAGTATGCTCCCCCTCTATTGCAACACTGGTATCGTTGCAAGGAAGAACATTAAGAGACAAAAAATAGACCGTTAAAAGGATAGCCGTCCACTTCACTTCGCAAAAATAACGAAAAGAACTTGCAACCGAATTGCAATGTTGGTTTACGGTTAAATGAACCCCAAATCCTTACCCCTAACTTTCGCGCACGGTCCCTGTTTCGATTTTATAGCGTTCGGGTAGATAAGCGCTAGTAAAATCGAAATAGGGCGCGACCTGCTTTTTGCCAATTTAAGTTTTAAGTAAAAAAACAATTGTTATTCCCCAGCCTAATAGATTTAAAAAACTCCAGGCCCAAAACAGTTTTACCTGCCAACCCGGTATCGTTTGGGCTTTTTCAATTTTGTTATTTATCCCCAGCACTATTTTTTCTAGCTCAAAGTGACGCTTGCGCTGGATTTCATGGTACTCCCAGAGTATCTTATTCACCAAAGAAATGTCAGGCTCCAGCTTGTAGTCTTTCAAGCTTGCCTGAAGGGTTTCCAGTTTGTTCACGCTCTTTTCAAAACTGTGAATCTCCTCAGTGAGTAATTCCGCTATTTCATCCAGTTTTGCCATGTCCTTTACAATTCAATGCTGGCACTACGCACTTTTTTCAGGGCCAGTTTCAGGGCTTTCTTTACTATCGTTGTTGCCAGGTTCGGGGAAAGGGATAGTGTCTTTCCCGATATCAGTATCGTCCTATCCTTTTTGATTCGTTGGACCTCCAGTGATCCTAAGTTCATCTGCTTAGCGATGTTTCCCGCAGAAAGCGATCGGTGGACAGCACTTCCCTTGAGGTCATGTCCTTTGTACTGAAACCGAAAACCCTGTAATGCGCCTTGTTTGTTAATGTAAGGCTCAATATGTACCTCTTTCTGCTGCATCTGGGCGATATAGGTGTCAAAGCTTCGAATACTCGATTTGGCAAACACTTTATCGTGGATCGCCTTTATCTCAGAGCGGATTCCCTTTAGTTCCTCTAATTTGAGTTCCTGAATATCCCTAGCCGTGGATAGCCCCATGTCCCGTGCGACTTTTTCAGCCGCCAGCTGGCTCCGCTTTCCGATATAGTTGTCCTTGTACGCTTTCCCATGAAAGTCAATGCGATTTACATAAAGATGTATATGGGTATGTTCCCGATTTCGATGGACAAATGCAATGGCCTGACGGTCCTGTAATTGCATTGCTTCCATAAACCGCTTGGTGATTACCTTTAGGTCTTCAGTATCCAACCCTTTCCCATCTTCAATGGTCGGGCTTAACACAAAACTCAGCGTGTTTTTCGTGCAGCGCTGATTCTGCTCTTGCACCAACCGGAATTCTTCGGCAATTTCACTTGGATTATCCCCGGACAAAAACTCCTTAAGGATCACCTCAGATTCTTTTTCCTGTTTCATGCCATAGGCAACAGAAGCCCGGGTATGCGCTATAGATTTTCCTTTCCCGATCATTTTTTAAAACTCAGCAGGTGCATGCGGATCTCATCGGCCAGCTGTGATACTTCTTCAGAGAGTCCGGGATTTCGCTTTCGGAACATATTTCCAATCCTCTTGAAGTTGTTCTCGTATTTGACCAGCATCTTATAGGCTTCAATCTGTTCTTCGGTCAGACGCTCGATGATCTGATCTTCAAAGGCAGCTCTGCGGCAGAATTCACTTAAAGTCAAGCCGCTTTTTCGAGCCTTAACTTTTAGAAGCTTCTTCTCGTAAACCGTACACCGGAATTGAACGAATTCACGTTTCAAGGCACCTTTATCTTTTGCGACCATGGGGAGCAAAAGCAAGATTTGTCATGACAATGACACATCTTGAAATTCTCACCAAAGTGGAATTCGTTGAAAAGCATATTCGACTTCATCACAGCATTATCGATTCCGAAAAGAATACCTTAAAGCTGCATCCTCAATCTCGAATTGAGCCTTTCTGTTATTTCGCAATAACCAGGAATTGAGTTTGGCCTTCTCAAAGAAAATGAGCTTACCGTTGGGCTTGCTGTGTGGAATAATACCTGAGGCAGTTAATTTGTAGAGATAGCTTCGGGACATGCCGGTGTACAGACATGCCTCTTCAAATGTTAAAACTTCCTTGTGAAAAGACAATAGAAGTTCAATACGGTCCAGCCGTTCCAGGATCATTGAATTGTCCATTTAAATAGATTTTAAGGTTACTTTTAAATGAACAAAAGCGCTTTTGTTTTTATTGAAGAATTCTTAAAAGAAGTTAGAAAATCGAGCCTCCGATCTGCCCCTCGCAATTCAAATTTTATCCACATCTTCTTTCGTTTGAAATCGGACAATCAAATGAAAACAATGGAAAACAAACCCAATTACCAGAATTCAATTTCATTTAAAATGCATTGGATTCTGTCCGAAAAAAATGACCTAAAAATCAAAAGAATTGGAGTTATCAACAGGCTGTTTTCTCCATCTGGTAAAATGGACCCACTGCAGGCGGCAAAAATGGGTCGAAACACTTTAAAAGGGAGAATAAATGAAATGAAAAGTGTTAATACTATTTGTTTCGAAAAACAGAGAATCTGAATCAATTAGAATCAGCCAAAACCGTCACTTATTCGTCACTTGAAAAATACAAAACCCTGTAAATCAATGCGTTTACAGGGTTAGTCTGTACCTCGGGTGGGAATCGAACCCACACTCCCGAAAGAACCGGATTTTGAATCCGGCGCGTCTACCAATTCCGCCACCGAGGCAATTTGCGGTTTGCAAAACTAAAAAAATTATTCTTCCGGCAACTGAAATTATGGCGGATTTATGCTTTTGCGACTCAGATAATTGTGTAAATTTGCACCTCCTTTCGAACGAGGGAGTTAGCGAGATCACCTAAAGTTGCTGTAATGTCCTATACGGTACCGGAACCCAAGTTGTTTGCCTGCACCCAGAGCCAGGCCCTGGGTAAAGAAATTGCAAAGGCCTATGGGGCAGACCTGGGCAAGGTTATTTTTTCCCGCTACAGCGACGGCGAATTCCAGCCTTCCTTCGAGGAATCCATCCGGGGGGCGCGGATTTTCATTATCGGCTCCACCCATCCGGGTCCGGAACACCTCATGGAGATGCTCCTGATGCTCGACGCTGCCAAACGCGCCAGCGCCCGGCATATTACCGCGGTGATGCCCTACTTTGGCTGGGCCCGCCAGGACCGCAAGGACAAACCCCGCGTACCCATTGCCGCCAAACTGGTGGCCAAGATGCTGGAAACGGCCGGGGCCACGCGGATTATTACCATGGACCTGCACGCCGACCAGATCCAGGGCTTTTTCGAAAAGCCGGTAGACCACCTGTTTGCCTCCACCCTCTTCCTTCCGTATCTGCGGAAGCTGAAACTGGACAACCTGACGATTGCTTCTCCGGACATGGGGGGTTCCAAAAGGGCCTACGCCTACTCCAAGGCGCTGGAAAGCGACGTGGTGATCTGCTACAAGCAGCGGGCCAAGGCGAATGTGATCTCGCATATGGAACTGATCGGGGATGTTGCCGACAAAAACGTCGTCCTGGTGGACGATATGGTGGATACGGCCGGCACGCTTACAAAAGCGGCCGACCTGATGATGGAGCGCGGGGCAAAAAGCGTCCGGGCCATTACCACGCACGGGTTGCTGTCCGGTAGCGCGTACGAGCGGATCGAAAATTCACGGCTGGAAGAACTGATTATCACGGATTCCATCCCGCCGCGCCAGGAAAGCCCCAAGGTAAAGGTGCTCAGTTGTGCGGAACTCTTTGCGGATGTGATGCACCGGGTGCACCACAATACCTCCATCGCATCCAAATTTTTAATGTAGCATATTAATTCAATCTATATAATGAAGTCAATTACAATTCAAGGATCAGAAAGAGAAAGCGTGGGCAAGAAGGCTAGTAAGGCCCTACGTAATGCTGGAAAGGTCCCTTGCGTGGTATACGGAGGGGAAGAACCATTACACTTTGCAGCGGATGAAATTTCGTTTAAAGACCTCGTGTACACCCCCAATGCCCATACCGTGGTAATTGAGTTCGAGGATGGCCGGAAGATCGATGCCGTATTACAGGACATCCAATTCCACCCGGTAACCGACAACATCCTGCACGTGGATTTCTACCAGTTGTTCCCGGACAAGGAAGTGACGATGAAAATCCCGGTACGCCTGCTGGGGAATTCCCCGGGGGTTCGCAACGGTGGACGCCTGCTCTTCCGCAAGCGGAAACTCGTTATCCGGGCGCTGCCGAAGAACCTGCCCGATTTCTTCAACGTGGATATTTCCAACCTGAAGATCGGCGACCTGGTAGCTGTTGACACCCTGAAAAGCGATGAATTTACCATCCTCCACCCGGATACGACCGTAGTGGTGCAGGTGAAAACGCAACGGAAGGCTATCGTCATTGAAACCGACGAGGAAGACGAAGAAGGACTGGAAGGCGAAGAGGCCGCAGCAGCGGAAGGCGCCGAAGGAGAAGCCTCCGAAGAACCGGCCGCAGAGGCCCAGGAATAAACCGGACGCTCCCTGTCAAAGCCGGGAGCCCCGCATCATGGAAAGCATCCTTTCCGCCCCCCGGGTCGGTATGGGTGCTTTTCGTATTTTCGGCCTAAAACCAACAGGGTGCTACATCGGTTATTTCCGGGCCTGTTCAGGCCAGACATCAAGCTAAACGAAACAGACCCCATGAAGAAATTCCTGATCGCGGGGCTCGGCAACATCGGCGACGAATACGCCGAAACCCGCCACAACATCGGATTCCGGATCCTGGACCACCTGTCCCGGTCGGAAGACTTTTCATTCGAATCGGCCCGCCTGGGAGAAGTTGGCACCTGGAAGGTGAAGGGCCGGTCCCTGCTCTGCCTGAAACCCGCCACCTACATGAACCGCAGCGGCCGGGCGGTGCAGTACTGGCTCGACAAGGAAAAAATCCCCTTGCAAAACCTGCTCGTGGTCACCGACGACCTGAACCTCCCGTTCGGCACGCTTCGCCTGAAAACCAAGGGCAGCGACGGGGGCCATAATGGGCTGAAGGACATCCAGCAAATATTGGGCACCACGGCCTATGCGCGATTCCGGTTCGGGATCGGGTCGGAATTCTCAAAAGGCCGGCAGGTGGATTACGTGTTGGGCAAATGGGAGGAAGCCGAGCAGGAAGCCCTGCCTGAAAGGCTGGACCGCTCCGCGGAACTCATCCGGAGTTTTGCGTTGGCCGGGCCGGGAATTACGATGAACCAGTTCAACAATACCTGAGGGTGCGGGTCCCGAATCACCCCGAATGGCCTGTCAAAAGACCCGAAATGACGACACCCCGGAGCGGGAGGTATTCCCCTCGGAATCCCGGCTGAGGATTTCCCAGTAGTACACCCCGCCGGACTGTACGGGCACTACCAGGGACAACTGCCCGGAGCCCACCGTTTGTTCCAGGGAGAGATTGGAGGCATCCGTCCCAAAATAAATTTCGAATTCCACCAGGTCGTTATCCGCATCGGCCCCGTCCCACCGCAGGGTAACTTCCCCGCTGGCGTCTGGCGTAACCGTTTCCCCGGACACTGGATCCTTGTGCTGGGCAGGGAACGGCGGGTAGGTCAGGGCGGAACCCGCGTTGAAAAATTGCCAGGCTGCCCCGGCCGGTCCGTCCATACCGGACTCGCTGCGGGCAATGACGTTCCAGGAATAGGCGGTCCCCTTCTCCAGGACCAGGCTGGCGCTCAGGCCCGATGTGATGACGTTTTCGGTGACGTTCGTCTGCAGGTTGCGGACAGTAAGCTCATAGCGCACGGCGTGGGGCGTGTCCGCCCACCGGAATTCCACCTCGCTGGTGGTCTCGCTCCGGGAAATGCCCGTGGTGCATTCCGAATTATTCTCCGGATAGGCCAGGCTAACGGCCGGCGGCACCTTGGGGGAATCGTCGCTCCCGCAGGACACCAGCAACCAACCGAATACCAACATAAGTACAGCGCGCTTCATCTCCTGAAAACTTTTAAGAGTGCTTCCTGTTGCCCGGATTGCACCCGCAGCAGGTACAAGCCCGACGGAAGTACCGGCAGGGAAAATTCTTCATTGTGGCTCAGGGGCTGCCTGGCACTACGGTACAGCAGCCTCCCGGAAGTATTGAACAATTCCAGGGTGACGGGTTCCCGGATATCCGGCAAATACAAGCCGATGCGGTCCGAGAACGGGTTGGGTGCAGCCGAAATGGAATCCGATGAAAAGTAGGAGGCTTCATAGCTGCCCTTACAGGCTGGGACGGCCGTAACTTTCAGGTCGTTGTTCCCGGGCTGTAAATCCAGGTGGAGCGGTCCGGAACCCACGGTGCGTTCCTCCCCGTTCAGGGAAACGACATAGGAAACGGCCCCGTCCAGGTCCAGGTCAATCCCCGAGCCGCCCGCCGACCGGCTTACCAGCACACTCAGCGGATCCGGGCTGCCGATGGTGACGCTATAACACTGGGCTTCATAGGTTATGGGCCCGTCGGTGCCCGATATACAAATGTCGTATTGCCCGGTGGCCAGGTTCCTCAACTCAAAGGAGTTGCTGAACGCCCCGGATTCGTCCAGGCCATTTCCCCGGATGGTAATGGTGTAATCCAGCGATCGGGAGGCGGTGACGCGAATGGCCCCATCGTCCGTACCCACACATTTCTCGCCCGAAATAGCGATGTCGAACTGGTCCGGGGCAAAGCGGTAAACCGGGCAGCCATTGGCATCGACCACAGCCCCGGGCGGGGTTCCCGGGCACAGGTCGTCCCCGTCGTCAAAAACCCCGTCCCCATCCGCATCCGGACGAAACTGGCCCTCCACGCAGAGTTCCAGGCTGAAACCATTCAGGGCACCGCCGTCCGCCGGGGCCGTATCCTCCACGATCAGCACCCATTCCCCGAAACTCGATTCCCCGTCGAAGGCGTTCAGCGAGCCAAGCGGCCGCACGAGTCCCGAAATGGCCGGGTTGTTCCCGCAAATAAACGACGGGGCATCGGCGTCAAACGTGGCGTCCACATCGTTTGCCTCGGCACAGGAGTTGGAAATAAGCGTAATTTCTGTCCCGGCCGGGGAACGGAGTTTAATCACCAGGTCGGCGAGGTAGCTGTGGCTGAGGTCCAGCCCTACCCGCGCGCCGATGACCGTCTGATCGTCCGCGAAAAAAATGCTCGAGGTCACCGTGGGCGTTCCGGTGGACGAAATGGTGATGGGAGTTCCCTGGGCGGTAAGCGTCTTGCAATCCGTGGCGATGGTCCGGAAGGAAGCGGCCGCGCCAAAGGCGCCCTGACCGCAGTCGTTGATGGGCCTGACACGCCAGAAATAGGTGGTATCCGGCAGCAGCTCCTCGGGTTGGTATTCCGCAAGGTAAACAACCTCATCTACCAGGATCCCCGAGAACCCGGCATCTAACGCCAGTTGGACCCGGTAGGAAGTAGCTTCCTGTGTCGCCTCCCACTGTAGCCGGGGCACCAGGCCGACATCTGTGGCATCTGCTTCCGGGCTGAGCAAGGCGGGAGCAGTAAAACTTCCGTCGGTAAGCCGCAACTGGACGGGCAGGTTGAAATTCCCGCCCGGGGCCGTCCCGGTAATCACCAGGGGGTAGAGCCCCGGCGCCGCGGCAGCAGTATTGGTAATGGTCAGCGTCAGGTCGGTACCGTCTGTCTGGACAGTCGGGCTGCTGAAGCCGGACCCGAGCCCGGCGGGCAGGCCGGATACCCCGAGGGTAACCTCTTCGGCAAACCCGTCAAAGTTGTGATAAGTAAAATCATATACGGCGTCCACAGGCTGGCATCCCACCGCTTCGAGTTCCTGTGCAGCGAGCACAAAGGGCTGCTGGGTAATCGTAAAATCGGCCTGGTTGACGGAAAAGAAAATATTGTCCGAGGCCTTGACCATAATCCGCCCCCCCGTGGTGGCCGTCCCGGGAAGCTGTACCTGGGCACTCCCGGTGTTCGGGACCCCGGAAGCCAGTAGTACCGGGAAGTCCTGCCCGCTGTTCAGGGACAGGAAAATATCCACCTCCTGGCAGTTGATAGGGGCCTGGTTGGTTGCGCCCGTCTCCCAGCTGATCGTCTGGATACTCCCCCCGGCAAAATTCTGGGTGCTCTGCTGGGAGATCACGCGGAAGGCATCCGGCTGCGAAACCACCCGCACGCTCACCAGGTCGGAAGCCACCTGCCCGCCCCCCGGGGCATTGTCCCGGACGGTCAGGGCAAAGGTCATGTCCCGTTCAATCTCCGATACGGTTTCCCAGGCGGAACCGGAAGCCGGGCTCACCTGGGTCAGGTTGCCGGAGGCCACCCGGCTCAGCCGGGGAAAGTACCGGCTGGGGGAAACCCCGGGCGGCAGGGAACGGAAATTGGCCCCGCTTGGGTTCTGCGGCCCGAAGGAGGCTCGGGTAACTACCCCGTCGTCTACCTGTTCCCATGCGTAGGTAAGGATATCCGACGCATCGGGGTCCGAGGCATCGGCTTCCAGAACAAAAGCGGTGCCGGCGGGAATGAAATAATCCGGCAGGGGGTTCACCGCGGGCGGGTTGTTGGCGAGGGCCGTCGTAGAGGCACAGGAGGTGCCGGCCACATATTGCGCAATCTGCACGATGCTGAAATAGTGGAAATAGTCGTCCCCTTGTTGGGCCACGTTGTTGCCTTCTGCGATGCCTGCATACCCCATGATAGTGGTCCCGGAAGCGGGTTCCGCCTGGACGCCGGAGCCCTCTGAATCAAAGGACCACGTGTGGTTTGCGCCGAACTGGTGCCCCATCTCGTGGGCCACAAAATCCAGGTCAAACCGATCGCCCTCCGGAGTGGGCGTAGCAGCATACGCGCTGCCCTTCCGGTTCTCGCTGCAAACCGCACCGATGAACCCGGCATTCCCGGCTTCCGACCCCCGGTGGAACAAATGGCCGATGTCGTAGTTGGCCGATCCGATCTGGGCGTCGAGCGTGGTTTGGACCTCCGAGCTGAAATTCCCGCCAAAGGGATCCGTGGAAGGATCCGTATAGATTACCTGGTCGTTGCCTGCTACCAGCACGAGGCTGATGGCCAGGTCCGTCTCAAACACCTCGTTGATCCGGGTAAGCGTGGCATTTACGGCCGACAGTGCGCTCCCGACGGTGCCCCCGTGGTATTCCGCGTACTCCCCTGTGGTTGCCACCGCCAGCCGGTAAGTCCGCAAGAGTTGGTCGTCTACCAACTTGGCCGCACGGGAGGAAGCCGGCTTGGCAAATTCCCGGTAAGCCCGGGTTCCGCATTTCCAGGCCGAAGGCAGGGCCTCCTTCTGGTCGCGGCGATAAAGCAGGTACCTAGCGCCGCTACCCGGCACTTTCTCCAGGAATCCGGACGCTTCCCGCCCGGGTTCGCTCACCATGCCCTGGAAACCCGAAGGGGACATACTGAAGCGGATCCTTCTTGCCGGGTTCTCCGGGCTGACCCCCAGGTAGGAGCGGATTTCCGGGTACCGCTCCTGGAGTTGAGGCGCCATGACCGACCGCTCGCGCACCAGATAGGGCTGCAATTCGCCCCGGCTGTCCGGGAAATACATACGCTTGGCGGACCCGGGGTTTCCGTTGAGTTCCTCCAATGCCCGGCGCATCCCCATTTCATCCAGGGTAAAGCCGCTGCCTTCCTGTGGTTTCAGCAGCTCCCCGGATGCCGTCCGGCGAAGCTGGATGGCGTTATCACGTTCCCACAACCCACTGGTTTCCTGAGAGAAGGAACAAAAGCTGAGCAAGAATATGGGAATTGATAAAACAAGACGTAGCTTTGTCTTCATTCATGGGGCTTTGCATCGCTAAAAATACGCCTTTTTTATTATTTTGATTCCGTGATAACCGTCCGAGGTCTTTCAGAATACCGTATTGAGCGGCCCAGCGTGGTTACCATCGGCACCTTCGATGGTGTCCATATCGGGCACAGGAAAATCCTTAGCCGGCTGACGGATTTTGGCAGGTCGCATGACATGCAGTCTACCTTGCTCACCTTTTACCCGCATCCGCGGATGGTACTGCAAAAGGACAGCGGCCTGAAATTGCTGAACACTATTGAGGAAAAGACGGATATCCTCCGGGAAACCGGCCTGGACTGCCTGGTTATCCACCCGTTCACCCAGCGTTTTTCGCGCCTAACTGCCACGCAGTTCGTGCGGGAAATGCTTGTGGAAAAACTCCACACCAAAAAAATCATCATCGGGTACGACCATCGCTTTGGCCGGAACCGCACGGCAAACATCCAGGACCTGGAAGCTTTCGGGAACCTGTTCGACTTTTCCGTGGAGGAAATTTCTGCCCAGGAGGTGGACGAGGTATCGGTGAGTTCCACGAAAATCCGGAAGGCCCTGGAAGCCGGGGACCTGGAAACGGCCAATGCCTACCTCGGGTATCCCTATATGCTCTCCGGCACCGTCCGACGGGGCAAAGGCCTGGGGCGGAACCTCGGTTTTCCCACGGCCAACCTCGGGATAGACTCCGAATACAAGCTCATCCCCGCGAATGGGGTGTATGCGGTTCGCAGCCAACTGGAAGACCGGGAGGTTTTCGGCATGATGAACATCGGGTCCAACCCGACGGTTGAGGACTCCGGCCAGCACATTGAGGTGCATTTTTTTGACCTGGACCAGGACCTCTACGACCAGCCCCTGCGCGTCGGCCTCCTGGCCCGTCTCAGGGACGAGCGGAAATTCGATTCCCTGGAAGCCCTGAAAGAACAGCTCTCCCTGGACCAACAAGCGGCCCGCCGGGCCATACGCCAACGATGATCCGGCGCCTGCTCTATTCCCGGATGGACAACAGCCCGCTGATCCTGTTCCGGATGTTTTACGGGGTATTACTGGCCCTGGAGTGCTTCGGCGCCATCGCCACCGGCTGGGTGCGGCGCTACCTGGTGGAACCCGAATTCACTTTTACCTTTATCGGCTTTGAGTGGCTGCAACCCCTGCCGGGTCCGGGGATGTATGTCTATTACGCCCTGATGGGGCTGCTGGGTATCGCCATCGCCCTGGGGTACCGCTACCGGCTGAGCATCATCCTGTTCACCCTGCTTTGGACAGGCACCTACCTGATGCAGAAAACCGCTTACAACAACCACTATTACCTGCTGATCCTCATATCCGGGCTGATGTGTTTCCTCCCCGCCCACCGGGCGAGGTCCCTCGACGCCAAACGCCGGCCGGAAATACGCACGGATACCATGTACACGGCCGTAAAATGGACGGTTGTCCTGCAATTGTTCATCGTGTACACCTATGCGGCTATCGCCAAGATATACGACGACTGGCTGGATTTCAGTTTTATCGGGTTGCTGATGGCTGGCAAGGCAGATTACCCGCTGATCGGAACGATCCTGCAGGAGCCCTGGGTGCACCGGTGCATCGGCCTGTTCGGGATCGCATTCGATTTCCTGATCATCCCCCTCCTGCTCTGGAAGCCGACCCGAAAATGGGCCTTTGGCGCCTCCATTTTTTTCCACCTGTTCAACTCGGTGGTTTTTCAAATCGGGATATTCCCCTACCTGTCGCTGGCGTTTACCGCGTTCTTTTTTGAACCCGAAACCATCCGCCGCACCTTTTTCCCGACCAAGGCCGCCGGGCAGTGGCAACCCCCCTCGGGCCGCCCCCGGTATGCCGGAATCCTGCTGGGTGTGGGCGCGTTGTATTTCACCCTGCAGGTGTTCCTGCCCATCCGGCATTACGCAATTCCCGGCGATGTCCTATGGACTGAAGAGGGACACCGCATGAGCTGGCGCATGATGCTCCGGAGCAGGCGGGGCACCATCCAGTTCCGCATTGTCGACAAGGCCACGGGCATCAGCGAACCCGTGAAACCGGAAAATTACCTGACCCCCCGACAGTACCGCAAAGTACTCGCCTACCCGGATTTTATCTGGCAGTTTGCCCAATACCTCAAGAAATCCTATGCGCGGCAGGGGAAGGATATTGCCGTCTATGCGGCAGGCAACCTGCGGATCAACCGGCAGCCGGCAGCCCCCTTTATCGACCCGGAGGTAGACCTGGCGGCAGAACCCTGGGATCACTTCCGCCACCACCGCTGGATCCTGCCCGCCCCCTGGGAATTGGAGTAGCCGGCATAACCCGCGCCGATCGGTGGCCGTTCCGTTGGCTGATTCCATATTTTACCCTTAAATTTGCAGCCTAAATTTGCACGGAACATGCTGCCACTGCACACCTTGCGGGAAAATCCCGATTCAATCGCCCAAGCCCTCGGCAAACGGGGGATCGATGCCCAACCCATGATTCAGGAAGTACTGGAATTGGACAAGCAGCGCCGTACCCTGCAGACCCAATTGGACGCCACACTGGCGGAGGCCAATACGCTCTCGCGGGAAATCGGGAATTTGTTTAAGGCGGGGAAATCCGAAGAAGCCCAGGAACTGAAGGCCCGTTCAGCGAAACTCAAGGAATCCTCCAAAGCCCTGACGGAATCCCTGAACGATGCAGCAGATACCCTGCAGCAAGCCCTCTACCAGGTACCGAACGCTCCCCATACCTCCGTTCCGGCCGGAACGGACGAGGAGGACAACGAGGTGGTCTTCACATCCGGGGACCTGCCGCAGGCCGGAGGCAGTGCCCTGCCCCACTGGGAACTCGCCGCCCAATACGACCTGATCGATTTTGAGCTCGGGGTGAAAATTACCGGGGCGGGATTCCCTGTTTACAAGGGTAAATGCGCCCGGCTCCAGCGCGCGCTGGTGAGCTTTTTCCTGGACCGCAACACGGAAGCGGGATACCAGGAAGTTCAGGTCCCCCACCTGGTCAATGAAGCCTCCGGGCTAGGTACGGGCCAGCTGCCCGACAAAGAGGGACAGATGTACGAACTCCGGGACGACAAATTGTTTTTGATCCCTACTGCAGAGGTCCCCGTTACCAATATGTTGCGGGACGAGTTGATGGACCTCGGCGACCTGCCGCTCTGCTATACGGCCTATACCCCCTGTTTCCGGAGGGAAGCCGGCAGCTATGGCGCGCATGTGCGGGGGCTCAACCGGCTGCACCAGTTTGACAAGGTGGAAATTGTGAGGGTGGAAGAACCCGGGAATTCCTACGCGGCCCTGGAGCAAATGGTAGAGCACGTCAAAGGCCTGCTCGGCGAACTGGGGCTCCCGTATCGCATCCTCCGGCTTTGCGGGGGTGATCTGGGCTTCACCTCCGCGCTGACCTACGATTTTGAGGTCTGGTCGGCGGCCCAGGAACGCTGGCTCGAAGTGAGTTCCGTATCGAATTTTGAGGCCTTCCAGGCCAACCGCCTGAAACTGCGTTACCGGGACGAAAACAACAAGCCGCAACTGGCCCACACCCTGAATGGAAGTGCCCTTGCACTGCCGCGGATCCTGGCGTGTATCCTGGAGGATTACCAGGACGAATCGGGCATCCGCATCCCGGACGTGCTGGTGCCCTATACCGGTTTCGACCGGATCGAGTAGCAGGCCCGGGGCGGGAGATCGCCCTGTCGGGACCGATGCCCGGGGAACACCCGGAAAGGCCGCCCCGTATTACTTCGTATCTTTGTACAAAGCCCTGTTATGAAACAATTCCTGTGCTCCCTGGCAGTCCTGTGCCTTTCGGTCGTTTCGGCCCAGGAAGATTTCCTGGCCAAGCAGTATTTCAACGACGGGGATTTTGACAAGGCGGTTGTGTATTACGAGAAGCTTGCGGAAAACAACCCGAGACGGACGGACTACACGGAAGGCCTCGTGTTGTGCTACCACCAGCTGGAGGCCTACGACAAAGCGATCTCCTTTCTGAGCCGGCGCCTGGAGGAGGGCAATGCCTACCCGACACTCCTGATCGATATGGGGTATACCTACCTGCTTATGGATCGGCCGGAGGAGGCCGAAAAATGGTATCGCCAGGCACTGGAGACCATCGAATCCAACCCGAATTTCGGATATGGGATCGGGTTTAAATTTCAGCGGTATACCCTCCTGGATTATGCCCTGCAGGCCTATTCCCGCGCGATGGAGCTCAACCCGGAACTCGATTTTAATTTTCAAATAGCCCGTATTTACGGGGAACAGGGACGTATCGGGGAAATGTTCGACGCCTATATGGACCTGTTGCAACAACGGGAGTCCGCCAAGGCGAATGTACTCCGGGTAATCGAATCCTTTATCGGTCCGGATCCGGAAGCCGAAAACAACCAGTTGCTCCGACGCGTCCTGCTTACCCGGGCGCAGAAAGACCCGGACCCGCTTTGGAACGAATTGCTCAGCTGGCTGTACCTGGAACAGGGGCAATACGCCAACGCGTTTAACCAGGAAAAGGCCATATACCGGCGCGTACCGGAGGTCCGGCTCGACCGCATGGTGAACCTGGGTCGCAGCGCGGAGGAGGCCGGGGCCGTTGAGGCTGCTGTCGCTGCATTTGAATTTGTGGTTGCCGAAAGCAACGACCCGGTAAGCCGGCTCAACGCACGCCTCCACCTGATCGATATCGGCCTGGCCGACAACCGGGAAAAAGACCTGCGGGAGGCCGAACAAGCCTACGAGGAGCTGATGGACGAATACGGCTATGCCGCTTCCACCCTGCAATTGCAGGTGGCCTATGCCAAATTCCTGGCCTTCCGCCTCTCCAAACCCGACCGGGCAATCCGCATCCTGAAAAACAGCCTGGACCTGCCGCTTCCGGAATATGCGGAAGGCTACGTAAAGCTCAGCCTGGGAGACATCCTCGTCTTTGACCAGCGGTTTAACGAGGCGCTCATCTTGTTCTCGCAAATCCAGAAATTGCTGAAAAACGACGTGATGGGGCAACAGGCCCGCTTTAAGGTTGCACAGACCAGTTTTTACAAGGGGGATTTTGACTGGGCGCTTACCCAGCTGAAGGTCCTCCGCAATTCCACGTCCCAGCTCATCGCCAACGACGCCATGCAGCTCAGCCTGATCATTTCGGACAATTCGCTGGAGGACTCCACCCAGACCGCCCTGCGGAAGTACGCCCGGGCCGACCTGCTGGCGTACCAGCAAAAAAACGCGGAAGCGCTCGCGGCCCTGGACGAAATACTGACCGGCCACAAGGGGGAGAAAATCGAAGACGAGGCCTTACTGATGCACGGCAGGTTGCTCGAAGCGGCCGGCGATTATTCAGGTGCCCTACTGAGTTATCGCAAAATCGTTGAGTTCTTTGGGCAGGACATCCTGGCGGACGACGCCCATTTTGCCATGGGGGAGCTGTACCGAACCCGCCTGGAAGACCCGGCCAAGGCCATGGAACACTACAGGGAAATCATCTATCGCTTCCAGGACAGTTACCACTTCCCGGAAGCCCGCAAACAATTCCGGAGGCTGCGGGGCGACCCCGTCAATTAAACCCCCGGGGAAACACCAACTCTACATGATCATTTACAATGTAACCATCAACGTCGAAGATGCTATTCGCAAGGAGTGGCTCGAATGGATGCGCACCACCCACATCCCGGACGTAATCGCCACGGGCGCTTTTAAAAACGCGCGGATTTGCCGGGTACTCGTCGAGGAGGAGATGGGGGGGACCACCTATTCGGTTCAGTACCTGGCTCCGGATCGCCAGTCCCTAGAAGCCTATTACGGGGAACACGCGGCCAGGCTGCGGCAGGAAGTAACCGACCGGTACGGAGACCGTTTGGTGGCCTTCCGCACGGAACTTGAAATCATCAGCGAACACGAATGACGGCGTCCCCCGCATACCGCTTTGTCCATGGCGCGCTACCCGATCCGGGGGTCCGGAACCGGGCATTCGGCTGTGAACCTCCGGCCGGAAATACCGCACCCGATGAGCAGGGATAGGGGCAAGCGGAGATCCCCGGCCAAAAAGGGAGGGGGCATGGGGCGAAAAGGCGATACCCAGCGCACAACGGGGGTTCGCGCCAAAAAACACCTCGGCCAGCACTTCCTGACGGATGCTTCCGTCGCCATGCGGATTGCCGGAACCCTGAGCCCGGATGGTCCGCCCCGGATCCTGGAGATCGGGCCCGGCACCGGGGTGCTGACCGCTTTCCTGCTCAGGCGGCCCGTGGACCTGCTGGCCGTGGAACTCGACGGGGAATCCGTGAAGTACCTCCGGGAGGTTTTCCCTCTGGAACTGGCTTCGGAAACGACGTCCTACAAGTCATTCGAGGTACTGCACGGAGATTTCCTGAAGCTCGACCTCCCCGGCCTCTTCGGCGGGAAACCCTTTGCGGTTACCGGCAACTTCCCGTACAACATTTCCACCCAGATCGTCTTCCGCGTCCTGGAAAACCGGGAGCGGATTCCGGAATTCAGCGGGATGTTCCAGCGGGAGGTGGCCGAACGCATCTGCGCAGGCCCCGGGAGCAAGACCTACGGCATCCTGTCGGTCCTGGTTCAGGCCTATTACCTGGCGGAATACCGCTTTACCGTGCCCCCGGAAGTCTTCGACCCCCCGCCCAAGGTAGAATCCGGGGTACTGCATTTACGCTACCGCACAGATACCCGGGCCGACTGGGATTACCAACACCTCACCCGCCTGGTGAAAACCGCCTTCAACCAGCGCAGGAAAACGCTTCGCAACAGTCTTAAAAGCCTGCCCGTCCCCGATTATCTCAAAGAAGATGCTATCTTTGACCGGCGCCCCGAACAACTGGAAGTACGGGAATTTATCGCCCTCTCAAAGCGCATCTGGGATGACACCGTTTAAACTCACCGACGAGCTGCTGGCGGAAATCCAGCAATTGATAGAAAACCGTCAGAACGATTCCCTGCGTTCGCTGATGGAAGAGGTGCACTATGCGGATGTGGCCGAAATTATCGACGAACTCCACGAGGACCAGGCCACCTACCTGATCAAGCTGCTGGACAGCGAAAAAACCTCGGATGTCCTTACCGAACTGGACGAGGATGTGCGGGAAGCCATCCTGGGCAACCTCTCATCCCAGGAGATCGCCGGGGAGCTCGCGGAACTCGATACGGACGACGCGGCCGACATCGTGGCGGAACTCCCCAAGGAAATTGTCCAGGAGGTCATCTCCAAGATCTCCGATCGCGAACACGCCCGCGACATCGTCGACCTGCTGCGATACGACGAGAATTCGGCCGGTGGACTGATGGCCAAGGAGCTCGTCAAGGTGTACGACCACTGGACGGTGCTCACCTGCGTCAAGGAAATGCGCCAACAGGCGGAAAACGTAACCCGGGTCCACTCCATCTACGTCGTCAACGACCAGGGCATCCTTATCGGCCGGTTGTCCCTGAAGGACCTGCTGACCGCTTCGACCCGCTCGCCGATCCGCGATATATATATATCCCACGTGGATTCGGTAAACGTGAACGAAAAACCCGAGGAAGTGGCCCGGATCATGTCGAAATACGACCTGGAAGCCATTCCGGTGGTAGATGAAATCGGGCGCCTGGTGGGGCGGATTACCATCGACGATATCGTGGACGTCATCCGGGAAGAAGCCGACCGGGATTACCAGATGGCGGCAGGTATCTCCCAGGATGTGGAAGCGGACGACAGCATCTGGGACCTGACCCGGGCCCGGTTGCCCTGGTTGTTCCTCGGCCTGATCGGCGGCCTGGGCGCCGCAGCCATCATGGGCGGCTTTGAGGAGATGATTGCCCGGCACGCCATCCTGTTCTTCTTCACCCCCCTGATTGCGGCCATGGCGGGGAATGTGGGCGTACAGTCCAGTGCAATTATCGTACAGGGGCTCGTCAACGACGACCTGAAGGGGAGTGTCGGTAACCGGCTGATCAAGGAAATGCTCCTGGCCCTGCTCAACGGGGTGATCCTGGCCGTCGGCCTGCTGGTGTTTACCTGGATCTGGAAAGGGAGCTTCCCCACGGCCCTGGCCATTTCCATCTCCCTGATCGCGGTGATTGTCGTAGCCGGCGTCATCGGCACATTTACCCCGCTCTTTTTACACAAACGCGGCATCGACCCGGCCATTGCAACCGGGCCTTTCATCACCACGAGCAACGACATCTTCGGCATCCTGATCTATTTTTGGATCGCCCGGTTTGTGCTTGGGATTTAGACGGGGCCTCCCGTTTCGCAAATGCCCGGAATCTTCTGTATCTTGGTCCCCTTCCGGACCCACGTAACTGCAATGCGATGAAAAAAGTTCTGCACCTGGACGAAAACCACCCGCTGCTCGAGGAAGGCCTGGCGGCCCTGGGGTTCAAAAACCACAGGGACCACACCGGTACCCGGCAGGAAATCCTGGAAAAAATCGGGGCATACCACGGCATCATTATCCGCAGCAGGCTCCCCGTCGACAGGGAATTGCTGGACCGGGCCAAAAACCTGGAATTCATTGGGCGGGTAGGTGCCGGCCTGGAAAACATCGATACCCGGGCGGCGGGCGAACGGGGCATTTTCCTGGCTGCCGCACCCGAGGGCAACCGCAACGCAGTAGGCGAACACGCCCTGGGCATGCTCCTCTCCCTGATGAACAAATTGCACACGGCCGATGCCGAGGTCCGGGAAGGCCGGTGGCGACGGGAGGCAAACCGGGGTGTGGAACTCGACGGCAAGACCGTGGGCATCATCGGCTACGGCAATACGGGCCAGGCCTTTGCGCGCAAACTCCGGGGTTTTGACGTACAGACCCTTTGTTATGATATCGTGGGGGGCGTGGGCAACGGGGATGCCCGCCAGGTAGGGATGCCGGAATTGATGCAGCACGCCGACGTGGTCAGCCTCCACGTGCCGGAAACGCCGGAAACCATCGGGATGGTCGATGCCGGATTCCTGGGCGGTTTCGCAAAACCCATCTGGCTCCTCAACACGGCCCGCGGCAAATGCGTCCGGACCGGCGACCTGGTGGATGCCCTGCGGACCGGTCGGGTTTTGGGCGCCGGCCTCGATGTCCTGGAATACGAGAAATCCTCCTTTGAATCCCTCTTCGGAGAGGACGGCATGCCCCCGGACATGCAAGAGCTGATCCGGTCTCCCCGGGTCCTGCTGAGCCCGCACGTGGCGGGGTGGACTGTGGAGAGCAAGGAAAAGTTGGCTGCCACCATTGTGCGAAAAATCAAGGAGCATTACCAGGGAAAGTGATTCCCGGCGCCTCCCGCGGTTTACCCTGCATTTTATATCTTTCCCATATGTGGCGGACCATTTGGATTTTCTCGGCCCTGGCTCTGGCAGTATGGATCCTGCTGCGCATTGGCCGTCTGGGGTACTATAGCGGGACCACTGACCCGGAATGGATATTCGGCAGCCTGGCCGTGCTATTCCTGCTGATCGGCATGGGATTGCAGCGGCATGCCCGCCCGAAACCCCCGTCCCGGGAAGCCGACCAACGGAAAATCCGCCAGCTCGGGCTCACCCCCAGGGAATGCGAAGTGCTCCTCCCCCTCTGCAAGGGTTTGTCCAATCGGGAAATTGCAGACGAACTCCACATCTCCGAAAGCACGGTGAAAACCCATGTTTCCAACCTGCTGGTTAAACTCGATGTCCGGCGCCGCACCCAGGTTATCCGCAAGGCCCGGGCGCTGAATCTCCTCCCCGAAGGCAGCGCATAAATTTCCGGGTCGGAAGGCCCAAAGGATAAAATTGGTACTTTAGTATGAAGCCCACTCCCCCCGGGCCGGGTATTTTTATACCAACCTAAAACCAGAACCCATGAAAAAGACAATCATCCGGTACGGCCTTTACGGGGGCACGGTCATTTGCGTACTCTTCCTGCTGAGCCTTTACCTGGCCGACGGCCTGGATTTTGGCGCCCAGGAAGTGATCGGGTACGCCTCCATGGTGGTGGCCCTCAGTTTTGTGTATTTCGGGATCCGGCATTTCCGGGACCGCGAAAACAGCGGTACCCTGAACTTTGGAGCCGGGCTGAAAATCGGCCTGGGCATCAGCCTGATCACCGCCCTGATGTTCGGAATCCTGGACGTGATCTATGTAAAGTATATGAACCCGGATTTTATGGAGACCTATTACGCCTCCGTCCTGGCCGACCTGGAAGCCTCCCTGCCCGAATCCGAATTCCAGGAGCGCGCCCGGGCCATGGAGGCGGAAAAGGAACTGTTTACCAACCCCCTGATGAATTTCTTCCTGATGTTTATCACGGTCTTCCTCATCGGGTTGATCATGAGTATTATATCCGCACAGATCCTGAAACGAAAGCCTTCGACGGCGACATCCTGAAACCAAAGCCTTCGACGGCGACATCCTGAAAACCGACAACAACCAAAAATATACCCGCCATGCAATACGAGGCAACCAGTGCAGACGACTACATTTCCCAGCTGCCGGAGGAGCGCCGGGAACCCGTCTCCAGACTTCGGGAAACCATCCGGACCCACCTGCCGGAAGGATTTGAGGAATCCATCAGTTATGGGATGATCGGATACGTGGTGCCCCATGCCCGCTACCCGGATGGCTACCACTGCAACCCGGAACTCCCGTTGCCCTTTATGAGCCTCGCCAGCCAAAAGAACTACATCGCCGTCTACCACAGCGGGATCTACGCGGACCCCGAACTCAACCAGTGGTTCCTGGACCGGTACAGGGCCCTGGATATCGGAAAGCCGGATATGGGCAAGAGTTGTATCCGCTTCCGGAAACCCGATAAAATACCCTATGGGCTCATCGGGGAACTCTGTGAAAAAATGGAGGTGGAGGATTGGGTTCGCATGTACGAAAAAGCAATAAAAAAATAAATAAGAGCAATCATGGAGAAGCGAGTAACCGGCCTGGGAGGGTTTTTCTTTAAAACCAAAGACCCGGACCATATCAAGGAATGGTATAAAAAACATCTGGGGATTCCCACGGACAACTACGGGTGGACCTTCTGGTGGAAAGACGAGAACGGCAGGGATTGCAGTACCCAGTGGAGTCCCTTTAAAATGGACACAAAGTACTTTGAGCCAAGCGAAAAACCCTTTATGATGAATTTCCGGGTGGAAAACCTCCGCGAGCTCCTGGCCGCGTTACGGGAAGAAGGTGTACAGGTGGTGGGTGAGATAGAAGAATACGACTACGGGAAATTCGGCTGGATCCTGGACCCGGAAGGCAATAAAATAGAACTCTGGGAACCTGTGGATTCCGCATTTCTGGAATAAGGAATAATTTGCTACATTGGTGATACTAAAACCAACACCAATTACCATGTCAGACGAAAATAAAGATTTCGGGGATAAGGCCCGGGAAGCCGGCGAAGATGCAAAAAAAGCTGCCGGAGATTTTAAAAGCGAAGCCAAGAAAACCGCCGACGAATTCAAGGAAGGCCTCAACAGCGCCGGGGGGGAGAACAAAAAAATCCTGGCCGGGATACTCGCCATTGTGCTGGGCTCCCTGGGCGTGCATAAGTTTATCCTCGGATACCAGAAAGAGGGGATTATCCTCCTGGTGGTCACGGTCATCGGCATGGTGCTGACCTGTATCGGCGTGGGCATCTTTGTGGTTTGGGCCACCGGCCTGATCGGACTCATCGAGGGCGTCATCTACCTGACCAAAAGCGACGAGGAGTTCTACAATACCTACCAGGTGGGGAAAAAGCCCTGGTTTTAAGGGAAATCCGCACGGGTCCGGAGATAACCCCTTCTTTGGAAAAACGAAAAAAGCCGAAAAACACACTTCGGCTTTTATTTTTAATCTTATTATCGTAATATTGCGATATATAAATTGTAAAACATGGGCGTTTCCAAAACCCAACTCTTCGACCAGCGACAGAATGAAATTGCGCAGATTGCCCGGGTACTGGCTCATCCCGCACGGGTAGCCATCCTGCAGTACATCAGCCGGCAGGACTCCTGTATTTGCAGCGACCTGGTGGAAGAAACCGGCCTGGCCCAGGCCACCATCTCCCAGCACCTGTCGGAAATTAAAAAAGTCGGGTTGCTCCGGGGGAATTTTCAGGGAAGGAACCTCTGCTATTGCATCGATACCGACCGGTGGAATGAAATACAGGGGTTATTCGGGTCTTTTTTCACCCGAATCAGCAGCCAGTGCTGTTGACCCGCCCTGCGCATCAAATACCCGGCAGATCCCCGGCAAATCCCTGTTGATTCCCGCAAATCGAGCCACACAAAAACAGAAACAACAATTGAATCCAATACCCGAACCCATGAAAACTTCTGAATTCCTGAATCTCCTGGAAAGGCACCCGGAAAGGGAGCTGAATTTTGAATACGCCCCCGGGAAGCTGCTGCGGCCCGATTACCATATCACGGAAGTCAAGAATATCCGTGTCGACGCCACGGATTGCGGCGGACGCTCAGACGCGTGGACGGAAACCGTCATCCAGCTATGGGAAAGCCCTGTCCCGGAGCATACGGATCGCTCTATTACCGCACGGAAAGCCCTGGCCATCCTCTCCCGCGTCAACCGCAAGCAACCGCTGATGTTGGACAGCCCGGTAAAATTTGAATACGGCAACCGGCAATTCCACACCGCCCAGTTGCACGTTGCAGGGGAGGTGGTGGAAGGAGACCACCTGGTCCTCCGCCTCTCCCCGGAAGCCACCCAGTGCAAGGCGAGCGATATCTGCGGCACCCCGGAACCCGCCCCAGTTGCCGGGGCCCGGAATGGTTGCGACCCCGCGTCTGGTTGTTGCTGATAACCTGAAGGCCCCATGCAGATCCGAGACATGCAACCCGAGGACTGGCACGAGGTAGCCCGAATCTATGAAGAGGGGATCGCTACCGGGTATGCCACTTTTGAAACCCGGGTCCCGGCATATGAAGACTGGGACCGGGCACATCTCCCCTTTGGCCGTCTGGTAGCCGAAATCTCCGGACAGGTTGCGGGGTGGGCGGCTCTTTCTCCGGTCTCGGGCCGCTGCGTCTACGGCGGTGTGGCCGAGGTGAGCGTATATGTGAGTTCCGCCCAGAGGGGTAAGGGAACGGGAAAAGCGCTGCTCAGGAAGCTGATCGCCGAGAGTGAACAGCAGGGAATCTGGACCCTGCAATCCGGGATTTTCCCGCAAAACGCCGGGAGTATCCGCCTGCATGAAGCCGTCGGCTTCCGCCGGCTGGGTTACCGGGAAAAAATTGCCAAAAGGGACGGTATCTGGCAGGACAATATCCTGTTTGAACGCAGAAGCAAAACCGTCGGCACCGATTAAACATTTATTTCACCAAAACAAGCATTCTACACCCATGAAAAACATCCTTGTACTTTGCACCGGGAATTCCTGCAGGAGCCAGATGGCCCACGGATACCTGGAAGCCCTTCAGTCCGAGCCCGCCGCCCGCATCTATAGCGCCGGGGTGGAAACCCACGGGCTCAACCCGGACGCGGTCCGCTTTATGGCCGAAGACGGGATCGACATCTCGGGGCACACTTCCAACCATGTCGATGAATACGAAGGCATTGCCTGGGACTATATCATCACCGTGTGCGACCACGCGCGGGAGAACTGCCCGTTTATCCCGGCGCCCGGCGCCAAACGGCTGCACCAGAACTTTTCGGATCCGTCCAAAGTTACCGGTTCGGAAGCCGAGAAGCGGGAGGCCTTTATCGCTGCACGGGATCAGATCAAGGCGTATTGCCGGGATTTTATTGAGCGGGAGCTCCGCTAGCCTGTTCCCCGCCGGCCCCTTCGGCCAGGCGTCGCTCGAGTTCTGCCTGGAATTCCTCCATGACCGGCTTTACGGTGTCCTCGGGGAGGTCGGCGATCCGGATATACATCAAACCGTCTACCGAATTGTTGAATAGCGGGTCTACGTTGAAGGCCACCACCCGGGCATTCTGCTTGATGTACTTTTTGATCAGTACGGGCAGTCGGAGGCTGCCGGGTTCCACCTCCTCGATGAGCTTGTCGAACTTGTTCAGGTCGGACTCGGTTTCGTCAAAGACGAACTCCTTGTCCGCATCGTTGAGCTTTACCTTGAATTCCTTTTTCGGGCGGATATACTGCGCCACATAGGGGTCCCAGTAATGGGACTTCATAAATTCGATCATCAGGGATTTCGAGAAGTTCGAGAACTGGTTGCTGATGCTCACCCCGCCAATCAGGTACTGGTGTTCCGGGTGCCGGAGCGTGGTGTGCACTATGCCCTTCCACAACAGGAACAGCGGCATGGGTTTCTGCTGGTATTCCTTGACGATATAGGCGCGGCCCATTTCGATGGAACGGCTCATCATGCCGAATAGTTCGGGTTCAAACCGGAATAGGTCCTGCAGGTAGAACCCGTCGATGCCGTATTTCTCGAATATTTCCGACCCCATCCCCATCCGGTAGGCCCCGACGATTTTCTTCTCCTGGTCGTCCCAGAGGAAAAGGTGGTGGTAGTAGTCGTCAAAGCGGTCCAGGTCGATGGACTTGTTGGTCCCTTCCCCAATGGCCCGGAAGGTCACTTCCCGCTGCCGGCCAATCTCCTGCAGGATAAAAGGCATGTCCTTCTTCTGGGCGAGGAATACTTCGTAATTCCGGTTTTGCAGCAGGCGGCAGTTCTTTTCGCGCAGCTTCTCAATTTCCCCCTGGATCACTTCGCTCCGTACGGCATCGGCAATGCGACGGGGCGGCTTGGGGATTTTCAGGCTGCCGGGGATCTGGTCTATGAGTCGCTCCCGCTCATAGGCATTTGCCAGGAGGTAGGTCTTCCTCCTGAGCAGGTCCGAGAATTCCTCCAGGGTATCGTGTTCCTTTTGCACGGCAACCGAAATGGGGTGGCCAATCCGCACCTTGATGCTCCGGTTCCGCTGGGTGGTGAGTTCCGAGGGGAGTTTGGCGGTTCGGAAAATATCGTTGATCCGGGAGAGGTAATAAAACAACCGGCTGTTCCGGGCGTGGAAATAAATGGGGACTACCGGGACCTCGGCGCGGCGGATCAGCTTCAGGGCCGCTTCCTCCCAGGGCTTGTCCACGAAGTGCTGGCCTTCCTTGTAGGTGGAGACCTCCCCGGCAGGGAAAATGCCCAACGGGTGGCCACCCCCCAGATGTTCCATGGAGCGCTTGAAACCCGCCACCGAACTCTTGGCGTCCCGGTGGTTTTCAAAGGGGTTGACAGGCATGATAAACGGGGCCAGCGGTTCAATCCGCTGCAACAGGAAATTGGCGATGATCTTGTAGTCCTGCCGGTGCTGCAGCAGGAGTTTCAGCAAGAGCACCCCGTCAATCCCGCCCAGGGGGTGATTGCTGATTGTGATAAAAGCCCCTTCCTTAGGCAACCGTTTAATGTCCTCTTCGGGGATTTCAAAGTCGATTTCGTAGTGCTCGAGGATCCGTTCCAGGAACTCGGTACCCTCCAGGTGCCGGTGCCGCTTGTAAAAGCGGTTGATGCTGCTGATCCGCGTAATTTGCATCAGGACCCAGCCCATCAGGGTTCCGAGGAATCCATACCGGTCCAGGTTGATGGCCCGGGACACCTCCTTGGCAGTCACTAAACTCATAGGTTGCTGTTGCTATACAGGTAAAGATAGAAAATTGACCGGGGAGGACCCCTACAATCCGGGAATTTCGAAATGTCTGTGAAGGAATTACCGCCCCGCGGTCACTTCACCACCAACTGCACGGTTTCCTTGCTCCGCTGTTCCAGGAGTACCTCCCGGCCATTCTGCAAAGAGCGGATCGCCTCCGCATTGAAATGGCGGATGGTATAAAGGGATACGTTCTCGTGGTGGACCACCTTGAAGCGTCCCCGGAGCTGTTGGAGCAATTCGGGCAACCGGCCAAACTTGTTGTCGATGCACACGGAGAAACTGATGGCCGAATTCTGGATCATATCGACCTTCATCCGGTGGTCGTGGAGCAATTTGAACAGGTCGCCGATGCTGTCCTCCACAATAAAGGAAAAATCCAGGGAAGACAGCCGCATGAGTACCTGGTCCTTCTTGACGATAAAGCACGGGACCTCGGGTTCGATCCCCTTGCCGGAGCCCACCGTGGTCCCCGGGTCGGCCGGCTTCAGAAAGGACTTGACGTGCAGCGGGATTTCCTTTCGCTGCAGGGGTTGCAATGTCTTGGGGTGGATAACCGATGCCCCGTAAAACGCCAGCTCAATGGCCTCCCGGTAGGAGATCCGGTTCAGGAGGCTCGCCTGCTCAAAATAGCGCGGGTCCGCGTTGAGGACCCCGGGCACGTCCTTCCAGATGGTAACCGATTGGGCATTCAGGCAATAGGCGATAATGGCCGCCGTATAATCGGATCCCTCCCGGCCCAGGGTTGTGGTGAAGTTGTTCTCGTCACTCCCCAGGAACCCCTGGGTAATGAAGAGCTCTTTCCCCGGGGCCAGGGTGGCGATTGCCTCCTGGGTACGCTCCCACTGGACGTTGCCGTCCCGGTAATTCGAATCCGTTTTGATGTATTTGCGGATGTCCAGCCAGGTATTCGCGATGCCGCTATCCTCCAGGAAGGCGCTGACAATTACTGTGGAGAGCAGTTCCCCATAGCCGACGACCTGGTCGTAGACAAACCCGTATTTGGGCGACTTGTTCCAGGCGAGGAAACCTCGCACCTCTTCGAAGAGTCCGCGAAGCCTGTCGAAAACCGGGTGCCCTTCGGCCGGGAACAATTCCCCGGCGATACCGAGGTGATAGGCCACCACCTCATCCAGCGCAGCGGCCAGCGTGCCTTTGTCCTCAAAATAGGCGCGCACCACGGCTTCCATCGCGTTGGTGGTCTTTCCCATGGCGGATACCACCAGGAATGTCTTTTCCGTCCCCGTCTCGCTGAGCACCTTCAACACATTGCGGACTCCGTCCGCATCCTTTACCGAGGCACCCCCGAATTTAAATACTCGCATATTCCTTGAGATAAGCTTCAATCCCCGCCTCGTCCAATTGGACAACGTCCCAGTCCCTCAGGACCCGGGCTCCGCGGGCTTCATAAAAGTCAATTGCAGGTTCGTTCCAGTCCAGAACTTCCCAGCACACGCGCTTAACCCCCTGCCCGGAGGCGTACCGGATCACTTCGGTGAGCAGCGCACTGCCCACCCCCAGGCCGCGCGCCTCCTCGGTGACGATCAGGTCTTCCAGGTGGATGGCCGGGCCCTTCCACGTCGAATAACGGGGATAGATCAGGGCCATACCGACGATCCCGCCATCCCGTTCCGCAACAAAGCAGCGGAACTTCGGGTCGGGTCCGAAACCGTCCCGGAGCAGCTGCTGCTCGGTCACTTCAACGGCATCGGGTTCCCGTTCGTAAACGGCGAGCTCCCGAATCAACCGGTATACTTCTTTCATGTCCGCCTCCTCAGCGGGTCGTATGCTGGTTTCCATATCTGTTACAAATAAAACACAAAGTTATAAATCTTAAAAACGACTGATAAGCGAAAACGATATAGTTTCACAAAATAAACGATATTTGTGGGCACAACCACCTAATACGCCCGGATGCAGAGAAAAAACAAGACCCTCGGGGAGTTCATCATTGAGAACCAGCAGGAATTCCAGTATTCCACGGGCGAATTGTCCAAACTGATCAACGCGATCCGCCTTGCAGCCAAGGTGGTTAACCACGAGGTGAATAAGGCCGGGCTGGTGGACATCCTGGGAGCTGCCGGCGAAACGAATATCCAGGGTGAGAGCCAGCAGAAACTCGATGTGCTGGCCAATGAAAAATTCAAACAGACATTGCAGAACCGGGAGATCGTCTGCGGCATTGCCTCGGAGGAAGAAGACGATTTCATCACCATCAATTCCCAGGACGAACAGCACCAAAACAAATACGTCGTACTGATAGACCCCCTGGACGGCTCGTCAAATATCGACGTGAATGTGTCGGTGGGAACCATATTTTCGATCTACCGGCGGGTCACCCCCATCGGGTCGCCTGTGTCCCTGGAGGACTTTTTGCAACCCGGGGTGAACCAGGTAGCGGCCGGGTATATTATCTACGGCACCTCCACGATGCTCGTCTATACCACCGGGCACGGGGTAAACGGCTTTACCCTCAACCCGGCCATCGGCACGTTTTACCTCTCCCACCCCAACATGCAGTTTCCGGAAACGGGCCGTATCTACTCGGTCAACGAAGGGAATTACACGCACTTTCCGCAGGGGGTCAAAGACTATATCAAATACTGCCAGAAGGAAGAGGACGACCGGCCCTACACGTCCCGGTACATCGGTTCCCTGGTATCGGATTTCCACCGGAATATGATCAAGGGGGGCATCTACATCTACCCAAAGAGCAGTACGGCCTTCAACGGCAAACTCCGGTTGCTCTACGAATGCAACCCAATGGCTTACCTGGCCGAACAGGCCGGGGGCAGGGCATCGGACGGGTACCGCCGGATCCTGGAGATTACGCCTACAGAACTGCACCAGCGCGTGCCGTTTTTCTGCGGGAGCCGTAAAATGGTGGAGAAAGCCGAGTCCTTTATGGCGCAATACGCCTGAGCCCGGGGGTGAGAACGGGGCAGAGGAACGGCCATCGCAATTCTTCCGGCACTTTACTTCCGGCGCTCCATGAGCAGCAGGTAGTCTTCAAACGGAATCTGCCCGCTGAAAATTTCCGTAGAACTTTTAAGCACCTTGTCGGCCATTTCTGAGCTGAAGCCGATCCCGATAGCGTACTTGCGTACCAGATCCTCTTCTTCCGCGTCGATTCCGTGGTCCGAGAAGATGATCCGGAAGAAATCGTAGAGCCGCTCGTAGCGCTTCTTCATCTCGAAGGGGGCCTCAATCGGGTATTTGTTTTCCTTCTTCATCACCTCCTTATATTCGGCATCGGTGATATTGAGTTTCTGGGCAAAACGGTCCAGGATTTCCTTTTCCGCCGGGTTGACCGCTCCGTCAACGGCCGCCAGGGAGGCGATGGCTGCAAAGTGCGCCAGGTTGCGGCGTTTCTCGGAGTGGTTGTATAAATCTAAAATGGGCATGGTCTGCAATGCGTTTATCTCTGCAAATATATTTCTTTTCAAAGGATTTGCCCGCTTCCCCGAAGGGTTTTAACCCTTCATGGCGCAAAGATTTACAGGTCCCTTAGAAGGGGGTTTTACCATGGGTTCCCACGGGGGAAACACAACGGGTAATGCCGGCCAAATCGAAACGGACGCCAAACGTTCGGGGTCCTTCCTGTTCCCGGAATTCCGTACCTTCACACAGCTATGGAAAAACCGCTTCTGGAATTCACCGACAGGGGCATTTACTGCCCGCCTGCCGACGTCTACCTGGACCCCTGGAAACCCGTGGACCGCGCCCTGATTTCCCACGGCCATGCCGACCACAGCCGGCCCGGTCACGGCCGGTATATCACCCATCATAGAAACGTACCGATTATCCGCCACCGGCTGGGCGATATCCGCGTCAGTGGCCGGGAATGGGGGGAATCCTTTACCGTCAACGGCGTGCGCTTTAGTTTTCACCCGGCCGGACATATTATCGGATCGTCCCAGATTCGGGCGGAATACCAGGGGGAAGTCTGGGTGTTTTCGGGCGACTATAAAACCGAAGACGACGGCCTGGCCACGCCGTATGAACCTGTGCGTTGCCATAGTTTTATCACGGAATGCACATTTGGGTTGCCGGCGTTTAAATGGCGGCCGCAAGCGGAAGTACTGGGGGATATCAACGCCTGGTGGGCGCGGAACCGGGAAGGGGGGAAAACCTCCGTTTTGCTCGCCTATTCCCTGGGAAAAGCCCAACGACTCCTGGCTGGCCTGGACCCGGACATCGGCCGGATCTATACCCACGGGGCCATTGAAAATATGACGGAAGTACTGCGCCCGCTGGCCGGATTCCCGGAAACCACCCGGGTAACCGGGGAAACCACGAGGGAGGAACTCCGCGGCAACCTCGTTCTGGCCCCGCCCAGCGCCCATGGCAGTACCTGGATGCGGCGGATGGTGCCCTATGAGGTAGCCGCTGCCAGCGGCTGGATGGCTTTTCGGGGGGCAAGGCGCCGGCGTGCGGTAGACCAGGGTTTTGTCCTGAGCGACCACTGCGACTGGCAGGGGCTGCTTGATAGCATCCGGGCCACCGGGGCGGAGCGCGTCATCTGCACGCACGGATACGCCCATATTTTTTCGCGCTTCCTGGCCGAAAACGGGTACGACGCACGTACAGAGGAAACCCAATACGAGGGGGAAACCCCCGAAAACGACACGCAGGTAGTGACATGAGGGCATTTGCGGAACTCATACGGACCCTGGATGCCACCAACAAGACGAACGTCAAGGTGGATGCCCTGAGCAGCTACTTCGACAGCGCCCCGGGGCCGGATAAGGTCTGGACCATCGCCATCCTTTCGCACCGCCGCCCACCCCGTCCGGTCAATACCCGCCTGCTTCGGGAATGGGCGTCGGAACTGGCGGGCATCCCGCTCTGGCTATTCGAGGAGAGTTACCATATCGTGGGCGATCTGGCTGAGACTATCGCCCTGGTGATCCCGCAGTCGGGGAACCCGGATTCGGGAGCCCGTTCCCTGTCCGATTACCTGGAGGACATCGTGGCGCTCAGGGGCCGTGAAGAATCCGGAAAAAAAGCCTACCTCCAGGAAAACTGGCAAAAACTGGGGTTCTATGAGCGATTTGTCCTCACCAAATTCATGACGGGCGGCTTCCGGATCGGGATCAGCCAGAAACTCATGACCCGGGCCCTGTCGCAGGCCACGGGCATCGGGGAAGACCTGCTCGCCTTCCGGCTGATGGGCAATTGGGACCCGGCCAATACGAGTTTCCAAGAGTTGGTGTTGCAGGAGCAGCAGGCCGAAAATCAGTCCCGACCCTACCCCTTCTACCTGGCCTATCCGGTGGATGAGACGCCCGAAGACCTGGGGGATCCCTCGGCATGGCTGATGGAGCACAAATGGGATGGGATCCGGGCGCAACTCATTGTGCGCGGGGGGACCCATTTCCTCTGGAGTCGGGGCGAAGAGTTGATCACCGGGAGCTACCCGGAACTCGCGGACCTGGCGGAGGCCCTGCCCGACGGCACGGTCATCGACGGGGAAATACTGCCCTACCCCAAGGGACAGGTAGGAAGCTTCAACGACCTGCAAAAGCGACTGGGCCGTAAAAAAGTCACCAACGCCCTGCTTCAGAAGATTCCGGTAATCCTCAGGGCCTACGACCTGCTGGAATGGAAAGGCAAGGACATTCGGGACCTGCCCTATACGGAGCGCCGGGCCCTGCTCGACCCGCTGATCGAACCCCTGCAGGCAGACCCCAACTTGCCGGCAGACCTCTCGGCAACGCTGGAAATCAAGGACTGGGATGCGGCCCGGAAAGAACGCGGGCGGGCACGGGAACTCCGGAGCGAGGGGCTCATGCTCAAACGACGGGCATCGGCTTACGGCGTGGGAAGGAAAAAAGGGGATTGGTGGAAGTGGAAGGTAGACCCCTTCACGGTGGATGCCGTGCTCACCTATGCCATGCGCGGCCATGGACGGCGCAGCAACCTTTTTACGGATTACACCTTTGCGCTCTGGGCCGATACGGAAAACGGCCGCGAGCTGGTTACGTTTGCCAAGGCGTATTCCGGACTGACGGATGCCGAATTCCGGCAGGTGGATGCCTGGATCAAGCGGAATACCCTGGAGCGTTTTGGTCCGGTCCGTTCCGTGAAGCCCGAACACGTTTTTGAAATTGCCTTTGAGGGGATTGCCCGGTCCGGGCGGCATAAAAGCGGCTTTGCCACCCGTTTTCCGCGGATCGTCCGCTGGCGGAAAGACAAACCCATTTCCGAGGCAAACACGCTTGCGGAACTCGAAAACATGATCCCCTGAACCATGGCAGGCCCCAAGCACCCTACCGGGCAACCCCCGGATACCGACGCCCTGATGGCCATCGCCTCCGATTGGTTTAAACGGCAAGGCTGGGACCCATTCCCCTTCCAGCACAAGACCTGGGCCGCCTTTATGGAGGGCCGCCACGGCTTGTTGAACGCCCCCACCGGAAGCGGGAAAACCTACGCCCTCTGGTTCCCGATCCTCCTGGAGTATATGCGGCAGCACCCAAATTTCCGGGATGGGCACAAAAAAGGTCTCAAGGCCATCTGGATCACCCCGCTGCGCGCCCTGTCCCGGGAAATCCACCAATCGGCCGAACGAATCACCCGGGACCTCGACATCCCATTTGAGGTGGGGATACGGACCGGCGACACCTCCAGTGCCGAACGCGCCCGGCAACGCAAGATCCTCCCCGACCTGCTGATCACCACCCCGGAAAGCCTGCAGTTGCTCCTGGCCACCAAGGGCTATAAAAAGCTGTTCGCGGACTGCTATGCCATTGTCGTGGACGAGTGGCATGAACTGCTCGGCAGCAAACGAGGGGTACAGATGGAGCTGGCCCTCTCCCGCCTGAAAACCATTTGTCCTGCCCTGCGGATCTGGGGGATTTCCGCCACCATCGGCAACCTGGAACAGGCCCGGCAGGTGTTGCTCGGTCCGGAATCCGGCGCCCTGGAAAATTCCGTGCTGATCCGCGCGCAAATCGACAAGAAAATTACGGTCCGGAGTATTATCCCGGATACGATGGAGACCTTTCCCTGGCGGGGCCACCTAGGGCTCCACCTCCTGGAACACGTCATCCCGATTATCCGGAACAGCAAGACCACGCTGCTCTTTACCAATACCCGGGGCCAATGCGAGATCTGGTTCCGGGCCTTGCTGGAAAAACACCCGGAACTCGCCGGGGACATTGCCATGCACCACGGGAGCATCGACAAGGCCACCCGGAACTGGGTGGAACAGGCCATCCGGAACGAAAGCCTCCGCGCCGTGGTCTGCACCTCCAGCCTGGACCTGGGCGTGGATTTTGCACCCGTGGAGACCGTGGTGCAGATTGGCGGGCCCAAGGGGGTGGCCCGGTTTCTGCAGCGGGCCGGCCGGTCCGGGCATCGGCCGGGGAGGGAAAGCGTCATCTATTTCCTGCCCACCCACGCCATGGAACTCATCGAGGCCTCCGCCCTGCAACAGGCCGTTCGCAAGCAGGCCGTGGAAGACCGCATCCCGTACCTGGCCAGTTACGACGTCCTGGTCCAGTACCTGACTACCCTGGCCGTGTCGGATGGCTTCCTGCCGGAGGAAATCTACCGGGAGGTGACCGGAACGTTCTGCTACCAGGCCATGAGCCGGGAAGACTGGGAATGGCTGCTGAACTTCCTGGTGATGGGGAGCCAGAGCCTGGCCAGTTACGACGAATACAAAAAGGTGGAGGTACTGCCCGACGGGTTGTTCAAGGTTACCAACCGGGGCGTCGCCATGCGGCACCGGTTTCAGATCGGCACGATTGTGGGGGACGCGCACATGACTGTAAAATACCAGAAAGGCGGGTACATCGGGACGATCGAGGAGTGGTTTATCTCCAAACTCAACCCCGGCGACGTCTTTACTTTTGCAGGGCGCAACCTGGAATTTATCCGGATCCGGGACATGGTGGCCCAGGTCAGGAATTCCAGCAGGAAAACCTCTAAGGTGCCCAGCTGGATGGGCGGGCGATTGACCCTGTCGAGCGAGATGTCCGAACTGCTCCGGGAAGAACTCTATTCGCACCGCCGGCCGGCCGGGGAGCAATCCCGGGAAATCCGATCCCTGGACGCACTCTTTAAACGGCAGCAACTCGAGAGTATCGTCCCGGGGCCGGACCAGTTCCTGATTGAAACCTTCCAAAGCCGGGAGGGGTACCACCACCTGTTCTACCCCTTTGAAGGACGGTTTGTACACGAGGCCATGGCGAGCTTGCTCAGTTACCGCATCAGCCTGCTGTCCCCGATCACCTTTTCCCTGGCCTACAACGACTACGGCTTTGAGCTCCTGTCCGACCGGGAACTGAATATCGGGGTGATCCTGGACAACGACTTGTTCAGCCCGGAATACCTGCTGGACGACTTGCAGAAAAGCCTGAACGCCACTGAAATGGCCCGGCGGAAATTTCGCGACATCGCTGTGATCAGTGGCCTGGTGTTTACGGGTTACCCGAAAAAGGGGATCAAGATGAAGCACCTGCAGAGCAATTCCCAATTGCTCTTTGAGGTGTTCCGCGACTACGAACCGGACCACCTGCTCTTCCGGCAGGCTTTCCGGGAGACCTTTGAGCACCAATTGGAAGAAGGACGCCTGCGAAAAGCCCTGGAACGGATCTCCCGGCAGGAAATCCTCTGGAAGGCCTGCGAAAAATACACGCCGTTTTCCTTCCCGATTATCACGGACCGGCTGCGGGAAAAGCTCTCCAGTGAAAAACTCGCCGACCGCATCCGCCGGATGACACGGATCCTGACCCGCGGAGGTCGCTGAGATTCGGTATCTTTGACCAGATGACGCACTCCCTGGAACTCGCCGGCGAATCTGTGGTATTCCACCCCTGGGGCGGCCTGTTCTGGCCAGCCGCCTCCACGCTGTTGCTCAGCGACCTGCACCTGGGGAAGGTGATGCATTTCCGCAAACACGGGGCTGCCGTACCCCGCGCTGCGATCCGTCGAAATTTCGATAGGCTTGAGGCCATCCGCAGGCATTTTGAGCCCCGGACGCTCTGTTTTCTGGGCGACCTCTTCCATTCGCATATCAACCGCGAATGGCAGCTGTTTTCCGATTGGGCCGGGGCGTGCACTTCCCGGATGCAACTGGTGGTCGGCAACCACGACGTTATTTCCCCCCTGCGCTACGAGGCCCTGGGCATTGAATTGTACGACTCCCTGGAAGCCGGGCCGTTTACCCTGACCCACCACCCGGAGGCAGCCGCGGGCCGGTTTAATATTGCAGGACACATCCATCCGGCGGTCCGGTTGGGTGGCGCGGGGCGGCAGACGCTTCGCCTGCCCTGCTTCCACCTGAAAACCAACCAACTGATCCTCCCGGCATTCGGGGCGTTTACCGGCACCCATGCCCTGGACCCGGAACCGGGCGACCGGTTTTTTGCCCTGACCGGGGATGCAGTGGTTCCCCTGGAGGCCGCTATTTCCGGTACCCCAACTAAAAGCAGCAAGTCATGAACAAGACCTGGTCGTACCTGAACCTTTTATCCGCGATGCTGGTCCTGGCAGTCAACGGGATATCCCAATCCGGTATGTGGCCCTATCCGGCTGTCGGGGAAATCAGCCGGAAATACGATACGCTCTTCACCCCGGCAGGATATGCCTTTGCCATCTGGGGTCTTATTTTTATCGGGTTGCTGGCCTTTGCGATCTACGGTATCTACCGGAGTTCCCGCTACGATCGGGACAACGAATTTATCGCCCGTTCCGCCCCCTGGTTTATCGGGGCAAACCTCCTGAATGCCGCCTGGGTGGTGGTCTTTACCAGGGAGTGGATCGGCATGTCCCTGCTGGTGATCGTTGGGTTGCTGGCCTGCCTGGCCGCAATCATCCGCAGGCTAAATATGGAGCGGTGGGACGCCCCGATTGGCACCATCGCCTTTGTCTGGTGGCCCATCTGTTTCTATTCCGGTTGGGTTTCGGTTGCGGTTATCGCCAATGCCGCCCTCTACCTGGAATACCTCGGGTGGGACGGCTGGGGGATCGGTCCTGTTCAATGGGCCCTGGCCCTGGTCCTGGTGGCATTTGCCCTCAACGTATTTATGGTATTGAGCCGAAACATGCGGGAATTTGCCCTGGTCGGTATCTGGGCCCTGGCTGCCATCGCCTTCCGCCACCAGGAGTCTTCCGGGCCGCTTTTTTACGTGCCCCTGGCCGGCGCCGCCCTGCTCCTGCTGCTCGTCGGGTGGCACGGCTACCGAAACCGCAGGACCAATCCGATGCGGAAGTTTCAGGAGCGCTTTACCCACGGCGATCCCGAAAAATCGTGAAACCCGCACCAAAAATTGCCCACTTGCTGGCATCCCCCTATTTTTGCACAAAATTTTGCCTTTGAATCTGGAAACGATCCGGGAAAAATTCCAACAGGCCCCTTTTTTCAGGGATCTGCAGGACGCTATTGCCCAACCCGCCGCAACGGTGTCCCTGGACGGGCTCACCGGATCTTCCCTCTCGTTTGTCGTTGCGGAAACCTTTAAAGCACAGGTCTGCCCCATGCTCGTCCTGCTGGGCGATAAGGAAGAAGCCGCCTATGTGCTGAACGACCTGGAGGAACTGCTGGGCCGGGACAATGTGCTTTTTTACCCGGGCAGCTACCGCAGACCCTACGAGATTGAGGAAACCGATAACGCCAACGTACTGTTGCGGGCGGAAGTGCTCAGCCGTATCAGTTCCCGCAAGAAGCCGGCCCTGATTGTCAGTTACCCGGATGCGCTGTTCGAGAAGGTGGTTACCCGGAAAGAACTCAGCCGCAATACGCTGAAAGTCCGGGTGGGCGACAACCTCTCCCTCGACTTTTTGAACGAAACGCTCTTTGAGTACCATTTCAAGCGGGTCGATTTTGTAACCGAGCCGGGCGAATTTTCGGTGCGGGGAGGCATCGTGGACGTATTCTCCTTCTCCCATGACGAACCCTACCGCCTGGAATTCTTCGGGGACGAAATCGACAGCATCCGGAGCTTTGACGTGGAAACCCAGTTATCGACGGACAAACACAAGAAGATTACCCTGGTACCCAATGTGGCCGACAAGATACTGCACGAGGCCCGGGAGAGTTTCCTCAAATACATATCGGACCGGACCCTGCTGTTTATCAAGCAGCCCGAACTTTGTTTTGCCCAGCTGGACAAGCTTTTTAAGAAAGCCGGGGAAGCCTTTACAAAACTGGAGGGCGAACTGGCCCATGCCGAACCGGGAGCGCTCTTCCTGGACGGGCGGTCGTTTCGGGGGGAGCTCGGCGGGTTCCGCACGGTGGCCCTGGACGGGAAATCCGGCGAAACCGGAACGGCCGGTACAGCGCTTCGCGTCCGGGTCATGCCCCAACCCGCCTTTAATAAGCAATTTGAACTGCTTCGGGACACCCTGGCGGAAAACGCAGAAAAGGGAATGCAGAACTTCCTGTTCTGCTCCTCCCAACAACAGGCCAACCGCTTCCGGGATATCTTTGAAGAGATCGGCCGGGATGTCCCTTATTCCACTATTGTCCGGCCGCTTTACCGGGGTTTCCAGTCCGAGGAACTCGGTCTCAGCTGCTACACGGACCACCAGTTGTTTGAGCGCTACCACCGCTTCCACCTGCGCAACGGGTACGCCAAGAAGCAGGCAATTACCCTGAAGGAACTCAACAAACTCGAAATCGGCGATTACGTTACCCACATCGACCACGGGATCGGCAAATTCGGAGGGCTGCAGAAAATCGATGTGGAAGGCCGACAGCAGGAGGCCATCAAACTGATCTACGGCGACCGGGACATCCTCTATGTCAGCATCCACTCCCTGCATAAAATCGCCAAATACAACGGCAAGGACGGGACCGTGCCGAAGATCTACAAACTCGGGTCGGCTGCCTGGAAGAAACTCAAGGCGAAAACCAAGTCGCGCGTCAAGAAAATCGCCTTCGACCTCATCCAGGTCTATGCGAAGCGACGGATGAAAAAAGGATTCAGCCACGCCCCCGACAGCTATCTCCAGCACGAACTGGAGGCCTCTTTTGTCTATGAGGACACCCCGGACCAGAGTACCGCCACCGAAGCCGTGAAGGCAGATATGGAAAGTGAACGCCCCATGGACCGGCTGATTTGCGGGGATGTGGGATTCGGAAAAACCGAGGTGGCCATCCGGGCCGCCTTCAAGGCGGTGGATAACGGGAAGCAGGTGGCCGTCCTGGTGCCGACGACCATCCTGGCCTTCCAGCACTTCCGCACCTTCGGGGAACGGCTCGCCGAGATGCCGGTAACCGTCGATTACCTCAACCGGTTCCGAAGTGCAAAGGAGCGGCGCACGCTGTTGGAGAACCTGAAATCCGGGAAACTCGATATCGTGATTGGCACGCATCAACTGGTGGGCAAACAGGTGGAATTCAAGGACCTGGGCTTATTGATTGTGGACGAGGAACAAAAATTCGGCGTCTCGGTCAAGGACAAACTCAAGAGCCTGAAGGAACATATCGACGTGCTGACCCTTACGGCTACCCCCATCCCGCGGACGCTTCAGTTCAGCCTGATGGCCGCCCGCGACCTTTCCGTCATCAACACGCCGCCCCCAAACCGCTACCCGATCGAAAGCCGGGTGGTCCGATTTGGCGAGGAGGTAATCCGCGATGCCATCCGATATGAGATCCAGCGCGGCGGGCAGGTCTTTTTTGTCCATAACCGGATCGAGAATATTGCAGAAGTGGCCGGGCTCATCCAGCGCCTGGTCCCGGATGCCCGCGTCGGCATCGGCCACGGCCAGATGGAGGGGAAAAAGCTGGAGAAGCTCATGCTCGATTTCATGAACGGCGAATTCGACGTACTGGTTTCCACGACGATCATCGAGAGCGGCCTGGACGTAACCAATGCAAATACGATACTGATCAATAACGCCAACAATTTCGGCCTGAGCGACCTGCACCAGATGCGCGGCCGCGTGGGGCGGAGCAACAAAAAGGCCTTTTGCTATTTTATCACGCCCCCCTACCACGTGATGACAGCGGAGGCGCGCAAGCGAATGGAAGCCCTGGAGCAATATACCGAGCTGGGCAGCGGCTTCAACATCGCGATGAAAGACCTTGAAATCCGCGGGGCGGGCGATCTGCTGGGAGGCGAACAGAGCGGGTTTATCAATGAAATCGGCTTTGAGACCTACCAGAAAATCCTGGCCGAAGCCATTGACGAACTCAAGGATAACGAATTCAAGGACCTCTACCGGGAAACGGAAGGCCCCCGGCAGCAATACGTCCGGGACTGCCAGATCGACACGGATTTTGAGCTCCTCTTCCCGGACGATTACATCAATAGCGTTTCGGAACGGCTCAGCCTGTATACCGAATTGAACGATACGGACAATGAGGAGGATCTGGCCGCATTCCGGAGGAAACTGGAAGACCGTTTCGGCCCGCTGCCGGAACCCGCGTCCGACCTGCTGGAATCCGTCCGGCTGAAGTGGATGGCGACCGCCCTGGGGCTGGAAAAAATCGTGATGAAAAAAGGGAAACTGATTGGTTACTTCATCGCCGACCAGCAATCGGAATTCTACCAAAGCGCCGTCTTCAAACGGATGCTGCAATACGTGCAATCCCACCCCGGGAGTGGCCGTCTGAAAGAAAAGCAAACCCGCAACGGGCTGCGGCTGCTGCTGGTTTTTGAACGGGTGACCTCCATCGGGAAAGCCCTTGGGGCCCTGGAACCCATTGCCGGTTCTCGCGTACCCCAGGCCTGATTTGCCGCCCGCGCCAATTCCCGTGATGAATGGTTATCTTTAGGTCTGTGAACGCACGCATCTAAACCGAATTCCATCAACCGAAAACAGATACGGATTACCCTATGAAACGACTCTTCCTTCTCCTCGTCCTCTGCCTGCTCGCCCTTCCCGCCCACAGCAGCGAACCCATCGACTCCGTTTACCTCCGCCAGCACTACGACCTGGCAGAATACCACATCCCCATGCGGGACGGGGTGGAACTGTTTACGGTGGTCTACACGCCGAAAGACCAAAGCCGGACCTATCCGATCCTGCTTAACCGCACCTGTTATAACGCCTCGAATTACTCCAATTACCAGGTGAACCGCTACCCTTCGGATTACCTGGTCCGGGACGGGTATATCCTGGCCTACCAGGATGTGCGGGGCCGGTACATGAGCGACGGCACCTTTGACAATATGACCCCGAATATCCCGGGAAACGACCCGGACGACCCGACTGCCATCGACGAAAGTTCGGATACCTACGACACCATTGAGTGGCTGATAAACAACATCGGCAACAACAACGGACGCGTGGGCATGTACGGGGTGTCCTATCCGGGTTTTTACACGGCTGCCGCCCTCCCGGATGCCCACCCGGCCCTGAAAGCTTCCTCCCCCCAGGCGCCGATTTCGGACTTCTGGTTCGACGATTTCCACCACCAGGGGGCCTACCTCCAAAGCTATACGGCGGCCTTTGCGGTGTTCGGATACCAGAAGGAAGAACGGACCCGGGAACCCTGGTACCGGGACAAGATTATGCGTTTTTACGGGGAGCCGGCCAGCGACGGGTACGATTTTTACCTGCGAAAAGGCCCGTTAAAAAATATAACCGAACAATTCCACCACGATAATTTCTTCTGGGAACAAATCGTGGAACACCCGAATTACGACGACTTCTGGCAAAAACGGAATATCCTGCCCCACCTGCGCGGGATCGACCATGCGGTGATGACCGTCGGGGGGTGGTTCGACGCCGAGGACCTGTACGGGCCGCTGAATATCTACAAAACCATCGAGGCCCACAACCCGCAAGCGAAGAACACCCTGGTGATGGGACCCTGGGACCACGGGGGCTGGACGCGGGAGCGCGGGCAGACCACCCATAACCACATCTATTTCGGCGACAGCATTTCCACGCACTACCAAAAGGAAATCGAACGGCAATTCTTCAACTACCACCTCAAGGACGAGGGCACCCTGACCCTCCCTGAGGCCTATATGTTCGATACGGGCACCAAGCAGTGGAGGAGCTTTGATCAGTGGCCCCCGAAAGACGTGGCGCCGCTCTCCCTGTATTTCGGGGAAAACGGGACGCTTTCCCTGGACAGCCCAACGGACCCCGATGCCGTGTTCTCCTATACCAGCGACCCGGACAAGCCGGTTCCGTATACCTCCCAGACCGAGGGGCTCACCTTTACGCCCCGCCGGTTCATGAGCGACGACCAGCGGTTTGCCTCCCGCAGGCCCGATGTGCTCACCTTTGAGACGGAGCCCCTGGAGGACCCGCGGACCATCGCCGGGGAAATCCTGGCCAAACTACAGGTATCCATGACGGGCAGCGATGCGGATTTTGTGGTGAAACTCATCGACGTGTATCCCCAGGACCACGAAAACTACGAGCACAACCCGGGAAACATCGTCATGGGCGGGTACCAGCAACTCGTTCGTTCCGAGGTATTCCGCGGCAGGTTCCGCAACAGTTTTGAACACCCGGAGCCCTTTGTGCCCGGGGAGGTATCCGAGGTGAATTTCCGGTTGCAGGATGTGCTGCACACCTTTAAGGAGGGCCACCGGATCATGATACAGATTCACAGTACCTGGTTTCCCTATATCGACCGGAACCCGCAGAAATATGTGGACAACATCTACAAGGCCGACGAGGAGGATTTTATCAAATCCACCATCAGCGTCCACGGGAGCTCGGTGATTGAAGCGGGCGGCAAGGTGGGCGAAGCTGGCCCGGTGGAAGTCCGTTTCGAATCGTTTATACGCGATTAAATCGCGACCCGGGACCGACCGGGATTAGGCTACTGCCCTGAACCGAATGGGCTTCCCGGGGCCACGGCCAGGGGAAATTATTATGCCCCGTGAAAATTTAAAGGGATTTCAGGTCTTTGATGACCGTAAACGCATTGTCTACCTGATCCTCGTCCACGAGGATGGTAAATTCATTCGTGGTGGAGATCACCTCGTAGAGTACGATGCCCTCCCAGGCCAGGCGCTGGAAAATAAAGTAATAGATACCGGGGACCGAAACATTCTCCGCAGGCAGTTTTACGGTGATGGACGAGAGGTTTTCGGCCTTTTGAGTTTGCCGCTCGGCGCTGAAAACATCTTCCACTACGCCGTCCAGGCTGTTGCTGACCACGATGTTTAATTCATTGACCCCCCGGGACGAGGTATAGAAAACATCCTTGTTCTTGTTAACCACCTCCAGCAGGCGCCCCTGGTTGCGGAGGATCGTATCCGAAATCAGGAAGGTAAAATCGGTCAGGGAGGACCTGACGGTTATTTCCCCGATATTCTTCAGCACTTTGACAATCCGGTGGGTGGCCCGGAACTCCAGGTCGTCGGAGAGTCTTTTCAGGGCCATCACAATGGCCCCGTTTCGCACTTCCTTGCCCAACTGGGCTTCGATCTCGGGGCGAACCTGGCGGGAAAGCGAAGTCAGGTTGATGATGCCCTGGGCCAGCGCGGTCTGCAGGAAGGGTTTCTTTTTGATGTAGTGCTCGACGACGGAGGAAATCGTTTTCATGTCAGTCTGCTTAATTCGTTGATTACTGGTTGATTGGTTACTTGTCAGGAACAAACATAACAATTTGTTACAAAACAAACAACTATTGAAAAAAGTAAAATGCATCTTCCAGATGGACCAGCCGATACCCCTCGCGCAAACGGATTACCTGGATAATGTCGAACCGGACTTCCGCCCGTAGGCCGTTACTGCGGACATAATGGTCGGCAGCCCGCACGAGCCGGGCTATTTTTGACCTGGGGATGCTTCGGGAAAGCGCCTCGTAAAATGCCCGGGTACGGGTTTTCACTTCGATGACCACCAGGACCCCTTCCCTGAAGGCCAATACGTCAATTTCAGCCCGTCGGTACCGGTAATTCCGGCACAGGATCCGGTAACCCGACGCGAGCAGATAGCGGACGGCATAGTCCTCCCCTTCCCGGCCGATGTCGCAGGTGGTCTCCTCTGGCATGTTCTGGTTGGGTTTCAATAAACGTACAACCCGCGGATTGTGAATATTTTGTGCATTTCATCGAAAAAATATGCCGTTTACCGCAATTCTCAAGCATTCCCCTTACTTTGAGACCGCAATACAACGAAAATAGTTTCTATGCGATACTAAGCAGATTGTAAGCGCGTTAAGAATTTGCCCCCTAAACACATGAACGTTCTTAAAGCCTACAACTACTATGGAATACTTCGTGAACTGCAATACGGCCCCCCTTACGCCGTATGCACCCCCCCTGGACAAAACCCGGGTGGAACACCTGTTTAGACGGGCCGGCTTCAGCGCTTCGGTGCAGACAGTGGACCAATCGGTGGGCCAGACTGCCGGGACGCTGGTGGACAGCCTGGTTAACGACGCCCTGGCCCTCCCGCCACTACCGGCTCCTGCCTGGCAGGATTGGAACCGGGCCAACTACCCGGCCGACGACGATGCGGCCGGACCCATCATCCGCAGCCAGCGGGATTCCTGGCGCCTGGATTACACCCAGGCCCTGTTGGACAATAACCTGAGGGACCGGATGAGTTTCTTCTGGAGCAACCACTTTGTTACGGAGCTCGAGATTTACGAGAGTCCTTCGTACCTGTATTACTATACGGATTGCCTGCAGCGTAATGCCCTGGGCAATTTCAAGACATTCGTCAGCGAAATAGGCTTAACCTACGCCATGCTGTATTACCTGGACGGGGTTTACAACAACGGGGACAACCCGAACGAAAACTACGCCCGGGAGCTGTACGAACTTTTCACCCTGGGAGAGGGCAACGGCTACACGGAACAGGATATTATCGAAACCGCACGGGCCCTGAGTGGGTATACCGAACGGGGCGAGGAGCGCTGGGACCCGGTGATTTTTGACATCACTACCTTTGACCCGGGGGTAAAGACCATCCTCGGCCAATCCGGGACCTGGGGGTACGACGACGTCATCGATATCCTCTTTGAGCAGCGGCCCAACGAAATTGCCACATTCATCTGCCGGAAAATCTACGAGTTCCTGGTTCACCCGGATTCCAATGATGCCACCGGAAATGCAGAGGCCATCATTTCCGGGATGGCCACTACGTTTATCTCCAACAATTTTGAACTGGCCCCGGTTGTTTCCCAGCTGCTGAAAAGCCAGCATTTCTTTGACGACAACGCCATTGGCGTAATTATCAAGAGCCCGTTTGATTACTATCTCAATTTTATCAACGAAACGGGTTTTGCCTACGACGACACAAACCTGTCCTTTGCACTGGAGTCCTCCCGCCTTATCGGGCAGGAGCTTTTTGAGCCGGTGGACGTAGCCGGTTGGCAACGCGACCGCCAGTGGATCAACACGAATTTCATTATCGGCCGCTGGCTGACCATCGAAGTGATGATCCAGGGTTTCTTCCAGGCCAACCAGGAACAATTCCGGACCCTGGCCATGGATGCCGTGGGCCCGGCGGACAGCAATACGAGCAACCCGGAAACCGTCGTGCGCGCCCTGGTAGACAAGTTCCTCCCCAAAGGACTCCTGACACCCCAGGATTTTGAGAACGCCATGGACGTCTTTAAGATCGACGATGTCCCTGAAAACTACTACGGGTCCGATTACATCCCCGGGGGCCTCGGCCTCTGGATGCTCGCGGTCAGCCCCGAAGTCCCCCAGCAGGTTTTCCTGCTGCTGATGTACCTCTCGAGGCAACCCGAATTTCAACTCAAATAACCTACGACTATGTGCAATAATCATATACCGCTTCCCAAAGACCCCCAGAGTGCCCACGACAAGGAGCACATTGTCTGGAGCCGCCGCTCATTTTTACAGGCATTAGGCATTGCCGGGTCAGGGTCCATGATGCTCGGCAGCAACATGCTCAGCGCATCGGCCCCATCCCCACTGACTGCGGCAATCGCCAATGCCCCGGGCGACGGAATCCTCATCCTGATCCGCCTCTCCGGCGGGAATGACGGCCTGAGCACGGTAATCCCCATTGAACAGTACGACACCTATGCAAATGCGCGGCCAAACATCTATATCCCGGAAAGCAAGGTCCTGAAACTGACCGACGAATTCGGGGTGCCTTCCTATATGCAAGCCCTGGAGGAAATGTGGGGCGAGGGGTCTTTCAAGGCCGTCCACGGAGTCGGTTATGAAAACCAGAGCCTCTCCCACTTTACCGGTTCGGATATCTATGCGAACACAGACCTGACAACCACCGGGTTTTCCGGGTTGGATACCGGTTGGATGGGGCGCTACTTTGAAAACATCTACCCGGATTACCTGATAAACCCGCCGGCAGCCCCGGCCGCCATCCAGATCGGGCAGTACGGCAACCTGGTTTTCCAGGGGGAAGAGACGAATTACGCCTTTGTCGCCTCGAACATCAACCAGCTGGAGGAAATTGCCGAAACCGGCGTACAGTACAGCCTGGATGCCGCCCTGTTTGACAATTGCATGTACGGCGACCAGCTCCGGTTCCTGCGAGGGGTGGCCAACACCACCTACGAATATTCCGGGCTGATCCACGAAGCCTATATGCGCGGCCAGAACCAGGTGGAATACCAGGACAACGGCTTTGCCCGGCAGCTGGCCCTTTTGGCCCGCCTGATCAAGGGGAACCTGGGTACCCGGGTCTATATGATCTCCATGGGCGGTTTTGATACCCACGGGAACCAGCCCCTGATCCACGAACGCCTGATGACCAACCTGTCGGTAGCCGTCAAGGACTTCTATGAGGACCTGACCTTTACCGAGCAGGACGACAAGGTGCTCAGCATGACTTTCTCGGAGTTTGGCCGCCGGATCTACGAAAACGGTTCCAACGGCACCGACCACGGGAAGGCTGCCCCCACCTTATTCTTTGGTGCCGGCCTGAACGGCAGCGCCTTTGTGGGCGACCACCCCTCCCTGGACGACCCGAACAGCCGGGGGAACTTGGAGTACACCATGGATTTCCGCGACCTGTACGCCACGGTCCTGGCCGAATGGCTGTGCGTGGATATCCCGCTGGTGGAGCAACACCTGCTGGGGCATGCCTACAACCCGGTGAACCTCGGGTTCAATTGTTCCGGGGTGGACTTCGACGATATCGCTTACAGCGACCAACCCCCGACACCCCCGACGCCCGGGGACGGCACCCCGGGAGACGAACCTACGCCTGAAGAGATCGAAGCCATCGTCCACAAGCCCTATTACCCGACGGAATCCAACCCGCACATCCACGTGGAGATGCCCTTCAGCGCCCATATCGATATCTCGCTCTACAACATACTCGGGCAGAAAATCGCAACCCTCTTCAACGAAATGGTCTTTGAGGGCAGCCTGGAGATCAACGTCCGCGACCGGGTGCCGCGCCACCTGGCAACCGGCAAGTACATCTACCGGATCGGCGTACAGGACCGCCACCTGGCCAAATCGATCATGGTGGCCTGATCCCCCGCCCGCGGCAAGATTAATGCCCCCAGACACTGGACGCCCCGGATATTCATATCTGTCCAGTGTCACGGGGGCTTTTCTTTTGATGACGGGTTTGCCGGCACCGGTTTAATTTGGTTATTTTTGTGGCTTAACCAAACGCCTATGTCCGACGCCAAAGGCTCCTTTGAGAGGACCACGATTACCGCCGCCCTCCCCTATACGAATGGCCCGATCCACATTGGCCACCTGGCCGGGGTCTACGTCCCGGCAGACATATACAGCCGGTACCTGAGGCTCCGTGGCGAAGAAGTGCTGTTTGTCTGCGGCAGCGACGAACATGGGGTGGCGATCCCGATGAAAGCCGGTAGGGAAGGCATTTCCCCCAAAGAGCTCATCGACAAATACGATGCGCTGATCCGGGAGTCCTTTGAGGCCTTCGGCATCGCCTTCGACAATTATTCCCGTACCTCCGCCCCCATCCACCGCGAAACCGCCTCGGCATTTTTTACCAAACTCCACGACCAGGGCGATTTTGAGGAGCAGGTAACCGACCAGCTCTTCGACCCGGAGGCCGGGCAATTCCTGGCAGATCGTTTTGTGGTGGGAACCTGTCCGAAATGCGGGCACACGGAAGCCTATGGGGACCAGTGCGAAAACTGCGGCTCCTCCCTGAATGCGACAGACCTGATCGACCCCCGGTCTGCAATTAGCGGGGCCCAACCGGTCCTAAAGCAGACCCGGCATTGGTTTTTACCCCTGGACCGCTATGAGGACTTCCTCAGGACGTGGATCCTCGATGGCCATAAAAACGACTGGAAACCTAACGTCTACGGACAATGCAAGTCCTGGATTGACGAAGGACTGAAACCCCGTGCTGTAACCCGCGACCTGGAATGGGGCATCCCGGTTCCCCTGGAAGGGGCTGAAGGGAAAGTACTTTACGTATGGTTCGACGCGCCCATCGGCTATATTTCTTCCACCCGGGAATGGGCCCGGCGGGAAGGCGCGGATTGGGAAATCTGGTGGAAGGACCCCGGTACCCGGCTGCTGCACTTTATCGGGAAGGACAACATTGTCTTCCACTGCATTATCTTCCCTTCCATGCTCAAGGCCCATGGAGATTTCATCCTGCCCGAAAATGTACCGGCTAACGAATTCCTGAACTTGGAGGGGCAGAAGCTCTCCACTTCCAAAAACTGGGCGGTCTGGCTGCACGAGTACCTGGAGGAGTTCCCGGACATGCAGGATGTGCTCCGGTATGCGCTCACCGCAAATGCCCCGGAGACCAAGGACAACGACTTTACCTGGAAGGATTTCCAGGCCCGGAACAACAACGAGCTCGTAGCGATTTTCGGGAACTTTATCAACCGGGTGGCCGTACTGACGGACAAATACAAAGGCGGCCAGGTGCCCGCCCTGCAAAACCTCAGCGAAAACGACCGCAATACCCTGCATGCGATGCGGGCCTATCCCGCCCGGATTGCAGACTGCCTGGACCGGTTCCGGTTCCGTGAAGGCTCCCAGGAGTTGATGAACCTGGCACGACTGGGCAATAAATACCTGGCGGACGAAGAGCCCTGGAAGGTGATCAAGGAAGACCCGGACCGGGTGGGCACCATCCTGGGGGTCGGGCTGCAGGTAGCGGCTGCCCTGGCCGTGCTCTGCGAACCCTTCCTCCCGTTTACCGCCGGACGGCTGCGGGAGATCCTGAATCTGGGAACACTGGATTCCCCCCTGGAATGGGAAGCCGTATCCCGGGAGGCAGTGTTGCTTCCCGCCGGGCACGCCATTGGGGAAACCCGCCTGTTGTTCCGAAAAATAGAAGACGCAGAAATCGAAAAACAACTGCAAAAACTACACGAGACGAAAAAACAGAACGAAATGGACAATTCTTCCGTAACCCCGCAAAAAGACACCATCCAGTACGACGATTTCACGAAACTCGACCTGCGCGTGGGCACCATCCTCGAAGCCGAGAAAATGCCGAAGGCGGACAAGCTCATCGTGATGAAAGTGGATACGGGTATCGATACGCGGACCATCGTTTCGGGGATTGCCAAACAATTTGCGCCTGAAGACCTCGTCGGGAAACAGGTAACCGTGCTGGTGAACCTGGCCCCCCGGCCGTTGCGCGGGGTGGAGAGCCAGGGGATGATCCTGCTCGCTGAGGATGCGGAGGGCAACCTCGTGTTCCTTACTCCCGAACAGGCCCTCGCCAACGGTTCGGTGATCAGCTGAGGCCTTGCTGAAAATTGCCTTCCATCCCATCTATGCCCATCCGCTGCCGGAAGGCCACCGCTTCCCGATGCAGAAATACGAGCTCCTGCCCCAGCAGCTCCTGCACGAGGGTACTGCGGAGCATGAAAATTTTTTCACCCCCGGCCTCCCGGAGGATTCCGAAATTCTCAGGGCCCACGATGCCGCGTATTTTGAGGATTTACAAACCGGCCGCATCCCGCCACGGGAGATGCGCAAGGTGGGTTTTCCCTGGAGTGAGGCCCTGGTCCTGAGGGAGCGGACCATTGCACAGGGGACCATCCGATGCTGCCACTACGCCCTGGAGAACGGTGTTTCCATGAATATTGCCGGCGGCACCCACCACGCGTACCGGGACCGGGGGGAGGCATTCTGCATGCTCAACGATCAGGCCATCGGGGCCTGCCACCTGCTGGCAAACAACCTGGCCGAACGCATCCTGATGCTCGACCTGGATGTGCATCAGGGGAATGGAACCGCGGCAATATTCCGGGAGGAACCCCGGGTATTCACCTATTCCATGCACGGACAATCCAACTACCCGTTCCGCAAAGAAGTGTCTGACTGGGACGTCCCCCTGGCCAAACAAACCGGTGACACCGAGTACCTGACCACCCTGGAGACCCATCTTGAAAACTTGTACGCGCAAGTACGGCCGGATTTTGTATTTTACCTCTGTGGAGTGGATGTCCTGGCCACCGATAAGCTGGGCACCCTTGCGCTGACCCCTGAAGGTTGCCGGCAGCGGGACGCAATGGTATTCCGGTGGTGCCGCAGCCATGGCCTTCCCGTTCAATGCAGTATGGGAGGTGGATACTCCCCCCAGATACGCACAATTGTGGAGGCCCACGCCCAAACGTTCCGAACCGCCCAAAGCCTGTATTTCTGATGGTTAGAAATATTTTTATCGCCTTCCTGTGTTGCCTGGCCGTCCCGGTATCCGCGCAGCAACCGGGACGCAGCATCGACGCCGGTACCTGGCAGCAATTCACCTACGACCTGGGGAGTATTTTCGGGGGCGTTGGATATTCGTATTCCCGTCCACTCTACTGGGGTGGACAGCAGTGGGGTAATTTTGCGCTCCTGGTCGGGGCAACCGGCGGGGCCTACCTGGCGGATGTACCGGTGTCGGATTATTTTATCGGGATCCGGGAGGACGTACCCAAATTTATCCGGGATTACGGTTGGGAAATTGGGAGCCCGGCAAACAACTATATGCTGACGGGGGGCGTGTACCTCACCGGCCTCTTCCTGAAGGATCCTAAACTGCGGCGGACCGGGGTTTTGCTGGTGGCATCGGCCACCTCGGCGGGATTCCTGCAACAAGTGCTGAAATCGGCTATTGGAAGGGCCCGCCCTTCGAGCGGCCTCGGGAAGGCAACATTCAGCCCGCTTTGGCCGGGGGACAACGACTTCCACTCCTTTCCATCGGGGCATTCCATCCTTGCCTTTACCAATGCCTATGCCATTGCCAAGCAGTTCAGCAACCCCTGGCTCAGAGCAGGGATCTATACCGTCGGGCTCGTACCGGGCATATCGCGCCTCTGGGAGGGGAAACACTGGCTTTCCGACGTGGTTTTCAGCATTGGCATCAGCATTTTCACCGTGGAAGCCATCGATCGCTACCTGGACCGGCGCTACGATGAAAAATACGGACAGGATCCCGACCAGGCCCAATGGAACCTCACCTTCGGGCCGGGGACCATCGGGATGCAGTACCGGTTCTGACGTTTCAGCTCATTCCGAATACCCGGAAAAGCTCCTTCCCTATTCCCCGGATCAGATGGACTCCACCCAAAAGAACTATTCCCCGGAGAAAAGGCTATATTGAGGAACCGAATTCCTTTCCCATGAAAACAATACGTTTCGCCCATCTGGCAATTGCGGCAACCCTTTCCATCCTGTCGGCATGTGGTGAAAAAAAGAAACCGCAGAAAACCCGCCGGGTCCAACGCCCGGGCCTGAAAGGCCCGATGCCGCCGCCGGCAAACTCAGCCCGTATTCTGCCGTATTCATCTTCTCCCTGGGCATTCTTGTCAGCAACTTTGCGTTTAACACACTGCTAAGGAGTTCCGGGGCGCGCCCCGCGGGGTGACCCCATTATTGAACAGCATGCTGATCCTCTATATCCTGGGACTCGCATGTATTGTGCTTTCCCGGTAGCGGGCTTCTCTGAAACAGTTTGTATCTTTATAAAAAACCGCAAACATGTTAAAAAAGAACGTAGAAACTGCCCTGAACGGACAGATCCGCGTAGAGGCACAATCCTCCCAGATCTACCTGTCCATGGCCTCATGGGCAGAGGTAAAAGGGCTGGAAGGCATCTCCCAATTCCTTTACAAACATTCCGACGAGGAACGGATGCATATGCTAAAACTTGTACGATACGTCAATGAACGGGGCGGACATGCCGTGGTTTCCGAGCTGGATGCCCCTGAAACCGATTTCGGGTCGTTTCAAAACCTGTTCAAAATGCTTTATGAACACGAAATTTACGTGTCGGAATGTATCAACGACCTGGTCCATGTGACCCTGGAGGAGAAGGATTACGCCACCCATAACTTCCTCCAATGGTACGTGGCAGAGCAAATCGAAGAAGAAGCGCTTGCCCGGACCATCCTCGACAAGATCAACCTGATCGGCAATGACAAAGGCGGGCTTTACCTGTTTGACAGGGATATAAAGCAAATAAGCGCGGATAGCGCAGCCAGCGGGGAAACCGCCTGACAACCTGCCACAACCCTATTTAGAACGAATAAAAATTACTACTTTTGAAGGCAGCCTGTCATTCCGATGGGTTTACGGTCTGTTGCCTGAATGGGAAAGAAAAAGAAAAAAAAGAAATGTGCCGCCGAACTCCTGCTTTTGCGGGAGCAGCGCCTGCAGGAAATCCTCCGGACGGGATGTGCCCCCGAGGGCTGTAAATCCAAGTGCTGTAAGAAGTTTAAGAAAGGAGAGCACAAGCGGTGTCGCAAGTGCCCGTGCAAGGACTTATTGAAGCTGGCACGGTCTAACCCCGGTTTTCAACAGGTGGCTTAACCGGTTGCCGGCTGTACTCGCCGGCCTTCGGGCCAAACGACCTTCGGGCCAAACGGAATGCCTATTCAGGCCCGGCGGCAATCAAGCCGCCCCCCGAATCCAGGGACCCGAACATCCAGGAATCCCCGTTGGAATCCGAACCCATTTGCAAATAGAACGAAGCCTGTAGGTAGTAGTAATCCCCGTGCAAGCAGGAAGGGCCACAGCTTTGCTGATGGGAGGAATACACATCCCTTTTCGCCTGGATGTACACTTTGTAGGCAGCTAGGTTTTGCCTGTATAACTCGCGTTCAAAAGCCCGTTGGTCCGTCCAGAAATCCATTTCCTCCTTGCCTCCCTCCAACTGCAGTTGTTGTTCATAGGCCGCATCCGTTTGTGCCTGCCGAACGAAAAACGCCGGATTGGGAAGTCCCGGGGTGGTTTCCCGAATTTGCTCCGTAACGGATTGGGCAAAACCCGCATGTTTCGCCACCGGTTGTGCCAGTGCCCCTGAACAGCTGATCAGGGCAGCAAACAACCAATATGTGGCTTTAGAGGACATGAGCGGGTGCTTCTATTATATTGGACGATCCAACCATCCAGAAGTTACCGAAACACCCGCTTTTTTCCTAAGAAATGAGGCAATACGCCCCTTTTCTCGTTCAATTGCGGTAAAATACTACTTCCCCAGTAGCAGGAGTTCCGAACACCGCACCTCCGTCACGTATTTCCGCTGGCCTTCCTCGGTATCGTAATGCCGGTGTATGAGTTTGCCCTCCACCGCCACTTCTTTACCCTTGTTCAGGTAACTTTCCACAATATCCGCAATTTTACCCCAGGCTACTACCTGGTGCCATTGGGTGTCCGTTACTTTTTCGCCTTGCGCATTTTTGTAGATTTCATTGGTTGCCAGGGAGAACCGGGCCATTTTCCCGCCTCCGTCCAGCACGGTAACCTCCGGGTCCTGGCCGAGGTTTCCGATTAGTTGTACTTTGTTCCTTAGGGCATTCATAGTGTTGTTAGGTATTTGTTAAACATCGCTCCGGGTATTCGCCCCCCGAAAAAACAAACATAATCCCGGATCCAGCCCAAAATCGGTAGTTACGCATTTATACCCGCGTCCACCCGTTTATACCTGTTTATACCTGTTTGCAAACAGCTGACCCTTCCCCGGCCGGGGAAGCAGCGAAATCAGAGCGATAATTCTTATATTTCCTGAATACGAAACCGAGAACCGACCCATTATGAGAAATCATCCCATCCTGCTACTCCTCTGCCTCTTCGTCCTGGCCTCCGGGACGGCCCAGGAAACAGCCGCGGAACAGCAAACAGCCGCACTCGTTGCCCAAATCGAAAAGGAGGCAGTCGAAAATTCCCAACTGGAAACCCTTGCGCACCAGCTGATGGACGTCATCGGGCCGCGCCTGGTAGGCACCCCGCAAATGAATAAAGCGCACGAATGGGCCGTAGCCACGTTTAAGGAATGGGGCATCCCGGCCGAAAACGAACAATGGGGTACCTGGCGGGGCTGGGAGCGGGGTATCTGCCACATCGACCTGCTGGAACCGCGGGTGGTAAGCCTCCACGGAAGGCAACTCGCCTGGAGTCCTTCAACTCCCGCCAAAGGCATTACGGCCGATTTGATCACCCTGCCCGAAGTGGCAGATTCCCTGGCATTTGCCCGCTGGCTCCCGGAAGTAAAGGGCAAATGGGTCCTGGTTTCCATGCCGGAACCCACGGGCCGGCCCGATTATAACTGGGAGGAATGGGCAACGGAAGCCTCCTTTGAAAAAATGAAAAGCGATCGGGAGGCCCAAACAAAGGCCTGGCGGCAAAACCTGAGGAATACCGGCTATTCCTCCCGGTCTATCAACCAGGCCCTGGAAGCCGCAGGGGCTGCAGGCATTGTCCAGTCGCGCTGGTCGGGGGCCTTCGGGGCCAACAAAATATTCAGTGCCAACACGGAGGAAATACCCGTGATTGACCTCTCCCTGGAAGACTACGGCATGCTCTACCGGATGGCCGAGAACGGGGATGGTCCGCGCCTCCGCGTGGTGGCCGAGTCCCGCGAATTGGGGCGTGTGCCCACTTTTAATACGGTGGCAACCATCCGGGGAACCGAATTGCCGGACGAGTACATTGTGCTATCGGCGCACTTCGATTCCTGGGACGGGGGAACAGGTGCTACCGACAACGGCACCGGGACGCTGACGATGATGGAGGCGGCCCGGATCCTGAAAAAGGTATACCCGAAACCGAAGCGAACGATCATCGTCGGGCTCTGGGGGAGTGAGGAACAAGGGTTAAACGGCTCCCGGGCGTATGTTGAGGACCACCCGGAGGTGGTCTCCGGCCTGCAGGCGCTCTTTAACCAGGACAACGGCACGGGCCGCGTGGTAAATATTTCCGGGCAGGGATTCCTGCACGCCTACGAATATCTGGGCCGCTGGCTGGAAGCCGTGCCGGACCACGTGACGGAGCACATCGAAACCCAATTCCCCGGAAACCCGGGACGGGGCGGATCGGATTACGCCTCTTTCGTCGCCATGGGGGCGCCGGCCTTTTCCCTGAGTTCCCTGAGTTGGAGTTACTGGAACTACACCTGGCACACCAACCTGGACACCTATGACAAAATCGTATTTGACGACGTGCGCAACAATGCCATCCTGACCGCGGTACTCGCATATATGGCCAGCGAAGACCCGGAGCGGACCTCCCGGGAGAAGGCGGTCCTTTCCGTCAACCCCCGTACCGGGGAGCAGCGGGAATGGCCCGAACCCCGGTCGCCCAACCGGGAAGGAGGGCAGGACTGACCCGGTCGGAGGCCCTATCTGCCACCTGACTGCGCCGAATCGCATCCGCAAACCAAGACAACCACACCAAAAACAGACCTTATGAAAAATACCATCTGCCTTCTGCTCCTCCTGGCCCTTGCGGTGGGATGCCGGCAGGACCCGCAGCCCGTCACACAGACTGAAGGAACTACCGAAAACCTGGTCATGGCCGACCCAACCGGCCAGGGCATGTCAGACGAGCGCCTGGACCGCATCGATTCCATGCTGCATCGCGCCATCGCCGGGGATCAGATTCCCGGTGCCGTGGCCCTGGTAGCCCGGAATGGAAAAATCGTGTTGCACAAGGCGTACGGCCTGGCAAATGTCCGGGACAGCCTGCCTTTCCGCCCGGACGGGATTTTCCGGATCGCTTCCCAAACCAAGGCCATTACCGCAACGGCGGTGATGATGCTCTGGGAAGAAGGCCGTTTCCGGCTGGATGACCCCATTGCCGATTACATCCCTGAGTTTGCCGATACCGGTGTCCTGGATACATTCCGCGAAGCGGACAGCAGTTTTACAACCACCCCCCTGGAAACCCCGATTACCATCCGGCACCTGCTTACGCACACCTCCGGGATCGGTTACGGGATGATCGACGGGGACCCCCGGTTCCGGAAGGCTTATGCCAAAGCCGGGATTGTCGATGCGTTTACGGCCCGCCCGGTGACCCTTGCCGAAAACATCCCCAAACTCGCCCGCATGCCCCTCCACCACGAGCCCGGGAAGGGCTGGACCTACAGCGAAGGCCTGGACGTGCTCGGGTACTTTGTGGAATTGGTGTCCGGTAAGCCCTTTGACGTCTTCCTCAAGGAACGGATTTTCGACCCCCTGGGCATGGTGGATACCTGGTTCTACCTTCCGGAAGACCGCGCTGAGAGGCTGGTTCCCGTGCAATATTGGGACCCGGACGACGGGGATTGGAGGCCCTTCACCACGGCTGTATTTGACATCGATTACCCGAAGCAGGGCGCCCGCACCTACTTTGCAGGCGGTGCCGGCCTATCCAGCACAGCCATTGATTATGCGGCCTTCCTGCAGATGTACCTCAACGGGGGGGAATACAACGGACAGCGGCTCCTGAGCCGGACAACTATTGAAACCATGATGGCCAACCAGATCGGCGATCTCTGGTCCGGCGGCCCGAAGGATTACGGCCTGGCCTTTGCCATCGTGAACCCGGACGGCGTGGCACAGGGGGGCGAAGGCGGAATCGGCACCTTTGATTGGGGCGGCTATTTCAACACCCAGTATTTTGCCGACCCCGGGGAGCAGCTGATCGGGATCCTTATGAAGCAAACCCAGGGTGCTGGCAAGGACGAAACCGGATGGAAATTCCGACAGATGGTCTTCGCCGCCATCGACGACTGATGTTGCGATAACCCTTTCCGGGCGACCCGCCATAGCGGGCGCCCGCGGCTATAACCGAAAATCAAAATTTCCTGAGCTTTAATCAACCTGTATCGATGAGAAAACACCTGATCCTTCTACTGACATTCACCCTTGTAGCGCAAGCATCTTACTCCCAACGCAATCGGCGGCAGGCGCCCCGGGAAATCCTGCCGGATTCCCTGTATTCGGGCCTGGCCTGGAGGAATATCGGGCCCTTCAGGGGCGGTCGGAGTGTGGCGGCATGCGGGGTGGCAGACCAGCCGGGAACCTATTACATGGGGACTACCGGGGGTGGCATCTGGAAAACCGGGGACAACGGCATTACCTGGAAAAATATTTCGGACGGCTTTCTGAAGACCGGGACGGTAGGCGATATCGCCGTGGCGCCTTCCGACCCGAATGTCGTACTCGCGGGGATGGGCGAACACGCAGCCCGAGGGGTGATGACTTCCATGGGGGACGGGGTTTACCTCTCCCGCGATGCCGGTACTACCTGGGAGCACATTGGCCTGGATAAGAGCCGGCACATCTCCGACGTGATCATCCATCCGACGGATCCGGACACCTTCTATGTGGCTGCCCAGGGGGCCCAGTACGGACCGGGCGGGGACCGGGGGGTATACAGGACCGCCGACGGAGGGCAAACCTGGGAGCGCGTGCTGCATGTAAACGACTGGACGGGAGCCGCCTCCCTGAGTATGGACCCCAAAAACCCGCGGATCCTCTATGCGGCCATGTGGGAACACCGCCGGTTTCCGTGGACCATGGAGTCCGGGGGCAAAGGTTCGGGCATCTATAAATCCTCCGACGGCGGCACCACCTGGGAAAAATTGGGCAAAGGGCTGCCGGAGACATTCGGGAAGGCAGGGATATCCGCCTCCGGGGCGCGTTCCGGCCTCGTCTATGCCGTCCTGGAAGCCGAAGGCGAGCAGGCGGGGGTTTACCGCTCGGACGATGGGGGTGGCAATTGGCGGCAGGTGAATAAGGACCGGATCAATGTCGCCCGGTCCTGGTACTACATGGAAATTTTCGCCGATACGCAGGACCCCGAGCGCGTCTATGTACTCAATGCCCCGATGACCCGCTCTATCGACGGGGGAAAGACCTTCCAGCCTATCCCCACGCCGCACGGGGATAACCACGATCTTTGGATCCACCCGGAGGACAACCAGGTGATGATCAATGCCAATGACGGGGGGGGCAACATTTCCCTCAACGGGGGAGCCAGCTGGAGCAGTCAGGAAAATCAGCCAACCGCCCAATTCTACCGGGTGATCACGGACAATCAGTTCCCCTACCTGGTCTACGGCGGCCAGCAGGACAATTCCGCCATTGCAATTGCCAGCCGGACTTCGGACGGGGGCATCGACTGGAAGGACTGGCATTCGGTGGCGGGTTGCGAAAGCGCGTACCTGGCCTTTGACCCGGACGACCCGGACGTAGTTTACGGGGGATGTTACCAGGGGATCATCGAGAAGTGGTTCCGGGATCGCCGGACGGCGAAGGAAATCCAGGAATACCCCGAACTCGGCCTGAGCAAAGCCCCGGAAGACCAAAAATACCGGTATAACTGGAATGCGCCCATTGTGAGCGACCCGTTTGACAGGAATACGATTTACCATGCCGGGAACGTCGTGTTCCGCTCTCAGGACGGGGGCCTGAGCCGGGAGGTCATCAGCCCGGACCTCACCCGGGACGAAGCCGACAAACAAGGGCCCGGAGGTGGCCCGTTCACCAACGAGGCGGCAGGGGGCGAAAATTACAACACGATCATGTACCTGACGGCATCCCCCCACGAACAGGGGACGTTGTGGGCGGGAAGCGACGACGGACTGATCCACCTGACCCGCAACGGAGGCGAAAGTTGGGAAAACGTCACCCCGGAAGGTATGGGCCAGGGCATTGTCAACAGCATCGAGGTCTCCCCCCACCACCCGGCCACCGCCTACGCCACGCTGATGCGGTACAAATTTATGGACCTGACTCCCTACGTCTATAAAACGACGGACTACGGCGCCAGCTGGAGCCTGGTCACCGACGGCCTGGACGACCCGAATGGGTTTGTACGCGTTGTCCGCGAAGACCCCATACGCCCCGGCCTGCTCTACGCGGGTACGGAAACCGGGCTGTACATATCGCGGGACGCGGGAGGCTACTGGCAGCCCTTCCAGCTGAACCTCCCGGTAGTGCCCATCAACGATCTCACATTCCGCAACAACGACCTGGTGGCGGCAACCGCCGGCCGGGCCTTCTGGATCCTGGACGACCTGTCCGCGCTCCAGCAGGATTACGACCGCCGGCAACCCATCTCCCTGATTCAGCCGCGGGAGACCGTGTTGTTTTCCGGGGGATACCAGGAAAAGCCGACACCCGGGCTGGGCCAGAACCCCAAATCCGGGGTCATCCTGGACTACTACCTGGGGCGTGAGGCGGATTCCGCCGAAATCGTCCTGGAAATCCTGGAGAATAACCGCGTAATCCGCAGCTATACGAACCAACCCCCAAAAGATTTCAAAACCTGGCCGGGGGGGCCGTCCAAACCGGAAACCCTGACAGCCCATACCGGACTGAACCGATTTGTCTGGGACTTTCGCCGGGAAGCCATCCCGGCCGTGGACGGGGTATTTGTGATGGGGGATTATTCAGGTTCCCGTGTGGCACCCGGAAATTATACCGCCCGGATCCGCATGGATTCCACAGAGGCTACCCAGCCCATCCGGATTGTGCCCCGGCCGGATATCGGGGCGACCCCGGCAGATTTCCGGGAACAACAGGAGGCCCTGTCGCAAATTGAGGAGGCCCTGCGCGACATGCACCGCGCCGTCAACCAGTTGCGTTCCGTCCGCTCCCAGCTGGAGACCTACGCCGATTTGCTTTCCGGGGATGAAAAGGCAGAACCCCTGCTGAAGCTGGGCGACTCCCTGTTGCAACGGATTACGGACTGGGAAGAAGAACTGATCCAGCCCCGGCAGAAAACCTTCCAGGACGTCATCAATTACAACAACCAGCTCAATGCCGAATTCATGTACCTGAAGGGTTACATCGACGGCGCGGAACCGGTCCTCACCCAGGGGGCGCGCGAACGCCTGCGCGACCTCATGACTGCCTGGCGAAGCCTGGCACGCGAGCGGGACGCCATTGTAAACGAAGGCATGGAAGGCTACAACCGGAGTTACCGGGAGCTCGGGTTGCCGGCGCTGATTATGGAAGACTGAAAGGCATTTACAGCCCCGGGAGGTACTTTTGGGGCCATGAGGGGGATATGCAGGGAATGCGGGGAAGGATTCAGCGGCCGGTCGGACAAGCGTTTTTGTTCGGATGCCTGCCGGAACGCCTATCACAATTCGCGAAACCGGGAAACCAACGGGCTGTTCCGTTCGGTGAATAGGCGGCTTAAGCAAAATTACCGCATCCTGCACGCCCACCTCAGGGGGCAGACCTGCGGGGTTATCCAAAGACAGGAGTTACTCGCCGGGGGTTTTGATCCGAACCTGTTTACCGGTATCGCGCGGGATGCCGGGGGTAAGCCAGGTCATCTGGTATACGATTTCCGCCTTGTTTGGCGGGGGGATACCTGCTGGGTACAAAGGGTACAATGCGGCCCGGGGACTCCCGGGGGCGGTGCGCTATTTCCAGTTTTGGGAATTCAGCTTCAGGGCAGCCACAACGATATCCTTCCGGCTGATCTGCCCGATGAGCAACCCATCCTTCATAACGGGTAAGCGACGGCGGTTGTTTTTGTGAAACACCCCGGCCGCGTCGAAAATGGACATGTCATGGGGGATTGTTTCCACCTCCTTGGTCATAAAACGCTCGACGCTTTTATCCAGGATCGGCTGGTTGAAATACCTGCTTTCCGAGATTTGCTTCATGCAGTCGGCCTCGGAGACAATGCCGACCAAAAACCCGTTGTCGTCCAGTACGGGACCCCCGGAAATCCGGTGGCGCGTAAAGGCTTCCATCACTTCGAGAATCGACTGATCGGGTCGGAAAGTGACCAGGTTACGCGTCATATAATCGGACACCAGGATGGGGGCGTCGTATTCTTTTTTCGATGGATCCTTGGCCCTGCGGCCCTGAAAACTCTTAATAGCCATGGAGTTATATTTAGTCAGGTTATTCTTAAATATAGTATTTTCTTTCAATACCTTCTAAATTAAATCGCTGAAATGCCGGGGCCCTGCAATTTTTTATACTTTTAATTGCGAAATCCTCAGTATGAAACCTACCGCTACCGTCCTCTGCCTGCTCCTGCTGCTGGCAGCCACCTTCTGGGCTTTTGAAAGCGCTACTCCCCGCTACCATGAGGACGCGGATGTCCCGGCGGCCGAATTCTCCACCGACCGGGCGATGGAGCACGTTGTAGCGATAGCCCGAAAACCCCACGGGGTAGGTTTTCCTGGACACGATGACGTACGGGAATACCTGGTGCGCACGCTTCGCGGAATGGGCCTGGAACCCGAATTGCAGGAAGGATACACGGCCGGCGACTGGGGCAACCTGAGCAAGGCGGTCAATATTCTGGCCCGGATACCCGGGACGGGGTCCGGAAAAGCGCTCCTGCTCCTCTCCCATTACGACAGCAGCCCGCATTCCTCCTTCGGGGCGAGCGACGCGGGCAGCGGAGTGGCCGTGATCCTGGAGGCCGTCCGCGCCTACCGCGAATCTGGTGAGCAGCCTGCCAACGACATCATCCTCCTGTTTTCGGATGCCGAAGAGCTCGGCCTGAACGGGGCCGACCTTTTTGTCAACCAGCACCCCTGGGCCCAGGATGTGGGCCTTGTGCTGAACTTCGAAGCACGGGGCAGCGGGGGGCCCGGGTACATGCTCCTGGAGACCAACGGCGGAAATTCCGGACTCGTGGACGCTTTTGTTGCTGCCGGGGCCGAATACCCCGTCGCGAATTCGCTGGCCTACAGCATTTATAAAATGCTTCCCAACGATACGGACCTGACGGTCTTCCGGGAGGACGGGGATATCGAGGGGATGAACTTTGCCTTCATCGACGACCACTTTGACTACCATACAGCCCTGGACACCCCGGAACGATTGGACCTCAGAACCCTCGCGCATCAGGGCAGTTACCTGGTCCCCCTCCTGGAACACTTTAGCCAGACTTCCCTGGACGGCCTGAAAAGCGGGGAGGATTCCGTCTATTTTAACCTGCCTTTTTTTGGGCTGGTCACCTATCCCTTTCGCTGGATCTGGCCGATATTTGGCCTGGCGGTGCTCGGTTTCCTCCTGGTCTGCGCGATTGGTTTACGCAACGGGCAACTGCACGGGAGGGGAATCCTCAAAGGGTTTGCCCCGCTCTTCGCCTGCCCGATACTCAACGGCGCGGCCGGCTACTTTGCCTGGCCGCTGCTCAAAACCCTCTACCCGGGCTATGGGGATATCCTGCAAGGCTTCCCCTATAACGGCTACCTGTATATCGCTGCCTGGGCGGCCCTGGCGGCCGGCATCTGTTTCCTGGTGTATTCCAGGTTCCGGAAACTCCCGCCGGCCGATACACTGGTGGCCCCACTCCTCCTCTGGTTGGTACTTTGCGGGGTGCTGAACATCTACCTGCCCGGGGCAGCTTTTTTCCTGATCCCGGGGATCGCCCTGTTGATGGCGCTGCTGATCAGCTGCCTGAAGGAGTCCCCCAATCCGTACGTCCTGTGCCTGTTGGGCATCCCCGCCCTCTGGATTTTTGCGCCGTTTGTTAAAATGTTTCCGGTGGGTCTCGGGATGAAAATGCTGATCGCGGCGAGCCTGATGACCACCTTCCTGTTTTTGTTGCTCCTCGGGCTGCTGGCAAGGCTTCCCAACAAAGCGCGCCTCGGCGGGTTGGGCCTCCTGTTGTTTGCCGGGTTCCTGGCAGGGGCGCATTTCTCCAGCCGGTATACCCCCGAAAACCCTAAGCCCACCAGTTTGCTGTACGTGGGCCAAACCGATACGCAACAGGCCTTCTGGGCCACGTACGAACAGGTCCCTTCCGATTGGACGCAGGCCTACCTGGGCCCCGAACCGGAGCGGCCGGAAACCGCCGGCCTGCATACGCTGAGCAGCAAATACAATTCGGGTTTCACGTTTATCCGCGAAGCGAGCCGCAAACCCATCCCGGAACCCGCCGTGGAAATCCTGACGGATACCCTGATCGGCGGCCGGCACCACCTGGTTTTGGAAGTTATCCCCCAAAGGGATATTAACCGCCTGGAAGTCTTTGCCACCGGGGCGGAACTCAGCGCTGCCCGTGTCAACGGTGTAGAGCTTTCCGAGGATTACCTAGACCGGAGACGAGGCGGCAAACTGGTCACCCACTATGTGAGCGACAATGCCCCGACCCGCCTGGATTTGGAATTCCCGGCCGGGGAGGCCCTGGAACTGACCCTGTACGAAGCCTCCAACGACTTGCTGGACAACCCCTGGTTCAGCATCCCCCCGCGGCCCGCTGAAACGATCCCCATGCCATTTATACTGAACGATGCCGTCCTTTTGATTAAATCCCTGCATTTTGAGTGATTCCCCCGACTCCGCCCGTCACACTTTACCGGATGCCCCCGGGACCATCGGCATCCTCGGCTGCGGCTGGCTGGGTTTCCCCCTGGCCGGCAGGCTCCTGGAATCCGGTTATTCGGTACGGGGAACCACTACGCGGGCCGAAAAGTTGGACAAGCTGGAAAATGCCGGGATACGAGCTTTTCAAGTGGTGCTGACGGAAACCGGCTTTACCGGGGATTGGCGGGAATTTCTGCAAGGGCTCGACCTGTTGGTATGCAATATTCCCCCGGGGATCCGGGCAAATCCGCAAACGGATTATCCGGCCAAAATACGCCACCTGGTCCGCGCCCTTGAAGACCATGGGGTCCCCCGCCTGATCTACATCGGGAGTACTTCGGTCTACGGCCGCAGCCAGGGGGTGGTGGACGAAGCCACGGAACCCGAACCGGACAGCGAAAGCGGCAGGCAACTGCTGCGGGCGGAGGAAATCCTCCGGGCTTCCCCTCTCGCCGGGTCTTCACTCATCCTTCGATTTGGCGGGTTAATCGGTCCGGATCGCCACCCGGTGACGATGCTCTCCGGGCGGACGGGGCTTTCCGGGGGGAATGACCCGGTGAATCTCATCGAACGTACAGACTGCCTGAACCTCATTGAACGGGCGATACGCGACCCTTCCCAGGTAGGTATTGCCAACGGGGTAGCCCCGGGCCACCCGGCCAAAGCCGATTATTATCAAGGCGAAGCCCTGGAACGGGGCATCCCGGTACCCCAATATGTGGATTCCACAGGACAAAAACCGGGTAAACGCATAAAAAGTAGGCATTTTCTTGTTAATACGTACGAATTTCTGACAACTCCTGAGGCCTGATTCACCACATCCCAGGTGTGTTTCACAACAAAATCATCGACAAATGGTTAATTTATTCCGTTGATTTACAGATTTTTATCGATAAACGGTAACTTTAGTATAGTTAAAACCACATGTCATGGAAACAAAACACATCGAAGAACGGATCGTTTCCGACCTCGAGGAGTTGATCTCCGAGAGTTGCGGAAAAAATCAGAATGACGAGCGATATCGCGAACTCCACCGCGATCTGCTGCGCAACCATTACAATGCGGCAGACGTGGACATCGACTACCATCGCAAACGCATCAGGATGTTTGTACTAGCGGACAATGCCAGTTACCGGCCGGGAAAAGTCAACCTGAACCTGCCGGTGCTGTACGTCAACCTATTGTTTAAAAACCTGAAGGCATTCCTAACCGGATGTTTGCAGACAGACCGCAAAAGTCTGTCTTTCTACGCACAATTGCTCAGGCGGTTCCGGGCCGGCAAACGCCAGGCCGTCCTGTACTGATCTGTCCCGCTAACCAACCATGACCCAATTCAAGTGGGGGGCCGAATGACGCCCCCCTTTTTTGTACCCGCTTGTATCCCCGTAATGCGAGTTCCCTGCCAATCAGGATCAGACCGGGACACCCGGCTTTCAGGGGTTGCTGGTGCGACTACAAAAAATAACGTAATTTTGCCCACCTGAAACACTGTCAAAATGAAAAAACTGGTTTGGCTTATCCTGCTGGCCGCAGGATTCCAGCTGACTGCCCAAACGGAGTCGGCCCTGAAAAAACACTATGAGGATTACTACCGCCAAATGCGCGTGCAGGGCGATGTGCGCGGAGTGATCAACGCCCTCACCCACCTGAACCTCCTGGATTATTCCGTGGAGCGGCGGGACACGCTGGCCTACGTATACGCCAACAACGACCAGCACCTGCAGGCGCTTAACCTGCTGGGGGTGGACCTCAGCCCGGAGGATTCGGATATCGCCCTGCAGGTCAAAGCCCTTTCCCTGAAATCCCTGAACCAGCCCAAACGTTCGCTGGAGCATTTCGAAGCCCTGTTCGACCGCAACCCAAACCCCTACCTCTCGTATGAGATCGCCGATCTGAAAATCCAGGTGGGAGAAAATGCCGGGGCGCTAACCGCCATCGAATACGGTATTGAACACGCTACGGACGAGATGAAATACGCCTTTTACGAAAGGCAGCAGCCCTACGAGGTCTCGCTGAAGTCCGCATTGATCCACCTCCGCGGCCTGGCGCAATACGGTATGAACCGCAACAACATCGACAAGGCGATTGCCAGTTTTGACGAGGCCCTGGCCATGGATCCCAATTTCAACCTGGCCAGCCTGAGCAAGCAGGCACTCGAATCCAGGAAACAACAGGCGCAGGAAGGGGAAAACCCGGATAACTAACCGGATAACTCCAGGGAAGCAAAGGCCGCGCACCAAAAGCGTGCCGACCCGCCGGTATCAATGGCGCGATACGTATCAATCCCTTCGAATCCGGCTATTGCCTGTCACCGGTAAGGCGGGCGCGAACCAGGCTATCCCGTTCTCTCTTCAGGGCAACAGCCCCCTCCACCTCTTCATTGGGTATGGTCATCGACAGGACATAGTGCGCAATCTTCCAGCCTTCCGGTGTTTTCACCAGTGTCCCGGACCCCCTGCAGAGTTGCATCCAGGTATCCAGCAGTTCGTCGAACCAGGCGGTTTTTCCCCCGGGCCCCAGGTAGATATTCCGCTCGATAGCCCGGAATGACCAGGCCTTCCCCTGGTCAAAATACGGCCTGGAAAATTCCATGAAGGCCTCCCGGTCCCAATTTTCAGAGGCATCCGTGCCGATGAACACCCCGCCGGGGGCCATCAAACCGAAATACGCATCAAAATCGGCGTCCGAAGCGGCCTGGTGCCAGGCCGTTAGCAAACTGTCCAAATGTTTTTTTTCGGCTTGCTGCCCCGCCACCATCAGGGGCAGGCAACACATGAATAACAGGGAGAATCTTTTCATGGTCTGGGTTTTAGTCCTCGTCAAAGAGGGACGGGTCGAGCTGGCTGGACTCCACGCGGTTGAGCTGAGACCGGAAGGCGTTATAGGCTTCCAGGAACTGGCGCAGTGCCGGGCGGTAATCCCTGCGGTAATACAGGGCCGCCTGGGTTTTCAGCAGGAATGTCCGGACCACCCGCTCCCTGCTCCTGACCGATGGGATATTAAATAGTTCCGGGAATTCCGATTCCTCGAGGGCCTGAAAATCGGCGGTGAGTTCCTCGAGTTTTAATTTCATTTCTTCTGGACCCTGCGCGTTGTATAGAGATGCGATGCGCTCCTCGAGCGCGGTAAACGCCTCCCAATCTGCCACTGCAGTGCGGACCGGGCCCTGCAGGCCCACCGGTTCCGGCAGGGGGAGCGTGTCCGGGAGGGTTCCCTCAGGGGGGGTGTCAATCCGCGGGCCCGCCGGCTGGTCACAACCGGAAAGCACGCATAAGAGCAGGAAAAAAGCGCACAATTTCTTCATAATCGAAGGTACAAATTTACAAAGAGTTATCTTTAGCCGCGCAAACTATTAGCGCACGCGATATGGCCAAAACCATCTTGATTCTGGGCGCCTGCGGGCAGATCGGCACGGAACTCACCCTGGCCCTGAGGGGGATTCACGGGCCGGAGGCCGTGGTGGCGAGCGACATCCGGGAGGGCGATTCCGAACTGATGGGTTCCGGGCCGTTTGAAATCCTGGATGCCACAGACGCCGACGCCATGGAAGAGGTGGTAGTGCATTACGAGGTGGACGAGATTTACCTGATGGCCGCTATGCTGAGCGCTACGGCCGAAAAGTTCCCGGACCGGGCATGGAACCTGAACATGAATACGCTGTTCAACGTCCTGAAGCTCGCCAGGGAAAACAAGATTTCCAAAATATTCTGGCCATCGAGCATTGCGGTCTTCGGGGGTACGACCCCCAAGGAGGATACCCCCCAGTCCACCGTGATGGAACCGAGTACCGTATACGGCATCAGCAAACAATCCGGGGAACGCTGGTGTGCCTACTACCATCGGAAATTCGGGGTGGATGTGCGCAGCCTCCGATATCCCGGGCTCATCAGCTGGAAGACCCAGCCGGGAGGGGGCACCACGGACTACGCGGTAGAGATCTTTCACGAAGCCTTGAAAAACGGCACCTATACGAGTTTCCTGGACCGGGATACACGCCTGCCCATGATGTATATGGACGACGCGATCCGGGCGACCATCGAATTGATGCGCGCCGATGCGGAGGCCCTGAGCATCCGCTCCTCCTACAACCTGCAGGCAATGACCTTCAGCCCGGAGGAACTCGCAGAGGCCATCCGGCGGGAGATTCCGGATTTCAGAATTGAATACGCCCCGGATTTCCGGCAGGAAATCGCCGATTCCTGGCCGAGCCGCATAGACGATTCCCAGGCCCGGGAGGACTGGGGCTGGCAGCCGGAATACAACCTGCAGAAAACCACCGCTACCATGTTGGCTGAATTGCGGGCTCAGGCAGGCTGATAGTTGAGCTTCTTCTCTATGGCGCGGATCATGCTGTCCGCAATGTCCTTGCCGGTGGCATTTTCGATGCCCTCCAGGCCCGGCGACGAATTGACTTCCAGCAATAACGGCCCCTTGTTGGACCGGATGATATCCACCCCGGCGACCGCCAGGTTGAGCACCTTGGCCGCCTTGATAGCCAGCTTCCGCTCCTCGGAGGTGATTTTTACCGGGGAAGCACTCCCCCCCTGGTGGATGTTTGCCCGGAATTCGCCTTTTTCCGCCTGCCGCTGCATGGAGGCCACCACCTTGTTGTTGATCACAAAGCAGCGGATATCCTGACCATTGGCCTCCTTGATAAATTCCTGCACCAGGATGTTTGTCTGGACGCTTTTAAAGGCATTGATTACGCTTTCGGCGGCCTTGTTGGTTTCGGCCAGCACCACCCCTTTGCCCTGCGTGCTCTCGAGGAGTTTGATGATCAGGGGCGCCCCGTTCACCATCTTGATCAGGTCCCGGGTGTCGTTGGGGGACTTGGCAAATCCGGTAATGGGGATATGGATGTCGTGGCGGGAAAAAAGCTGGGAGGCAAATAGTTTGTCGCGGGATTGCGTAATGGCCTCGGCGGAATTCAGGCAATAGACCCCCAGGTTGTCGAATTGCCGGATCAGCGCGCAACCGTAAAACGTGACGGCGGGCTTGATCCTCGGGATGATCGCGTCGAATTCATTGAGGATGTTGCCCCCACGGTAGCGGATTTCCGGGGAACGGGCATCGAGTTTCATGTAGGCGAGCTCCACGTTGAGGAACACGATTTCGTGCCCCCTGCCCTGGGCGGCTTCCATGATGCGCTTGTTGCTGTAGAGCTGCGGGTTGCTGGCAAGGAGCGCAATCTTCAGGCCGGACCGGGAAGGGCGATGTGGCTTGTACAGCCGTTCGAGTTCCGCGTCGCAGATCTCCCGCTGGCTGAAACTCGCAGCGGGGTTTACCAGGTAGCGTCCCGAGAGGGCCTCCCGGCCCAGGAGCATGCGGTACTCCATCGTGTCCCGGCTGGCCAGGGTTACTTCGATTTCAAAGGTATCCTCCCCCAGGCGTACAGGTGTCCGGATAACCAGGCGCTCCTCGGTGATCCCCGAGGAACTTTTTACATACCGCCGGTCTACCAGTTTCGCTTCGCATGGAATAGTGATACTGCGCGTATCCTGGAGCGGGTGTACCTCAAAGTGCACCCATTCTTCCCCGTGCTTCATCACCACCTTGATATTGGTGGCCTGCATGGAGGATGTCTTGGCCCCGGAATCCACTCGGGCCTTTATTGCCGGGATGCCCAGGTCGTCAAAGACGCACCACTCTTCGCTCCCGAGCGTTGGTAATTGGGTCATGGAAATCTAAATTTAAGGGCTGGCCACCGAAAGCTGCAGGCGGCACGGGAAAAAGTTGATTGCATTCGGTTTGGGCGGAATCACATTTCCGGGTCGTCTTCCGAATCGATTTCGACGTCCGGAATGGCCTCCGGGTCATCGTCGTCAAAATCCTCGTAGTCTTCCTCCTCGTAGTTGGCCATGGTTTTCTCCAGCTTGGCGCTGATTTTAACCAGGTATTTCGTGTCGTCCGTGGTAACTTCTACCGCTTCCACGCGTTCGCCCTGCGCATTCCTGAAGGTGATGATGTTGTCGTCGTCGTAACCGTCCGGATACTTCTCGACCAGCAACTTCAGCACCTCGGGGGTCAGTTTCTTAAAATCTACTATGACGCGCTTGAGGTTATCCATAATTACATGTTTAAAAGGTAAGCAAAAATTAAGGGCGCGACAATCGTCGCGTCGCTCTCCACGATAAACTTCGGTGTGTCGATCCCCAGTTTTCCCCAGGTGATCTTCTCGTTGGGCACCGCGCCGGAGTAGGATCCATAGCTCGTGGTGCTGTCGCTGATTTGGCAGAAATAGCTCCAGAACGGCGTCTCGGTGCGCTCCAGGTCCTGGTAGAGCATCGGTACCACGCAGATGGGGAAGTCGCCGGCTATGCCGCCCCCGATCTGGAAGAATCCGATCCCCTTATCGGAATTGTCCGTATACCAGTCGGCCAGGTAGGTCATGTACTCAATGCCGGATTTCATCGTGCTGGCTTTCAGTTCGCCCTTGACCACGTAGGAGGCAAAGATGTTCCCCATGGTGCTGTCCTCCCAGCCCGGGCAAACCAGGGGCAGGTTCTTTTCCGCCGCCGCGTACATCCAGGAATCCTTTAAATCTATCTCGTAATGGGGTTCCAGCACGCCGGAGAGCAGGAGCTTGTACATAAATTCATGGGGGAAATACCGCTCCCCGGCCGCTTCTGCATCCTTCCAGATCTTAAAAATGTGCTCCTGCAGCCGCCGGAAAGCTTCTTCCTCCGGGATGCACGTGTCGGTTACCCGGTTGAGGCCTTTTTCCAGCAGCGCCCATTCGTCTTTCGGGGTGAGGTCCCGGTATTCGGGGACCCTCCGGTAATGGCTGTGGGCCACCAGGTTCATGATGTCCTCCTCCAGGTTGGCGCCCGTACAGCTGATAATATGCACCTTGTCCTGCCGGATCATCTCGGCAAAAATCCGCCCGAGCTCGGCTGTGCTCATCGCCCCGGCCAGGGAGACGAGCATTTTTGCGCCCTGGTCCAACTGGTCCTGGTAGCCTTTGGCGGCGTCCACCAGGGCGGCGGCGTTGAAGTGGCGGAAGTATCGGGTAATAAAATCGGTAACCGGGGCATTTGAATCCATGTTCTTAACTTTTATCGGGAAGCGACATTGGGGCATAGGGCAAGGCGCCGCGGCACTCAGGCATCCCCTTCGATCGCATCCTCCCTGAATTTATAACTCAACATTTTATAATACAACTTGGCCGCCAGGAAATCCGAGGACCGGTCGGCCGGGTTGGGGCAGAGCTCCACGATGTCGAAGCCCACCACGTTTTTTTCCTCAAAGACCCGAAATAAAAATTCCAGGGTCTCGTACCAAAAGAGGCCCCCGGGCTCCGGGGTACCCGTGGACGGCAAAATGGACGGATCCAGGGCGTCCAGGTCAAAAGTGATAAACACGTTGTCCGTGAGCAACTCAATGACCTTGTCCATCCAGAACTCGTCTGCAGCCATTTCGTGGGCAAAAAACACCTTCTCCGGGTCCATATAGGTCTTTTCAATAGCATCCATGCTGCGGATGCCCACCTGGACCAGGTTGGTGGTTTGCGAAGCCTCGTGCACCGCGCAGGCGTGGTTGTAGGCCGTGCCTTCATAGGTTTTCCTCAGGTCCGCATGGGCGTCGATCTGCAGGACGGTCAGGTCGTCGAAGCACTCGTTGAAGGCCCGGATCGACCCGATCGATAGCGAGTGCTCCCCCCCGAACAGCGTAACGAACTTGTTTCGCATGATGTAATCCTTCACCTGGTCGTGGACCGCGTTAACCACCCCCTCGGGGTGATCCCCCGTGACAGGCGGGGCCAGGTAGATGCCCTGACGGTACACCTCCGTGCCGGTTTCGATGTCGTAGAGCTCCATGTTTTCCGATGCCTCCAGGAAGGCGTCGGGGCCTTTGTCCGCGCCTTTTCCCCAGGTACTCGTGCCGTCAAAGGGCACGGGGATCAGGACCACGGCGGCTTTCTCCATTTGCGAGAATTCGTCAGGAATCCCGGCGTAATTCTTCGATTGTTTCATAGGGGTAGTCAATTAGGTTTTACAGGTGAATGATTTTGGATTTCACGGGCCATTCAGGAGGCCGTTTCCCGTTTTTTACCGGTGCGCAGGCTGGTTTGCGCTTCCGGTTCCCCGTCGGGGCCCGGACCGTAACCCAGGATCTGCATGTGGTCCCGGGCCGTTTGCTGTTCGCTGAACACCGATATAAATACCTCGCCGTTTTCGTCCCGGTCTATCAGCAGGTGCTTAGGCTGGGGAATCAGGCAATGGTGCAGCCCCCCGAACCCGCCGATGGTTTCCTGGTATGCCCCCGTATTGAAAAACCCGATGTACAGGGGTTTGCCCGAATGGAACTTGGGCAGGTAAATGGCATTCATGTCCTGCTGGCTGTTGTAATAATCGTCGCTGTCGCAGGTGAGCCCGCCCAGGAGCACGCGCTCGTACGGGTCGTCCCAGCGGTTTACCGACAGCATGATAAAGCGCTTGTTGATGGCCCAGGAATCCGGCAGGGTCGTGATAAACGAGCTGTCGATCATGTTCCATTTCTCCCGGTCGTTCTGTTGTTTCTGGTACAACACCTTGTACACGGCCCCGCCGCTTTCCCCCACGGTAAAACTCCCGAATTCGGTGAAGATGTTGGGCGGGGGCACGTCTCCTTCCTCGCAGGTGAGCTTAATCTGGTTCACGATCTCATCCACCATATAGGCGTAATCGTATTGGAAGGAAAGGGAATTCTTGGTCGGGAAACCCCCGCCGATATTCAGACTGTCCAGGCTCGGGCACAGCTTTTTCAGGCGGACGTATACCTTGAGGCACTTGTTGAGTTCGTTCCAGTAATACGCATTGTCGCGGATCCCCGTATTGATGAAAAAATGCAGCATCCGGAGTTCCACCTTGTCGTTATCCCGGATCTGGTTCTCGTAAAACGGGACGATGTCCTTGTAGCCGATCCCCAGGCGGGAGGTGTAAAACTCAAACTTCGGCTCCTCCTCGGAAGCGATTCGGATCCCGACCTTGAAAGGTTGGTCGATGACTTCGTCCAGAAGGGAAAGCTCCTCGTAATTATCGATAATCGGGATGCAATTCCGGTGGCCTTCGTTGATAAGCCGCCCGATATTGTCCACGTAGGCCTCCCGTTTAAAGCCGTTGCAGATCACGTAGGTGCGGTCGCTGATCAACCCCTGCGCCTTCAGGTTTTCGACAATATCGATGTCGAAGGCGGAAGATGTCTCGATGTGGATGTCGTTCTTCAGGGCTTCGTGCAGCACATAGCGGAAATGCGAGCTCTTGGTGCAGTAGCAATAATAGTACTTACCCGGGTAGTCGTGCTTTTCCATCGCCTCGGCAAACCAGTCCTTGGCCCGGTTGATATTCTGTGAAATCTTGGGCAGGTAGGTGAATTTCAGCGGGCTGCCGTAGCGCTCGATCAGGTCTGTGAGGGAAACCCCGTGGAAACGGAGCCGGTCCCCCTCCAGGTCGAACTCTTCGGTGGGAAAATAATAGGTCTGATCGATAAGATCCCGATAGGTAATATTCATAGTGGTTGAAAATCTGCGCCGACCCGGTATCTGCCGGGGCCGGAAGTTAGTTCATAGGCCTCCGTGTATGGGAAAATAAGCCACTTGGAAGTACGCGTACGAGTCCGCAGGAACCGGCGGATCGGTAAACAATGCTTACGGAAGTTAGCTTTAAACTTCGGTTGCCTATCTGATAGGCTGTGACGGGGTATGACTTCCTGTTTCCCCCCCACCCGAATATACAAACACGATTCAAGATGTTCAGCTAGTCCAAACGGGTCAGGCCCTATTTTGACGGCTGCAAATGAAAACTTTTTTTTTAAATATAACCGGTTTTTTGCGTTTTTTTTAAATATCATTCACCTCCTCATTCAACTAACTGGTTTTCAGCGTATTTAATAATTTTCTGAACCGTAAATATGTTGTAATTTAGGGGGATTCAAAGTCTGAAACCATTATGAAACGATTAATTTTTTGTGCGATCGCCTCGGTGCTATCCGCCTGGGGCGTGTGGGCCCAGATTAGCCCTGGCGCCTACAAGGCCGTTGAAATGCACGGGGACACCACCCGGAACCACCTGCTGCTCGTCTCCGATAACTACATCATCCACACCACTTACGACAGCCAGCCCGCCCATTTTATCAGTACGATGGGAGGCTTCTACGAAATCGGCGAAGATTCGCTCCGGGTAGACCTGGAATTCAATACAGACTATGAGAAAACGGGAGAAAAGGTGCACCGGGTGTCCTACGGCTATGCAGACGGCAACCTTATTTTCAACGAAAACCACGCCCGTCCCTACCGGCGGGAACCCGACCTGGACCAACCCCTGGACGGCGCCTGGCTCTTTGCCACCCGGGGGCCGGATACCGGGCAGGAACGCCGGGGCGATAACAGCGCGCGCAAAACACTCAAGTTCCTGAACAACGGATATTTCCAATGGGTTGCCTACAATTCGGAAACCATGGACTTTATGGGGTCCGGAGGCGGCCGGTACGCGGCAGACCAGGGCATCTATACGGAACAGATCCAGTTCTTCTCCCGGGACGATTCCCGCGTGGGGGCCGAGTTGGAATTCTCATTTGAACGCAAGGGGGACGACTGGCACCACACCGGAAAGAACAGCCGGGGGGAACCCATGTACGAGATCTGGTCGATCCGTTAGGATTTCGGCCGGGGCCGTTGTGCCATTGCGTCCTGAGAAAGCCCGAGATAGCGAGATCATCTAAGCCCGGCTCGCAATCCCGTGAAATCTTCCTGTAGAATTATTAATCCTCCGACCTGCGGATGTCCGATTTACCCCCGGTCTTCTCCAGGAGCCGGATGGTGCGGATTTCGACCTCCTTGTCGATGGGTTTGAGCATGTCGTAGATGGTGAGCGCCACCACGCTGGCCCCGTGCATGGCTTCTACCTCCACCCCGGTTTTGTAGTGGGTCCGGACGGTCATCAGGATGCGGATTTCAAGGCCGTCCATTTCATATGCCACCCGGGCCTCCTCGATAGGCAGTGGGTGGCAGTCCGGCAACAGGTAGGGGGTTTGCTTCACCCCGAGCAGCCCGGCAGCCTTACTCATTTCCAATACATCCCCTTTGGGTACCCGGCCTTCCCGGATGGCCCGGATGGTTTCCTCACTGCCGGTGCGCACTATGGCTTCTGCCGTAGCAGACCGCAGCGTTACCTCTTTGTGGGTTATGTCTACCATGATTTGTTAATTGCTTGGGCTATTTATTGACTTTCCAGGCATAGGAATCGTCGCCGAACAACTCCTTGCCAAATACCGGCAATTCCTTTTTGATGCGCTCCACCAGCTCGTGCAGCGCTTCGAATACCGCCTTCCGGTGCGGGGACGAAACAAACACAAACAAGCAGATCTCCCCTACGGCCACTTCGCCCAGGCTGTGGTAGATATGCATGCAGCTCAGGTCGTATTTACCGAACAAATCTTCCCGGATCTCATGCATCTTCTCATGGGCCATCTCCTCATAGGCCGTATAGGCAATCCCCGTCACGGTTTTGCCGTCAATCTCGTCGGCCCGGACCTGGCCCAAAAAAATGTCATGGGCCCCAATCCCGGTCTTGGACTGGTGTTTGGCAATGGACTCCGCGATAAAATCCGGGGCGATGGCCCCCTCGACAAAAAGCGCCTTCTTTTTGGCAATGCCATTTTCAGTTTCTTTCTTCGTTTCCATGTTCCGAATCTTTCCCTGCTAAGGTAGGGAAGATATTGCGAATCCCGCGGCTGGCAGCCCCACTTGCTCATGGCCGCCGGGCCTGGCCGGCATACCTCATTATACCGACCACGCTGCGGCCTGGACAAAAAACGCCTCCCCCCCCCCGGAAACCACGAGCCATGCGGAAATCCGTCCACACAGAGCCCTCCGATTTTGAAGCCGAGCGCCCTGAGATTTTAAAAAGTATTCATAAATTCGCAGACCCTTTTACGGCGGCCCCGTAGTTCAATGGATAGAATAGAAGTTTCCTAAACTTTAGATCCAGGTTCGATTCCTGGCGGGGCTACAAATAAGCACAAAAACACCCCGGCAACCGCCGGGGTATTTCATTTCCGGAGGTTCGTGTAGAAAGCTCGCTTTCTTAAGCGGGCCGAGGGAAATGAAATCCAGGCTGGCATCGCCAGCATGGGGTTTTTGTATTTTCAGAATGGAGCCGCCAGGAACAACGAGGCGCTCCAGCGACCACCTGGGAGCCCGCGCCGAGTTATCTCCTGCGGGGCCTCAGAATGGAGCCGCCAGGAACTGCGGAGCGCAGCGAAGCGATCTCCTGCGGGGCCTCTGAATGGAGCCGCCAGGAACTGCGTAGCGCAGCGAAGCGATCTCCTGGCAGGATCCGTCCGACACTTTTTGTTTGAAAACAGAGAAAACGTTTTATCTTTGCACTCCCAACGGCTCCGTAGTACAATGGATAGTATATGGGTTTCCGGTACCCAGGATCTAGGTTCGATTCCTAGCGGGGCTACAAATAAGCACAAAAACACCCCGGCAACAGCCGGGGTATTTTATTTCCGAAGGTTCGCGTAGAAAGCTCGCTTTCTTAAGCGGACCGAGGGAAATAAAATCCAGGCTGGCAACGCCAGCATGGGGTTTTTGTATTTTCAGAATGAGCCCCAAAGGAACAACGAGCGCAGCGAAGTTATCTCCTGCGGGCTTCAGAATGGAGCCGCTAGGAACTGCGGAGCGCAGCGAAGCGAATCCTGGAATGCATTTCAGACTAGAGCCTCCAGGAACACCCAGCAAAGCGAAGGTAACTCCCTGAACGTATTCCTTCACCCGCCATCCCCATTCCCCAGCCCCCCGCTTTAAGTCTTTCACGGAGATTTCTTATATTGAAAATCCCCCGCAAATATGATCAACCCGATTTTCTCTGCCCCCGACTAAACCGATTTCGAAATGCAGCTACTAAAAACACTTCTCCTTTCAGGGCTATTAGTCCTTTTTCTTGCGTGCTCAAAAGGCGATGGGGGAACGGACCAAACAACAAATCCGCCGAATAATCAATCCGGTCAATCTCCGGATTCCGGCTCGGACTCCGATGAAAACCCCGCCGATGACGAGAATACGGGGGGACAGCCGGATGCTGTGGATATGGAAGATTTCACCGCAGCCGTAGCCACATTTATGGCGAATCGCGGTTTAAAAGGCGGGCAGGTTGCCATCACTAGAAATGAGAAGCTGGTTTATCTGCAATCCTTCGGGGATGCAGACGATGAAACACCGGTGCATGATCAGTCGCTCTTCCGGGTTGCCAGTATATCCAAACCGATTACCGTATTGGCTATATCCAGGCTGGCAGCGGACGGGAAATTAAGCATGGGCGACCGGGTTTTTGGAACCAACGGGCTGCTGGGTACCCAATACGGCACGCCGCCTTATCAGGACGGAATAGAAAAAATCACCGTGAATGAACTGGTTGAACATAAATCCGGTTTTAAAAATGAGCCCTACGATATTATGTTTGACGAGGTTTCCCTGAGTCACCAGCAGCTGATCGACAGGGTCCTGGATGAACGCACCTATGTAAGGTCCAACCCCTATTACTACAGTAATTTCGGATACTGTTTGCTGGGGCGGGTCATCGAAGTGGTGACGGGTATGAGCTATGAGGATTATGTCAAACAAAAAATCCTATCCCCCATGGGCATTTCAGCCATGAAAATAGGCGGCAATACCCTGGATGACAGATTTGAAAATGAAGTCCTATATAACTCTTCCTGGTTCGACCCCTATGCGATGAATGTAACCCGCATGGACTCGCATGGCGGGTGGATAGCCTCGGCAAAGGACCTGGCGCGAATAGCGGTTCACTCGGACACCCGCAGTGTCGTTCCCGATTTGCTCGATTTCGGTGATGCCGAAAGTTATTTGGAAAATGGGACCTATTTGCATTACGGCGCCCTTCCCGGCACGCTCGCTGTACTTTCGGTGAATAGCCCATTTTGTTATACTGCCGTATTCAACACCGGAAATGCGAACTATGATTCGGTCCTCAACGCTTTTGCGGACTTTATGAACGATCAGATCACCTCCCGCCAGGAGTGGCCGGAAGCGGACCTGTTTTAGTCAGCGAAGCGGTTGCCCCGGGAATACCTGCCAGGTCAAAGCAGCCCTTCTTTCTCTAATTCCTTTTCAAGACGCTCGTGATGCGCCCAGAACCGGTCCCGGATCTTCTGAAGGACGGCAGCATACCCCGGGTGGCCTTCCAGGCGTTCCATTACCGGGTCCTTGTCGATAAACAGTAATATCCAATACTGGAAATTGTCCTGCTCCGCAAAGACCTCGAGTTGCTCAATGGCCTGGTCAAGCTTCCCTTCATGGGCATATTGGACAGCCAGGCTCGCCGGTTTGTAAATGGACTCGTCCCTTTCGCAATAGGCCGCATAGGAGCGATAGAATTCCCCGGCCATTTCCGGTCTGCCAACCGCCTCAAAGACCCGGCCGATTTTTAAATCTTCCTGGGGGTAGATGTCCAGCCCGCTGCCTTCCCGGGCCCGGACAAATTTCCCATAGTAATAATAGGCGCTGTCATATTCCTCCTGAAAGTAAAAGGACTTGCCCACTTCCTGCAGGATGTCCAGCCGGGTGGTATCCTTCTGCCATTCCCTGACCAGGGATCGCTGCATCCTGCCAAGGTCCCGGTCTATAGCGAATTGAATAAAGACCCGGACAAAGGAGGCATATTCGTTTTGCGGGAAATAGGCAATGGACTGGTCGATGTACTCCATTGCCTGGTCCGGGAATCCCGTCTGGATAAACGCATTGCCCAGGTGCAGGTTGGAATAACTCCGGGTGATGGAATCCCCGGCCCCGAATTCCAATTGGTTCCCCTTAAGCGCATACTCCAGGTACTTTCCGGTATCCGGGACAATCCGGGCATAATAGTCGGAGAGCAATTGATAGACCAGGACGGAATTGGGGTTGTATTCCAACGCTTTCTCCAGGTGCGGCAACGCCAGCCGGTACTGCTTCACCTGCATGTAATAGAGGGCTTTGGCAACCAAGCTTTCCGCCAGTTTGGAATCATAGAGCAGGGCCTTGTCGGCCAGGTTGTTGATCCGGTCCGTATACTTCTTTTCGGCCAGGTCCATATCCAGTAAAAAATAGGCGATGGCCATATTGGCATAGGCCTGGGCAAATTGCGGGTCCTCCCCTATAGCCTGCTCAAAAAGGCCGATGGCCCTGAGCAACCCTTCCCCGTTACCCGCATGATAGGGTTCAAGCGCCTGGAGGTAATAGTCATAGGCTGCAAGGTTCTCCGTGGGGACTTTTTCGATTTGTTCCCTTTCTGCCGGGGTAACGATGGCTTCAATGGCTGCAGCAATCTTCTGCGCTACTTCGTGTTGCAGGGCGAAAATATCCCCGAGTTCACGGCTGTACTGCTCTGCCCAAATCTGCCGGTCCGTGGCCGCCTCGATCAACTGGATATTGAGTAGCACCCGGTCGCCTTCCCGCTGTCCACTCCCGGCAATAAAGTAATTGACCTCGAGTTCCCCTGCCATTTCCTGTATGGTTTTATCCGAATGGCGGTACTTCTCTACAGAGGGCCTGCTGACGACGCGCAAGTCCTCGATTTTCTGCAAATTGTTCAGGGTGGATTCCATCAGGCCATTGACAAAATAAGTATTCGTCGTATCGCTGCTTTCGTTTTTGAAGGGCAGGACGGCGATGGATTTTTCGACCTCGATGGAAGTGGGCGGCCTGGAAAGGAAATACAGCAGGAAGGCCAGAATACCCAGGGCCAGGGCTACAGCCGCGATCGATTTCCAGCGGGGTTTCACTGCACTGGTTAATGGCGTCCCATGGGCACTTGCCCCCGCCTCCATCGGGCTGTCCCCTGGCTCGGCGGATGCATTCTCAAGCGCCCTTTCGGCCGCTTCTCCCGGGGGATACCCGTAGTGCTCCCGGAAACACTTGATAAAATACGAGGTGCTGCCAAACCCTACCCGGTAGGAAACCTCAGAGACATTCAGCGTGGTCTGGCGTAGCATTTCCATCCCCTGCTTTAACCGGACCTGCCGGATGAATTGGCTGGCAGACAGTCCGGTATGCTTCCTGACTTTCCGGAGCAGGCTGGAGCGGCTCATGTTCATGGCCTCCGCCAACTCGGATACTCCAAAATTTTCCCGTGCGATATTTTCAAGCAACAGGGTTTCCGCCCGGGAGATGAAATGTTCTTTCTTGGATGGGGTATCCGGCATGATGTGCTGATTCCCGTCCAAATTAGCAAAAAAACACGGTCTGCGTCATAATTTATATCGCTGCAACATAGGTTTCACCCCTTCGCCAAACTTTATGGATTGGGCCGCATAGCTGATAGGCCGGGCCTTTACCCCTACCCGATCTTTGTAGAAACAAATAGGAACATCAAAAACAATCACAATGAAAACTTTAAAGATCAAACCGTTGAAATCGCTTATCTATACCGCTTTTCTGGGTGCGCTACTCATTTCAAGCGCCGGATCCTGCCAGGATGCGAAATCACAAACCGGGGTAGCCAGGCCCGAAATGGATATCCATACAGCCGTCCTCTATGGCAACCTCGATGCAGTTAAGCAGCATGTCGCCGCGGGAACGGACCTCGATTCCCAGGACCCCATGGGCGGGTATCCGTTGATAGCCGCAGCAACCTTCGGGCACACTGAAATTGCCGAGACCCTGATCGATGGCGGTGCCGACATTTCGGTTACCAATAATGACGGATCCACTGCACTCCACGCCGCCGCCTTCTTCTGCCGGGTCGAAATCGTACAAGCCCTGCTGGATGCGAACGCCGATAAAACCGTGCGAAATAAGTTCGGGTCAACACCCAGGGAATCCGTCATGGGTTCCTTTTCGGACGTCAAGCCCATCTATGAGATGATGCAGTCGCAATTGGGGGCACTGGGCCTGAAACTAAACATGGAGGAACTCGAGGAAACCCGCCCGGTGATCGCCATGATGTTGCAGTAACCTTATAAACCATCCGTGCCATGACACCTCAAAGAAGATACGATATCGACTGGCTGCGCGTAATTGCCATCGGCTTGTTGCTGGTCTATCACATAGCCATCATTTTCCAGCCCTGGGCGATGCTCGTCGGTTTTATTGGGACAGAGGAGCCCCTGGAGGCTATCTGGAAGCCCATGACGCTGCTGAACGTCTGGCGCATCCCGCTCTTGTTCTATGTTTCCGGGATGGGGGTCTGTTTTGCCATCCGCAAACGCAACTGGCTGCAGTTGCTGCGCGAACGAAGCCAACGGATCCTCCTGCCTTTCGTATTCGGGTTTTTGGCCATCGCCCCGTTGCATTTCCTGGTCTTCCAGGAATACTACGGGTTGCCCCTGGGCTATTACCCGCATGCCGGGCACCTCTGGTTCCTCGGGAATATCTTTTGCTATGTGTTACTGCTTTCCCCCTTGTTCTTTTACCTGAAAAAGCACGAGGAGGGGCAATTCGTTCAAAAACTGAGATACCTGATGCGGCAGGCCGTGGGGCCTCTGAGCGTCATTTCCTTTTTTGTCATCGAAGCCCTGCTGGTCCGGCCCAGGCCTTTTGAATTGTATGCCGAGACCTGGCATGGTTTCTTTATCGGGCTACTGGCTTTCTTTTTCGGATTCATTTTTGTGCTGATCGGCAAGCCCTTCTGGCAAACGGTTCTCAAATGGAGGTGGCTGTATATTGGCCTAGCCGCATCCCTGTATACCCTCCGATTCCTGGAATTCAATCTGAGTGCCCCGGGGTACCTCATGGCGATTGAATCCAACCTGTGGATCTTCGGCATTTTTGGCTTCGGGTATAAATACCTGAACCGACCGGGCGCAACCCTGCGCTACCTGAGCCAGGCTGCCTATCCGGTATATATCATCCATATGGCGGTCTTGTATACCGCGGCCATGCTCATCCTGCCCCTGGAGCTGTCGCCATTTCTCAAGTTCCTGGGCATTACGGTATTTACCGGGGTGATCTGTATGCTCCTTTATGAATTTGTCATTCGCAGGATCGGTTTTCTAAGGCCGCTGTTCGGGCTGAAGGTGAAAGCCGGGACTGAAACCCGGAAGCCCGTGTTGCCAAAGTCCGCCGGAACGATGGAGTAGTTCGTATGGGATAATGGGACAGCAGCCTAATCCCGCACCTCAACCACCGCTTCCACCTCCACGGAGATATTCCGCGGCAGGGAACCCATCCCCACGGCTGCCCGGGCGTGTTTGCCGCGGTCCCCGAAAACCGCCACCATCAGGTCCGAGAACCCGTTGATCACCTCGGGCTGGTTGGTAAAGCCCGGTGCGGCATTCACCATGCCGTGTACCTTAACGATGCGCACCACGCGGTCCAGGTTGCCGAGTTCCGCCTTGAGTACGGCGAGTTGGTTGATGGCCGTCAGCCGGGCGGCCTCATACCCTTCCTCCTCGGTAAGGTCCGTGCCCACCTGTCCGGTAATATAGGTGCCATCTGCCTGTTTGGGGCCCTTTCCGGCCAGGAAAATCAGGTTGCCGGAGCGGACCGCATTGACATAGTTTGCCACGGGGGTGGCAGCTTCCGGCAGGTCGATGCCGAGTTCCGCCAAACGGGCTTCCGGGTCGTAACCGGGGTCCGGGGAATCCGGGGCATTACTTATTTCCCCGGATTCAGCCGATTGTGATCCGGATCCGGCCGACGGGTCCGCAGGGGTGTCATGGGTTTTGGAAGGCCCGTTGCAGGAAAGGGTCAGGGCCAGGGCGATGAATGCCCATACAGTGCGTTTCATATACGTCAGGTTTCCCGGGAAGATACGAATCTTCGATCAATGGAATTCCCATGGAAAAATGGCAGGGCAGGTACCCGGCGGATGCCGGTTATTCTTCGAAGGTGAATATCGCTTCGATGGGCCTTTCGAACAACCGGGCGATGCGAAAAGCGGTCGGGAGGCTCGGGTCGAACTTCTCTTTCTCGATGGCGTTGATGGTCTGCCGGGATACCCCGATGGCACTTGCCAGCTGTTCCTGGGTCCAGTTCTTTTCGGCGCGAAGGACGCGGATGGTGTTTTTCATGATCTGGCTTTTATGAATTACCGGTAGCGCCGGTTATTGAACCAGATGGCCAGCATGTAGCAAATGCCCATAAACATCACCAAAAACGCAATTTCTGCGTCAAAGGGAATCAGGTTCGTGGCATCCATCATCGAAAAAGCGATACCCACCACCAGGGTCAGGCCCAGGGTCAGGCCCATGGATTCCAGCTGGATCTTCTTCTCCAGTTCGTCGCAGTTTTCCAGTAACCGCCGGTTGGAGAGGATCATGCCGATACCCACCAGGATATTTACCGCCAGTGCGACGATGGTGATCCACGGATTGCCATCCCAGATAAATTCGGCCCCGAAAACCACCAGGGCCGTGGAAAGCACCCAGGCAAATGTCCAGGCTCCCAGGTTCCTTAGTTGTTGTTTACGTGTTGTTTGATTCATATCGATGGTTTGCATTGTAATTAATGTTTGTCTTTTTGTAAAACATACTTTACAAGTATATGCAAAAAATCCAATATGTCAAGTCTTATTTACAAAATGTATGAAAGTTTACAGGGAATTATCGAGGATCCCCTCCTCGGGTTTGTGGTAGAGGTCCGCCAGTTCCGTCATCAGGTAATCCAGGATGCGTTCCTGCTGGGCGCCTTTGCGGTAGAGCGCCAGGGAGGGCCGCAGTTGTTCCCGCATAAAGAATTCCAGGTCGTCCGACCCGTAGGTGTTGAAAGCCTTCCAGGCAAGCAGCCCTTCGAGCATTTGCCGGTGGGCGATATATCGCCTGCGCGCGGTTTCATAGTCCCGCTGGAGTTTGCGGCTGGGTTTCGAATCGGTATTCCGGATTTCAAGGGAAAGTTCCTGGAAGGACCTGCGTATCCTCCGGTCCGCCTTCATGGCCTCTGCGATCAGCCGGAAATAGGCGCGACTGACCAGTTTCGGATAGGTCTCCACAAATTCCGGGTCGGCCGAAGCGGAGCTGCCGTCCGTCCAGTCCGGGAGGGCAAAATAGGCTTCCTGCCTGGCCGCTGCATCATCCGGCCCCAGTTCCAGGGCGTATTTCCAATTCTGCGATTCCACCACGGATTCCCAGGTTTCGGCATAGGGGTCCTCTTCCTGTTTCAGGGTGGCGCAACCCCAACAGGAAACCAGCAGGAAACCCGCCAGCAGGCGTAGAAAAATCGGCTTGGATATCATTCCCCAGTGTTCTGAATCAACCAAGTACGCAAATTTACAAAGCCCCGGGAAATCCTCCTGACCAAACACGTCCTTTTCTCGTTAACCGGAAACAGCCGGAGATCGGGCCGGCGATCTCCGGTTGCTGCGTCAGGGCATGGGCGGCAGGTACAGGGCGCCGATCCCGGCTTCCTGAAGCGCCGCGTTAAAGCCAGGTACCCGGGAATCCAGGATGCGGCGGGCGGTTGCGCGGTGCTGCGCCCAGCGTTGGTTCAGGGCGGCTATCTTCTCCTTAGTCCCCTTGTTAACCCTCGGGATCCCGCTGTCCCCGTGGTTCAGGGCGGTCAGGTATTCGGCTGTAAACCCGTTTACGTAGTTTTCCACATCGTCATAGGCCTTGGAAAGCCGCTGCACCATGGTGGAATCCCATTGGTCCATCTCCGCAGCCAGGTCTTTTCCCTGCCCGGCGAGTTCGGGCTTCCCGGCTTCTTCCAAATGCCCGATAAGGTCCTTCAGACGCATGCGAACTTCCCGCATGCCATTGGTCATGTGGGTCATTTCCCGATAGGTAGCTTCGGCCCCTTCCATAAACTCATGATAGTCTGAGAACTCGGCCTCCGTAGTGGGCAGGGCCGGATTCGGCAGGATAGAGGCCGTGGCCTTCTGGCGGGTATCCCCGTGGATAAGTTCCAGGGTATACGTACCCGGGATGGCCCGGTGGCCCCGGAAACTGCCCTCGATATAAACCTCGGGTGCCCCGGGCAGGGGCGGGTACCGCATGTCCCAGACAAACCGGTTGAGCCCCGGCTGACTGGGCAGGACGGGCGGCCTTGGGGGTGCCCCTTCGTACGACTTGTAGGAGTCGTCGGCCTGGGAACTGAACGCGCGGACCAGCTTCCCGGAGGCATCGCGGATTTCCAGCCGCAGTTCCGTGGAATCTACCGTCTGGGGCAGCTGGTAATACACCGGCATGCCGCTGGGCGGGTTGACCCCGGCAAAGGGGTGAGTCCCGTTGGGGTCCGGTCCGTCCATGGAGCTGTACCAGTTCGGGTAGATCGCATCGCCCGGGGTATAGAGTTTCAACCCATCCGGGCGGCCGGGGACCTGCCGCAACAGGGCCATATCGTCACAGATCCAGAACGAACGGCCCTGGGTAGCCAGGATCAAATCGCCAAAACGGATCTGCAAATCGGTGATCGGCACCACGGGCAGGTTGGATTGGAAGCGTTCCCAATCCGTACCCCCGTTATAGGACAGGTAGAGGCCCGTTTCCGTGCCGGCCACCAGCAGGTCTTTTCGGACCGGGTCTTCCCGGACCACCCGGGTATAGGCCCCGTCCGGGATCCCCCGGTTGATAGCCGTCCAGGACTTCCCGTAGTCCGTACTTTTCAGTAGGCCGGGTCGAAAATCGTTGAATTTATACCGGGTGGTGGCGATATAAACGGTACCCGGGTCGTGGGGGGAAATTTCGATGGCGTTGACCAGGGTCTCTCCCTGGCCTTTCGGCGTCACGTCCTGCCAGGTAGCACCCCCGTCCCGGGTAATGTGGACCATACCGTCATCGCTCCCCGCGTACATCGTGCCGGGTTCATGGGGCGACTCGATTAGGTACGAAATCGTCCCGTAGTTTTCGGCCCCCACCGCCTCGTTCGTGTAGGGCGCTCCCCCATTGCCTTGCTTTTCATCCAAATCGCGGGTGAGGTCCGGGGATATCACGTCCCAGCTCATCCCCTGGTCCCGGGTCCGCAGCACGTACTGGGCCGCGTGGTAATACGTGTCCGGCTCGTGCATGGAACGAATAATCGGCGCGTTCCAGTTAAACAGGTACTTCATTTCCCGGGCCGGCAACCCCAGGTAGAGGTTCGGTTCGATCATCACCAGGGTCCCCGTTTGCGAGGGTACGTCCAGCAGCTCCACATAGCCGAGGTAACTGCCCCCCATGACCTTTTTCGGATCGTTCGGGTCGAAGCCCAGAAAGGCGCTTTCCCCCCCGGCCGAGGGGCTCCAGTGCTCCCGGCCGATCCCGGAAGAACCCATCCCGATACTGGCAATCTTGACCGAGGTATTGTCCTGCTGCCCCCCGTAGAGGTTGTACGGGAAGAGGCTGTCCACGGCTACCCGGTAGAACTGGGCAGTGGGCATGTTGTCCTGGCGCGACCAGCTGCTGCCCCCGTCAAAGGTGATCTCCGCCCCCCCGTCGTCGGAAATTACCATGTTTTTCGGGTTTTTCGGGTTGATCCACAAATCGTGGTAGTCCCCGTGGTTCGTGCGGATCCGCTCCCAGTTCCGCCCCCCGTCGATGGAGCGGTAGGCAGAGGCGCTTAAGACGTAGACAGTGTGTTCATCCACGGGGTCCGGGGTCACTTCGATATAATACCAGGCCCGCTGCACGAGCCGGTGGTCATCGCTCACGCGGCTCCAGCTCGCCCCTGCGTTTGCAGATGTAAAAAGCCCGCCTTTTTCCTTCTGCGTGTCGCTTTCGATTACGGCGTAGAGCCGGTCCGGGTTGGCCCGGGACACGGCAATGGCCATTTTACCTTTCTCCTCGGGGAGCCCCTTATGGATCTGCTTCCAGGTCTCGCCCCCGTCGGTGGATTTATAGAGCCCGCTGCCCGGCCCGCCGCTGACTACCTGCCAGGGCTTACGGATGTGTTCCCACATGGCGGCATAGAGCACCTGTGGGTTGTGTACATCCATGGACAGGTCGCTGCACCCGGTGAGTTCATTGACAAAGAGGACGTTTTTCCAGGTCTTTCCCCCGTCCTCGGATTTGTAGATGCCCCGTTCCCGGGTGGGGCCGTGCAGGGCGCCCTGGGCGGCCACCCATACCCGGTCCGGGTCCTCCGGGTGGACGATGATCCGCGAAATATGCCGCGTGAGTTCCAGCCCCAGGTGCTCCCAGGTCTTCCCGCCATCCACGGATTTGTATACCCCGTCCCCATAGGAGGTCATCACCCCCCGGGGGGCATGTTCCCCCATACCGACATAGACCACGTTCGGGTGGCTCTCCGAAACCGTAACGGCCCCGACAGAACCGGTTTTAAAATATCCGTCGGAGATATTCGTCCAACGCTGTCCGGCATCGGTGGTCTTCCAGAGCCCGCCACCGGTGGTCCCCATGTAATACGTCAGCGGGTCGCCGACAACCCCGGAGGACCCCGTGGAGCGACCGCCCCGGAACGGTCCGATGTTCCGGAATTTTACAGGGGACAGATATTCGTTGATTTCTTGAGCGAAGGAAGTTGAAAAGGCCAGGCTCAACAGGCCGGCCAGGAGGAAATATCTTTTCATTTTGTTGGTCTTTATTGGCAGGAACCGGATCCGGTCAATGGGATTCGGGCCCGGGTAGGTAATATCTGGTTTAATTTGCGGGCACCGATACGGTCATATTCCGATAGGAGATCGGGCCGTGGTCCCCCTGGAGCATGATGGGCCCCGGTTCGCCCTCTGCGCTGTCAAGGGCACCCCCGGTAATCCCCGGGATGATCTGCCGGTGGATGATCGTCTTGCCATTCAACACAACAGTGACCCGGCGGCCCACAAGCGTGATATCGTATGTCTGCCACTCCCCGGCCCGGGCGGCGGCCATTTCATTCGGGCTCAGGAAGCCGTAAACCCCACCCAGGTAGATAGACTCCGGCTGCTTCCCGTAGCTGTCTTCCACCTGCACCTCATACCGCCCCCGCAGGTAAATCCCGGAGTTGGAGCCTTCGGGGACGCGAAACTCCACGTGCAGCTTGAAGTCGTCAAATTTTTCCACAGTCATCAGGTTGGCGCCCGAAGCCGGGCTGTTGAGTACGCCGTCAACAACCTCCCACTGGTTTGTATCGCTCCCCGGGGTGGTGGTCCACCCGTCGAGGCCCGAATCTGCAATCAGGGGGCGGGCGGGGGTCCAGGCCTCCGGCTCCTCCCGGAGCAGTTCCGGGGCCCGCACACCCTTAAAGGAATGGCTCGTGCCCGTGTGGTAGAGGAGTTCCCCGCTGATCGTGTCGCCCTCAACTTTTCCGTGTACATGCATATAGTGGTTTCCGATCCACTGGGGAGGCAGGCTGAAGGAGAAACTCCCGCCGTCGGCGTGGACCTCGGATATGGGCCGGGCACTACCTGCGAAACTTACATAGTATCCCACCAGCGTGGATTGTCCGGATAATTTCACTTCCAGCCAGGAGGGCAATTCGCGCCCGTCCATGGAAACGGTGAGGTCCCAGCGCCCGATTACGGGGCTGTCCGGCTGGGCGGATGATATATAAATGCCGGCCAACAACATCACAGGCGTGAGGATCCTGGCCGCTGGCACACCCAGGGGGCCACCAGCAAAAGGAAAGCGGAAAATTTTCATGAATCGTGCATTTTTGGTGTCAGTCGCGTAAATGTAGCCAATTAATCGAATTCCCGCCACCGGCTTAAATGAGGCCCAAACTGTATATTTGAAGGCGCCTGGTTCGCATTGCACCTTTGTGGAACGCTTATGACACAGATACTATTTGCCAACTCCCCGGAAGCCTATGCGGCGATTGAAGAACTAGCCGATACGATCTGGCGCGAACACTACATCCCCATCATCGGCAAGCCGCAGGTAGACTATATGCTGCGCAAATTCCAGACTGCCGGCGCCATCGCCCGGCAGTCGGCCGCGGGCCTGTGCTATTACCTGCTGGAAGACCGCGGGCAGCCTGCCGGGTATTTTGCTTATAAAAAGCAGGGGGAGGAATTGTTCCTGAGCAAGATCTATGTCCTGAAAAGCCACCGGGGGCGGGGTTTGGCACGAGCAGCGATGCAGCATGTCCGCAACCAGGCCCGGGACTGGGACTGCCGGCGAATAGCCCTGACGGTAAACAAAGACAATTCGGCGAGTATCCGGGCCTATGAGCGCATGGGGTTCGAAAAAGGGGAAGGCACCGTCAAGGACATTGGGGATGGCTTTATCATGGACGACTACCGGATGGTCCTGGAGCTTAGCTGAACACCCGCGTAATTCCCGGGACAAACCAATCCATCGCCAGCCTCAGCGGTCTATTTTAAAATTCTGCAATTTGATGTCGTCCAGCCCGTCCTCGTCAAAGGGATACTCCAATTGGTCCTGGATGTTATAAAGGGTTACCAGGATAAACTGCGTCAGCAAAACAATAAAAAATACGACAATGTCCGGATGGGTGGTGCCGATATTCATCAGGATGTTCGGGGCGTACACCAACGGAAACAGATAGATGAATATCAGGCAGTACGCCTTGAGGGACACCGGGGTCCGGTGGATATTGATGGCGTGCAGGTTTTCAAAACCTTCGTGCAGGTCGTTTAAAAACCTGAAAACCCGGTCCTTGAGTTTGACGGGGGCCAAGGCGCCGAGTTCCAGCAGGTATTCATGGATGTGGTTGATGCTCTCATCTACGGCTTTTGTGGAGGGGTCATTCCTGCCCAGGTGTTCGATGGTTTTGTCGCTGATGCTGGAAAGCAACCCCGCCATGTGGTTTTTCTGTTCCTGGGGAAGTGCCTCGTTGCTGCCGATGTAGTACGACAGGGTTTTCAGGGCGCTCCGGAACTGGCTGAAATGCTGAAGTGCTTTTTCCCTGCGCCGGAACGAGCCGCGGATGGAAAAGACCAATGGGAAAACAATGGCAATACTGAGCAAAGTCAGGTCCACATTGTAGGCAATCTGGAATTCTAGTGCCAGAAAAGTGACCAAAGCAGAAGCCAGCAACACCCTGAGTGTTCGCCAATTAATAATGGACAAATAAATATTTATGGCGTAAATTTTTATTATCTTAAAGCATTGTTAACGTCTAAGATAGTGAAAATACAATCCCGATTACTGGGATGCCTGTTGATTTTGCTCCTGCAGCTTCCGGGCGCCATCCTGGGTCAACAAGAGCCGGCAGATGGCGCAGCCAAACCGCTTTTCAGCAGCACCGAGCGGCTTGACGTTCGGCTGAGTTACTCCAATCGCGACCTGATCCGGGACACGAACGACAGTACGTATCTGAATACGATGCTGCTTTACCGGGTTGGGGACGAGACCTGGGATTCTCTGGAAGTCCGCATTCGCGCCAGGGGAAATTGGCGGAAGGCCAACTGTTTTCTCGCGCCGGTTAAAGTCCGGATCAAAAAGGCCGCTGCCCGGGGAACGTTATTTGAAGGCATTAAGGAACTGAAATTTGTCCTGCCCTGTGCGCCCACCGACGACTGCGCCGACTACGTCCTGAAGGAATACTTGGCGTACAAATTTTATGAGATGGTCACCCCGTTCCACTTCCGTACACGCCGGATGCGGCTGGAATATGTAGACCAGAAGAAGCGGAACGAAAAAGCCTATGAACTCGAAGCGTTTATGATCGAGGATATTGCAAACGTGGCAGACCGAAACCGGGGTAAACGCCTGAAACGGACCGTACACCCCTTACAACAAGACCATCTGAGCTCCGTACAGAACGATTTCTTTCAGTTTATGATTGGCAATACGGACTTCTCATCGGCCTACCAACACAACGAAAAACTTATATTCGTCGATGGCCGGCAAGCCATCCCCATTCCGTATGATTTCGACATGAGCGGCATGGTAAATGCCCACTATGCGGTTGTTTCCAGTGTACAGGGCGATAACCTGGACATTGAAAAGGTTACCCAACGACTCTTCAGGGGGTTTAAGCGGGATCCGCAGGTCTTCGATGCGGTGCGTCGCCAATACCTGGACCTGAAACCCCGGGTGATGGCCTATCTGGATTCCATGGCGGACGATTTTCACAATAGCCGGCAATTCCAGAACACCCGCGACTTCCTCGAAAACTTTTTTCAGATTCTCAGGGACGATACGTCCTACCGGGAGCAGATCCTGGTTGCTGCACGGGACCAATAGGTGCTGTCAGTCGAGTAACTCGTCAAGAGGCTGGCCGGCCGCCCCGGGCAGCGGAGTGAGATTGAGCACACGGGTCAGTGTCGGGACAATATTGGCCGGATGCACCAGGCGGTCGGTGGAACCTTGTGGAATCCCCGCGCCAAACCACAACAGCGGCACATGGGTGTCGAAGGCATATCCGGAACCATGGGTGGCTCCTCGAACTTCGGAGACGGCGATTCGATAATTCATAGTTGGCGCATAACCTGGTTCGTAGACGAGTAGCACATCCCCTGACCGGTTCGCATAAAATCCCTTCTGCAACATGGCCGGCAGTGGGGCTTCCATCGCTTTCTCTGCCAGGTCTGATGCCGTCAGGGCATAGCGAACACCCGGTTGCTCAGCCATGAATGCAGCGGCGACCTGCTGGATTTCCGCAAGTGGAATTCCCTTTTCTTCTGCCAGTTTGCGGTTTAGATAGATCTGTTCGGTGCCAAACGATTCAATCCAATTAAAAGCGCCGTATCGAAGGGACAGATGGAACATCAGATCCTGACGGTATCTGGGAAGTACCGCCAACCCTGCAGGAAGTCCCTGTTCCTGCGCCTGGGATACCACCGGATGGACGCCGTGATCAGAAGTCAGGAAGAGGAGGTACCGGCCCTGCCCGACCTCCTGGTCCAGCGCCTGGAGGAGTTTGGCAATATCCCGGTCGAGCCGCAGGTAGATATCTGCCATTTCCACCGATTGCGGGCCAAAAGTATGCCCTGCCACGTCGGGGGTTGAAAAACTGATCCCTAAAAAGTCGGGAATCGAATCCTTTCCGAGCTCCTCAGACCGCAGGGCCCTCAGGGCAAATTCCCTTACGAGTTCATTCCCGTAGGGCGTGGCCCAGAGGATGTTGTGATAGGGTTGCCCTTCCCCGTATTCACTGCGCATCGCAGCCAGGTCGTAGGGAAAAACCGGGGCATCCTTGCCCTTGAGGACCACCTCGTATGGGTTGTCGTCCGGGGAGCTGTTCTTATACGCCTCCAAGGGAAGCAGCGGGGTCCATGTCTGATGCATATAGTTTTCAGAAAGACCCGCTGCGTTGAAATCTTCCACCCAGGCAGGGAGCGCGTCCATGTAATAGGTGCTGGAAACAAAATAACCCGGACTGGTTTCCCAATCGTGCCAATAGGCGGCATCCGCCTGGTGGCCCCCGGGCAGTATCGCCCCCCGATCCTTCAGGGAAATGCTGATAATCCGCGACTCCGGCCCCGCCCATTCGCGCAGACGGTCCGAAAATGTTGGCGCCATCAACCGCGCCGGTGAACGGCCTTCTCCATTCGGCATCAGCGATCCGATAATTTGCACGGTGGTATCCCCTACGTTGTCAACTATTCGGCCCGCGTCCCGGTCGTACCAGGAATTCCCGATAATCCCGTGGCCGGAAGGCGTGGTACCCGTGTAAATGGAGGCATGACCCGCCGCGGTTACGGTAGGTATGTAGTCGTACTGCATATTCTCAAAGGAGTAACCTTCGCGGAGGAGTCGCAGAAAGCCCCCATCGCCGAAATTTTCACGGTATTTTTCCAGATAATCAAATCGCATCTGATCCACCACCACGCCCACGACGAGTTTTGGGCGCAATGCCGCATCCGACTGTCCATGACTCACCGGAAAGGTCAGCAGCAACAGGAAAATGAGCCGGATGGATCCCATGGTTTTTAGCTTAAACGATCTGTTCCGGGAAATTTACGCAATTTCCCCGGCAAACCGGTCTTTAGCCGTGCAAGCCGTGCAAAACAGGTCGCCGAATCTAGGTGCGATTCATACGCTAATCCGAACCCGTCCGCCTGAGTTTGCTGATGAAATCGCTGGGGCTGAGGCCGTATTGCTTTTTAAATATATTCGAGAAATAACTCCTGCTGTTAAAACCCACGGAATAAACCACCTCGCTGATGTTCATATCCGTCTTCCGCAACAGGTTGCGCGCCGTTTCCAGGCGTACGTGCCGCACGTAATCCGCCACGGTCCGGGTATAGAGGCTTTTAAACCCTTCCTGCAGTTTGTACTGGGAAAGCCCGGTGGCCTTTGACAGGGCAGGGAGCGAATAATCGCCGGCAACCTGCTCAGAAATTTGCCGTGCAATGTCCCGGACTATCATTAGTTCCCGGCTCAGGACCCGTACGTTACCGTTTGTGCCGGCCATGGATTCTTCGTGGTCCATGATGTGGGCGGAGAGGATTTGGAGTATCAGGCCTTCTATCTGCATGATGCGGATCAGGCCCCGGGATTCCAGGCTATACAATTTTTCCACCAGGGGGGCCAGGGCCAGGTTATACGATCCCTGGTAGGCAAACGCCTGCCGCCTTTCAACATCGTGGAACACGTCGTAGAGCCGCTGGTTTAAGGTTTCGACCACCTGCAGCCTGTTGCTGATGAATTTTTCGCGGTCGATGCGGATGGAGTTGATCTTCAACGGCACCCCCGCTGGAAATTCCCCCGTTTGAAACCCTTCGGCCGGACCGGTGACGATCACGGATTGGAATTGCTCGAATTTCCGGGTTTCGGATTCGTGCCCGAAACGGTGTTCGCTATGACCTTCCAGGCAATAGACAAAGTGGATCGGGTTATATCGTATGGTACAGATGCGAAATACGGTTGGCTGGTGAAAAACAATGTCGTAGTCAAAGACGCTGGCACCCCATTCGAATTCCCGATAACGCAGGGATCCCCTGGCGTACTGGTTGTCTATATCCAGGACGTATTCGCCCCAGTAATCGGTCAGTTCCCCGCCCAGAACATTTTGCACCTGTGCAAAGTATTCGGAAATGGAATTTGCCTTGATAGAAATGGTCAACATGATCGGTTTCTGCTTTGGTCCCAGCCCGGGAAAACGGATAAAACTTAATCTCCCCAATGACCGGACGTATGCAATATTTACGCTTTCCCGCATCAAAACAGATGTTAAAACAATCTTATAAGATTACAATTAGTTACCAAAAGCCCCGTAAATATTATGAATTCGCACTTGCAAACCCGTAGTGATTCCCCGGTAGCGATAGGAGTCTTCCGGGCCATCAATCCGGCACATTCCAACGAATTAGGATAATTTCTTCCCGAATTACATCAATCGAGGCACGGCTTTTGGGGTAATTTTGAAAAAAAAGAATCCTATGACCTATGAGTTTTATTCCGGTTTGATTGTCGGGATCATCAGCGGGGTTTGCCTGTTGATCCTGTTGCGGACCTTGTTCAGCCGCGCAAAGGTTACAGACAGGGCCTCAGAGTCCCCGGGACGCGACCGGGACCAACAGGTCCAGCCATTTATCCCGATGAACCATCGCCAAATACACTATTTCCAGGGCGGGGAAGACGCTTCCGTATCGCGGATCAAGGAAAAACTCCGGCAGTTTAAAATCCGCAATGGTTTCTATATGGAAGCGGACGAGTCGAATTGGTAGCGGGCCACGCTCCCTGCCCGGGATACCGGCAGCTACTGAGCCACCGGACAGCCGGGGCACAACGATTCACCAGATATAAAAAAAAAGCCCGCCATTTCTGGCGGGCTTTTTTTATGCATTTTATTTTCCGGCTTCCGCACGAATCGTTACGGATCGTACTGCCGGTATACATTCATTTTATTACAATACCAATACGTAAAGGAGTAAAGAGGATAACCAGAGCAGGAAATAAACGGCTGGCTTTTTTAACTGTTCCATAGTTATTCTATCATTGGGTTCCTCCACAAATTATAAATCTTCGGCCGGCCGGGTTGTTGAAATCCGTTCAAAAGTTTGCACTATTCGACAAACGGCTCATTAGCGTGCCCGGACGAGCCGATTCAGCCCATAAAAAAGAAGGAGCAGCACACAACCGTTCCTTCTTTTTGTTGCCAGGCGGGCTGCCGGCCAGCCCGGCTTATGATTTTCCCCACTCAAAGCCTTGCCACACCGGTTTTCCAAACCTGAGACACCAAATTAGCACATGCCGGATGTACGCCCGTTCGTTATTGAAACGTATTGGTGTTCTTTACTAAACCAGACCACCTTACGCTAACCAGGCATGTTACGGGTGGGATTATTCCGGCTGCAGGACCATCCGGGCATCCGCGTGCTTCAGGATGGAATCCCGGGAGTAGTACAAGGGGAAATACTGGTCCCTGGCCCAGGCCTCAAACAAATTGCCGTAATACGGGCTGTCCGGGTCGCCGGACTGGCCCGGGCTGTTCATGGCGCGGGCCCGGTCCCAGTCCCCTACCGGGACCACCAGGCGGAATGTGGCCCCGCTGCTTTGGTTCAGGTTGTTGCCGGTAGATCCCGGCGTGTATCCATTGCCGCCCCGCGGCAGGGGACCCAGGTCCAGGGATTCCCGCCGGTCCGGCAATAAGCCGCTCAGCGGGTGGCGGATCGTAATGTGCTTCATCTTCTGCTGCCCGTACTGCCATTGGGATATATCGGCTCCCAGTCGCTGTTCCAGACCCTCAACGGCCAGTTCAAACGCCTCCCTGAGGAAGGCATTCCTACCGGTCGGACCACCGAATCGGGGGCCGGGTTCCCGAACCCACTGCAGGATACGCTCCAGTTGCAGGCTCCCGATATGCGGTTTGGCAGCCTCCGGGACAAATTGTTCGTGTGCCGCTTCCCGGATCCGGTTTTCCCAGGCCACATAGATGGCTGCTGCAACGGATTCCGGCTCCAGCCGGTAATCCCAGCCGGACAACTGCTCCCGGGCCTCTGCCGCGCGCCCACTGAGTTCCAACCCTTGCAAATAGGGCGTGAGTTCGCGGGCCGGGAGTGACAGGTAATCGGTCTGCAGGGCCTGCATTTCTTTGAGGTCGAGCGGTTTCTCCCTGCCGAGCACCTCCTCAATCCGGTCACCCCGGAAGGGGTCCGACCAGGAATATCCAACGGCATCCCACCGGTCATACTCCGGGGGGGTCACGTTCTGATTGGCCGTGGCGATAAAATCTTTATCCGGGTTCAACGCATGGGGCTTCTCCACAATGGGCAAATAGCCGTCCCACTCGTGGGAGCCGTCCCCGGGCACGGGCACCAAACCGGAAAAATTTGGCCGGATCGGGGCAATGCCCACCGCCTGCCAGCCGATGTTGCCCGCCGTGTCCGCCCAGACCATGTTTTCCCCGGGAATATGGCTGTAATTGCAGGCTTCCCGGAATTCCTCCCAGGTACGCGCCTGGTCCATCCTGAGCGACGCCAGGTAGGGTGCCCCCCCGGGCTCCAGCCAGGCGCACCGCATCGCATAGGCCTTGTTCCGCAGCGTATCCTGGAAGAGGACCGGCCCGTGACGTGTATATTTCAGCGTCACATCCTCAGCCTCGCGGCCTTTCACGGGGATGGATTCGCGGATGGTTTCCATTTCTTCCCAACCCTCCCGATACCGGTAGCGGTCCGGGTTCTCCGGGTCCGTGTCGTAGACATAGATATCCTCCCCGTCCGTCCTGAATACAGTCAGGCCCCAGGCCCCGTGGGGGTTGTGGCCGATGGATACGCCGGGGATCTCCGGCTCGCCCCCGCCAATTACATCCCAGCCGGGCGCCACCAGGTGGACCATGTAGCGCAGGGACGGAACGCTGATCCGGCGATGGGGGTCGTTGGCCATTACCGGCAGGCCGCTGGCAGTACGTTCTCCGGCCACCACCCAGTTGTTGCTTCCAATCGACAGGCTGTCGGACACAGGCAGTTCCAACCCAACCGGTTCCGCGACCGGATCGGACCCGTTTAAATGCTCCCCGGAGCTTCCAAATGCCATGCTGCTACCCGGGAAGCCCGGGTCCAGGTCTTCCGGTTCAAAGCGCACCGGCTTGCGGTAGGCATTGTAAAGTTTCAAAATGTCCTCGGAAAGGGACGCTGCATCGATTCCGTCCGCCAGTTGCAGGTCCGGTTCTTTCGGGTGAAACCAGAGGAGGGATTTCACCGCCTCCTCCCCGATGGCCGCCACCGCCCGTCCAATAGCCAGTTCTTCGTCGCTGTTGCCAAGCAGTCCCTGGTGGCGGGAGATCACCACATCCGGGGTCCATTTCCCGGGCAGGATTCCGAGGGCCCGGAATTCAAGGGGCAGGGATTCCGGGTCGGCCAGCGCCTCGTCGATATAGGCATTGACCCCGTCAGTATACGCCCGGATAATGGCCGACCCCCGGGGGTGGTACATGCCAAAGTCCTCCTCCAGGTCGCCCCGGTAGGCAAATAACCGCGTCCCGATATCCCGTTGGAGTTCCCGTTCCCCCAGGATTTCAGCTACCGTCCCGGTGGCCTGACGTCGCCAGATTTCAAATTGGAACAACCGGTCGCGGGCAGCCAGGTAGCCCTGGGCAAAGAACAGGTCGTGCTCGTTCTTTGCATAGATATGGTTGATGCCGTACGGGTCGCGGACCACCTCAACATCTTCCTGGATCCCGGAAATTATGGGGCCGGCCTCCCGCTCCTGCCGGCAGCCCGTCAGGATTGCAAGCAGGAGCATCGCGCCAACGACATGTTGCAAGGCTTTCAGTAGGCGCCGGTAAGCGAGTCGGGGGGAATTCGGAAATTCTTTCATGTTATTCAGTCGGAATTTTTTGGTTGGATTTCTTCGAGTTTTTCAACTTTGGAGGTGTTGGACTCAATGGCCGAATCTGTAAACCAGGCGTCCCGGAATTCCTTGCGGGAAAAGAGCTCGAGCTGGTCTCCGAAGTGCGGGGATCCCGGCTGGGTGGCATTTCCGTAACTCAGCAGCACCTTGGCCCGGACGGAATCCGCAAATTCAATCACCCCGACCCAGGAATCGCCCCCACCCACGTACAGGTGGTCTTCGTCCCCGGATCCCGGCCATGCAACGCGGAATACCCCCAGGGAACCGTCCGTGCCGTTGGCGGGCAAATCCTTCCCATTGTAATTGATCCGGTAGTAGTCGCCCCAGGGCACCTCCAGGGTGCCGTATTTCCCGGTGATTTCTTCTGCGCTTGCTTCAAGCAGTTGTACCGCCCGCGCCGGGTCGGCCAGACCATCCGGGGTGGTAGTGGGGGCTTCTTCATCCCAGGCAACCGCATAGTTGGAACCCCTGTAGGGCCCAAACTTCTGCGCCCAGTTAAAAAACAACAGGGTGCCTGTACTCTCCGCATCGGCTGTCCGGTCCCAGGCCTCCAAATGGTCCATAGCGGCCCGGGCCCCATCCGAACCCAGGCTGTCCACCGCCCGGGCCAGATCGTCTAAAATCCGGTCTGCAAATTCCAACCGGGTAGAGAGCTTGTATTCCTGGAGTTCCTCAAAGGTGACGGATTCATCCTCAAGCAGCATCCGGGCCGAACGCTGGGGCCGGAAAGGCATGTAGCGCGGGGCCATATACCCCGGGTAGTCATCCGGGTTGAGGGTCATCGGGATCGTGCTGGTCCAGGGGGGGTCGTTGGCGTTTTGCAACCAGCCATTGGCCGGGTTTTTGACCTTGGGCAAATCCTCATAGGGGTGCACCTCGGTCCAGATATCCGCGCTCTTTCCCCCGGGCACTACCCGGTCCCAATACGCCCAGGCATCCTGCCCGCGCTGGGGCACCAAGCCGTTGAACAGGTAGAAGATATCCCCAAAGCGATCGGCGTACATCACATTCCAGAACGGGATCTGCGCCATCTGCAAGGCATTCTCGAATTCCTCCAGGTTGCTGCTGTTGATCATCCGCCACCACTGTAAAAACATATTGGGCCGGTCCATCCCGACCATCCGGATGGCGAGGGCGCGGCCGTCTCCCCGCTTCACGACGGGTCCGTGTTCCGTCCGGAGAAGGGGAAGCTCAACCTCAGACAGACTGCCGTCCTCCTGGCGCACCCGGATGGTGGTGGCAGATTCCTGAAAAGGCGTAGGTTCACCATCCAGGAGGTATCCGCCTTCGGTCAGTTCCACCTCGTAGAGATCCGAATTGTCGATGGTATTGTCCGTATGGCTCCAGCCGAGGTTTTCATTAAACCCAATCGCGATGCCCGGGAACCCTACCAGGGTAGTGCCGTACATGCGCCTGCCTTCCAGGATCAAATTCGATTCAAAAAACAGGAATTCCCCAAACCAGGGCAGGTGCGGGTTCTGGACGAGCATCGCATTCCCGGAGGCCGACCGGGACGGGCCAACGGCATAGGTATTGGAACCCATATCCGGCCATTGTTGGACCCTGCCGAGGTCCGAGCCCCCGATAAAACGGGTAAAGACCACGTACATACTATGCATATTGACATCCTTGGGGGTAATGGGCAGCACCTCGCGGTTTTCCGGTTGGATGGCCTCGGGATGGGCCTCCGCATAGGCATTCATCCCCCCGACAAAAGCTGCGTAAATCTCCCGGAGCTCCGGGTCCTGGGAGTCGGCCCACTCCTCTGCCAGGGCATCAAACCCCATGGTCCGGATGAGTTGGTCGTCGGCCAGTTTGGAGGGACCCCAGTACTCAGCCCCCCTCCCGCGGGAGGTCCCATAGAGTTTCAGGATATGGTTGGCGTGGTTGTGCATCTGGGCCCAGCCCTGCATAAAGAAGAGGTCCTCCTGGCTGGAGGCGTAGATGTGGGGCACCCCGTAGGTATCCCAGGCTATTCGGGACTCCGGCCCCTCTTTTTGGCAGGAAACCAGGCAGGCGCCGGCCAGCAGGCAGTAAAGGAATTGTTTCATTCGGAAAGGATTTCCCTAAAGATAGGAAAAATGGCCTGCCGGCAAATCCCCGTACAGGCAACTGGTAAACAGGAGATCCCGCAGGAGTCCATAACCTCCTGCGGGAATCCCAATTCAATCCCTCCCCTTGATATACGGCGCGCCGGCCGCCTCCAGTTTACGCTCCAGGGCCGGCACCATCTGGTCGGCAATCCGGTTTACCTGCGGCTCCAGTTCCCCGAGCATTTCCCTGGCTGTATCCAGGCTTTGCCGGTGCATGGGCGTGGGGCCGTACGTGGTGTTCATCCCGCGGTAGGCCGTCACGAAAAAATTCTGGACGGAGGGCGGGTTCCGCTCCCCGATCTCATCCCGGGCCGGGCTGCCCTCGGTTTTAATCTGGAGTTCCCGGATAGCTTCCCTCAGTTCCTGTACTTCACCTGCCAGACCGGCCGGAGAAGCCGGGGTCTTCGCCAGGGCTTTTTCAAAACCCTTCAGGGCGGTTTCGGCCTGTTCAAAGCGATCCCGGAGGACTTCCATTCGCCGTTGCACTTCCTCCAGGTCCTGACGGTAGGTATTGTAGTTGTCGTAATCCATACCTCCCAGGACGCCTTCGCGGATGGGTTTCACTTCAAAAGACACCCCTTCATCCAGTACTGTAACCTCACCTTCCTTTTCAAGGGAGAGACTGGCGGTATAGGTGCCTGGTGTGGCCAGCGGGCCCCTGCTGAACCAGCCCCGGGAATCGCGCTCCGGATCGATGGCCCCGGTACTTGCGTGGCGGAGGTCCCAGGCAATGCGGTGGGTCCCCTGGGAGGCCTTTTGCTGGATATGGCGGATTACGTTCCCCTGGCTGTCACGGATGGTGAGCCAGACCCGGGCGGGCTGTTCGCTGTTTTCGGCATCGATGGCCGCATAACCCGGGAAGGGGATGTCCGCCTTTTTCTCATTGGCTGCTTTTTCTGCCTTTTGCCGCGCGTCTTTGGCCGTTGTGAATTCATCTGCCAGTTGATAGGTAAAGACCGCGCCAAACTCCGGGTTTTCGGCCAGGTAGAAATCGGCGCCGGTGTTCCCGAGTTCGCTGCGGGGCACATACCATTTGGCGGGTCGCGGCGTAAACAACTTGCCTCGGGCCGCGAGGTTTTCAGGGGTCAACTCCCGCAGGGCGCTGTAGTCGTCCAGGACAAAAAACCCGCGCCCGAAGGAGGCCGCCACCAGGTCGTTTTCCCGTTTCTGGATCGCCAGGTCGCGGAAGCCCATGTTCGGGGTCCCGGGCAGTTTCTGCCAGTTGCTCCCCCCGTCCAGGGAGGTGTATACCCCGAACTCCGTGGCGGCAAACAGCAGGCTGGGGTTTACGTGGTCCTGGACGAGCCTCCAGACGAGGGTCCGCTCGGGGAGGTCGGCCGCGATGGACGTCCAGGACTGCCCCCGGTCCGTACTCTTGAACAGGTAGGGGTTGAAATCGCCTTCCTTGTGGTTGTCCAGGGCCACATAAACCGTGTTGGCGTCGTGGAGGTCTGCCTTGATGTCGTTCACAAAACTCCGGGCCGGGAGGCCGAGGCGCGTTACCGGGATGCGGTCCCAGGAACCGCCCCCGTCGCTGCTTACAGCGATGTACCCGTCATCCGTCCCCGCATAAAGCAACCCCTCCTGCACGGGGGATTCGCTCAGGGAGGTAATCGTATTGTAATTGGACATCGCCCCGACGTCCCAGGCGTTGTCCCAGGATTGCTGCCGCCCCATGATGGGAAGCTCCAGGCGCTCCTCGTTGCGGGTGAGGTCGCCGGAAATCGGCGTCCAGGAATCCCCGCGGTTCTCCGACTTCCAGACGCGGTAGGAGGCAAAATACAGCCGGGCCGGGTTGTGGGGGGAAACCACGATGGGTGCATCCCAGTTAAAGCGCTCATGCGGGTCTCCGGGCCCGGGCTGCGGCTGGATGTACACCTGTTCCCCTGTGGTCAGGTCTACCCGGTGCAGGCCGCCCTGTTGGGTTTCTGCATAGATGATGTTGTTGTACTCAGGGTCCGTGGCGGACTGGTGCCCGTCGGCGCCCAGGGTCTTATACCAGCGCCGGTTGGCAATCCCCTCCTCTTCGTCCGTAGCCGAAGGACCGCCGGCCGAGCCATTGTCCTGGGTCCCGCCGAAGATGTGGTAGAAAGGCTCCGCGTTGTTGACGGCCACCTTGTAGAACTGGGTGAGCGGGAGGTTTTTGTGGTACCTCCAGGTCTCGGCCAGGTCAAAGCTTTCATAGATGCCGGCATCGGTCCCGATCATCAGGTAATCCGGATCGTCCGCTTTAAAGGCGATGGCGTGGTTGTCCGAGTGCTTGTCCTCCTCCTTGAGTTGGGTAAAGGTCTTCCCGCCGTCCTCGGAGGTTAGTACGCGTACGTTCATCAGGTAGAGCCGGTCGAACTTATGCGGGCTTGCATAGAGCTCCTGGTAGTAGTGCGGCCCGGTTCCCCCGGACACCGTGTTCGACATCTTCTTCCAGGAAGCCCCCCGGTCTGCCGAGCGGTATACCGCCCCCTGGGTACGGTCCAGTTCGATGGCCGCGTAGAGTACATCCGGGTCCTGGGGCGAGATGGCCAGGCCAATTTTCCCCATATTCGACTTGGGCAAGCCCGAGGTGAGTTCCTCCCAGGTCTCCCCCCCGTCGGTGGATTTATGGATCCCCGTCCCCGGGCCACCGCCCATCAGGGCAGCTACCGTCCGGTGACGGTCCCAGGTAGCCGCGTAGAGTACCTGCGGGTCGCGCGGGTCGATAAGCAGGTCTGTGGCCCCGGTCCACTCCGCATTGCCGAGCACGCGGTTCCAGGTGGCGCCCCCGTCCGTGGTTTTGTACACCCCGCGTTCGCCCCCTTTGCTCCAGAGCGGTCCCTGGGCGGCCACCCAGACCACATCGGAATTGTCCGGGTGGACGATAATCTTCGATATGTGCTCCGTCTGCTTTAACCCGAGATTTTCCCAGCTGGCCCCGCCGTCTTTGGAACGGTAGATGCCGTCCCCGTAGGCCACGTGCCGGCCCCCGACGTTCTCCCCGGTCCCGACCCAGATGATGGCCGGGTTTTGCGGGTCCAGGGTCAGGCAACCGGTGGAATAGGAGCCCTGGTCGTCAAAGAGGGGCGTCCAGGTAGTGCCGGCATTTTCCGTTTTCCACACCCCGCCGGAGCCGACAGCCACGTACCAGGTGTCGTCGTCTTCCGGGTGGATAGCCAGGTCGGCAATCCGGCCGGAAAGGAAGGCCGGACCTACATTCCGGAACTTAAAAGCCTGGAGCGGCAGCTTTTTTTCCTCGTCGGCGTTCTTCGATTTATTGCGTTGGGCATGGGTCGGCATCCCCTGGAGCAGCAGGAACGCGCCCAGGAGCAGTAGGAAGGTGTGTCTCATTTTCTTTGTGTGTTTTTCAGCTGCCTAAAAATAACAATTACAGGCGACTTTACTGCCTTGGTTCCGGCCTGGATCCCACCGTGAGCTATTATTAAAAGTCTTTCTTCTTCGCCTTTCTGTACAGGCTCCAAACCGGCAGGAGCGTCCATAGGATCAATACGGCTCCGGAAATCAGGAACCCCAGCTGCGTCCCCAGGAATTTCTTGAATACAGCTCCCGTGTAGCCGAGCAAAGCCGAAATATCGAGCTCGAGGAGAATGAGGATACGCGACAGGTCTATCGGGTTGAAAACCGTGGCGGCAAGTGAAAAGGAATCCAGCGGATATTCTTCAAAGGCGATCAGCGCGAGCAGGAATAACCCATCGTAAATAACAGCCATAAACAACCATAGGAGGACGGCGTAACCAAAACCTTTGATCTTGTTTTCATTAAAAATCGCAATATTGAAAGCCAATCCTGCGAAAATAAAGGTGAGAAATGCGCCGATGAGGATCAAAAGGGCAAAGTTCACAATGACCCCGCTTTGGAATAGGCCATACAACACAAAAGGCAGGCCCAAGCCGAGGACAAGGCTCAGGGTAAGGGAACCCGCCACACCCAGGAACTGCCCGAGGAATATGGAGGATCGTTTCAGGGGCTGGGCCAGGAGCAGCTCGGTGAATTCACGGGAATTGTAAAAGTACATGACCCCGAAAATTGTGGCGATGAGCGGGACTAAAATAATGATGATGTTCATCAGGGTAATCACCGCCTTGGAAAGGTCGTTGTTCAGGAACAACAACACGGATCCGAGCAGCAGGTAAAACAGGAAGTACACATAACTCCAACGGCTGCGCATCAGGTCGTAAAAGCTGTATTTGAGGATTTTAAGCATGTTGTTTCTCACTGGTTATGGCCGCAATGGCGTGTTCCAGGTCATGTTGACCTGTTTTTTCCAATAGTCCCGAAAGGGTTCCGGTGTAATAGATCTTTCCTTCCAACAGGTACACCACCTGGTCGGCAATCTCCTCCACGAATTGCATAATGTGGGTCGTGATCAGGAAGGTCTTTCCAGCCTCCCGCTCTTTCCGGATCAAATTTTTCAGGGCGATCATGGCAGTCGGGTCCAGGCCGGAGGTGGGTTCATCCAGGATAATCACCGGACTGTCGAACATAAAGGTCAGCACCAGGTTGACCTTTTGCTTGGTACCGCCGGAGAGGTTGGCCAGTTTTTTATCCAGGAAGGGTTCCAGGCCAAACAGCTCAATGAGGGACACTTCATCCCCGGGTTTTTTCCGCAGGTCCTTGATCATTCCTATGAGTTCCTTCACCCGGATGTTCCCTGGAAAATTGGCGATCTGGGGCAGGTAGTTGATCTCTTCCCGGTATTTCCACTGGTTTTTTACCTTTTGCCCCTTCACCCGGATATCGCCCTTATTGGGGATTACCAGCCCCAAAACACATTTGATAAGGGTGGTTTTCCCCGAACCATTCGGACCCAGGACCGCATAGATGCCGCCTTCAGGAATCTGGAGGTCCACCCCTTTGAGCACTTCATTTTTGGCAAATCGCTTGTGGACGTTTTCTATTTGTATCATTTGATTATGCGCATTTGTGGTTGGTTGTCCGCCAGGTTGTCCGGGGTAAATACCGGCGACACCCTTTCGGAAAAATCGATCAGGTCCATAAACAGGCTCCTCAACAGGATCAGGGTCTCCGGGGTACGGTTTACAATATATGAGAACAGTTTTACAGGCCGATGTGGCACATCGCCCACCCCATTCTTGTCCAGGTCATACCCGGAGTAGTTGCTCCAGTAGTTCCCTTCAAAGCTGTTGTCGTTTACATTGCTGTTGTAGGATAGGTCAAAGGAATTGTACAGGAAATTATTGCGGTGGAAGTTGTTGGAATAGCAGGCGCCCAAAACCCGGATGGCCCAGCCGTTACTGACAAAATTGTTTCGCTCATAGGTGATCCGGTTAGACCCTTCTATATTGATCCCCACGGTATTCTCCTCAAAAAGGTTGCCGATGATCTCCGCATCGTTGATCTCCTTCAGCAACATCCCGTAGGCAGCCGTCCCCCAATTTTTGCGGAACCGATTCCCGGTCATCCGGATTCGTTTGGAGAACATCACGGCTACCCCGGCCCCGTTGTTTTCAAACAGATTGTCCGAATAGACATTGTCGTTGGAAAACATAAAATGGAGCCCGTAGCGGAGGTTCTTCCTGCTTGCATTCCCCCGGATGCGAATCGTATCCGAAAATTCAAGGTAGATCCCGTCCCGAACCCCCTCTATCCGGTTTTCGGATACTTCCACATTGTTGGAATACCAGAGCTGGATGCCATTGCCGGAATTATATTCGTCGACGGCATCGCCGGAAATTTGGTTTCCCCTTACCACCCCGCCCCGGGATTTTTCCAGGTAGATACCAAAGAACAAATTCTCAAACCGATTGTCTTCAATCGCAAAACCTTCACTCTGGACCACCCGGATGGCGGCGTGGTCCGAGGTGTAGCTCACCCCTACATTGCGAATCGCAAACCCTTGAATACGGACATCGTCAGCTACCACACGGATCACCTCCCCCTGTTCCTCCCCGTCGATTATGGGGTATCCCTCTCCTATCAGCGACAGGGGTTTATCCACCAGGATATTGTATTCCCTGTAGTACCCTTTCCCGATTAGCAGTGTATCATAGGGTTCGGCCAGGCGAATGCCCTCCCGTATGGAAGTTACCCGGCAATCTTTGCATACATCAATGGTGCGGGCGCTCATCGCGTCGATTCCCACAGCGAAGACTAGTAAAAAAGCAAAGGTGGCACGTAAGAGGTCCGCTTTCATATGGTTCCGCCCTTTTCGGGTTTTGTTTAATCTTTAAAGCGGTTGTTGATTTCTTGCCAGGTATACACGTCGCCTCCGTGTTTTATCTGGGCCTCCACCGCCTGTGCTTCGTTTTCAAATGCCGTCAGGTATTCCCCCATCGGGCTGGGTATGCCTTTACTGACCAGGTAGGAAGCCTGGGTTGCGTCCAGGAGCTCCCCCGGCCGGGAATAGGTGTTGACCAGAAACAAGGATACAGATTGGGCCTCCACCTCCCGGAGGTGATTCATCATGCATTCCACGGCGTCAAACTTAAACACTTTGCCCTTATCGGTAACTATTTCGGCCCCGTGTTGCAGGTCCACGATGGCCATCCTGCAGAACTGGCAGGCATCTGCGCCGTAGTCTATGGGTTCGGGCGCTACCTTACAACCCGCTGCTAGGGCAATCAGCAGCCCGGAAAACATCACGGTCCTGGGCAACCGGGCAAAAATTCTCAGGGAAAATCCAGTAGTCATCTCAGTTCTTTTTTGGGTTTATTCGGTTTTTTTGGAAGACTTCCAGCCCAGGTAGCCGGCCAGCAGGGTCATGGTCATCCCTACAAACATCATCCAGGCGCCGGGTGCCGGCAGGGAGGTGACGTCAAAATTGAGCATTTTGACATGACCGAACAGGGGTGGCTTATAGGTCATGGGTGTACCGTCGGGATTCTCCAGTTTCATAATCGCATTGGGGTCGAGGTTGGTCCCGTAGTCGACCATCCAGTTATTAAAATCGTACATGCCCATAATCCCGAGTACAGACATCAGCAGGAACCAGCCAAAAAACCATCGATACCCGACCTTTTTGAAATACCCCAGCACGCCCACAATAACACCGAGGGCTATCATGGCCCCCACAATAATTGGAAAGGCACTGAACTCCCACATATCTTCGTCTTTGGGCAGGGTCCTCATACCGATGTAGTGATTCAGACCATCGATGTTCTGGATATCAAATTCGCTAACACCCCTGATCCCGTTGATATGTATATTCATCCCAAGGGGTTCCGGGTATTGGGGAGCCCCCAGCATGATGTTCCAGAGGGGCAGGAAATACAATCCCAACAGGAAGAGCGGCCCCAGAATCATAAGTGTACTTGCTTTTTTCATGGTGTCTGTAATTGCGTTGCGTATGCTGATCAATAGAAAAAGCGGGCAGGTTTTCACACAGCCCGCTTTCCCCAAAAGAACCAACAAATTAAGGCAGGGACCCGGTTTATTCTCCTAACGACCAGGACAATTCCAGGTTCGAATTGGCCGGGGATACCCTTACGTACCCCTGCATTTCCTGGTGCAGGGCCGAACAGAAGTCCGTACAGTAGAAGGGCCATACCCCTACCTGCTTCGGTTCCCAGACAATGGTTTTCGTCTGCCCCGGCATGATCAGGATCTCCGAGGTGTTGGCGCCGATGACAGCAAAGCCATGGGGCACGTCAAAATCCTGTTCGTGATTCGTCATGTGGAAATACACCCGGTCACCGACCTTGATCCCCTCGATGTTGTCCGGGGTAAAGTGGCTTCGAATGGTGGACATGTAAATATGTACGTCACGGCCATCCCGTTCCACCCTGGCATCGGCAGGAGATTTAATCCCATAAGGGTGATTGTTCTCATCCAGGCGGTAGATTTTCTTGGAATTTTCCCGCAACAGATCCGCCGGGCATCCAGCGGCATAGTGCGGTTCCCCGTGTGTCGGGAAGTCGTAGATCAACTCCATTTTCTCACCTGAGATATCGTATATCTGGGCAGAGTGCTCCATTTCGGGCCCTGTGGGCAGATATCGGTCCTTGGTGATCTTGTTCATCGCCACTACGTATTTGCCAAAGGGCTTACGCGAGTTCCCTCCGGGAATCATCAGGTGGCCAACAGAATAAAAGGTGGGCTTCCGGTCTATCACTTCCCAGGAGCCTAATTTCCACTTCACGACCTCAGAGGAGATAAAGAAAGTGGTGTAAGCATTGCCATCGGCGTCAAATTCGGTGTGGAGCGGGCCGAGGCCACCGCTTTTAACCGTGCCGGCCAGGACATCCTCGAACTTCAGGATCGGGATGCCGTAGGCTTCCCCGTCGAACTTTTCCCCCTCGATGGCGGCAATCATTCTGTCAAAGGAATGCACAGTCAGGTCGGCAGAGAGTTTCCCGTTGCCGATGATGTACTCCCCTGACGGGTCTACGTCACACCCATGGGGGGATTTTGGAGTCGGCAAAAAGAAGATTGCCCCGGGGACTTCGGCAGGATTTACGGTCAGCACTTCCTTCTCCATGGTTGTGGTGGCCATATGCGTGCTCTCGTCGTAAACATTGTGGGCGTAGTTTGCCGGCATTTTGGTGCCTCCGCCGTTATTTACATATTCCTCGATTTTCTTCCAGTTGATGGCAGCGATGAAATCCTTGTCATTCTGGGAGGAATTCACCTCCTGCAGCGTGCTGGCTTCTTCCGTGTTGTAGGTGGTGAAGAAGAACCAGCCATGGGATTTCCCGCGGCCGGGGTGGGATAAATCGTAGTTGAATCCGGGCATCAGCAGCTGGAATTTGATATCCATATGCCCGTGTTCCTGATCTACCGTAATAAACGTCAGGGCACCTTTAAAGTTCCCTTTGTATTCATTGATGGGCATATCCCGTTGCGGGACGGGAACTGAAAACCGGGTTCCGGCAACCACGTATTCCGTGTTTTCCGTAATAAAGGAAGAACTGTGGTTCCCCGCACTATTGGGCACCTCGATGATTTCTTCGGTTTCGAAGGTGCTCAGACTTACCCTAGCGATCCTGGGGGTATTGTTTCCGTTGATAAAAATCCAGCGACCGTCCAGTTCCCCATTGGTTTGGGAGATATCCGGGTGGTGAGCGTCATCCCATGGCACAAAACCGTAGGAGGTGTTGAGCATGGGCTTGGTTTCTTCGGAATACCCGTAACCGGAGGTCGGGAATTGGGAAAAAACCGGGATTTCCTTGAACATCCTCCCCGAAGGAAGGCCGTAAACTGTCAGGTTTCCACTGTAACCCCCGGAAAGGAACGCGTAATATTCATCCTGTTCCCCCGGAGCTACGTATACCTTTTCCGCGGCACTTGATGTGAGGGCACCGTTAGAAGACCCGCCGCCCTGATTGCACCCGGAAAACAGCAGGGCTGCTCCGGAAAGGGTTATTCCAATGATTGATTTAATATGTTTCATGATGCAAATTCTATTTAGGATTATGTTGCTTGGATTTTAGGTTATTGCGGAGGCAGCATGACTTTATCCACCACGTGGATAATCCCGTTGCTCGCAGGAACGCTGGCTACGATTTTAGCGCCCCCCACATAGACATCGTCGCCCTTTACTTCCACCGGGACGCTTTGGTCGTTGGCCTGACCGAGTTTCTTAAACTTCTTTAGAAACTCCTTGTCGTAGTTCCCCGGGGTTACGTGGAATTTCAGGATGTTGGCCAAAGCGTCCTTGTTCTCGGGTTTCAACAAGTCTTCCACCGTCCCTGCGGGCAAGGCGTCAAAGGCTTCATTGGTGGGGGCAAAGACCATCAGGGGCCCGGCATTGACCAGGGCATTCTCCAGGTCCGCTGCCTGCACAGCTGCAGTCAACGTCGTGTGGTCCGGCGACCCGGCCGCAATATTCAGGATGTTCGGCTCGGATGCTTCATCTTTGATAAAGGCCTGGCCCTGTTCCTTGGACACCTCAACGCCTGAACCGGAGTCTGTTGCCTGTGCGGACGCTTCAGGGTCTGATTTACATCCCATAATGGTGAGGCCCATCAAAATAATGCACCAAAAAAAGGTTTGGTTGATTGTTTTCATATCGTATTATTTTAAGGTTCTGAAATATTCCAGTACGGCCCTGGCTTGCTCTTCGGTAAGGCCCTGATTTGCCATGGGCGACCCGTTAAATTCCATTAACAGATCTTTCGCCAGCGGGTCTTCTTTGACCATTTTTTCAGGTGCCAGGATCATGTTCATTACCCACTCCGGGGTCCGGCGTTCCAAAATACCATTGGGGGCCGGTCCGATAAACCGTTTGCCGACCTTGTGGCAGGCCAGGCACATCTGATTGTATACGGCCTCCCCTTCCGCGGCCATTTCCTGGTCAATCTCGGGATCAAGGGTCACCGAAGTAATGGGGCCTACGCCTTTATTGGTGAGGTCCACCCTTTCAGAGGCCTTGACACCTTCGGTTGCCGGGGTTTCGGCCTTGGTTGCATCCTGGGAGCTTTTGCGTTCTATCTTGAACCCATCAGCTTCCTTATTCTCCTTCTTTTCACCGCAGCTAAGGGTGATCAACCCGACGAGCAATGACATGCTTATTAGTATTTTTCTCATTTTTGAAAGATTTAACACGACAAATGTATCGGTGGAATACCGCGGAAAACATGATATTTGTCATTAAAAGGATAAAAACATCTTTTAATCTTCGTATGGTGAAATCTGCCACAGAAATTCCCGATTTCAAATGATTTCAAAAACCGCGAAATACGCTATTAAAGCAGTGATCTATTTGGGGTTGCATTCCAGCGAGCCCAAAAAGATCCTGACCCGGGACATGTATGAACAAATCCATGTTTCGGAATCCTATCTGGCGAAAATCCTGCAGGTATTGTCCAGACACAATATCATTTCTTCCATCAAAGGAAGGAACGGGGGGTTTTACCTGTCTGAAGAAAATAAAAACCACACGCTGATGGATATTGTCAGGGTGGTAGACGGGGGGCAGTATGTGGAATCCTGTGTTCTGGGGATCAGCAATTGCAATTCGGAAAACCCGTGTGCCCTGCATGACCTGGTGGGGAAAGGAAAAACGGAATTCAACAGGGTCCTGGAAGAAGTGACCATAAAAAAACTGATAGCTTCTCTCGAAGATCGGCAGGTTTACTTTCCACTCTGAATGTGCAAATGACCCGCCTCCACGATACGGCAGGGATACGGCTGCTTTCTCGTACTGCCGATCGCTTCTCAATAGGGTTATAGTCCCGGTCTCCGTTCTAGCTTAACCGGAACCTTTTATGGGAGTTTCCTGCTTACTTCTTCAATTTCTCAGCCACGGCATCATAAGCCTCCTCCGTAAGAACTTCCGTCCAGGTGGTCTCCCCGGTATAGATGGCCAGGTAGGTCACATCGTGCTCTTTGGAGGATGCATGCCAATGCTCGGTTTCTTTTTCACATTTTATGACATCCCCGACCTTCATGCGCATCGGGTCTTTGCCACGTTCCTGGTAGTAGCCTTCGCCTTCCACAACGATCAACACCTGCGGGGCATCGTGTTTGTGCCAATCCAGGGTGGAATTCGCCTTAAAAGTGGCTTTGGTGATATTGTATGAGAGCTCTCCTTCGGCCCGCAAAACCCCGTTCAACCAGGCTTCCCCGATATAATGGGTATTAGGAGCTTTTCTGCCCTCGTCCTTATAAGAACTGACGCTATAGTCGGAATTTTGGGCATTCCCTAAAAGCGGTATGGCCAGCATTAAAAAGAAAATCGCGTATTTCATGAGGTATAGAGTTTAACCTTAAAAATAGAGAAAATTGGCTTCAACAAACGTGCAACCGGTGGGATATGCTAAATTTAGGTAAAAAATGAGGGGCTGTTTATTTGCTGCGCTTTTAATCATTTGCTCCCAGATCGGCCGGGGCCAGACCTTAAAAGAACGCTACCAGGAAAGCCAGGAAGCCTTTCAGGTCAAGGACTATGAGCGCTATCTGGACTTGACAAGGCAGGCATTGCAACTCCACCCCTCCCACCCGGAACTGCTGCTCAACGAGGTGGAAGGACTTATCCTCTGCGGGCGAGAAAAACAAGCATACCAGGCCCTGGGCAGGTACCTGAGCTGGGATGCCTCAGACCGATTCGAACAAAAGCCGGCCGTGGATTCCTTCATGCGCCAGGGCAGTTTCAGGAAAAAGCTGGATAAAAAACTCCGGGCGTATTCAAAAACCATACGGCGGAGTGAAACGTTCCTCCGGCTCGCGGAAAAACACCATTTTGAGGATATCGCACTCACCCCCGACTACATCATACTTTCCGAGGTGAACCAGGGGGCTGTCCATTTCCTGAGTCGCCAGGACCACCGGCTTGTTGCTAAAGTTTCCCTCCCGGGGTCCGCCCTGAGCTTATTGGTCGGGGACGATGGGCAATACCTTTATGCGACTACCAGCGTCATCCCCCAATTCGCGGGATACAACCCGGAGCAGCAATACAAATCCTACCTCAGCCGGATTGATATTGGGACAAAAAGCGTTGAGGGCAGCCTTGAAATACCGGGTGAATCCATCCTGGGGTCCATGGCTTCCAACGGACAGGGCACGATTTATATCAGCGATTCCCGGCGCCCCATCCTCTATAGGGTGAACGCCCGAAACCTGGAGCTGGTCCAAACCCTGGAGATTTCAGATGCCTTTAATCTGCAGGGGATAACATATAACCATGCGAATCAAAAACTTTACCTCGCGGACTATATCAAGGGTATTTTAAGCCTGGACGCAAACGATTTGTCCATCAGGAAATGGCTGCGTTCGCCCGAATTTTTGCTGAAGGGGATCGACGGCCTGTCGGCTCTGGATTCCCGCAACCTGATTGGCATTCAGAATAACTCGAACCCCATGCGCCTGATCCGGATTTCCATTGAGGCTTCCGGGGAGGTAAAACGCGTGCAACTCCTGGATAACGACCTGGATCTCGGGGGGGAACCCACCAACGGAAAGTTGTTGGCGAACCATGCATTCTATTACATTGCCAACAGCCCCTGGCCACATTATGATCCGGACACCCATAAACCCCAACCGGATAAGTGGCAGGGATTGGTCATAAACCGTATACAGTTCTAACATGCAACCCCGGATAACACCCTATAAAGAAGCCCACTGGCCCGAGATCAGGCGCATTTTCCTCAGCAATACGCCCAAATACTTCGATCCCGGGGAATTGCAGGACCTCAGGGACTATCTGGATCGCCAGGCCGATAGTTATTTTGTGCTGACCCTGAAGGAGCAAATTGTGGGGAGTGGAGGGTATTGCCTCTCCGGGCCGGGGCTGGGAAGGCTTACCTGGGATTTCCTGGATCCAGCATTCAAGGGACAGGGCCTGGGGTCCATACTGATTGAGCACTGCTTACAATGTATGACGCCGGAATCCGGGATCGAAAAAGTGGAGGTATACACCTCCCAGCTGGCCTATCGGTTCTACGAACGGTTCGGGTTTGAGCTGATCCGGAAGGAGAAGGATTACTGGACGAAAAACCTGGACCTCTACTATATGGTTAAGCGCCTGGTATAGCAACATACGTCCGGCAACTATCCGTTTCAGGTTCGGCACATCCAAGGCAATGAGGGTCGAAGTGGCGAAGGTGCCCGCCGGTGCGCTGGCTCGAGCCCAATGAAATAAAAAAAGGCCGGTGAAAACCGGCCTGTGAAATGCTCCCCCTCTTGGACTCGAACCAAGGACCCTCTGATTAACAGTCAGATGCTCTAACCAACTGAGCTAAGGAGGAATATTTTTTGCTTGATAAGCGGGTGCAAATATAAATTATTTTTATTTACGAGCAATCAAAGATGCCGAGAAATTCATCGCCCGGGCGCTTGTACAACCGGGGGTTCCCCTCCATAATTTCAGGCCCCGGTTTCCGAATCCGGCGGGCCGCTTACTTGAACAACGCCTTGTACACATCGTTCCCGTTCGCAAACAGGATAAGGGCGATGAGCAGGAAGAAACCCACCATCTGGGCGTACTCCATAAATTTGTCGCTGGGCTTGCGGCCGGACACCATCTCGTAGAGCAGGAACATCACGTGCCCCCCGTCCAGGGCCGGGATGGGCAACAGGTTCAGCACGGCCAGCATGATGGAGAGGAATGCGGTGATTTCCCAAAAGCCCTGCCAGCTCCAGAAGTCCGGGAAGATGTCGAAGATGGCCTTAAAGCCGCCCACGCCCTTGTACGCCCCGGTACTCGGTGTAAATATCTTTTTCAATTGCAGCCAGTAGCCGCCAATCTGGTCCACAAATTTGCGGCCGCCCACGGCGATGCTCTCCCCGAAACTGTACTCCTCGGTTACCGTATCGAAATAGCCCATCTCCGAGAAGCGCTTCATGCTGCCCCCGGGGTAGATGCCCAGTTTCCCGTTTTCGTCCGTCTGCAGTTGCAGCGTGCGGGTTTCCCCGTCCCGTTCAATACTTACCGGGATGGTCCGGTTGGCCAGGGTATCCATGATGGGTGCCACCTGGTCGTAGTACTTGACGGGTTCCCCGGCGAGGGAAAGCACCAGGTCGCCGGGCTGCAGGTCGGCGTCCTTGTTTAGGGAACTGTCGGAGACTTCCCCAACCATAAACGGGAAGCGCAGGTTGAACAAACTCAGGTCCTCCCCGGTGGAAAGCTGGCCGAGGAAGTCCTCCGGCAGCTCAATTTCGCGCTCCACCCCGTCCCGCTCAATGGTGATCCGGTCTGCGGTGATCATGTTGCGGCGGAGGTCGTCGTACTTTGCGTAGCGCTGCCCGTCGATGGCTACCAGCTTGTCGCCCGTTTGGACGCCCAGCTCCAGGAGCACCGGGTTGGTCACGTGGTAGCCGTCTTCGATGCTGTCTGCAGCGATATAGGCATCCCCGTAGGCAAAAGAGGTCCCGATATAAATGACCCAGGCCACCAGGAAGTTCACCGTTACCCCGCCCAGCATGATGATCAGCCGCTGCCAGGCCGGCTTGGAACGGAACTCCCAGGGTTTGGGCGGCTCGTTCATCTGGTCGGTATCCATGCTCTCGTCAATCATCCCGGCGATTTTCACATACCCCCCGAGCGGCAGCCAGCCAATGCCGTAAACCGTTTCGCCGATCTTTTTCTTGAATAGCGAAAACTTAATATCGAAAAACAGGTAGAATTTCTCGACCCGGGTCTTGAATGCCTTGGCGGGCAGGAAATGCCCCATTTCGTGCAGCACGATCAGGAGCGACAGGCTGAGGAGGAATTGCAGGGCTTGAATCAGGATTGGAGACATAGGCTTCTCGCGGTTTAAAACGCACAAAAGTACACTTTTACAAACGCTTTAAAAAAGAAATCCGCCGGGTGCGGACATCTTTAAGAAAGAATTAGCACGCGCGGCCCGGCGGGGTTTTGACCGGGATGCGCCCGTTGCGTACCTTTGCAAAAAAGCACGCCATGCGCTCCCTGCTCTTCCGCTACAAATATTTCTGGATCACGCTGGTGGTGGTTTCGGGCGTCATCATCTACCTGATGTACAACGCCCTGGAACCCCGGCAGGTGCTGCCGGTCTACCAGCCGGCCGACTTTAACCCGGAACTCGTGGACGCGGAGATCAGCCACATCAAGAAATACCACCGGGTGGCGGATTTCAGCCTGGTCAACCAGAACGGGGATACCATTACCCGCAGCGATTACGACGGGCACATCTACATTGCGGATTTCTTTTTCACCACCTGCCCAACCATCTGCCCGATCATGACCGAGAATATGACCTACCTTCAGGACGAGCTCCGCGACCAGCCGGAAGTGCTGCTGCTCTCGCATTCGGTGACCCCGGAAATCGACTCGGTTCCCCGCCTCAAGGAATACGCCCTGGAAAAGGGGGTGATCGACGCCAAGTGGAACCTGGTAACCGGCGACAAAAAGCAGATTTACGAGCTGGCTCGAAAATCCTATATGGCCGTAAAGACCGACGGGGACGGCGGTCCCTTCGATATGATCCACACGGAAAATTTTATCCTAGTAGACAAGGAAGGGCGCATCCGGGGGACCTACGACGGGACACGGCGGGAGGAGATGGCGCGCCTGCTGGAGGAGCTGCAAATCCTGCAGGCTTCCTACGCAGCCCCGGACTGAGTGTTCCGGCCCAACACGGAGACCGGGCGGTGGCAACCCGGCAGGCGGGGGCAACCCAACTGCTCGGGGTTAGAACGAACCCCGGTGACGGGACCGCTTAACGGCGCTCCGGACACTCCCCTGAATCTTTTTGGCCGGGGAGGCTCCGATATCCGCAATTTCACGTATTTTTGTTCTTGCTTATAATCAATCTAAATAAAAATTGGGTTTGAACGTAGCGGACTTACGTCGCGGGGAGCGCGGTGTCATCAAGGAATTTACCGAAGATGTACTCCCCATAAAGCTCCTGGAACTGGGTTGCCTGCCCGGGAACATTATCGAAATGGTCCAGGTGGCCCCGCTGCGCGACCCCATCTACATAAACGTCAACGGCTCCCACATTGCCATCCGCCGCGAAGTGGCCCGCCAAATTGCGTTGGAACCCCTCCCCCCCAATGAGTAAGGACATCAAGGTCGCTCTTATCGGCAACCCAAATACCGGGAAAACCTCCGTTTTTAACCGGCTCACCGGCCTGAACCAAAAAGTTGGCAATTACCCGGGGATCACCGTGGAGAAAAAGCAGGGGGTTTGCAAGCTCTCCCGCGGCATCAAAGCGCATATCCTGGACTTGCCGGGCACGTACAGCCTGAACACGACTTCCCTGGACGAGAGTGTGGTGGTGGAACTGCTCCTCAACCGGAACGCCCCGGATTTCCCGGACGTGGCCGTGGTAATCAGCGACGTGGAGAACCTTAAGCGCAACCTGCTGCTATTTACCCAAATACGCGACCTGAGCATCCCGGCCATCCTGGTGATCAACATGGCCGACCGGATGCGGCGCAAGGGGATCAGCCTGGACGTGGAGGCCCTGGAAAAACGACTCAATACGCGCATTGCCCTGATCAGTACCCGGAAGAATACGGGGATCGAAACGCTGAAAAATCACATTGAACGCTACCGGGAAATCCCGGCTTCGCCCTGTGTAGACGTCTCCGTAATAGACCCGGAGTATTTCGGGCGGCTCAAAAAGACCTTTCCGGGGGAGGAACTCTACAAACTCTGGGTGGTCATTACCCAGGATGTGAATTTTACACCCCTGCAAAAAAACCTGAGGGGGGAGGCCCCTACCTACGACATCAAATCGCGGGGTGAACTCAAGCGGTTGCAGCACAAGGAGACCATCCTGAGGTACCAGTTTATCAACGGGGTCCTGAAAGAGACCTACAAGGTGGATTGGGCCGCCGCCAAAGGCTTGCGCGCCACCTTCGACAAGATCCTCACCCACAAGGTCTTTGGCTACCTGATCTTTTTCCTGATCCTGTTGACGATTTTCCAGGCCATCTACGACTGGAGCGAAGTACCCATGGACTTTATCGACGCGGGCTTTGCCTCGGCGAGTGAATGGATCAAAAACACGCTGCCGCCGGGCATGTTTACCGATCTGGTCGCCGAAGGAGTGGTGGCCGGGATCGGGGGGATCGTAATATTTATCCCTCAAATCGCCTTTTTGTTCTTCTTTATCGCCCTGTTGGAGGAATCCGGTTATATGAGCCGGGTGGTCTTTCTGATGGACCGGGTGATGCGGCCCTTTGGCCTGAGCGGCAAAAGCGTGGTCCCGCTTATGTCGGGGACCGCCTGCGCCATTCCGGCCGTGATGGCTACGCGGAATATCGAGAGTTGGAAGGAACGGCTGATCACCATCCTGGTGACCCCGTTTATGACCTGTTCCGCCCGCCTGCCCGTCTACCTGATCATCATCGCCCTGGTGATCCCGGAAGGCCGGTTTATCGGGCTGAGCTACCAGGCCCTCACGCTTATGCTGCTCTACCTGGTGGGCTTTCTGGCCGCAATCCTCTCCGCCATGGGGCTGAACCGCATCCTGAAAATCCCGAACAGGAGCTTCTTTGTGGTGGAGATGCCCAATTACAAGTGGCCTTTATGGAAGAATGTCTTCTATACGGTCGTCGAAAAAACCAAAAGCTTTGTCTACGGGGCCGGGAAGATCATCCTGGCCATTTCCATTGTACTCTGGTTCCTGGGCTCCACCGGGTACTCCGAGGAATTCCGGAATGCCGAAGAGATTGTGACCGAACGGGTGCAGTCTCAGGGCTTCAGCGAGTACAGCAAGGCGTATATGGACCAGAAAATGCAGGAATACCGCAGTACGCTCCGGGCGGGGGTTACGCCCGCTGACGGTCGGGTGCCCGTTGGCAGCGTTCAGGATTCGATTGTAAAATTTCGGTCGTTGCTGGAGGTGCGGGCGGTGAATCAGGAAATCGCCGGCTACAAATTGGAGCATTCGCTTATAGGCCGGATGGGCAAGTTTATCGAACCCGCCGTGGAACCTCTTGGGTACGACTGGAAGATCGGTATTGCCGTACTCACTTCCTTCGCTGCCCGGGAAGTCTTTGTCGGGACGCTGGCGACGATTTACAGCGTGGGCAGCGACGAGGAGGAAACCATCAAGAACCGGATGGCTGCCGAGGTGAAGGAAGATACGGGCGAACCGCTCTTTAACCTGGCTTCGGGGATTTCCCTGCTGCTCTTCTACGCCTTTGCCATGCAGTGTATGAGCACCCTGGCCATCGTCAAGCGCGAGACGAACAGCTGGAAATGGCCCATCCTCCAATTGGTGTTTATGAGCGCATTTGCCTATATTGTAGCTTTCGCTGCCTACCAAATACTCGCATAATGGAATGGAATTTGCAGAACATACTCGCCTACCTCACCGTTGCCCTGGCCATTGCCTGGCTGGTGCGCAAATTCCTCTGGCCTTCTGCTAAGAAATCCGGGGATTGCGGGGACGGCGATTGCGGCTGCCATTAAATCGATACACTATATGAAAAATATTACTGCCCTGCTATTGCTGGCCGCCCTCCTGCTGGGGGCTTCCTGCGGCAGCTCTAAATCCGGCAATCCCAATGGGGAAATCACCGATATGCAAGCCGAGATGGACGAGCGGAACAGCGCCGTGATCCCGCTGATCACCCGTATCCGCAGACTGCCCGGCATCTCCATACAGAACGGGGTGCCCGTTCTTTCCAAAAGTGCCAATTCCATGTCGGGGTCCCAAACCGAACCCCTCTATGTGCTGGATGGCCTTGCCATGGGAAATTCGTTCCGTCAAATCGAAAATGTTGTCCAACCTGTGGATGTCAAATCCATTAAGGTGCTCAGATCGTCCGATGCCTCCTTTTACGGCTCCCGCGGGGCCAACGGCGTCATCGTGATCACCACCAAATCCGGGGGCTAGTTATTCGAGGCGGATCGTTATCCGGGCGTCTGCCTGCACGTGCATCATGCAATCCTCAAAAGTTGGCGGGCCAAAGGTCCGCATCCGGGCATTGGAGAAGCCCAGCGGCTCCTTGGGGACGCCAATCCAGTTCGTATCGAGCCTTTTGTTGCTGTTGCGGTCGTGAAAAATGGCCAGGGCATAGGTCCCCGCCGGCAGGTCCTCCACAGAAATCAGCGTAGTGCCTTTACTGGCCTTTACGCTATCTGCCCGAAATACCCCCTCCATGGACAGGAAGTCCTTTTCATGGGTATATAAGGCTATCTGGATCTCACCTTCCGAGGCCTCTACCCCTTCCACTTCGATCTCCAGGCGGTTCTGGGCCGGCAGCGCCCAGGTAGCCAGCAAAGTGATCAACCCGATGATATTTCTCATAACCGTTTGCGTTCAGTCGGCCAAAAATACAGCTAACGGGTAAATCCCGAAAGCCCGTTTGCATATCATTTGGGCGGCATACAATATTGCGGTTGGCTATATGGATCGATTTGAAAGCTTAAAACGAATTGTAAGCAGCGTACGTACCTGATTGCATCGTACTTCTAGGGCTCCCGGGTGCGGTACTCCTCGTGTTTGGCCAGTAGCAGGTTATAGACGGAATGGGTCTCGGCGGAGTCGGCAAAATTGAGATAGAGCGTCAGGCTGTCGCGGTAGCGCACCGCGATTTTATCCTGCCTCAGGTCATCTACCAAAATGTATACGGGCCGGGCCGGCTGTAACGAATCCCTGAAGACCCCTTTCTCCAGGGCCCCGGCCGAAAATCCACTCTGGCGTTCCAGCTGCGGCAATTTCGGCACCCAACCCACGCTATTGATCTCGGCATAGGGCAAATCCAGGTAATAGATCCCGGAGAGGAGCTGCATGCGGTGCGGTTCCAGCCGGGTCCAGTTCCGGTAATGTGCGGTAAAAGCCAGGGCGCATACCACCAGGCAGGCTACCAGGAGGAGGTTCCAGAAAACCGATCGCTTGGTTCGGGCCATTGTACCTTGTTGTTTAATCGTATTGCGCGGTCCGGTCTGAAGGAAACTCGCCGGGGGCGCTATACCTCTAACGGAGATTCCGTTTAAAAAATTACCGTCGGCAGCCGTTATTTTCACCCTTGGCGTCTCCCTGCGTTTTATCGGAGAGGTCCCGCGAACAAATGGCCCCCGGACCCACGCGATAATTTCGTATATTGAACATGCCTGCGGCTCAGGAGGCTGTGGGGATCTAACGAAAACAAACCTTTTTGAAAATGAAAAAAATTATCCTTTTAATCATGGGCGTCGTCTGTTTCGGCGCTACAGCCCAGGACGAAGTGGTTGTCCCGGGAATTTCGGGGATGCTCGAGCGGGTTCAGGGACAGATGGTGGACCTGGCCGGGGCATTCAGCGAAGAACAAATGGGGTGGCGTCCGTCCGAAGGGGTTCGCTCCACAGGCGAGACCATTCTGCACACGGCGGCAGCCAATTACTACATCGCCATGCGCATGGGCTTCCCGCCGCCAGAAGGCGTGGACATCATGAATATGGAGGCCATTGAAGGCAAAGACAACATCATCGAAACCTACAAGAAGTCTTCCGCATTCATCAATGAAAAGCTGCAAATGGTAGACCCGGGCAGTTTTGGGGAAGAAGTCGATTTTGGCTTTGCCAAGATGAACAAGCTCTCGGGCCTGTTGGTGGTTTTGGAGCACAACGGGGAACACAAAGGGCAGCTGATTGCCTACGCCCGTTCCAACGGGGTGGTACCCCCCTGGAGCGAAGGCGGGCAATAGCCTGGCAGACTCAGGCAATAGCCTTGCAGACTACAGATAAAAGGAACCGGCCGCGAAGGCCGGTTTTTTTTATCCCAGGGCCGCGTTTATCCCAGGCCTACATCCAGGGCCATCATAATGATAAACCCGCCGATAAAGCCCATGGTGGCGATATCCGTGTATTTGTCCAATTGGGTTTCCGGGATAACCTCCTCAACCACCACAAAGATCATTGCCCCGGCTGCAAAGGACAGCGCATAAGGCAGGATTGGCTGAAAGGTGAGGACTGCCCAGGCGCCGAGAACGGCTGCGACGGGTTCCACCATGGCAGAGGCCTGCCCGTACAGCCAGCTCTTCTTTCGACTCAGGCCGTAGCGTCTAAGCGGCATGGCCACGGCAAAGCCTTCCGGGAAATTCTGCAGGCCGATGCCCAGGGCGAGAGCCACGGCACCCCCGATGGAAGCGCCTTCAAACCCGGCGGCCACCCCGCCGAACAAAACCCCCACGGCCAAACCTTCCGGGATATTGTGGAGCGTAATGGCCAGGGTCAGCAGCGTGGTGCGCCGCCAACCCGTATCGATCCCCTCCGCTTCGCTTTCCTTGAAGTTGATATGGAGGTGGGGCAGGATTTTATCGAGACCGAAAATAAACACAGCCCCGAGCAAGAACCCGACGGCGGCGGGCATGACTTTTTCAAAGCCTTCGCCCGGGCTCATTTCAATACCGGGTGCCAGGAGGCTCCAGAAACTCGCAGCCACCATCACCCCGCCGGTAAACCCGAGCATCCCGTCCAGGACGGCCCGGTTCATCGTCTTGAAGAAAAAAACCAGGGCCGCTCCCAATGCGGTAAGCCCCCAGGTAAACAGGGTGGCATAGAAGGCCGCCAGGATCGGGTCGATGGATTGCATGTAGTCTACTACTGCTTTCATGAGGCATTGTTTGGTTTGATATACAGGTTGGACGCGATCTGGTGGGAGATGCGGAACGCCTCCCCATCCAGCCGGATGCGCATACTCTTGTCGAATTCTTCTTTTTCCAGGATGGATACCTTTTTCCCCAGTGCAATGCGATGCCGGTCAAGGAACCTCAGGAAGGTCGCCGAGGAATCCTTCACCCCCACAAATTGCCCTTCCGAAGGCACGGGCATGGCCGAGAGGAGTTTCTTCTCCCGGGTTTTGAACACCCCGTTCTTATCGGGGATCGGGTCGCCATGGGGGTCGTAGTCCGGGTATTCGAGCAGGGCATCCAGCCGGTCGATCAGCACCTCGCTCTCAATATGCTCCAGCTGTTCGGCTATTTCGTGGACCTGATCCCATTTGAAGTCGAGCTTTTCTACCAGGAACAACTCCCACAACCGGTGTTTTCGAATAATCTTCAATGCCTGCCGGTTCCCCGATTCGGTCAGGGAAACCCCCTGGTACTTCCGGTAGTCTACCAGGCCCTTTTCAGACAACCGCTTCACCATATCGGTTACCGAGGAGGGCTTGGTGTCCATCTGGGCGGCGATCGCATTGGTGGCCACCGCCACGGAGCCCCCCTTGCAGAGGTGGTAGATGCCTTTCAGGTAATTCTCTTCGGAATGGGTCATCCGGGGTAAACGTTGAAATTTTAGTTAAAGCAAAAATACATTTTTAATTGTAAAAACAAATTTTTAGCTTTGTCTAAATTTTATTTTAGTAAGCATGAATATCCGCTGTATCCTCCCGATTATCAGCCTGCTCCTTGGCCTGGCACCCGCCCTGGCCCAGGATCGGGAATTGAGGGGAATGGTAACGGATTCCGAAGGCCCCGTTCCCCTGGCGAATGTCTACCTGCGGAATCTGGAAACGGGAACTGCCACGGATGTGGACGGGCAGTTCCGCCTGGAGGACCTCCCCGATGGCACGCATACCCTGGTGGTATCCGCCGTAGGATATCGGACCCACCGCCAATCGGTCCGCGTGGGGCCGGCGGGCTCCCGCCTCGAGATTCGGTTGCAGCCCCGGGCGGAACAATTGAACGAGACAGTGGTTACCGGAACCCTCAAGGCAGTCCGCCGTTTTGAGAGCCCGGTACCTGTTGAAGTCTATTCCCCCGCTTTTATCCGGAAGAACCCAACTGCCAACGTTTTTGAGGCACTTCAGGCCGTAAACGGGGTGCGCCCGCAGATCAATTGCAACGTGTGCAACACCGGCGATATCCACATAAACGGCCTTGAGGGGCCGTATACCCTGGTGCTGATAGACGGCATGCCGATTGTCAGCGGCCTGGGTACCGTATACGGGTTGTCGGGTATCCCGAATGCGCTGATCGAACAGATCGAGATTGTCAAAGGGCCAGCCTCCTCGCTATACGGCAGCGAAGCGGTGGGCGGTCTGATTAACATCATCACAAAAAATGCGCTGACGGCCCCGGAATTCTTTGCCGACGGCTTTGCCACGGGCTGGGGCGAATACAACCTGGATGCCGGGGGTTCCCTGCGGATCGGGGAGAACACCCGGGTGCTCACCGGTATAAACTACTTTAACTACGATGTGCCGACAGACAACAACGGGGACAACTTTACAGACGTCACGTTGCAGGATCGGATCTCCGTCTTCCAGAAATGGAATTTCACCCGGGATTCTTCCCGGGAATTCTCGTTGGCAGGGCGATTTTTTTACGAAGACCGCTGGGGGGGCGAAATGCAGTGGACCCCGGAATTCCGGGGAACCGATTCCATTTACGGGGAGAGCATCTACACGCGACGCTGGGAACTTCTCGGCCGGTACCAGTTGCCCCTGCCCGAAAAACTCCTCCTGTCCGTATCCTATAACGACCACCGCCAGGATTCCTGGTACGGCGACCTCCCCTACCTGGCCGACCAGCGGATCGGCTTTGGGCAGCTGAGCTGGGACAAGACAGCCGGGAACCACGACCTGCTGGTAGGGGCTGCACTGAGGTACAACTACTACGACGACAATACCCCGGCTACGGATTCCCCTCAGGGCAATGACCCGGACCGGGTCTGGATCCCGAGCCTCTTTGCCCAGGACGAATACCGATTCTCCGGCAAACACACGCTACTGGCCGGCCTGCGATACGACCAGGATCCCCGGCACGGGAGTATCTGGACCCCCCGGGGGGCCGTAAAGCTCCAGCTCGGGGAACACGAACTCCTCCGGCTGAACTTCGGGACCGGCTTCCGGGTAGTCAACCTGTTCACGGAAGACCACGCGGCCCTTACCGGCGCCCGGGACGTGGTGATTGCCGAGGACCTGCTCCCGGAACAATCCTGGAACCTCAACCTGAATTACCTCAGGAAATTCTACACGCCCGACGGGCACTTTTTTAGCGTGGACGCCTCGGCTTTCTACACGGATTTCTCGAACCAGATTTTGCCCGACTACGATTCGGACCCCAACCGGATCTTCTACCGGAACCTGGATGGCCGGTCCGTTTCCCGGGGGTTCAGCCTCAACCTGGATGCGGCCTTCGCCAATGGCCTGCGGGTGGCTGCCGGGACCACGTTGCAGGACGTTCGCGTCGACGCTGAAGGGACCAACAGCCGACCTGTGCTCACCGAGCGCTATTCGGCCACCTGGAGCGTCTCCTTCCCCATCCGCCCGCTGCAGCTGACGGCTGATTATACGGGCAACCTCTATGGCCCCATGCGCCTGCCCCTGGCAGGGGACCTGGACCCGCGTCCGGAATATTCCCCTGCCTGGAGCATCCAAAACATCCAGTTCACCTTCAAGGGGCTCGAGCATATGGAAATCTATGCGGGGGTCAAGAACCTGCTGAACTGGACGCCGAACCGGGGTACGCCCTTCCTGATTGCCCGGGCCGGGGACCCCTTTGACAAACAGGTGCAATTCGACGCGTCCGGGGACCCGGTACCCTCGGAAGGCAATCCCTATGGCCTCACTTTTGACCCCGCCTATGTCTATGGGCCCAACCAGGGGATCCGCGGATTTGCCGGGTTGCGTTACCAGCTCTGAAGGCCGCCTGCAAGAGCCGGCAATCCCGCTTGCCCGGGCATTCCGCCTGCCGGGGATATTCCGCCCTCTCGCAGCGGCAGGCGTTTCACGGCCGAATTCGTACTTTTGGACCCGGGCCTTTCTGCCGCTATGGAACATTTTGACTTTATCATCATCGGGGGCGGGGCCTCCGGCCTCCTGCTCGCCGAAGCCATGGGGCGCGACACCTGGTTTGACGGGAAGCGGATTGCCCTGTTCGAGAAACAGGAGCAAAAAGGCAATGACCGGACCTGGTGCTTTTGGGAGTCCGGCGAGGGCGCTTTCGACGAATTGATCGAAACCCGCTGGGACCGGATGCGTTTTCGGGGAACCGGGATCGACCGGGTGCTCCCCCTGCTTCCGCTGTCCTACAAAATGCTCCGCGGGGAAGATTTTTACGCGTCCTACTACCAAAAGATCGCCACCTGCCCGAATATCCATGTCATTCGCGAAGCGGTAAACCATGTTGAGGAGCGCCCCGATGGCGCCTTTCTGAAGACGTCCCGGGCCTCCTATACAACCTCCCGGGTTTTCAGCAGCGTCCCGTTTTCCCAGCCGCCCCTCCCCGGGCGCCCCTATCCGCTGATTCGCCAGCATTTTATCGGGTGGCGCGTCCGGGTCCCCCGGCCGGTCTTTGATCCGGACACCCCGACCTTTATGGATTTTGGCATCCCGCAGCGCGGAAACACGCGCTTTATGTATGTGCTCCCGGACTCCCCGACGGAGGCCCTGTTGGAATACACGCTCTTTTCAAAAGACCTGCTGGAACCCGGGGAATACGAGGCAGCCATTGAAGCGTACCTCCAGGAGGAATACGGGGTCGGGGAATATGAAATCCTGGAAAAAGAACGCGGGAGCATCCCGATGACCTGCAACGATTTTACGGCCCGGGACAGCAAACATATCACCCATATCGGGATTGCCGGGGGCTGGGCCCGTCCAAGCACGGGCTACACCTTCTGGAACAGTACGCAGCTGGTTCCCCGGTTGGTAAAGGCCCTCAAATCCGGGAAGCGCCTGCAAATGGCGCGGCGGGACCGCTTCTGGTTCTACGATTTGGTGTTGCTGGAGGTGCTGGCGGGCAACAATGCCCGCGGGGGCGAGGTGTTTTCCGCCCTCTTCAGGCGCGTCCCCCCCACCCGGATATTGCGTTTCCTGCACCAGCAGACTTCCCTGGGCGAAGACCTCCGGATTATTGCGGCCTGTCCGAAACGCTTGTTTATCCGCGCCTTGTGGCGTTCCTCCCTTAAAAGTCTCGGCTGAGCAGCCACTCCCCAAAATCGCGCAACGCCGCCTTGGCCCGGGGGTTTCCGGTAAGCGTATCGAGCCTGGCAAATGCCTCGCGGGTGTAACCGCCAATCTGATCGCGGGTCTGCCGGTCGGCCCCGCAGGTCTCAAAAATCTGGCGTACCCGGTCTACCTTGGACTGCGGGTTGGTGGGTCGGACCGAATAGAGGTCCCGGAGCTCCCGGGCATCGTCTGCCCCGCAACGCTCCAGGGCCTGCAGGTAGAGATAGGTTTTTTTGTTTTCAATGATATCGCCCCCCACCTGTTTGCCAAACGTCTCCGGGTTTCCAAAAACGTCCAGGTAATCGTCCTGCAACTGGAAAGCCAGGCCGAGCCGGATCCCGAAATCGTAAACGGCCTCCTGTTCCGCTACCTCCGCGCCGCCGATGATGGCCCCCATTTGCAGGGCACAGCCCAGGAGCACAGCCGTCTTGAACTCAATCATCCGCAGGTATTCCGGGATGCCCACGTCATCCCGGGACTCAAAATCCATATCGTATTGCTGCCCCTCGCAAACTTCCAGGGCCGTCCGGGAAAACAGCCGGGTGAGCGGCTGGAACAGTTCCGGGGGATAGCCGTCTAACTGCTGGTAGGCGCGAATGAGCATCGCATCGCCGGAGAGGATGGCGGTATTCGGGTCCCATTTTCGGTGGACCGTGGGCCGGCCGCGCCTGAGCGGGGCGGCATCCATTATGTCGTCGTGTACCAGGGAAAAATTGTGGAAGATCTCCACCGCGGCCGCAGCGGGCAACGCATTCTCCGCGGGGGCCCCGAATAGTTCCGCGCTCAATAAGACCAGGACCGGCCGCATCCTTTTTCCCCCCAGGTCCATGATGTACCCGATGGGTTCATAGAGCCCGGCCGGCTCCCCGAATTGTAATATTTTCTGCAGATAATCGTCAAATGACTGGCGGTACTGCTCGATGGATTCAATCATAGCCTCCGAATTTTTCCGAAAAATATGCAATAGAATCGGAAGTCTTCGTCTATACAGGTGCAAGCCGGCAACTAAATCAACCCGATGGCCCCAGCCAAGGACAATTACAACAACCTGAACCGATTCTTCCGGGACGAATACGAATCCCTCAGCGGCTATGTGCGTTCCCGCATCGACGACACGGCCGAACGGGATGCCGAGGATATCATCCAGGACGTGGCGCTGCGGCTTTTCTCCAGGGCAGACGACCTCTCGCAAATTAACAATATTGCCGGGTTTGTCTACCGCGCGGTCCGGAACAGGATCATCGACGTGATGCGGACGCGAAAAGGGAAACAGAGCGATAATGAGCGGTTGGAGGAGCGTTGGTCGGAATTTGCCGAACGATTTTACGGGGAGTCGGCCGAAAGGTACCCGGAATCCACGATGCGGCAACTGAAAGTGGGGATCGAAAACCTGAAGCCCAACTACCGGGAGGTGATCCTGGCTGTGGATTTTGAGGGCTACTCCTACCGGGAGTATTCCGAAATGACCGGGATCTCCCCGGGGACACTTATGTCCCGGAGGCACCGGGCGCTGTCGATCCTGCAGAAAAATTTTATGCCTGAAAAGGCAGTGAAAATCATTACGAGAGATATCAAAACGGTTTACAAATAAAAATCAAAAGTCATGGATTACGGAAAACATATGGAAAAGCGGATGGAGGCCCGCGTCAAACGGGGGGTGGCTAAAGGCGTTAAAATATTCTTTTATATCCTGTTGGGCATTGGAATCTTCCTGCTGGTGGGCTATGCCTTTATGCTGCTTTGGAACTGGCTGATGCCCGAGCTGTTCGGACTCCCCACGGTGGGTTACTGGAAAGCCTTCGGCATCCTGGTCCTGGCCAAATTGCTGTTCGGGTTTGGCGGCCACGGTTCGGGGGGCGGCAAAAAGAAATCCGGAAAAGGCGGGGAACGGCCCGTTTGCCGGAACCGGGTTTTCGAAACAAAGGACAAATGGGCCTACTACGACCGATTCTGGAACGAGGAGGGGGAAACTGCCTTTAACAACTACATCCAAAGATTGAACAATGAAACAGGAAATGCCCCGGCCGAGGAGCATCCGGGAACGGATCGATAGGGCCTTTGGCCTGGCGCTGCTATCGCTCCCTGCCGGGCCGGATACATCCGAGCTGCAAGTCACGCCCTCCGAAGAAACAGCTTCCTGAATGTGTCCCGTGTACCCGGATTGGGTAAGGTGATTGTTAAATAATCGTAAAACCTTGGAAACTTTTTTTGTTTTTAAAGTTTCCACCCTACATTTGCCCCCCTATGAAAGAACAAATCATCGATACCGCCTGCGAGATGTTCCTGCAACTCGGCTTTAAGAGCGTCACCATGGACGACCTGGCCGAACGATTGGGGATTTCCAAAAAGACGATCTATCTGCATTTCAAGAATAAGACGGAACTCATCCACGAATGCACCTGCAATCTATTCGAGAAGATCTCCCTGGGCATCACCTGTATTACCGATCAAGGGCTGAACCCCATCGAGGAGCTATACGAAATCAAGAAATTTGCGCTGACCCACCTGAAGGACGAGAAATCCTCCCCCCAGTACCAGCTCCGCAAATACTATCCCCGAATTTTTGAATCCCTCAACGAACAGAAGTTCGCCATGATGAAGGAGTGTGTGTTAAAGAACATCAACCGGGGGATGGCGATGGGGATCTACCGGGCCAACCTGGATCCCGGCTTTGTTGCCCGCATCTATTTTGCAGGGGTAACCAGCCTGAATGACGAAGACCTTTTTCCGAAATCCGACTTTCCGATGCCGGGCCTGATGGACCACTATCTGGAATACCACCTGCGGGGCATCGTTACACCCGACGGCCGGAAAGTCCTCAATAAAATCATCAACTCAAATCTGGAATAAATGCGATTGATTCGTATCGGAATCCTTGCCCTGCTGATTGCCCGGGCGGGATATGCCCAAGAAATGACACCCCCTGCCACCCAATCAGGCACACCCCCCCTGACCGCACAATCCGCGGATCAGGAGGCGGAGGCCCCCGTGGCCTTTAGCCTGGAGGAAGCGGTGGCCTTTGCTCTGGAGCACAATTACAGCGCCATCAATGCGAACCGCGATATCGCGGATGCCGAAAAGCAGAAATGGGAGACCATTGCATCGGGCCTGCCGCAGATCAGCGGGGCGGTAAGCTATCAGGACCAGCTCAAGCAACCCATTTCCCTGATCCCGGCCGAGTTCTTCGGGGGAGAACCCGGCACCTTCGAGGAAATTGTATTCGGGCCGCCCCGGACCATGAGTGCCACGGCCACCCTGCGCCAACAGATCTTCGACGGTTCCTATATCGTCGGAATCCAGGCTACCCGGGCATTTTTGAGCTACAGCCAAAACAACCGGGAAAAAACCGAACAGGAAGTGCGCCGGGCCGTGGTGGAATCCTACGGGAATGTTCTGCTGGCCCGCGAAAGTGTGGAATTGCTGGAAAAAGACATTGCCGCCGTAGACAAAAACCTGTTTGAAACCGAGAAGCTCTACGAGAACGGCCTGGCAGAAGAGGAAGACGTGGAACAACTCCAGATTACATCGGCTACCCTGCACAACAACCTGAGCAGCAACCAGCGCCTGGCGGAAATTACCCTGCAGATGCTTAACGTCACCATGGGCCTTCCCCTGGACCACCCCACGCGCCTTACCCAGGACCTGGATGAACTCGTGGAGCAGGAAACGCGGCCCGAACTGCTGGAATCCGGTTTTATCTTGGAAAACAACGTCGATTATAAACTCGCCCAGAACCTCAACGAGCAACGGTTCTACGAACTCAAACTCGCCCGGAGCCGGGCGTTGCCAACCCTGAATGCTTTTATCAACTACGGCCGGACGGGCTTTGGCGATCCGCTGGCCTATTTTGACGGGGACACCCAGAGCTTTCAGTCTTCCATCCTGGGGTTTGACTTATCGATCCCGATTTTCAGTTCCCTGGGCCGGAGCGCCTCCACCCAGCGGGCCAAAATTGCGCTTGAAAAGGCCAAAACCCAGCTGGAGGAAACCGAACAACAACTCGAACTCCAGCTGAAACAGGCCCGGAGCGATTACACCCTGGCCATCGAAACCTTCCAGACGAGCAAGGCAAACCTGGCCCTGGCCGAACGCATTGAGCGCAAAAACACGATCAAGTACTCCGAAGGCCTGGCATCCAGTTTTGAATTGCGCCAGGCACAAACCCAGCTCTATTCGGCCCAGCGGGAGTACCTGCAGTCTATGGTGGACGTGATCAACAGGAAAACAGCCCTTGAAAATATCCTCAACCCGTGATGAACCGAATGCTACCGATACAAACCAAAATCCCGATACAGACCAAAATCCTGATTTCAACAACCATCAATCATACACCCATGAAAAATATTCTCCTTCTGACCTTTGCCCTGCTGGCCCTTTCGGGTTGCGGAAGCAGCCCGGACAGCGACCTGGACACCCTCCTCGCCAACGGGGATCTGGAAGCCATCAAAGCCCGGCGGCAGGAATTGTCCGAGACGGAAAAAAACCTGAAGGCCTCCCTGCGGCAAATCGATTCGGTTATCGCCTCCCTGGAGGGAAACGCCAACCGGCCCCTGGTATCCACCATGCAGCTGCAGCCCGCCCGGTTTGACCATTACCTGGAACTCCAGGGCGATGTGCAGACCAAACAGAACGTCCTGCTCTACCCGGAAATGGCGGGCACCCTGGAACGCGTTCTGGTCGAAGACGGGGACCAGGTCCGCAAAGGACAGGTCCTGGCCCGCATCGACGACGGCGGCCTGTCGAGCGGCCTGGAGCAACTCCGCACCCAGGCGGCCCTGGCAGAAACCACCTATGAGCGCCAAAAACGCCTCTGGGATCAGAATATCGGCTCGGAGATCCAGTACCTCCAGGCCAAAACCGAGTTTGAATCCCTGACCAACCAGATCCGTCAGGCCGAGGCCCAATTGGCCAAGTCGGCCATCCGGGCTCCTTTCAGCGGCATTGTGGACGACGTGCTTCTGGAAGCGGGAACCACCGTCAACCCGGCGGCCGGCATGCCTGTGATCCGGCTGGTAAACCTCTCGGATATGTACGTGGAAGTAGATGTACCGGAAAGCTACCTCCCGAGCGTCCGCCCGGGTAAGGACGTGATGATTTTCCTGCCGGTCCTGGGCGACAGCATCCGGACGAAAGTCCGGCAAACCGGAAATTACATCAATCCGACCAACCGGTCCTTCAGCGTGGAGATCCCCGTGCCCAACCGGGATGGGAAGATCAAGCCGAACCTGACGGCCCGCGTCAGCATCAACGACTATTCTGCCGAGGCAGCCATCCTGGTCCCGCCCTCGGTGATCTCCGAGAATGCCGAAGGCCAGCAATACGTGTACCTGGCGGAGGACATCGATGCTGAGGGCGTGGGAACGGCGGTTAAGCGCCTGGTGGAAACCGGCCTGTCGCAGGGCGACCAGGTGGAGATCCTCAGTGGCATCGAAGCCGGCGACCAGATTATCACAGAAGGGGCCCGCCGCGTTCGCGAAGGGCAGAAAATCCAAATACTGAACAAAGCATGAGCCGACAGAAAAAGAACGCAGACAAGGAATTCTGGCTCTCGTCCTGGGCCATCGACAACCCGTCGGTGATCTATGTGATGATCGGCATCTTCCTGGTCATGGGAATTTCCGCCTACCAAAACATGCCCCGGGAGGATTTCCCGGAGGTGGAGGAAACCAAGGTGTATATCAGCACCCCCTATCCGGGCAACACGGCCGAGGATATCGAGCGGCTGATCACCGACCCGCTGGAAGACCGGCTGAAGAATGTGAGCAACCTGGTGGAACTGACCTCCACTTCCCAGGAAGACTACTCGATGATCGTTGTGGAATTTGACGAGAACATCAGCGTCCAGGATGCAAAACTCAAGGTAGAAGACGAGGTGGATGCTGAAAAGGCCGGGGAAGACTGGCCGATATTCAACGGCGCCAAGGTGGAGCCGAACGTATTCGACCTGAACCTGGCGGAATCCTTCCCGATCATGAATGTCAACCTCACCGGCGACTACCCGGTGGAGCAGCTCAAGGAGTTTGCGGAGTACCTGCAGGACGAGATCGAGGACCTCGACGAGATTAAGGAGGTGGACATCCGCGGGGCCCAGGACAAGGAGGTGGAAGTGGCCGTGGATATCTACAAGATGATGGCCGCCAAGGTGAGCTTCGACGACGTGCTGAACGCCATCCGCAATGGGAATATGACCATGTCTGCCGGGAACCTGCAGACCAATGGCCAGCGCCGGACGGTTCGCATCCTCGGGGAAGTGGAAGACCCGGACGAACTCCGGAACTTTGTGGTAAAATCCGAAAACGGGAATGCCGTGTATATCAAGGACGTGGCTACGGTGACCTTCCACGAAGAAGACAAGACCACCTATGCCCGGGAGAAAGGCCGGAGCGTGGTGATGCTCGACATCAAAAAGCGGTCGGGTAAAAACACCATCGAAGCGGCCAACAAAATCCGCGACCTGGTACAGGAGGCCCGGGAGGATTATTTTCCGAGGGATCTGAACGTGACCATCGCCAACGATTCCTCGAGCCGGACCCTGAACCAGGTGGATGACCTGGTGAACAATATCATCTTCGGCATTCTGCTGGTGGTCACCGTGCTCATGTTCTTCCTCGGGTTCCGCAACGCGCTTTTTGTGGGCTTTGCCATCCCGATGTCCATGTTTATGTCCTTTATGATCCTCTCCTGGCTCGGCTACTCCCTGAACACAATGATCCTCTTTGGTCTGATTATGGGCCTGGGGATGCTTGTGGACAACGGGGTGGTGGTTGTAGAGAACGTCTACCGTCTGATGGATGAGGAGGGCATGTCCCGACTGGAAGCCGCCAAAAAAGGGATTGGCGAAATCGCTGTGCCGATTATCATCTCCACGGCCACCACGGTGGCTGCCTTTGTCCCCCTGGGCCTCTGGCCCGGTATCATGGGGGAGTTTATGATTTTCTTCCCGATCACGCTTTCCGTCGTACTCGGCTCGTCGCTTTTTGTAGCCATCTTCATGAATTCGATGCTCGTATCGAACTTCATGGAAACGGGCGAAAAGGAACTGACGCGGAAACAGCTCGTGAGGCTGTCGCTGATCCTGATACCCCTGGGGATTTTCATCCTGATCGTGGGGGGCGCCATGCGCGGGCTCGGCTCCCTGATGATCGTCACGGCAGGCTTGTTCTGGCTTTACCGGTACGTGATCAAAAAACGCGCAAACCGCTTCCAGCGGGTCACCCTGCGCCGGCTGGAGAATTTCTATGAGGGCCAACTCAAACGCGCCCTGCGGGGCCGGAACGTCTACTGGTATGCCGGGACAATGTTCGTCCTTTTGATCGCCGCGTTTATGGCCTTCGGGGCTTCCCTGGCGAGCCAGCGTACCAAGGTGGAATTTTTCCCGGACAATACGCCCAACGAAATCTATGTCTACATCGAGTATCCCCAGGGTACCTCCATCGAAAAGACCAACGAGATCACCAAGGCCATCGAGGAACGCGTGTACGCCGTGGTAGACAGCGACACCTATATGATGGGCGATCGGAACGTGCTGCTCGAATCGACGGTTTCCCAGGTGGGGCGTGGGGCCGAGAACCCGTTTACCGAAGGGGGGACGGCCGCAGAAATGCCGCACCGGGGAAAAATCACGCTGTCCATGCGGGAGTACAAATACCGGGAAGGCAAGGATACGGAGGAATTGCGGCTCAGGATCCAGCAGGCCCTGGAAGGGGTGTACCCCGGGGTAGAGATCTCCGTTGAAAAAGACGCCGTGGGCCCGCCCGCCGGCTACCCGATCAACGTGGAGCTGGAAGGAAAGAATTACGACACGCTCATCAACCTGGCCGAGCGGATGCGGAATTTTATCAACAGCAAGAACATCGAGGGAATCGAGGAACTGAAGATCGACGTGAATAAGAGCAAGCCCTCCATGGAAGTGATCGTGGACCGGGAAAAAGCCGGGGAACTCGGCGTGGCCGTCGGCCAGGTGGGCAACCAGCTGCGGCGCTCCATATTCGGGGACAAGGCGGGTATCTACAAGGAGGACGGGGAAGATTACGACATCAATGTCCGCTTCAACGAAGACCTCCGCTACAACACGAGTGCCCTGTTCAACCAGAACATCATTTTCCGAGACCCGGCCACCGGGCAGATCAAGGAAATCCCGGTCTCGGCCGTAGCCAGCCACCGGAACACCTCCGGGTTCAGCGCTATCAAGCATATCGATGCCAAGCGCGTGGTGACTGTCTACTCGGGCCTCACCCCCGGGTTCACGGATGCCGGGGCCATCGTTTCGCAAATCCAGGACGCCATGGAGGAATTCGAAGGCGTCCCGCCGAATGTCAGCATCGACTATACCGGCCAGCTCGAGGAGCAGAACAAACAGATGCAGTTCCTGGTGGGGGCTTTCTTCTCCGGCCTCGGGCTGATCATGCTGCTGCTGGTCTTTCAGTTTGGCGGGATATCGAAGCCGGCCATCATCATGACTGCCATTTTCCTGAGTTTTATCGGGGTCTTTGGCGGGCTGATCATCACGGGATGGTCCTTTGTCATCATGATGACCATGATGGGCATCATTTCCCTGGCGGGTATCGTGGTGAACAACGGGGTGGTCCTGCTGGATTACACCCAGATTCTGATCGACCGGAAAAAGGTAAAACTCGGCCTGGACGACCGGGAATTGCTGACCCTGCCTCAGGTAACAGAAGCCATCGTCCGGGGCGGAAAGGCCCGTCTGCGGCCCGTACTGCTGACGGCCATCACCACCGTGCTGGGGCTTATCCCGCTGGCTATTGGCCTGAACATCAATTTCTTTGGGCTTTTCAGCAGCTTTCAGCCGGACATCTATATGGGCGGGGACAACGTGATCTTCTGGGGGCCCCTGGCCTGGACCGTGATCTTCGGGCTTATCGTGGCGACGTTCCTGACGCTGATCATCGTTCCGGTGCTCTTCAACATCACCTACCGGATTAAACTGGCCGTGCGCAAGCGGCGGCCGAAATCGGAAGAAGAGGCGAGGCGACTGCAGGAAGCCGCCTAGTCCCGAAAAAAGGGATCCGGCCAAAGGGGGAAGTTCGCAAAAGGCTTGCGGGCTTCCCCCTTTCTGCTGTACCTTTGCCAGCACTAAATCACGACATATGTACCGATCACATACCTGCGGGGAACTCAGGGAAGAACATATCGGCCGGGAGGTAACCCTTGCCGGCTGGGCCGGGAAAGTCCGCGACAAAGGGTTCGTAGTCTGGATCGACCTGCGCGACCGATACGGGATCACCCAACTGGTATTCGACCAGGAGCGCACGCCGGCAGCCCTGCTGGATCAGGCCCGGGAAACCGGAAGGGAATACGTCCTGCAGGTTAAAGGGAATGTGATTGAGCGCGCCTCCAAAAACCCGAAACTGCCCACGGGCGGCATCGAGGTGCTCGTGGAGGAAATGACCGTCCTGAACCCGGCCGAGACACCCCCGTTTACCATCGAGGACCAGACGGACGGGGGGGACGAACTCCGGATGAAGTACCGGTACCTGGATATCCGGCGCAACCCGGTAAAGAACAAGCTGATGTTCCGGCATACGGTAACCATGGAGGTCCGCAAGTACCTGTCGGACCAGGGCTTTATTGAGGTGGAAACCCCCTACCTGATCAAATCCACCCCGGAAGGGGCCCGGGATTTTGTAGTCCCGAGCCGGATGAATGCCGGGGAATTTTACGCCCTGCCCCAATCCCCACAGACTTTTAAGCAACTGCTGATGGTTGGCGGTCTGGACAAATACTTCCAGATTGTCAAGTGTTTCCGGGACGAAGACCTCCGCGCGGACCGGCAGCCGGAATTCACCCAGATTGACTGCGAGATGGCGTTTGTGGAACAGGAAGATATCCTCCGGGCTTTCGAGGGACTGACGCGTCACCTGCTCAAGGCCGTAAACGGAGTGGACACGGGCGAATTCCCGCGCATGACCTACGACGAGGCGATCCGGCGGTACGGCTCGGACAAACCCGATATCCGTTTCGGTATGGAATTCGGGGAACTCAATGAGGTGGCCCGACACAGGGATTTTAATGTTTTTAACCAGGCCGAGCTGGTGGTGGGGATTGCCGTTCCCGGCGCTGCCTCCTACACCCGGAAGGAGATCGACGCCCTGGTAGACTGGGTAAAGCGCCCCCAGGTAGGCGCCAAGGGCATGGTCTATGTGAAATGCAACGACGACGGCAGCTTCAAATCCTCGGTGGATAAATTTTATTCCCAGGAAGACCTGGCCCGTTGGGCTGAGGCTACGGGCGCCACACCCGGCGACCTGATCTGCGTCCTCAGCGGGGATGCCGGGACAACCCGCAGCCAGCTCAGCATGTTGCGGATGGAACTCGCCGGCCGCCTGGGCCTGCGGAACCCGAAAGAATTTGCCCCCCTGTGGGTCACGGATTTTCCCCTGCTGGAATTCGACGAAGAGTCCGGGCGCTACCACGCCATGCACCACCCGTTCACGGCCCCGAAACCCGGCCAGCTGGAATTGCTGGATTCGGACCCGGGAGCCGTGCGCGCCAATGCCTACGACCTGGTGCTGAACGGGAACGAGATTGGGGGCGGTTCCATCCGGATCCACGATAAAAAAACCCAGGCCGTCATGTTCCGGCACCTGGGCTTTACCGAAGCCGAAGCCCGGGCGCAATTCGGTTTCCTGATGGATGCCTTCCAGTACGGGGCGCCCCCCCACGGCGGTATCGCTTTTGGGCTGGACCGGCTGGTCGCCATCCTGGGCGGGCAGGAATCCATCCGGGATTATATCGCCTTCCCGAAAAACAACAGCGGCCGGGATGTAATGATCGACGCCCCTGCGCCCCTGGACGCGGAGCAGCTCCGGGAATTGCACCTGGGCCTGCTGGAATCCTGAGCGGTACGCCGGTTTCCGGGCGGACCTGTTGAAAATACATCGGCCGGGGTCCGGGGCCCCGGTATTTTTGTACTTTTAGGTAGATCGATCGGTAGATGGGCAACCAACCACATAGCTTACTGACCCGGTTCCTCAAGTGGCGGTACAAGCATATTTCCCATAAGACCTTTACCCACCTGATGAGCGTGGTCCTCGGTTTTCTGGCCGGCCTGGCTGCAGTTACCCTGAAGAACGCCACCTATTTCATCGAATCGGCCCTGGACCGGGGCGTATTGTTCCTGAGCGAAGAAATCTACTTCATCCTGCCCATCGTGGGGCTGACCCTGGTTTACCTGTACGTAAAATACGTGCACAAGGCGAAACTGGAACACGCCATCTCCTCCATCCTCTTTGCCCTCTCACGGAAGAAAGGGCTCATCCAGGCCAAAAAAATCGTCACCCCCCTGATCACCGCGCCGCTGACGGTTGGCTTCGGGGGGTCCGTGGGGTTGCTCGGCCCGGCCGTGGCCAGCGGAGCCGCCATCAGTTCCAACATTTCCCGCATGCTGCATATCAGTTCCCAGGAACGCTCCCTGCTAATTGCCTGCGCCTCGGCCGGGGCCATCGCCTCGGTGTTCCAGGCGCCGATCGCCGCAATCATCTTTGCCGTGGAGGTATTCAGCCTGGACCTGACCATGCTCTCAATGCTCCCCCTGCTCCTGGCCTCCATTTCCGGGGTGCTCACCTCCTATTTCTTCCTGGGGGACGAAAACCTGTTCACCTTTGAGCTGCAGGATTCCTTCGCCGTCCGCGACAGCCTGTACTATATCCTCCTGGGGATGGGGACGGCCGTGGCTTCCGTCTATTTTACGCGGATGTATTTCGGGATCATGAAACTCTTCCAGCCGCTGCGCAGCCCCAAGTACCGGTTGCTGGTGGGCGGCCTGGCAATCGGGACGATGCTGTACTTTATCCCGCCCCTCTACGGGGAGGGCTTCGGCTTTATCAACAGCCTGCTGGAGGGCGACCACCTGGCTGCCCTGGGCACCACGCCCTTTGACGCCTATACGCACAATATCTGGGTGGTTATCGGGTTGCTGTTCGGGATTACGCTGTTTAAGGCGGTGGCGATGACCACCACGTTTGCCGCCGGGGGGGCCGGGGGGATCTTTATCCCGACCATGGTGATGGGCGGCGCCCTGGGGAACATGCTCGCCAAGGTGATCAACAACCTGGGTCTCGGGCTGTCGGTGAGCGAGTCCAACTTTACGCTCATCGGGATGGCGGGCCTGATTGCCGGGGTGATCCACGCCCCGCTGACCGCCATTTTCCTGATCGCGGAAATCACCGGGGGCTACGACCTGTTTGTCCCCCTGATGATCACGGCTGCCATGTCTTTCCTCATAACGCGAAATACAATGGACCACACCATCTACACCCGGGAACTCGCCCGCATCGGCGCATTGATCACCCACAATAAGGACCAGACCGTCCTGACGCTCATGGAACTCGACGACGTAATTGAAACCGGCTTCCGGGAGGTGCGAAAGGAGATGACCCTGGGGGAAATGCTGCTGGAATCTGTGGCGAAGTCTACACGGAATATTTTCCCCGTGGTGGATGCCGACGGCAAGCTCGAGGGGATCGTCCTGTTGGACGACATCCGGGAATTCATGTTCGATACGGCCATGTACGACAAAATCACCGTGGCCTCCTTTCTGCAAAACCCGCCCGAAAAAATCTTTTACGAATCGGACAGCATGAAGCAGGTGATGAAGAAATTCCAGGACAGCGGGGCCTGGAACCTCCCGGTAGTCCGCAACGGGAAGTACGCCGGTTTTGTCTCAAAATCAAAACTGCTAACCGCTTACCGCCGCAAGTTGATTACCTTTGCACGGTAATGCGCACCCTGATACGATACGTGGTTTTGGCGATTGTCCTGGCCTCCCTGGCAGGCATTATCTACGGTTTTACCCGGATGGAGGAAGCCCCCCAGCAAGCCAACAAGTTCATAGGCTTCGGGGTAGTGGGCCTGTTCCTGCTGGCCATGCCCCTGTTTTTGGTTTCGGAATCCCGCGGGAAGAATATGAAGGATTACATGCTGACGGACCAAAAAATCCGCGAAATGCGCGAGAACCGGAAGAAATCCCCTGAAAATCAGTAATTTTTCCTAATTTCACTTTTTACAGGTACGACAGTTGAAAGAATTTCGTTTAACTTCGTACAACTTTTATTACTTAATATTTTTTTAAATGACTGGAACTGTTAAATTTTTCAATGAGTCCAAAGGTTATGGATTCATCACTAACGACGACACCGGAAGGGACATCTTCGTTCATGCCACGGCCCTGGACGGGCTGGTGCTGAACCAGGGGGACAAAGTAGAATATCAGGAAACTGAAGGACGAAAAGGAATGGTTGCGGCCGATGTGCACGTAATCGGATAGTTATATTTTATTTTGATGACAAGTACGCACCGCGCCCCTGGCGCGGTGTTTTTTTTTTTGCTCATATGCCGGGTGGCTAGTTCAGGTTCCGGCGCTCGATAAAGAACCGCTTGAGCAGGGCGGCGGCCTCCGCCTCCAGGATCCCCGGGGTAACCAGGGTCCTGGGATGCAGCTTCCCCCCCATGGCGGTGAATCCCCGCTGGGGGTCCGGCGCCCCGTAGACCACCCGGGAAACCTGGCTCCAGTACAGGGCCCCGGCACACATCTGACAGGGTTCCAGGGTCACGTAGAGCGTACAGTCCGTCAGGTACTTCCCCCCCAGGAAATTGGCAGCGGCGGTAATGGCCTGCATTTCTGCATGGGCCGTAACATCGTTGAGTTTCTCCGTGAGGTTGTGGGCCCGGGCAATGACCCGGTCCCGGACGGTGACCACCGCCCCTACCGGCACCTCCCCCAGATCAAAGGCCGCCTCGGCCTCCTGCAGGGCTTTCCGCATAAAAAACGCATCGTCGAGTATCAATTCCATCGGGCTAAAAATACAATATCTCGTCCGATCCTTTCTATCTGCGGTCCTGTCCATTCCACTTCCCGGAAATCGAATTTGCAGTACCTTTACCGGCGAAGATGCAAATCCTGGAGCAAATAAACGACCCGGCCGACCTGCGCGCACTTCCCGAAGACCGCCTCCCGCAGCTTGCGGCCGAACTCCGGGAATTCATCATCGACGTGGTTTCCGTCAAGGAAGGGCACCTGGGTGCCAGCCTGGGGGTGGTGGAACTGACCCTGGCCCTCCACTATGTGTTCAACACCCCGGAAGACCGGCTGATCTGGGATGTGGGCCACCAGGCCTACGGGCACAAAATCCTCACCGGACGGCGTGAATCGTTCCATACCAACCGGCAACAGGGGGGGATCAGCGGCTTCCCGAAACGGGACGAAAGCCCGTATGACGCCTTCGGTACGGGCCATGCTTCCACCTCCCTCTCCGCCCTGCTCGGCATGGCCCTGGCGGCCCGGCTCCAGGGAAAAATCGCCCGGAAGCACGTGGCCGTGATCGGGGATGCTTCCATTGCCGGGGGAATGGCCTTTGAAGCGCTGAACCACATGGGGGTGGCCGATACGGACGTGCTTGTCGTCCTCAACGACAACGCCATCGGGATCGACCCCAGCGTCGGGGCGCTCAAGGAATACCTAACCCGGGTCAAGGCCGGGGGGGCTGCCGGCGACAACCTGTTTGAAAACCTGAACCTTCACTACACCGGGCCCGTGGACGGCCACGACCTCCCCGGGCTGGTAGCCACGCTGAGGAAACTGGCCTCAAGGCCGGGGCCCAAGCTGCTCCACGTGGTTACCACCAAGGGGAAAGGCCTCCGGCAGGCCGAGGAAAACCAGGTGGTCTACCACGCCCCGGGGCGTTTTGACAAATACACGGGCGACCTGGTACGCCGCGAAAACGATCCGGGGCGGGGGCCGAAATACCAGGATGTGTTCGGGCATACCCTGGTGGAATTGGCCCGGGAGAACCCCCGCATCGTCGGGATTACCCCTGCCATGCCCTCGGGTAGCTCCCTGAAATACCTCATGGAGGAATTCCCGGACCGGGCCTTCGATGTGGGCATCGCCGAACAGCACGCGGTAACTTTGGCGGCCGGGATGGCGGCCGATGGGGCGGTTCCCTATTGCGCCATCTATTCCACCTTCCTGCAGCGCGCCTACGACCAGGTGATCCACGACGTGGCCATCCAACAGCTCCCCGTGGTATTCTGCCTGGACCGGGCCGGCCTGGTGGGCCAGGACGGGGCCACCCACCACGGGATCTTCGACATCGCCTACCTGCGGTGCATCCCGGGGCTGGTGGTGATGTCGCCCATGGACAACCGGGAGCTGCGCGACATGCTCTACACCGTCCAACTGGAACCCCGGGGCCCGGTGGCCATCCGCTATCCGCGCGGCTATAGCCGGCAGGCCAGTTGGAAACACCCTTTCCGAAGAATTCCCGTGGGAAAGGCACGAAAATTGCAGCAGGGAATAGCTGTTGCGGTGCTTACCCTGGGGCCCCTGGGCCAAACCATCCGGGAGGTATTGGGGGAAACGGAGAATCCGGAAGCCTTTGGGCATTACGATTTCCGGTTTGCCAAACCCCTGGACCGGGAAGCCTTGCGGGAGATTGCCCTTGCCTATGGGCAGGTGGTGACCCTGGAAGACGGGTGCCGGGAGGGCGGGTTTGGCAGTGCCGTCCTCGAAGCCCTTGCCGAGATGGGGTATAGCGGGAAGGTGCATCGCCTGGGTATCCCGGATGCCTTCCCCGGGCACGCCACAACCCAAGAACTATACGAAGAGCTGGGGCTCGACAAGGCCTCCCTGCTCCGGACCTTAAACAACCTGACGCATGAGTAACATCGGCGCGAAAACCAACCTCGTTGCAACAGCCTGCCTGTTGCTTTCAACCCTGGCCTTCGGGCAGGATACAATCCCCCGGACCATCGACAGCATCCCGACGGACACCCTGGTGATCCGCACGAACCAGTATCCGATCCGGATCATCCCCCGGGGGGTCAACCTCACGAACCCGGTGATTACCTTCAACGAGACCAAGCCGCTGATGCGCCGCAAAAAGCGCTTCCGGGTACCGTCGTTCTGGGAAAAGAAGAACGAATTCGACCTGCAACTCAGCGAGGTGGCCTTTGTTAACTGGAATGCAGGGGGCGACAATGCCGTATCGGCCATCGGCAAGCTCTACTTTGAGCGGAACTACAAATTCCGCTATTTCCAGTGGGACAACGACCTGGAACTCCGCTTTGGCTGGAACGCCCAGGAAGGGCGAAAATGGCGGAAGACGGACGACGCCATCCGGCTGAGCAGCACGATCGGCTACCGGCGGGATACGATCAGCAATTGGTACTATTCCGTGAAGATGAACTTCAACACGCAGTTTGCCGACGGTTTTAAATACCCGGACCGCAGCAAACCCATTTCCCGCTTTATGGCTCCGGGTTACCTGTTCCTCGGGGCGGGTACCTCCTATATCCCCGAGGGGAAGGACTTCAACCTCTATATCTCACCCCTGACCTTCAAGGGTACCTTTGTACTGGACCAGACCCTGGCCAACAACGGGGCGTTCGGGGTGGAAAAAGCCGTACTGGACAACAACGGCAATGTCCTGGAGCCCGGGTCCAACCTCTTTGCGGAACTCGGGTTTTTGGTTACCCATAAATGGGAATTGCCGATAACGGACAACGTGATTTTGAACCACAACCTCTCCCTTTATACGGACTACCTGCGGGTGTTCGGGAATGTGGACGTAGACTGGCAGGTCAAATTTAATTTCAAGGTGAATGAATTCATCCAGGCCACCCTGCTCACCCACCTGATTTATGACGACGACATCCTGTTTGACCGTGTAGAGGCCGACGACGGCACGGTGATTGACCCGGGCTCGCCCCGCACGCAGTTCCGACAACAGCTCGGCATCGGCATCAACTACAAATTCTGATCAGAGCTGCTTCCCGCTGATTTTGTTGTGCAGGTGGACGGCCGCCCCGTCCGAGAGGCTGGCCACATAGGAACAGGCCTGCAGCAGCACGTCGTAAACGGAGGTTGCCCCGGGCATGCGGGTGGTTTCTGGCAGCAGCTTCAGGATGAGCCCGTCGTAGGCGGATAATTCGCCTTCGAGTTGGCGGACCAGGGCTCCGGTCACTACTTCCAGGATGTCTGAGAGGATCGCATACCCGGCCACTTCCTTTTCCACCACCTCGGGCGACTGGTAGATGCGTTCCACGCTGATATTGAGGATGTCCGCGATCTGCGCCTTGTATCGGCTCCGATCCAGGAGGGCTACCGGGAATTCCCCGCTGAGGATCTCGGGCTCGTTTTCCATAAATACCCGGACGGCATCCCGCACCAGGGAATTGATTGCGATGGCCCGGAGGTAGCCCAACCGATCCTGCATGGCGGGGATGGCGCGGTACTTCTCCGTGTTGATGCCGTCGCTCACCAGCTTGATCAGGTATTCCAGGGCAAAGTCTTCCGGGATCAGCCCCAGGTTGATCCCATCCTCAAAGTCGATGATTGTGTAGCAGATATCGTCGGCGGCTTCCACCAGGTAGGTGAGCGGGTGCCGGCAATAGAAGCGGTCGGCCCCGGAGCCCAGCGTTTTCAGGCCGAGTTCCTCCGCCACCTCCCGGAAGCTGTCGGTGTCCGACTGGAAATACCCGAATTTTTTGGCGGCAATATGGGGGGCGGGTTTCCTGGGCAGGGATCCCTTGGGATATTTCATAAACGCCCCCAGGGTGGCGTGGCTCAGCCGCAGGCCGCCGGGGATCCCCTCCCGGGAAGCCGTGAGCAGGCGGAAGCCGTGGGCGTTGCCCTCAAAACGCACCAAATCCTCGAATTGATCTTCCGAAAGGGCATCCTGGTAGCGGCGTCCCGGGCCCCGGCTGAAAAAAGCGCCGATGGCCTTTTCCCCGCTGTGGCCAAAGGGTGGGTTCCCGATATCGTGTGCCAGGGCGGCGGCGGCCACAATGGCACCAAAATCGTTGAAACAGTACCCATGGACTTCGGACAGGTAGGGATGGGTCTTCAGGACCTCTGCCCCTGCCAGGCGACCCAGGCTGCGGCCCACCACGGAAACCTCCAGGCTGTGGGTTAGCCGGGTGTGCACAAAATCCGTCTTGGAGAGGGGGATCACCTGGGTTTTGTCCTGCAGGCTCCGGAAATACGGGGAGAAAATTATACGGTCGTAATCCACCTCAAATCCCAGGCGGGTCTCATCCTGTTCCCTGCGGAGGCGTTTATGTGTATCCCCGTGTCGTTTCAGCGACAACAGCCGCTCCCATTGCATCATACCAGTAGTTGTAGAAACCGCAAGATACTACATTTTCCAGGCCCTGTGGAGAGGCTTTTCCCACCTGTTAACATTGGGGTAACACCGTAACATTGAGCTAACGATAACGCAAAGAAGGTTTAATCCCAGGCTAACCCGAAACTTACAACCCCGGGCGTTCTTTGCGCCGGTACTAAGTATAGCGAAATAAATCCAATGAGAATTTTACTATTCGGGCTTTTTGCCCTTTCAAGTTTTATGGTGAGTGCACAAAATACAGGAAGTATTGCCGGGGTGCTCACCGACCAGGAAATGAACGGGGAACCCCTGCCGTTTGCCAATATCCTGATCAAGGGGACTACCACGGGAACCACCTCCGACTTTGACGGCCTGTATGAAATTGATGGGTTGGATCCGGGGGATTATACCGTGGTTTTCAGTTTCCTGGGTTACGAAACGGTGGAGATCCTGGCTTCTGTAGAGGCAGGGAAAATCACCCAGATCAATGTGCCCATGTCTGCCAATGAAGGCATGGCCCTGGACGAAGTGGTTGTGACCACCGTGTCCCGCAAGGACTCCGAGGTGGCTCTGCTGCTCGACCAGAAATCCGCCATCCTGATCCGGGAGAGTATCGGATCCCAGCAATTGGGGCGGATCGGCGTCTCGGACGCGGCCACCGCCACCACAAAAATCTCCGGGGTTACCGCCAGCGAGGCGTCCGGGGATATTTTTATCCGCGGCCTCGGCGACCGCTACCTCTCCACCACCCTGAACGGGCTGCCGGTCCCCTCCGACGACGTGGACCGGAAAAATATCGACCTGGGGTTGTTCCCTACGCGGGTGATCCAGAACGTCAGCATTGGGAAGACCTATTCCGTACAGAGTTCCGCCGACCAGGCCTCCGGGACGGTCAATATCACCTCCCGGGAACTCGTCGGGCAGAGCGAGCTGACCATCGGCCTGCGGGGCGGTGCAAATACGAACGTAATCCAGGACGGGGTGTTCGACAACTTCAAGTTGTCTCCCGCAAGCGCCAAGGCGCCCCTGGGGTATTACAGCTTCAACCGGTCCGTCCAGCAACTGATTACCCAGCAGGGATGGAATACCCGCACGGAGGAGGCACCCATGGACTATGTCCTGAACCTGGTGGCCGGGAAAAAATTCGGCGATCGCTTATCCGTGCTGCTCACTGGGTCACAAAGCCGGTCCTACGACTACGGCCAGGGGCTCTTCCGGCAATTCCGCTCCAACTTTATCGACGATACGCTGACGGATGCCACGCGGTGGCGGAAGCGGGAGGTTACTTCCGGTCTGCTCGATATGGTGTATTTCATCAACGAGAACCACAAACTCAAGTCGTCCTCTATCTTCCTGAATACCTTTACAGAAGAGATCTTTGAAGGGGGTCGCAACGGGGAGGGCTTCATCTTCGAGGAGACCGACCCGGCCGAAGGCCTCGGACAGTTTATCCGCGACCAGAACATCAAGCAAACCCAGATCCTGATTTCCCAGTTATTGGGGACCCATCGCCTCAGCCAGAAAAATTCCCTGCAGTGGGCCCTGGGCTTCAATAATGTGAATGCGGACGAGCCGAATCGGATCCGGAATGAGGTGAACTTTGACCCGGACGGATCCTTTGTGCAACTGGGCCGGACCGGCGGTTTCCAACAGCGGAAATCCAGCCAGGAAATACAGGACAGGGAATACAACGGCTACCTGAAAGACGTGATGGACATCATCCAGGAAGAGGATAAATCCTTCCGGATTGAGGTCGGCGTCAACTACCGGAACAAGGAGCGGGATTTTGAATCCGTATTCGTTGGGGTGGAGGAGCAATCCGTCAATACGGTGAACCCGCCTTCCATCGACAATATCGGGGCGATTTTCCAACCCGATAATTTTACAAGCGGCCGCCTCCAGTACAACCTGCTCCAGCCCGACCTGTACAATGGGAAACTGGAATCCATGGCCGGGTTTGCCGACTTTAATGTGGGCCTGAACAAATGGAATTTCAATGCCGGGCTGCGCTTCCAGCGGGACGAGATCAACGTCGGCTTTGACGTGGGGAACTTCCCGGGCCGGGTGGGCGAAACCATTAAGGAGTATTCAAACCTCTATCCGAGCCTGAACGTGCGGTACAGCATCGATGACCGGAATGCGCTCCGCCTGGCGATGAGCCGGACGATCACACTGCCGGAATTCAAGGAAATCGCGCCGTTTGAATACGTCTCCCAGGTGGGGCAGGTAACCCGGGGGAACCCGGACCTGGAAGCCTCCCGCGACCTGAACTACGACCTGAAATGGGAATACTTCCCCTCCGCCGGGGAACTCATCTCCCTGGCGGCCTTCTACAAGGAGATCTCGGACCCGATCAACCGGGTGCAGGACCGGGGTTCGGCCGGCGTGTTCTCCTATTTCAACTCCGGAAACAAAGCTGAGGTGATCGGGATTGAGGCCGAGGCCAAGGTAGACCTGATTACCGCCCCGGAAAACGAAGAGGGCCTGCGCGAGGGCTCCGGGCTGGGCCTGGTATTCAACGCCACGCGGATGTGGCACGAGCAGGATCTGAAAGAGGTCCGGGACGAAGAGGGGAACTTTATCCGCACCTTCCGCTACAAGGGCCTGACCGAAACCGGCCTGCAAGGGGCTTCCGACTGGATTTTCAACGCGAGCCTGAATTACTCCCTGGAAGGGGCCAACCCGTTTAACGCAACGCTGACGGCCAACTATGCCTCAGATAAGATCTTCTCCCTCGGGGCTCCGGAAATCCAGAGCCAGAGCGATACATTCTACAACGATGCCATCGTTGAAAAAGGCTTTGTGGTCCTCGACGCCGTCCTGATCCAGGAACTCGGGGAACACTGGCGGATCCGGCTGATGGGCCGGAACCTGCTTACACCGACAATTGAAAGGACCCAGCTGGTCCGCCCTAGTACCACCAATATTGAAACGGAAGAAGTTGTCCGTAGCTATACTTCTGGAGCACAGATCAGCCTGGGTCTCAATTATACATTTTGACCAAAAATGACCACTAACTGAAATCGATCACTAATTAAACCCCTCTCATTATGAAGACAAACATTTACAGAATCCTCACCTCAATGACGATGGTCTTCGCGCTGATGCTTGCGAGCTGCAGCAGCGATGACGGAGGCCCCGACCCACCCGTACAGGCCACCTGTTCGGATGGGATCCAGAATGGAGATGAAATCGGTATTGACTGCGGAGGCTCCTGCACAGCTTGTGTGGAGGAAGAAGACGCGAACCTGTCCGGCAGTCTGGAAGAAGACCGCACCCTCGACCCGACGGTTGCCTATACGCTCACCGGCACCTACAGCGTGGAAAGCGGTGTCACCCTGAGGATCCCTGCAGGGACCGTGATCACCTCCCAATCGGGGACCGATAAATATATCGTGGTCCAGAAAGGCGGGCAGATCGATATCCAGGGGTCTGCCGTGAATCCGGTCGTGATGACCTCAACCGGCCAGAACCCGGGCGACTGGGGCGGCCTGGTGATTGCCGGAAACGCCACCACCACCGAAGGAGTGGACGCCATTGCCGAAGTAGGCGGGATCGTTTACGGGGGAACTGACGACGCGGACAGCTCCGGGTCCATCTCCTACCTGATCATCAACTACGCCGGCGCCCAGATTAACTCCGAGTCCCAGTACAACGGCCTCTCCCTGTATGCCGTCGGTTCCGGGACTTCTATCGACAACGTCGCCATCCTCAACGGTACGGACGACGGGGTAGAGTTCTTTGGCGGTACGGTAAGCGCCTCCAATTTCTACCTGGAAAACAACGAAGACGACGCAGTTGACTGGACAGAAGGCTGGAACGGTACGCTGACCAACACCCTGGTACTCCATACGATTGCCGGATTCTCTACAGCCGTTGAGGCCGACGGGATAAACGGCAACCCGACCCTGGCCAACTTTACCGCCGTATCCACTACTGGCGGAACGGCCCTGCAATTTAAGAAGGAGTCCGGGGCCACCATTACCGGCCTTTCCCTGACAGGATACGAAGTTTCCGTTGACATGCGGGACGGCGGGCCGCTGGCCAATGTCCAGATCGACGGCGCAGCTGCGGATCCGGCCGAGACCTACCTGGCCGACCCGACGGTGGAAGCCACAGCCTTTGCCTGGGTGGATACGGATGTTTCTGTTGAGACGCAGGACCTTGAAGGTTCCATGACTACGGACATGACCCTGGATGCCAGCGTCATCTACCGCCTCCGCGGCAGTTTCAGCGTGGATGCCGGCACCCTTACCATCCCTGCCGGCACGCGCATCATTGCCGACGCGGAACAGGGAGCGGCTACTGAAACGTACATCGTGGTTAAGAAAGGTGCCATGATCGACATCCAGGGCACTGCCGAAGCCCCTGTGGTAATGACCTCTTCCAGCCAGCAGCCCGGAGACTGGGGCGGCCTGGTAATCCTGGGGGATGCCACCACGTCTGAAGGCGTGGATGCCATTGCCGAAGTAGGCGGGTTTGTTTACGGCGGCACTAACGATACGGATAACTCCGGCTCCATCGAATACCTCGTAATCAACTACGCCGGGGCCCAGATCAATTCCGAGTCCCAGTACAATGGCCTTTCCCTGTACGCCGTTGGTTCCGGGACCACCATCAACAACGTCGCCATCCTGAATGGTACGGACGACGGGGTTGAATTCTTTGGCGGTACGGTCAGCGCTTCGAATTTTTACCTGGCCAACAACGAAGACGACGCGGTGGACTGGACAGAAGGCTGGAACGGCACACTCACCAACACCCTGGTTGTACACGACATCGAAGGATTCTCTACTGCGGTAGAGGCCGATGGTGTGGATGCGGGGGTTGCGGTTCCGACCCTGGAGAATTTTACGGCTGTTTCCTCCACCGGCGGCACGGCCCTGCAGTTCAAGAAAACCACCGGCGCCATTATCACCAATATCCTGCTGGACGGGTACACCGTAAATGTGGATATGCGTGACAGCGGCCCGGTAGGGAATATCGAAGTAGACGGTACGGCAATGACCACCGTAGACGACGACGTCTTTGGCGGAACCGGAGTGGATACCTCTGTATTCGCTTGGTTTACCGGAGAATAATTAGCTAGGATTAATTACACTTGTTCTCAAAGAAGGCCCCGCCGGTTTCGGCGGGGCTTTTTATTTGATGGATACCAGGGTTCTTATACAACCCGGGCCGACATGGATACCAGGAATAACACGGAATTGAAACAGTACTTCAGCCTGTAATGCGAATCCCCGGAATTCTCCGTAATATTGGGGCGCGGGAGACTTTTCATAACCTTATTTTAACGTTACTCCCCATTAATAAGTTGATTTTTGTGTTTATTTGAAGCACTATGGGGGACGACCTCTATCTCTACATGATCATTGCCCTGGCTATCCTGGCCATCTCCGACCTGGTGGTGGGGGTCAGCAACGATGCAGTGAACTTTCTCAATTCCGCCCTGGGGTCCAAGGCTATTTCCTTCCGTACCATTATGATCGTTGCGAGTATCGGGATTGCCTTTGGGGCCATGTCCTCGAGCGGGATGATGGAAGTAGCCCGGAAGGGAATTTTTGTGCCCGGGGAATTTATGTTTTCGGAAATCATGATCATCTTCATGGCTGTTATGATTACCGATGTCCTGCTGCTGGACTTTTTCAACACCCTGGGGATGCCCACATCCACGACAGTTTCCATCGTTTTTGAGCTATTGGGTGCGGCCGTTATCACAAGCCTGATCAAAATGTCCGCCGCCGACGAAAGTTTCCTGAACCTGGGGAACTACATCAACAACGACAAGGCCATCGAGATAATCCTCGGCATTGTCCTGTCGGTATTGATTGCCTTTACCATCGGCGCGCTGATACAATTCCTCTCGCGATTATTCCTCACCTTCGAGTTCCAGAAAAAGGCCACCTGGAAAGCTTCTGTATTCGGCGGGCTGGCCATTGCGGGGATCGTATACTTTATCCTTATCAAGGGACTGAGCAGCACAAACCTTTTCAATGGCCTGGTGATAGATTTCGTGGAACAGAACACCTTGCTCTTCCTGGTTGGCAATGCAATCGTCTGGTCGCTGGTATGCGGCCTGTTGCAAAGCCTGGCAAAACTGAATATCTACCAGATCATCATCGTTTTCGGGACCTTTGCCCTGGCCATGGCCTTTGCCGGAAACGACCTGGTTAATTTTATCGGGGTCCCTATCGCCGCCTACCAGTCCTTCCTGGACTGGAGCGCTTCCGGGGTAGGGGCGGACAACTATGCCATGGACGGACTGGCTGCCGCTGTGCAGACGCCAACCCTGCTGTTGTTGCTGTCGGGCGTGGTGATGATCCTGACGCTCTGGTTTTCCACCAAAGCCCTTTTTGTTACGGAAACCGAGATTAACCTGGCGCGGGAAGGCGAAGGGGAAGAGCGGTTCCGCCCGAATTATCTGTCCCGGCAAATCGTCCGGCTCACTGTTGCGGCCGTTGAAACCATTTCCTCCCTGCCTCCAAAAAAGGTTCAGGCAGCTATCTCCCGAAGGTTTGAACGGGCCCCCAGCTATACGAGCCGGGTCCAGGCCAAGGAGAAGCCGGCCTTCGATATGGTCCGGGCATCGGTAAACCTGATGGTGGCCAGCGTCCTGATTTCCATTGCCACTTCTATGAAACTGCCGCTCTCCACAACTTATGTCACCTTTATGGTGGCAATGGGTACTTCCCTGGCCGACCGGGCCTGGGGCTCGGAAAGTGCGGTATATCGGGTTGCGGGCGTCCTTAACGTTATCGGAGGATGGTTCCTCACGGCCATTACGGCCTTTACAGGAGCCGGGATCGTCGCCTACCTGATCTACCTGGGTGGGGCCTGGGCTATCGGATTGTTATTTGTACTGGCCCTGGTAATCCTGATCCGGAATTACTTAAACCATAAAAAACGCAGCCGGGAGCTCAAGGAGGAATACGTATTGAGGCGAACGGAAAGCAGCACCATCAGCGAAGTCATCGAAGACAGCGCGGACAATGTGGCAGTAGCCATCAAACGGGTAAACAAAATCTACACCTCCAGCATGGAGGGACTCGTAAAGCACGACCTGAACTCCCTGAAAAAAAGCACGAAACACATCCGGAAACTGGATACAGAAGTCGAAAACCTCCGGGAAAGCATCTTCTACTTTATCAAAAACCTGGATGAGGGAAGCGTCAAGGCATCCAACCTGTACCTGCAGATTTTGCGGTACCTTCAGGATATGACCCAGTCCTTGGAACACATCTCCAAGAGTTCCTATAAACACGTCAACAACAACCACAAGAAATTGCGCTTCCAGCAATTGCGGGACCTGAAGGAAACAGATTCCTTTGTCTCCGGTTTTTTTAAGGAGGTCCAGGAAATATTTTCGGAAGGGAATTTTGAGGAACTGACCCAGACGCTGATCCGGCAGGAGGAACTCTTACAACGGGTAGATGCAAAAATCCGCAAGCAAATTGAACGGACCCGGGGGGATGAATCGAGCCCTAAAAACACAGCCCTGTATTTCAACCTGCTTCAGGAGACACGAGACCTTCTGGAAGCTACCTTCAAGCTCATGGAGATCTACGACGTTAACATCAACAAAATCGAATTGGAATTATAATCGACCTGGAATGCCTTCATTATGCAACCGGTCCGGCCATTGGTGTCCCTGGTTTCCCGGTTGCACCGGTCAAAAAAAAAGCCCGCTGCATGGCGGGCTTTATCGTTGACGGAATCGTTTCGGTAGCGAGTTATCTGTTCACCGCTACCCGGGTGCCGTTGTTCCAATTGACTACGTTCACGATAGCATTATCGGAGTAGTCTACTTCACGCAGGTTATCTTCTTCCCAGAAAAACCATTTTCCGGTTTTGTTACCTGCAGCGTATTGCCCGATGGCGACCTTTTTCCCGGAAGTGTCAAACATGATCCATTCCCCGTGCAATTGGCCGTCCAGGAAAAACCCGGTCTGGGCAACCGCACCGTTTTCATGATAATATGTAGCCTTCACCAGGTCATCAGTCCGCTCAAACTGCGGCTCAGGTTGTTGCGCCTCGATTGAAATCACACCACAAATCAACATCAAAAGTGTCATAATTCTATACATAATACTGTGGTTTTATGTGTTGTACTTTACATTAACGTAACAAATATACAATTATTTTACGTCAATATTACTTTCAGCTAACTTTTTATTTACATTAAGTTTACATTAAAGATATTGGTGCCTGTTTATCAGTATATTAAACACCGCCCACTAAGCGTAGTGGTTTACCAAAAACCTGGGAAAAATGGTGTTTATCGACTCCATTTAATGCCAGTTGTCCCCAACGATTCGCAAAACACTATTTTTAAGAACTAATACCGATCCTATGGGATACCTGCAATTCTTTTGTCTTTACGTCCTGGTTCTCCTCTCCCCGCCTGCACTTGAATCCCAGCAGATAACCGCCCCCGAACTGCTGGAAAAAAGCATCGCGTACCACGACCCGCAGGGTCAATGGGGCCGGCTCCGGGCGGATTTTGAAATCCTGGCCGAACGGCCGGGGGGATCAGACCGCCTCAGCACCATCCACATGGATCAGGCTGCTTCCCTTTTTCGTATCCGCGTGGAACAGGAAGGGGTAACCAAGACCTATCAGGTACACGGGGGCCACTGCCGCCTGTGGTACCAGGGCGAGGCCGGGTTCCCGGAAGAAACAGCCGCATCGGAAAATCTTACTTGCGAGCGGGCCTCCCTGCTCCGCGACTACTACAGCTACCTCTACGGCCTGCCGATGAAACTCCGGGATCCGGGTACCGTGATGGAGCCGGAGGTGACCCGGGCCGATTTCCACGGGAAGGAATACCTCGTGATCGAGGTGCGGTACGAGCCGGGTACCGGATCCGATACCTGGCGCTTCTATTTCGACCCGGTAACCTCCGCCCTGGGGGCCTACCAGTTCTTCCATGACGTGGCCGCAAATGACGGGGAGTACATCCTATTGGAAGGGGAAGCCGCAATCGGGACCATGCGGGTACCCGAATTCCGCAAATGGTACCGCAACGATACGGGGGAATACCTGGGTTCCGATCGGTTGCGGCCTGCAGGCAGCCGCGAGTAGCCCATTCCTGCCCATTTCTGCCAATTCATGCCCGGGCAGCCCCTCGGTAACTTTTCCCTTCCGGGTAGACCGCCCGAATGCGCCGTGCATTTCCTCCGATATTTTGGGAGTTTGTCGATTTTCTCGCAACCTGAAATTTGCGAATCGGATTATTTGTAACTTTTAATAGCAAATAGCATACTAATGACCGGAACGGAACTCGAAACTACCTTCCTGGCGGAACACCGGCTGGCAATCGGTACGTTTCGGTTCTACCGCAACCTGGTCATCGGCCGGATTGACGAAGGGCAGCAGGTAACCCTGGACAGCGCCCTGCCGGTAATTGCCATCGGCATCGAATTCTACAACCGGAAGCGACCAGCTGTTTACCTCTCGGACCGGCAGCACTCCTACTCCATGGATCCGACCCTCCACCTGGAGGCCCACAAGCTATTCCCCTTCTTACTCGGATACGGGGTGGTTGCATACAATGACATCAACCGTCGCGTGGCCGAGTTGGAGCAACAATTCGTGCCCTGCCCGAGCGGGATTTTCGATTCGATGGATGCAGGGCTCGCCTGGGCGATGCAATTGATCGGGGAACAGGAAAAATCCCGTCCGCATCGGTAAAAGTACCGGAGGCGCGGGCAAAATGCCCAAATACGCAATGAGAAGTCCCAGAGGCACGGGCAGCGGCCCCTGCCCTACCGGTAGAAATTCATTTCATCCATGTACTTCCACACGGCTTCCGGCAACAAGGGCCGCACATTTTTCCCCGCCGCGTGTTGCTTCCGGATAAAAGTGGCCGACAATTCCATCACCGGGGCATCCACCCGCGAAATAGCGGGGTGGTCCCGGAGCGCTTCCGGAATGTCCCCGGGCCCGAGCCGCGGATAGACGTAAATGGAATAGTATTCCAGGATGGCTTCGTAGTTTTTCCACTTATGGAGGCCCTTGAGGTTGTCTTCCCCCATGATCAGGGAAAATTGGCGGGAGTCCCCATGTTTCTCGCGCAGGTGGGTGAGCGTATCGATGGTGTAGTTGGGCTGGGGCAGTTTAAATTCCGCATCGCAGACCTCCAGCCGCGGATACTCCCTGACTGCCTCGTAGACCATCTGGAACCGGTGGTAGTCGTCCAGCAGGCTGTCCTTTTTCTTGAAGGGGCTGCGGGGGGTAACCACAAACCACACCTGGTCCAGATCTGAGAATTCCGCCAGGTGGTTGGCAATGATCAGGTGGCCGATATGGATCGGGTTGAAGGTGCCGAAAAACAAGCCGGTTTTCTTCATGCTTGCGGGTACTGTGGTTTAGGAAGGGTTTTTTGCATCCGTCCCGTTCCCGCCGGCGTCCAAATCGCGGGTTTTCGCCCGGTTTTCGCCCGGTTCAGCCTCCCCGACATAGCCGGCCACGAGGTCCCGGGCTTCCTTCAGGGCAACCTCCAGGTCGTAGTTCTTGATGATCCGGTCGAACTGGGGGGCGGTGGCCAGCTCCACGGATGCCTTGGCAATCCGCATATTGATCTTCTCATCGCTTTCCGTGCTCCTTTTCTTGAGGCGGATCTTCAGCTCGTCCACACTGGGCGGCTTGACAAATACAGCCAGTGTCTGGTCCGGGAACTTTTTCTTGATGCGCAACCCCCCGGCCACGTCGATGTCGAATATCACGTTCTTCCCCTCGGCCCAGAGGCGCTCCACCTCGCTTTTCAGCGTGCCGTAGAAATTGTCCCGGTACACCTCCTCCCATTCCAGGAAATCGCCGTTTTTGATGTGTTGTTTAAACTCCGACACGGTCATGAAATAGTAGTGCTCCCCTTGTTTCTCCTTGGGCCGCCGCGGGCGGGAAGTGGCCGAAACCGAGAAGGCGAGGTTCAGGTTGGGCTGTTCCAGCAGGTGGCGTACAATGGTGGTCTTGCCGCTGCCGGACGGGGCTGAGAATACGATGAGTTTTCCTCCTGCCATTACAGTACGTTCAGGATTTGTTCCTTGACTTTTTCCAGCTCGTCTTTCATCTGCACGACAATCCGCTGCATGGGGGCGTCGTTGGCCTTGGAACCGATGGTATTGATTTCCCTGCCGATCTCCTGGCAGATAAAACCCAGCTTTTTGCCATTGGAATCCGCGCTGTCCAGGCTCTGCCTGAAATATTCCAGGTGCTTGGCCAGGCGCACTTTTTCCTCGGTGATGTCGTACTTCTCCAGATAGTAGATCAGTTCCTGTTCAAAGCGGTTTTCGTCCACGTTCTCCCGGATCTCCGCCACGGCTCGCTGGAGGCGCTCCCGGACAGCAGCCAGCCGGTCCGTGTCCCGCTTGTCAACGGCATCCAGATGGGAAAGGATGGCCTCGATACGCTGGCGGAAGTCATTTTCCAGGGCTTTCCCTTCGTCACGCCGGAATTCCTTAAGGGCCGACAGCGCCTGTTGCAGGGCGGCTTCGATGGCTGCAAATTCCTCCGGGTCGATTTCCTCCCGTTCCGTGCGCAACGCATCCGGAAGGCGGAGCGCCATGGCCAGGAAATTCTGGGAATCTCCCTCGGCGAGTTCCCCGAGCTGCTCCATGTACTTTTTGACGATGGCCCCATTGATCTCCGCCGAGGGTTGGTCGCCGGTCAGTTCCACATAGAGGCTGAAATCGACCTTCCCCCTTTCGAGTTCCCGGGCAATGCGGTTGCGGAAGACCAGTTCCTTTTCCCGGTAGGCCTGGGGCACCCGGGCATTGATATCCAGGTTTTTACTGTTGAGGGATTTGAGTTCTACGGTGATTTTCTTTCCGGGAGACTGGATGACGTGTTTCCCGAAGCCGGTCATGGAGTGGATCATTCCTGCGTGGTCTGTTTTGCCAAAGGTAGTAAATTCTGCCCGTGAAAAAAGGGCCGCCAGACGTGTGCTGGCGGCCCTTTCATATTATAACGCATGCGTATTGCCGAAGGCGATCAGAGCTCCCGAACCCAGATGTTCCGGTAACTCACCCGGCTGTTGTCGCCGTGGTCCTGGAGAATGAGGGGTCCCTTCCCGTGGGCCGGGTTGTCCGGCCAGCCGATATAGGGGGTCGTTCCCTTGAGTTCCACATGGTCCTGCACCAGCACGCCGTTGTGGATCACTGTCAGCGTCCCGGAGCGGATCTTCTCGCCGGCCTCGTTGAACTCGGGCATGTGGTAGATGATGTCGTACGTATTCCATTCCCCGGACGGCACGGAGGCCATGGCCAGGGGGATGTGCTGCTTATAGACGGAGGCCACCTGCCCGTTCACGTAGGTATCGTTGTCGTTGTTGTCCAGCACCTGCACTTCGTAGAGCCCGTTCAGAAACACCCCGCTGTTCCCGCGGTTCTGCCCGTCGCGCTGCACATCCGCCGGGGAGCGCCACTCCAGGTGAAGCTGGATATCGCCAAACTCCTGTTTCGTCCGGATGTCGCCCGTCTTGTCGGCTACAGTCATGCTGCCGTCGTCGTTCAGGTGCCATTTCACCTCAGAACTGTCGCTGACCATCTGCCACTGGTCAAAACCGCCTCCGTCAAACAGTACAATCGCATCGCTGGGGGCCCCGTTCTGGCCGTAGGGGTCCACTTTCGGTGGCACGGGCTCATACACCTCGGTGGCCTCGGGTTCTGTAGGCTCCTCGCCCTGATATTCCTCATGGACAATAGGCTCGGGCCCGCCGGCCGTTTCCGGTTCCGTCGATTGTTCCGGTTGCTGCTGGCATGCGCCCAGCAGGGCCATTCCAGCCAGGCCGGTAAGTAACTTCTTCATGATTATAGCGGTTTGATTTTAATATTCCTGAAGGCCACCCGGTCGCCGTGGTCCTGCAGCCCGATCTTCCCTTCGTGGTACTGGCCAAAGCCTTCCCACCCGTCGAACTTGGAGTCCGCCACCATGGCATCCCAGGCGTCATTCCCCAGGGGAAAGGTGAGCAGCTCGGTACCGTTCATCACCACTTTGCCGGTCTCCCCGGCGTAATCGATGGTAATCTCCATGGTATTCCATTCGCCCACCGGGCGCGTAACATCCTCGGACGGGGCGATCATGTCGTAGAGGGCTCCGGCCTGGTGGGTGGTACCTGCCTTGGCATCCGGGTGCTTTTCGTTGTCCAGCACCTGGATCTCCGGGCCGGTCTGGTAGGGCTGGCCAAATTGCTCGAGTTCCTCGACGCCCCAGAACACCCCGCTGTTCCCCCCTTCGCTGATCTGCCATTCCAGGGAGAGTACGAAATTCTCGAATTTGGACTCGGTGACCAGGTTGTAGCTGGCTCCCTCCGGCCGTTCGGCAGGGGGGGTAAAGACCATGGCCCCCTCTTCGATGGACCAGGTGTCCGGCACCCCTTCCTGGTTGTAGCCCTTCCAGCCGTCAAAAGATGTCCCGTCAAACAGGACGTTCCAGTCCGACGCCTCATTTTCCGGGGTTGCGGTCTCTGCGGATTCCGCAACTTCTTCGGATGGTGTTTCCTTGTTTTCCTTGCAGGCGATTACTGCAAAAAAGCAGCAGGCCAGCAATGTCAGTTTTCTCATTTCAGTTTGAATATTTAGTGGTTCGTGAGGTTTTTATTGTCCCAGGATCTTCCGGAGCATCTCTTTGTCGATCTCCCCCCCGGCAAAGTCGTCGAAGGTTTTCTCCGTGGCTTCGATGATGTGGTCCTGGATGAATTTGGCGCCTTCCCGGGCGCCCTGTTCGGGGCTCTTGATACAGCATTCCCACTCCATCACGGCCCACACGTCGCACCCGTATTGGGTCAGCTTGGAAAAAATCGTCTTAAAGTCGATCTGCCCGTCGCCCAGGGAGCGATAGCGACCGGCCCGGTCGCCCCAGTCGTTGTACCCGCCGAACGCCCCTTTCTTCCCGGTGGGGTTGAATTCGGAATCCTTCACGTGGAAGGAACGGATAAATTCGTGGTAGTGGTCGATGTATTCGATGTAGTCCAGTTGCTGGAGTACAAAATGACTCGGGTCGTAGAGGATATTCACGCGGGGGTGGTTGCCGGTGGCCTCCAAAAAGCGCTCAAAGGTATCCCCGTCGTGCAAGTCCTCCCCGGGGTGGATTTCGTAACAGACGTCTACCCCTTCCTTGTCGAAGTGGTCCAGGATGGGTTTCCAGCGCTTTGCCAGTTCCTCAAAGCCCATTTCCACCAGCCCGGGCGGACGTTGCGGCCAGGGGTGGAAGGTATGCCAGAGGAGTGCGCCGGAAAAAGTAGCGTGTGCCTTGATCCCGAGCCGGCGACTTGCCGTAGCAGCCTTCTTTACCACGTCTACGGCCCATTCTGTCCGGGCCTTCGGGTTGTTTTTGACGGCGTCGGGGGCGAAGTTGTCGAACATCAGGTCGTAGGCCGGGTGGACGGCTACCAACTGCCCCTGCAGGTGCGTGGATAGCTCGGTGATCTCCAGGCCGTAGGACTGTACTTTCCCTTTCAGCTCGTCACAGTAATCCTGGCTTTCCGCCGCTTTGTCCAGGTCGATCAGGAAGTGCTCCCAGGTGGGAATCTGAATGCCTTTGTACCCCAGGTCCGAGGCCCATTTGCACATGCCGTCCAGGCTGTTGAATGGCGCTTTGTCGTCGACGAATTGGGCCAGGAAAACCGCCGGCCCCTTGATAGTTTTCATTTCTTGTCAGTTTTTGGTAGTTGTAAAATTTTTCACCTCCCGCCGCGTTGTAAAATGGGGCAGCCGCCCGCATCCGAGGGCGCCCGGACTCCGGTTTCGCCGGAGCTTTTATCCCGCAGCAGTTTGTGAATTATACCCTATATTTAATGAATCGAAAATATCCGGGTAGTCGCGGAGCGACCGTCATAAAGATAGAAAATACCCGAGAATAAACCGTGGAAACGTGAGTAAACCCTCAGGAGAATACGACGCCATTGTCGTCGGTACCGGAATCACCGGCGGATGGGCCGCCAAAGAACTATGTGAAAAAGGCCTGAAGACCCTGGTCCTGGAGCGCGGCAAGATGGTGAAGCATATAGAGGATTACCCAACGGCGAACCTGGATGACTGGGACCTGCCTTACGGCAACCAGATGGACCGCAAACGCCAGCGGCAATACCACAAACAACTCCGCGTAGGTTGGGCGCCCCGTCCGGACGTGGCGCATTTTTTTGTCAACGACCTGGAACACCCCTACCAGGAAACCAAGCGTTTTGACTGGATCCGCGGCTACCAGGTAGGCGGCCGTTCCCTGACCTGGGGCCGGCAGAGCTACCGTTGGAGCGACGTGGATTTTGAAGCGAACAAGAAAGACGGGATAGCCGTGGATTGGCCGGTGCGCTACAAAGACATCGCCCCCTGGTACGACAAGGTGGAATCCTATATTGGCGTCAGCGGAGAGGCCCTGGGGCTCCCCCACCTGCCGGATGGAAAATTCCAGCCGCCCATGGGCCTGAATTGCCCGGAGGAAGACCTGAAAAAGGCTGTTTCCGGGTCCTTTTCGGACGGACGCGTCCTCACAGTGGGGCGGGCAGCCCATATTACCGATCCGAACGCCGTTCCCGAGGGACGCAACCCCTGCCAGTTCCGCGATCGCTGCTGGCGCGGATGTCCGTTTGGCGGGTATTTCAGCAGCAACAGCAGTACGCTGCCAGCGGCCGAACGCACCGGGAACATGACCCTGATGCCCCTGGCCATTGTCCACGAAGTCATCGTCGACGAAGCCACCGGCCGGGCCACCGGCGTCAAAGTAATCGACACGGAAACCCACGAACAGCTAACCTTCAACGCCAAAGTGATCTTCCTCTGCGCTTCGGCCATGGCCACCGTGGGCATCCTGATGAAATCCCGGAGCTCCCGTTTCCCGGACGGAATCGGCAACAACCACGACCAGTTGGGCCGCAATATCATGGACCACCACTACCAGTTGGGGGCCCGTGCCAGCGTGGAAGGCCACCTGGACAAATACTATAAAGGCCGTCGTCCGAACGGCTTCTATATTCCCCGCTTTGTCAACCTGGGCCGGGATTCGGAGAAAAAAGACTACCTCCGGGGCTTCGGGTACCAGGGCTCTGCCAGCCGCGGCGACTGGACGGAATCGGTAGCCGAAATGGGGTACGGGGCCGGCCTGAAGGACAGCATCATGAAACCGGGGAAATGGACTATCGGGGCTACCGGCTTTGGGGAGATGCTCCCCTATCACGACAACCGGGTACGCCTGAGCGAAACGGAAAAAGACCAGTGGGGGCTGCCCCAGCTGGATTTCGACGTCGAATTCAAAGAAAACGAATACCGCATGCGGGAGGATATCCTCCGGCAGATCGTCGCGATGTTTGAAGCGGCGGGCTTTAAGGATATTGAAACCTACGAACGGGAAACCGGGCCCGGGCTGGGCATCCACGAAATGGGCGGGGCCCGCATGGGCCACGACCCGAAAACCTCCGTGGTCAACCGGCATAACCAGGTCCACGACGTGCCGAACATCTACGTCACCGACGGGGCGTTTATGACCTCGGCCAGCTGCGTAAACCCGTCCCTGACCTATATGGCCTTTACCGCCCGGGCTGCACATCACGCAGCCGAACAATTCAAGGCTGGCGCCTTTAGTTAATCCCACACCACCCGATGAAAAACACATCTGCAAAACGCCTCTGGGGCGATTACCTGGACCGTCACCTGGAATACGCCTTCACCGGCGAACCCAAAGTGCGCCCCCTGGGCCGCGATGCCGACCAGGCCAACCGGAACCTCCAATTGGTCCTGAAGGGAAAAAAACGCTCTTACAGCCATGCCCTCCTGGGCTTGCAGCACCGGGGGGAGACCCTGCCCAGGATCGGGGACTTTACCGTCTTAACGGATTGGGAGGGTCAGGCCCGGTGCATTGTCCGGACAGTGGCCGTGCGGCTCAAGCCTTTTTTCAGCATCTCTTCCTCCTACGCCAAGCTGGAAGGGGAAGGAGACGGGTCTCTGGAGCAGTGGAAAAAATCGCACTGGGAGGCATTTGCCCGGGAACTGGAGCCCTTTGGCAGGGTTCCGAGGGAAAGTATGATCGTGGTGTGCGAGGTGTTTGAGAAAGTGTACGAGGGGTAAGGCTGATTTGAAGATTTGCCGATTTGAAGATTTGAAGATGTGCCGATTTGAAGATTTCAATATGGCAATTGGGTTTAAGGGTGAATGCTTTTGCGGTACTTCCTGCCGGCGCTCCCCTCCACCTATAAACCGGAATCCCTGGTTTAGTCCTCGTCGTCTTCGTCGTCGTCCCGGTCATCGTCTTCCCGGGGGGTCGTCTTCGTCGTCGGCCCGGTCATCGTCTTCCCGGGGGTCGTCTTCTTCGGCCTCGCCATAAAAAAGCCCGGACCAACCCGGGCTTATTTATTTCTGATAAACGGGTTGCGTCAATCCAGATCCACCCAGGTGTTCCCGGATTTGTGGGATGCTACCGTGGCCTCAATGAAGTTCAGGCCGCGGACTCCGTCTGTCATGGTCGGGAATTCCCCGTCGTTGTACTTTTGTCCGCGGATGGCCTTGGCCACGCCCCGGTAGATGTTGCCCATCGCATCGAAAATGCCTTCCGGGTGCCCGGCCGGGAGCTTGGTTCCATCCAGCGACAGCTCGGAATTGTATGCGTGCCCGGGTTTGTATACCCGCACGGGTTCCGTGTCGGACAACAGGTAGAGGAAGTTGGGGCGTTCCTGTTCCCATCGGAAACCGGCCTTTTCGCCGTAAATCGTAATGGCCAGTCCGTTCTCCTCCCCGGTGGCTACCTGGCTGGCGCGGATTACGCCCTTCACGTGTTCGTCCATTCGGATCAGCACCGTGCCGTCCACATCCATGACGTTGTCGTCATACAGGTAGTTGAAGTCGCAAAGAAGCGATTTGATTTTCAGGCCCGTGGTGAATTCCACCATGTTGAAAGCGTGGACGCCGATATCCCCCATACAGGAGCTGATGCCCGCTTTCTTCGGATCGAGCCGCCAGACCGAATTCCGCTTTTCCTTATCGTGGATAATCGGGTTGATCCAGCCCTGGTAATACCGGGCATCCACCTTGTGGATCTTCCCGAGGGCACCGGCCTTAATCATTTCCCGCATCTGGCGCACCATCGGATAACCCGTATAGGTGTGGGTAACGGCAAAAACCTTCCCGGATTTCTCGTGCAGGTCGCGAAGGGTTTTGGCCTCTTCGTACGTGGTGGTCATCGGTTTCTCGCAGATTACGTGGAAGCCGTTTTCCAGGAGTTTTTTGGCCATGGGGTAATGGAGGAAATTCGGCGTTTGGATGGAACACACCTGGATCCGCTCGGATTCCGGCAGTTTGGTCTCCTCGGCAATCAGCGTATCAAAATCCGGATAGATACGGTCGGTTGAAATCCCAAGTTCCCGGGCAAATTCCAGGCTTTGTGCATGGTCCGGGTTAAAGACCGCTCCGGTAATCTCATAGCTGTCGTACATATGGGCGGCAACCCGGTGGAGGACGCCGATCAATGAATCGCCCCCGCCTCCGAGGATACCCAGTTTTATCTTTTCAGGCATAGTATTAGGTAATTTTTGATTTTAACTTCCTTTTGTTTGCTCCAGGACATCGGCCATGTCATGCGCCTGTGGTACGCGTCGCTCTTCCAGTTTCTTCCGGAAAAACAGGAACAGTATCCCAAAGAGTACGGCAACGGTAAGCGGGAAGAACATCATCTTCCCGAGGGTTGCCTTCCCGGCGGCCAGTTCCGCCACTTCCTGGGCCATCCCGCTGTCCAGGGCAGTTTGCCGTGCACTGTCCAGCCAGGACCCGATCACGGGCTGCCAGATGGCTGTGGACAACATCCCGGCTCCGCCTACCAGCGACATGCCGAGGGCCCCGGTTTTAGGCATATACTCCGAGGTAAACCCGATCATGGTGGGCCAGAAATAGCACACCCCCAGGGCAAACAGGATCGCCGCCGCATAAATCATCCCGCCTTCTGCAATGCTCATGCTGTAGACGGCCGCCGTCGTGACAATCGCCGACATCAACAGTACGCCAATCGGGTTCAGCCGGTGCACCAGAAAACCGCCAAAATAGCGGCCGAGCGCCATGATACCGGTAACCATTGCCAGGACCAGCATGGGGTTCGCCCCGGAATTCCCGAGGATCCGCTCCACCCATTGCTGGGGCCCGAATTCGGAAATCGCCGTCAGGGTCATACAGACAATGATAAAGAGGAAAAGCGGGCTGGCGAGCGCCTTGATATTGAGGCGCGTGTCCGTTTCCATGTGTTCGCTTTCCGGCAGGGGCTCCTTAAAGAACATGAAGCCGTATATCAACGTGGGGATCAGCATGATGGCTATCTGGGCCTGCCAGCCCATGCCAAAATCCGTCATAAACTTGGAAATCAGCGCCCCGATCACGATACCCCCCGGAAACCAAACGTGGAAGCGGTTGAGCATGGCGGTTCGGTTGCGCGTATACATATCGGCAATCATCGGGTTGCAGGCCGCTTCCACGGACCCGTTTGCAAAGCCGATAAAGAAGGTGGAGATCAACAGCGTCCAGAACCCTCCGGCGTATATGGTCATCACCAGGCCGATGATATGCGAGAAAAACGCAATCATCATCAACTTTTTCGGACCGAGTAAATTGTAAAGCAGCCCGCCGACAATCGTGGCGATGGGGAAACCCAGGAAGGCCATTCCGTTGATATAGCCCAGTTGCGTATCCGAAAGGTCGAACTGGAGTCCCAGCTGGTCGAGGATCCCCGCCCGGATGGCAAAGGTCATGGACGTTACCACCAGGGAGATACAAGCGGCAAGGAACACCCGATTTCTGTTAATTGGTTTCATAATGTTTGTTTTAGTTTAGTTGCAAGCGATGAATATATTAAAATTATAGTTTGTAGCTGACTTTCTCATTCCGAAAAAAGAGGATAAACAGCAGCAAGACGACATATGAGAACCCGGCCGGGTACAGCCAGATTTCCCGCCATGCATGGCCGTCGGCGGTGGCAAAGGCGTCGACGATGCTCCCGCAAACCTGGTAACCGATAAGCATTCCCACCCCATAGGTTGCCAGGGTGATCAGTCCCTGGGCGGCGCTCCGGATCCGCGGCCCGGCTTTGACATCCGTGTAGATTTGCCCGGAGACGAAAAAGAAATCGTAGCAGATTCCGTGGAGCACGATGCCGGTAAACAACATCCATGCCCCCTCGTCCGCATTGCCGTAGGCAAAGAGCGTATAGCGCACCCCCCAGGCGAGCATCCCGACAATCAGCGTCCACTTGAGCCCGAACCGGTTCAGGAAAACCGGGAGGAGGAGCAGGAAGATCACCTCGGAAATCTGTCCGAACGTCATGTTCCCCGCAGCGTTATCCATCCCGATTTCGTTCAGGAAGGGGTTCGCAAAACTGTAATAGAATGCAAGCGGAATACAGATAAGAACACTCGACAGGAAAAATATCAGGTAGTTGCGGCTTTTCAGGAGGCTGAGTGCCTCCAGCCCCAGCACGTCGCTCAGGGTAATCCGGTCGCCTTTGGATTTGGGCGGGGTATCCGGGAGGGTGAAGCTGAACAGGCCCAGGGCCAGGGAAGACCCGGAGGCCAGCATAAAGGTGTAACCCAGCAGGTTTTCGGCCTCCCAATGAAATACGTAGCCGATGAGCATCCCCGCAACAATCCAGCCGATGGTCCCCCAGATCCGGATCCTGGCAAACTGCTTGGACGGGTCGGACAGCTGGTTGAAGGCCACGCTGTTGGCAAGGGCCAGGGTGGGCATGTACAGGACCATATAGACCAGCAAAAGCGGGTAGAATACGGCGAATTCCTGCGTGGACCCGATAAAATACATCAGTACGGCGCCCGCGATATGGATGACTCCGAGCATGCGCTGGGCCGCGAAAAAGCGATCGGCGATCAGCCCGACGATAAAGGGCGCGACGATGGCCCCCCAGGATTGCGTCATATAAGCGGTGCCGACTGCTGCTGCGTCCGTGTTCAGACTCCGGCCCAGATAGGTACCCATGGTTACGAACCAGCTGCCCCAGACAAAAAACTCCAGGAACATCATCAAGGATAGCTGCAATTGGATTCGACCCTTCATGGCGGCGGTTTATCGCTTGTAGAAGATGTAGTCCAGAGCGGGAGGTTCCGCGCCGCTGGCGCGGATTTCCGCCACAATCTGTGCCCGGTGGTGGGTGGAGTGGTTCAGGATATGGAACAGGATGTCCCGGAGCGTATTGCTGAAACTCCGCCCCTCGGAGTTCTCGTATCCCACGCGTTTTTCCAGGTCGTCCGCATTGGTGATCAACTCAAAGGAGGCCCGCTGGTTTTCGTAGTGGATATCCGCCCAATCGGAAAGCGCATGCACATCCCACACCCCGTGTTGGGGTTCGCTCCCGTTCAGCCGGGCATTCCAGATATGGTGTGCATTGAGTATATGACTGAAGAGCTCCGCTGTACGCGCAGACACCTCCTTCATTTCCGAGCAAGCTTCAATAAGCTTTTTGTTACAGTAATAATTGTAATCAAAAAGTTGGTGGAAATACGATTTCATCCCATTAATTACTGCTTATGACAATTCCCCGGCGGCTTTGATCAACAGGTCCCGCGTGGCGATGATCCCGGCTTCTTCCCCGAGTTCGCTTCCTTCGTATTCCACCCCGATATACCCGCGGTATCCGGCGTCCTTCACAATTTTCAGCATCCGGACGTAGTCGATCTCCGACTCGTTGCCGTCCGGGCCGAAATCGTGGGATTTGGCGCTCACCGCCTTGGCAAACGGCATGAGCTCCTCGACGCCCTTGTAAATATCGTATGCCTCGGCACAGCCCGAACCGTAGTCCGACGGGTCGTTTCGCCGGATGCAGAAATTCCCGAAATCCGGGAGTGTGCCCACATTATCCAGTTCCACCTGGCTGAAAACCCTGGCCATCATCTCCCCGTTGGAGGAGAGCCCCCCATGGTTCTCGACAAGGACATTGATGCGTTTGTCGCGGGCGTAGTTGCCCAGCTGCGTCAGGCCGTCGATGGAATTGGCGATCCACTCATCCGGGACGTCGCTGCCGGCCAGGTTGACCCGGATGGCATGGCAACCCATGGCCGCGGCGGCATCTACCCATTTGTGGTGGTTTTCAACGGCTGCAGCGCGTTCGGTTGCGTCGGACACAGCCAGATTCCCCTGGCCGTCCACCATGATCAGGACGTTCTTCATCCCGTGTTTCTGTGCCTCCTCATTGGATTTATCGACGAATTCCTGCATGGCCTCAGCAGAAAATCCCGCCCGTTGCAGGGTGCCGTAATACAGGGCGCTGACGTATTCCAGGCCGGTAAAGCCCCATCCCTTGGCCTTCTCCGCAAAGGTGTACGGGTCTACCCCGTCGTTGCGGATCATCCGGTTGATTGACCACTGGCCCAGGGAGAGATCGAAAAACAAATCGGCTTCAGCGGTGGCGGCCATCGCTCCGGAATCCGGGCTGCCGTCGCTGGTTTCTTTCTTCTCATTTCCCTTACAGGCAAGGGCCCCGAACAGGGAAACTGCGGCCGAAGCCTTGGCACTCTGGTGGAGGAATTTGCGTCTTTTCATCGGTTATCGGCTATTTTAATTGGTTGCTGGTCAGATCCGCTTTGCCGGGCGGCTGTGCGGGCAGGCAGGCGCTAAGGTTTTCGCTCTCATTGCATTATCCGTATCTTTACGCCTCCTTTACTGCAAAACCCTAGGATTTATGGGCGTTTAAATGTAGAAAATTAATTTAATATTTAATACTTTTAGGAATTAAACAAACATTCTAAATGAGTAAATTCTATTACAACCAGGAGCAGGATTCCTACGATGCGATTGTCGTCGGGAGCGGGATCAGCGGCGGTTGGGCGGCGAAAGAACTTTGCGAGGCCGGCCTGAAAACCCTGGTGCTGGAACGCGGCCGTATGGTCAAGCACATCGAAGACTATCCGACGGCCAACATGGATGATTGGGATTTCCCTCACAACGGGCAGCTCCCGAGGGAAGAAGCGGCCAAACAGGAAAAGCAGGCCCGGACGGGTTATACCGTGCGCGCCCAGCATAATTTCTGGTTTGTCAACGACCTGGAACACCCCTATAACGAGACCCGGCGGTTCGACTGGATGCGCGGGTACCACGTAGGTGGCCGTTCCATTATGTGGGGACGTCATAGTTACCGCTGGAGCGATATCGACTTTGAAGCGAACAAAAGGGAAGGCATCGCCGTGGACTGGCCGGTCCGTTACAAGGACATCGCCCCCTGGTATGACAAGGTGGAAGCCTATATCGGGGTTACCGGCGAAAAACTCGGGCTGCCCCAGCTCCCGGATGGCGTCTTCGAACCCATGATGGAGCTCAACTGCGTGGAAGACCACTTCCGCCAGAAGCTGGCCGAACAATACGAAGACCGCGTGGTTACCGCTGGCCGGGTAGCGCATATCAACAGCGACAAACAATACGAGGGCCGCAACCGCTGCCAGTTCCGGAACCGGTGTATCCGGGGCTGCCCCTTCGGCGCATACTTCAGCAGCGTCTCTTCCACGCTGCCGGCTGCGGAAAGGACCGGAAACCTGACACTCCGGCCGGATTCCATCGTTCACGAAATCACCTACGACCCGGATACCAAAAAAGCCACGGGCGTAAAAATCATCGATCGGGTCACCAAGGAGGAATTCGAGTTCAAGGCAAAGGTGGTATTCCTGTGCGCCTCCGCCATCGCTTCCACCTCCATCCTGATGCAGTCGCGTTCCGACCGGTTCCCGAACGGGCTGGGGAACGATTCGGACCAGTTGGGCCGGAACATCATGGACCACCACCTCAACGTGGGGGCGTCGGGCAAATTCGACGGCTTCGAGGACAAATACTATAAAGGACGCAAGCCCAACGGCATCTACCTCCCCCGTTTCCGGAACCTCGGCGGCGGTACAAACGTGGACAGCTTTAAGCGGGGTTACGGCTACCAGGGCGGCGCCAGCCGCGGAAACTGGGAAGATACCATTGGGGAGCTTTCCCACGGCAAGGACCTCAAGGAGGCGATCCTGAAACCCGGGGGCTGGACCTTCGGCATGGGCGGATTCGGCGAGGTATTGCCCTACGAGGACAACCGGATGACCCTGGACTACGACAAGCTCGACCAGTGGGGCCTGCCCACGGTGACTTTCGACGCGGGTTATAAGGAAAACGAACTGAACATGCGGCAGGATATGATGGAACAGGCCGCGGATATGCTGGAAAAAGCCGGCTTCCGCGAAGTGACCCCGTTCAACGGAAACAGCGCCCTGGGCCTCGGAATCCACGAAATGGGAACGGCCCGGATGGGACGTGACCGTCGGACCTCGGTGGTTAACGGTTACAACCAGGTGCACGACTGCAAAAACGTCTATGTCACAGACGGGGCCTTCATGACCTCGGCCTCCTGCGTAAACCCGTCGCTCACTTATATGGCCTTTACGGCCCGGGCAGCGGACCACGCCGTTAAAGAACTTAAAAAAGGAAATATCTAATGGAAAGAAGAAAAGCCTTAAAAAATATGGGGATGGCTATGGGGCTCACCTTGGCCACGCCCACCGTAATAAGCATCCTGCAGAGTTGCCAGCAGGAGGCAGGCACCGACTGGACCCCGGTCTTCTTCAGCGAGGGCGAAGGAGCCGTCCTGGTGAAGCTCGTGGACATCATCCTGCCTAAAACCGATACTCCCGCTGCCTCCGAATTACAGGTTCACGCCTTTATCGACAGCTATATGGAAGCAGTCCCCCCAGCGGAGGAACAGGACTTTATGCGGATGGCATTCGGGGCGTTTATAGACAAGGCACTGGCGGATTCCGGGAAGGAAGCTGCCGAAGACCTGACCGTCGAGGACCTGGAACCCGTCCTCGCCGAGAGCCTGGCGAAAAAGACTCCTGAGGAGGAAGCGGTGATAATGGAAGCCATCGGCTCCTACCAGGAAGCTGTGGAATCCGGGCAGGAAGCCACCTTGGACGAGGCGATCTCCCGATACAGTTTTGCGAACAACCTGCGCGGCTCCGTCATTTGGGCCTACAAGAACACGGAATACATTGGGGAAGAGGTACTGGCTTACCAGCCCGTACCGGGCGAATACATCCCTTGCGGGGACGTAGACGAACTGACCGGCGGCAAGGCCTGGTCTATTTAACAGACCCCCGGTGAACCGCAGGAAATTCATACGCAATACAGGGCTTGCGGCTGCTTTGGGTGCCGCAAGCCCTATTGCATTCGGACGGGAAGCCGGACCGGGTGCCGCAGTGAAATCGCAACAGTCGGACAGCACCTTTCCCCAACCAGCGGAAGCATTTACCCTGGACTTCGCCCCCCACCTGGGGATGTTCCGGGAAAGCGCCGGGGAGGACCCCCTGGAGCAGCTGCGCTTCATGGCGGACGCGGGTTTTCGATCTTTTGAGGACAATGGAATGGGCAACCGGCCGGTAGCCCAGCAGGAAGCCATGGCGCGCCTGATGGCGGAACGGGGCATGCGGATGGGGGTCTTTGTGGCCCATACCATCTATTGGGACCGCCCGAACCTGGCTTCCGGCGATTTGGCCCTCCGGGAAGAATTCCAGGGGGAAATCCGGGCAGCCGTAGCGGTAGCCCAGAGGGTGAACGCCCGGTGGATGACCGTAGTGCCCGGACACCTGGATTTACGGCAGGATATGGGCCACCAGACGGCCCATGTGGTGGAAAGCCTCCGGCGGGCCGCCGACATCCTGGAACCTCACAACCTCACGATGGTCCTGGAGCCCCTCAACTTCAGAAACCACCCGGGAATGTTTCTCAGCGGGTCGGCACAGGCCTATGAAATCTGCCGGGCAGTAGACTCCCCGGCATGCAAAATCCTTTTCGATATTTACCACCAGCAAATCCAGGAAGGCAACCTGATCCCGAACATAGAGGCTTGCTGGGATGAAATTGCTTATTTCCAGATTGGGGACAACCCGGGCCGAAAGGAACCCACAACGGGCGAAATCAACTATTCAAATGTTTTTAAATACATTGCCGGACGCGGTTATGACGGTATCCTTGGGATGGAACACGGAAATTCCCAGGAGGGTATTTCCGGGGAAAAAGCAGTGATCGAAGCCTACCGCGCCGTGGACCCCTGAGCATTTCATCGAATTTTTCCTACAAATTTGGGCGCGTTATCGATTTAATTGTACATTTCATCGCATATCCCCCAAAACTAAAGATGTCATGTCCCAAATCGACACCTACCTGTATGTATTGCTGACCTATGTAACCCTGTATTCCCTGGCGCGTTATGCCTACCGGAAATTCAAAAACCGGTTAACGCCTGCCGAACCCGCGGAACAGGAGATGGGTTAGTCCGCTGGCAAGCATTCCTTCGGCGCCCGGAGCCGGGCGTTTTTACAATTTCTTTACCCGCCGGTAATCCAAACGGCCATTTTGACCCGTATATATCATACGCGAGCTCGAGATGGAGAATTATTATATTATTTTACTGGGCTACCTGGCCGCATTCCTGGTAATCCGGAGCATCGTCAGACCGATGCTGAAAGATTGACCGGATTCCGGCTTATTTCCGTTGGGTGATCCCTGTAGGGTGATCCGGAGCCTGCGTGCCCAAAATAAAAATACCCCGGCGATTGCTGCTACTGGCAGCAGGCCGGGGTATTTTTTTGAATAAACACTAAAACTTGCAGGGGCTTGCAACCGGCATACCCGTTACGACCCCCTGCATGAACCGGTTTACGAACCGCACATCAGGCAATCGTCGTCGGTTTGGCCTGAAGCCGCTTTGGCCTGGGCTACCAGGGCCTTCATCTCCTCAGCACTGAGAGGTTCTGCATCCACCGGCTGTTCCTTCACCGGGGTGGTCGACACCTTCAGGTTCTTTGCCTTTTCCGGCGCAACGCCTTCCTCGGTCACCACCGCTTCGGGAACTTCCACCTTTTTCTTGGTATTGTCCAGGGTGAATTTAATTGCGTCCACAGCCGCCTTGGTACGCAGGTAATACATCCCCGTTTTCAGGCCGCTTTTCCAGGCGTAGAAGTGCATGGAGGTCAGTTTTGCATAGTTCGCGTTCTCCATGAACAGGTTCAGCGACTGGCTCTGGTCAATGAAGTACCCCCGTTGCCGGCTCATATCGATGATGTCCTTCATGCTGAGCTCCCAGACGGTTTGGTAGAGTTCCTTGATGTTGTCGGGAATCGCATCGATATGCTGGATGGATCCGTTGGCCCGCATGAGCTCCTGCTTCATATTCTCGTTCCAGAGACCCAGGCTTACCAGGTCTTCCAGCAGGTGCTTGTTGACTACGATGAATTCCCCGGAGAGGACGCGTCGCGTATAAATGTTGGAGGTATACGGCTCAAAGCACTCGTTGTTCCCGAGGATCTGCGAAGTGGAAGCCGTCGGCATGGGCGCCACAAGCAGGGAGTTGCGCACGCCGTTCTTTTTGATGCTTTTCCGAAGTTTCTCCCAGTCCCAGCGGCCGGAGAGCTCCTTATCCTCAATCCCCCACAGGTTATGCTGGAACTGCCCCTGGGAAATCGGGCTGCCTTCATAGGAAGAATACGGCCCTTCCTCCTTGGCCATTTCCATGGAGGCCGTTGCAGCCGCGTAATACAGCGTCTCAAATATCTCCCGGTTCAACTTCTTCGCCTCGTCGCTGGTAAAGGGAAGGCGAAGCAGGATAAAGGTATCCGCCAGGCCCTGTACCCCCAGACCAATCGGCCGGTGGCGCATATTCGAATTCTCCGCCTCCTTGATCGGGTAGTAGTTCCTGTCGATGACCCGGTTCAGGTTCTTGGTCACCCGCTTGGTCACCCGGAAGAGCTCCTTATGGTCAAATTCGCCGTTTTTGATAAACATCGGCAGGGCGATGGAGGCCAGGTTGCACACTGCCACCTCGTCTTCTGCCGTGTATTCCAGAATCTCCGTACAGAGGTTGGAAGAGCGGATGGTCCCCAGGTTCTTCTGGTTGCTCTTCCGGTTGGCAGCGTCCTTGTAGAGCATGTAAGGCGTTCCCGTCTCAATCTGGGATTCCAGGATTTTCTCCCAGAGCTCCCGGGCCTTGATCGTCTTGCGGCCCTTGCCCTCTTTTTCATATTTCAGATACAGTTCCTCGAACTCCTCGCTGTGGGTGGTATAGAGCCCCGGGCATTCGTTCGGGCACATGAGCGTCCACTCTGCATCGGCCTCCACCCGCTTCATAAACAGGTCGGAGATCCACATGGCGTAGAACAGGTCCCGGGCCCGCATCTCTTCTTTCCCGTGGTTTTTCTTGAGTTCCAGGAAATCGAATATATCCGCGTGCCAGGGCTCCAGGTAAATGGCAAAACTGCCTTTGCGCTTGCCGCCTCCCTGGTCCACGTACCGCGCCGTATCGTTGAAAACGCGCAGCATGGGAACCAAACCGTTGGACGTGCCATTGGTGCCTGCAATATAGGAACCGGTGGCCCGGATGTTGTGGATGGACAACCCGATGCCCCCCGCCGACTGGGAGATCTTTGCCGTCTGTTTCAGCGTGTTGTAGATCCCGTCGATGCTGTCGTCCTGCATGGCCAGGAGAAAACAGGAAGACATCTGCGGCTTTGGCGTCCCGGAGTTAAACAGGGTGGGCGTGGCATGCGTGAAATACTTTTTGGACATCAGCTCGTAGGTCTCCCGGACGGCGTCCAGGTCGTCCAGGTGAATGCCGACGGAAACGCGCATAAGCATATGCTGGGGGCGCTCTACGATCTTCCCGTTCAGCTTGAGCAGGTAGGATCGTTCCAGGGTCTTGAAGCCAAAGTAATCGTAGCCGAAATCCCGGTTGTAGATGATCATCGAATCCAGGGTATCGGCGTGCTTCTGGATCACCTCAAAGACGTCATCGGCAACCAGGGGGGCCTTCTTGCCGGTACGCGGGTTCACGTACTCGTAGAGGTCCTTCATGGTTTCGGAGAAAGACTTCTTGGTGTTCTTATGCAGGTTGGAGACGGAGATACGGGCAGCGAGCTTGGCGTAATCCGGGTGGGTGGTGGTCAGTGTGGCGGCAATCTCGGCCGCCAGGTTGTCGAGTTCTGAGGTAGTCACCCCGTCGTACAGGCCTTCGATAACCCGCATGGCTACCTTGACCGGGTCTACCAGGTCGCTCAGACCGTAGCACAATTTACGCACCCGCGCGGTAATCTTGTCGAACATTACCGGCTCTTTCCTGCCATCTCTTTTTACTACAAACATGTGTTTCTCCTTTTTGTGATCATTAGTATTCGGGCTCGCCCTGCCCTGTTAAAATTCTTAACATTTTCAATTTGCGGCAGAAAAAAGCCCGGTCGTTGAGCGGACTCTTTTCCGTCGGATGCTCCCTAGAAATCGGCGTCGAAGCTGATTTTCTGTGAGTCCGTGTCTTTTTCCTTGTTCATTACCCCGGCTTTCTGGTATTCCGAGACGCGCTTTTCGAAGAAGTTCGTCTTCCCCTGCAGGGAAATCATGTCCATAAAATCGAAGGGGTTGGTGGAATTGTAGACCTTCTCGCACTCGAGCTCCACGAGCAGGCGGTCGGTCACGAACTCCAGGTACTGGGTCATCAACTTCGCATTCATCCCGATCAGGCTCACCGGCAGGGACTCGGTAATGAATTCCCGCTCAATATCCAGCGCGTTGGTGATGATCTGGGTAATGCGCTCCTTGGGCACTTTGTTCACCAGGTGGTTGTTGTGCAGGTGGACGGCGTAATCGCAGTGCATCCCCTCGTCCCGGGAAATCAGCTCATTCGAAAAGGTGAGCCCGGGCATAAGGCCCCGCTTCTTGAGCCAGAAGATGGAGCAGAAGGCCCCGGAGAAGAAGATCCCCTCCACGGCGGCAAACGCGATGAGCCGCTCGGCAAAGCTCGGGGACTCGATCCACTTCAGCGCCCAGTCGGCTTTCTTCTTGATCGCCGGGAAATTTTCGATGGCCTGGAACAGCACGTTCTTTTCCTTTTCGTCCTTTACATAGGTATCGATCAGCAGCGAATAGGTCTCCGAGTGGATGTTTTCCATCATGATCTGAAACCCGTAAAAGAATTTGGCCTCCGAGTACTGTACCTCGTTGACGAAATTTTCTGCCAGGTTCTCGTTCACGATCCCGTCCGAGGCAGCGAAGAAAGCGAGGATGTGCTTGATAAAGTATTTCTCGTCGTCTGAAAGCTTATTGTTCCAATCGCTCAGGTCCTGGTGCAGGTCGATCTCCTCCGCGGTCCAGAAACAGGCTTCACACTTCTTGTACCACTCCCAAAGATCGTGGTGTTGTATCGGGAATATTACAAATCTGTCCTTATTTTCCTTCAGGATTGGCTCTTCAGCTGCTGACATAATGCGGGATTTAAATTGAGTTAAAAAAGTGTGAAATTTCCTTGCAATAGGGACCAACAAAGATTGGAAAATACCGCCAAAGAGGAAAGGGGGTTAGTCCCCATCTGCCCCAAAGTTTTTAACACAACCTGTTGAAATCTAGCCTCGCAAGCCTCGATACGGCAGGTTCGGGGTTTATAAAAAAAATAAGGGCATTCCCGGGGATGTATATCAAAAAAATAAACCGAACAGTCGCTTATTCAAGCATACTATTCGGTCTATTAATTCGGATAGGTTTTGTCAAACGGTACGGCTCCCGGCGACGTGGTTGGCGGTTGCGGTTGTTGATCTAGGTAGTTCCCCCGAAACCTAAAAATCTAACAGATACCAGTTCCAAAATTTGGCTTGGTTGCAAACGCCCGACGCCTGAACGCAGCTGTTAAAACATAACGAACATATAAGAGCCGTACTTCCTGTTTGACTAAAAATCTATCGGTTATTGTTAAAACTTTCAATTCAATTGCTGCGTGTACAGCGGTCGGGCATTAAACCGCCCCTTCAGGCGCATGCTCCGGCCGTTCTCGTCCATCAACAGCATATTCATGTTCCCGGCAACCTCTTCAAAACTCGACGCCGAGATTGAAATACTGCCGGATTCCGTAAAATACAGGGTGTTTTTTTCCTTAACGAGGTCCGCATAGCCGAACACCGTCCCCAGGCTGCTCAGGAATTCGTCCTTGGTGGATTCCACGCTGTACTGCTCGGCCCGGATAAACGCAGAGTCCTGGGACAGCGGGATAATGAATCCAAAGCCTTTGCCCTTTTGGGCGTTCGGGTTGATAAAATGCAATTTGAATACCGGGATCTGCCGGAATCCGGAATGCTGTTTGGCCAGTTCAAAATAAACCGGCCCCTCAAAGTATTCCACCTGGCCGTCCTGCAGGGAAGACAGCTGGTATTTGCCAGTGACCATCGGGCTTTCCGGCAACATATTTCCAGGGGTCATATAGGAGATAATTCCCAGCACTACCAGGGACGTCAAAGCGACCCCCGCAATCCGGGTAATCCATTTTGTCCTCTGATTCACGGATTCTCTTGGTTAGGTTCAATTCCCCGGACTTTTTCCAGCGGTGCCCCGGAAACCAGCGCGTCCGAACCCTCGTCGGAAACGGCAGCCGTCTCGGTTCCGTCCAGGACGCTGCCTTCCCCGTAGGTGGCCTTCCCGGACAGCACGGCCAGAACCAGCGCGGCAACCAACCCCAGGAAGTAATACAGACAGCGTTTCATCATCTTTTCCTTTATCTTCATAATCTGCCGGCAATGTAATGCGTACATGCACCGGGCGGGGTCCAAAATGTATAATCGGGCTGAAATCCTGTATAATCCGCAACACCCCGTGCAGGCGATGCGCCCTCCCGGCCCTTTTGGGCGGACGCAACCCGCAATTTCAGGGGCCTGCCAGACCTTGCGGACCGGATTCATCCGATTTGCAACCATTCATAAACTGAAACCTGCAATCAACACAAGTTAACGCCCGGCCTGCCCCCCGATCTTTAATTTTGTTTAAATTAGGACGTACGAAGTCAAAGTTATGTTAGAGGCAGTCATTGTCGACGATGAAGAGAAAGCGCTCCAGAGCCTCCAGTGGGAACTGACCAATTTTTCGAATGAAATTTCGGTGGTTGCCTCCTTTACGGATGCCTACAAAGCGCTGAGTTACCTGGACAGCAACCAGCCGGATTGCCTGTTCCTGGATATTGAAATGCCGTCCATGGACGGCTTCCAGTTTATCCAGAAGATGCAGAACAGCGACGTGGCCGTGGTTATCACCACAGCGTACAACCAATACGCCATCAAAGCCCTTAAAAACGAGGCCATCGACTATTTGTTGAAGCCCATCGATTCGGACGACCTGGCGGATACCATCACCAAAATCCGGAAGCACCACGCCCGGGGCATGTCCGCCGAGCGCCTGGAACGGATCCTCCTGAACCACAACGCCACTTCTTCTCACAAAAAGATTACTCTGAGTACGGACGGGAAATTGGTTTTCCTGGAAAACGACGATATCATCTATGCGGAATCCGACGGCAACTACAGCACCATCTACCTTTCCGACGGAAATAAAATCGTCCTGACCAAAAAATTAAAGGAAGTGGGGGAATTGCTGCCTTCCGACACCTTTTTCCGGATACACAATTCCTTTATCATCAACTTAAACAAAATCAAGGAATTTCTTAAAACGGACGGGTACGTCATCCTCAAACCGAATCATAAAATCCCGGTTAGCCGACAAAAAAAGTCGGACTTCCTGGATATGATTTAAGCCGGCCCCCTCCATGCGGAAACACCTTTTTAAAACCCTGCTCCATATTTGCATTGCCGCCATCTGTACGCAGGCGGCCGCCCAGGGTATCCCGAAAGATTTCCGCCAGCTTGCCGACAGCCTCATCCGTGCCCGGCCGGCAAACTACAGCGCCTATAAAACCGCCCTTGGGCCGTATTCCCAGGATACGCTCCTTATGCAGTATTTTGTGCGGGAGGCCGAAATTGCGGCCTTTACCCCCGGGGCCATATACGGATATACCCAACTCGGGGTGCACTTTCAGAACCTCTCCCAAAACGACCGGGCCCTGGACTACCTGGCCGTAGCGCTGGAAAAGGCCACCGAATCCAATAACCGCGAATTGCGGATTGTCGCCCTGAACCGGCTGGGAATGGCGTACCGAAAAATGGAAGCCATCAAATCCGCCCTGGATTATCACCAGGAAGCCCTGAGCCTAAGCGAATCGATTGCGGATCCCGGGGACTTTGTCCTGCGGGAACGCAACACCGCCATCAACGGCATCGGGAATATTTACCGGATGCTGGAGCAGTACGGCCTGGCCATTGAGTATTTCCAGCGTTCCCTGGAGAACGACCAGGCGCTGGGAAACCTGGAGGGTCAGGTAGCCAATTACCAGAACATCGCGGAGTGCCTGGAAGCCCTCGGCGACCTCACGGGGGCCATGTCCTACTACGAGGACGCCCTCCGGGTGAACAAAAGCCTGGGCTCGGACCGGAGCGACGTCATTACCAGATACGGCATGGCCCACGTCCTTGCCCATGAGGAAAAAGCCGCGGAAGCCCTGGAAATTCTTGAGGCCATCCTGCCCAAAGCGCGGTCTATGCGCGATCCCGAATTACTGGCCAACGTCTATGTGCAGCTCGGGTGGGTATTGTCCCGCCTGAAGCGTTACGACGAGGCCCGGGGCTACCTGCTCAACGGACTCAGGATTTCCGAAGAGCTGAATCTGCCGAGCAATATGGATTCCGCCAACCGCTACCTGCACGACATCGAAATGGCCCTGGGAAATTACCAGGCGGCCATTGAATTCTACAAGGCTTCCGTGGCTGCGCGGCGGATGATCTCGAACGACCTGAACCGCCGGTACGTTTACGAGATGATTTCCAAGTCCGAGGTAGATAAGCGAAAGGACCAGATAGAAATCCTCTCCAAGGAAAACGAGATCGTGAAGCTCCGGCTCCGGCGGAACCGGACCACGCTGCTGGTTGGCGCCCTGATGCTCGTGCTGATTACCCTGATCCTCTACATCCTGTACCGGCAGTACCAGTTGAACAGCGAAAAAAAAGTGCTCACCCTGGAACAGGCTATGCTCCGGAGCCAGATGAACCCGCATTTCCTCTTTAATTCGCTGAATTCCATTAAGCTCTACATCATCAACAACGAGCAGAAAAATGCCGTGCACTACCTGAACAAGTTCTCCAAACTCGTCCGGAAAATCCTGGAGGCATCCTCCCTGAAGGAAATCCCGCTGGCGGAGGAACTGGAAACGGTTGAACTGTACATGAATATCGAAAACATCCGGTTCAACAACGAGATTGACTTTGCCGTGGAGATGGATCCGGAGATCAACCCGAGCCTGGTGAAAATTCCGTCGCTCATCCTGCAGCCATTCCTCGAAAATGCAATCTGGCACGGGCTTTCGTCAAAGGAGGGGGAGAAACGCATCCGGATCCTGATCCGGCAGGAAAATTCCGGATATATCACCCTGGTGATCCGGGACAACGGCATCGGGCGGGCGGAAGCCGACAAGTTAAAACAGCGGCGGGTGCTCAAGCGGAAGTCTGTCGGGATCGACATAACGCGGGAGCGTCTTGCCAATTTTTCCAGGGATTACCAGTACAATTACACCATCGAAATCCGGGATCTTTTCGATGCGGACGGGAAATCTGCCGGGACCGAGGTGATCCTGAAAATCCCGACTATTTGAGGTGTTTCTCCGCCACGGATTCCAGCTCTTCGTACCACGCCTCCCCAAATTTTCGAACCAAGGCCTCCCGGACAAATTTGTAAATCGGCACCCGGGTAGTTTCCCCCAGGGAACAGGCCGGGTCGCAGATGTGCCACTGATGGTAATTCACAGCGGTCAGGGCCGTGTACTCCCGGATACGCACCGGGTAGAGGTGGCAGGACAGGGGTTTCTTCCAATCGATAGCCCCCTCCCGGTGGGCCGCCTCGATACCGCATAGCGCGGTCTCCCCGGAATACACGACATAGGCGCATTCGTTCCCGTCTACCAGCGGGGTCTCCCACTCCCCGTCGGATCCGCGGACATAGGGCCCCTGGGCCTCAATCGCCTTCCGGCCCTCGTCCCGAAGAAACGGCCGCACGCGGGTGTAGATTTTCTCCAGGATACCGCGCTCCTCCTCTGCAACCGGGGCGCCGGCACTCCCGTCCACGCAACAGGCGCCCTTGCACGCCTGCAGGTCGCAAACAAAATGCTTCTCAAAAAGCTCCTCCGAGACTACCGTTTTACCCAGTTCAAACATCGGTTGGAAATTTGGACAAAGATATTCTTTTCAACCTGAAATCCGGGAGTGGAAAATTCCCGTATAACCACTATTGGAATCTCCGGATTCCCATTACATTTGCGCCGCAAAAAATCGAGCACTATGAACTTTAATTTCCGCGAAATCGCCACCGCCACCATGATCCTCTTTGCCGTAATCGATATTGTCGGCAGCGTCCCGATCATCATCGACCTGCGGAAGAAGGCCGGGCATATCCAGTCCGGCAAGGCCACGCTGGTCGCCGCAATTATCATGGTTGCCTTCCTGTTTGTCGGGGAGGAAATCCTCAAGCTGATCGGTATCGACGTAAATTCCTTTGCCGTGGCCGGTTCGTTTGTGCTCTTTTTCCTGGCCATCGAGATGATCCTCGGCATCACCCTGTACCGGGACGAGGCCCCGGAGGCTGCATCCATCGTTCCCCTGGCCTTCCCGCTGATTGCCGGGGCGGGCACCATGACGTCGCTGTTGTCCCTGCGGGCCGAATTCGATGTGGTAAATATCATTGTGGCTATTGTCGCGAACTGTATCTTTGTATACGGGGTGTTAAAAGCCTCCTCCCGGATCGAGCGGGTCCTCGGCCAAAACGGCCTGAGCGTTATCCGCAAGGTTTTCGGGGTGATCCTGCTGGCTATCTCGGTGAAGCTGTTCGCGACAAACATCAACGGGCTGTTTTAAAGCAGCCCGCTGCCCGCCGGGACCTGCGGGTCATTAAAACCGTATTCCGATGAATAGAATCTTATTGATAGTCCTGATTGTACTGGCCCTGGCGTTGATCGTCTTTAACATCACCATGGTGGATATGCAAGACCCACTGGAAGGGGATAGTCTTGTGGCACTCATCGGCATTGCAGCCGCCTTATGCGCCATTGTGCTGTTGCTGATCTACCAAACCTCCCGGCGTATCCAGAAAAAACTGGACGGGGAATAAACGCAGCCCGGGCTGGCCCCTTATGGACGGCAGGGCTGGCTTACAACGGGAAACTTCAGCTATCCGGCCGGGACTCCGGCCCCTCCTCCGGGTTGAGCCTGGGCCGGTCCAGGTCGCGCACCTTTAACAGCATCGCGTCCGTAGGCGCCAGGATTCGCGCCTTCATGTCCGGCGAAAAGAGCTGCTCGGCGATCCCCGCCTTGATGTAGGTCTTCAGCAAATCCTCGTGCTCGTAGTAGTCGATGCGCAAATTAAAGGCCGAGAGGAAATCCACCATGTGCTCAAAGAGGATATCGTCGGTTCGGAACTCCCGGTAGAAACGCATCTCGTCGTAATCCGCGTAGCGGTTGCGGTCTTCTTCCAGGTGGTCAAAGACAAAGCGGGAAAAATAGCCGCGGGAATCCAGGGCTGCCAGCGCCTCTTCCTCATTGCTGCCAATGGCCACAAAAACATCCGGGACGATGCCGCCGCCCCCGTAAACCACCTTCCCGCCGGGCGTGGTGAACTTCAGGGAGTCGGCCACCCGGATACTGTCTACCGAGGTGAGCTCCCCGTTGTGGTAACGCTCGGTGAACCGGTCGTAGTAGTCCTGGCTCCCGTTCTGGTAATCGCGCTGGATGGAGCGGCCGGTGGGCGTGTAGTACCGGGATACCGTGAGCCGCACGGCCGAGCCGTCGCCCAGGTCCATTTCGCGTTGCACGAGCCCCTTGCCAAAGGATCGCCGCCCGACGATCGTACCGACGTCGTTGTCCTGCAGGGCCCCGGCGATGATCTCGGAAGCCGAGGCAGACCGCTCGTTGATCAGTACATAGACCGGTTTGTTTTCAAACCGGCCCCGGGAAGTGGCGTAGATGGAATCCGTCTGGCCTTTCTTGTTCCGGGTAAAGAGGATCAGTTTGCCCTCCGGCAGGAAGGCGTCGGCAATGCGTTCGGCCACGTTCAGATACCCCCCCGGGTTGTCCCGGAGGTCCAGGGTGAGTTTCTTGGCGCCGAGCTGTTGCAACTTCCGTAAGGCAGCGTCAAACTCGTCGAAAGTGGTCTCGGCAAAACGGTTCATCCGGATATAGCCCATGTCCGAAGTCAGCATGTAACTCGCATCGATGCTGCGGATCGGGATCCGGTCGCGACGCAGGTTGACGCTAAAGAGCCGGTCCTCGGTTTTGCGGTATACCTGCAGTTTGACGGAACTGCCTTCCTGCCCCTTGAGCCGGGAGACGATCTGCCCGTCGGGTATCCGGCGCCCGTAGAGCGTATCCCCGTCGGCCAGCAAAATTTTATCTCCGGGCTGAAGGCCTGCGCGCTGGCTGGGCCCCCCGGGAATCGTCCGGGTAACGGTAATGGTATCCCGGAAAGTGTAGAAGTTGATCCCGATCCCGACAAAGTCGCCCTTCATGTTCTCGGAAACCCGCTTCATCTCGGATTTCGGGATGTAGACGGAATGCGGGTCGAGTTTGTCCAGGATGTTGTTCACCGTCACATCGACGATACTGTCGGTATCCACCTCATCGACGTACTCGTAATCGATATAGTCGATGAGCCGGTTGAGTTTGTCCTTTTTGGAATTGGTCGTAAAGAGTTTCTCCGGGGTATCGTTGAAGTGCAGTTTCCCGCCCACAAAAATCCCCAGAGCCAGGGCAAAGGCCACGACTGCCGGTCCGATGTAATAGCTTTTCTTCAAATCATTCTTCATTTACGGCCACCCCGATGTCGATAACCGGCAAATGGACGAGTTCCACCCCGGCCCGCGCCAAAAACTGCAACCCGGAATCGTCCTTGTAGGCCTTCTGGTATACCACCCGTCGGATTCCGCACTGGTGGATCAGCTTGCTGCACTCCCTGCAGGGGGACAGGGTAATATAGAGGGTTGCCCCTTCGCAGGACTGCGTGGAGGAGGCCACCTTGGAAATCGCATTGGCCTCGGCGTGCAGCACGTACCACTTGGTATAGCCCTCCTCGTCTTCGCAGAAATTCTCAAATCCGGAGGGGGTGCCGTTGTACCCGTCGGAGATGATCATCCGTTCCCGGACGATGATGGCCCCCACCTGTTTGCGCCGGCAGTAGGAAAGCTTGCCCCATTCGTTCGCCATGCGCAGGTATGCCTTGTCGTATTTCTCCTGTTTTTTCTCCTTCACTCTATTGGTATAACGCGGCCAGAAAAAATTTCGTGCGGGAAAGCACTAATATACCCGCTTTTGGGGTGGCTTACAACCCCGCCCGGGTTAATATTAAGTGAAAATCACAAGGGCCATGCCCCGATCAGCAGCGCGGTGGAAATCCCCACAATGGCCAGGCTGGCCAAACGGACATACCAGGCAGAAGGGGCGCGCAGCCGCTCCACCACCAGATAGGTAACCCCCAGCACCACTACCAGGACCAGCAACTGGGCCGCTTCGATCCCGAGGGCAAACCCCAGCAACGGGCCGGTTTTCTCGGACTCCCCGGACATCAGCATCCGGAAGTAATTGGAAAAACCCAGGCCGTGGATGAGCCCGAACAACCCGGTGGAAACCAGGTGCACCCGGAAAGCCGCCTGCCGGTCCGGGCCGGCGCCCGTCAACAGCAGGTTAAACAGGGCGGTCAGCAGAATGGTCAGCGGGATCAGAAACTCCACCCATCCGGCATCCGCATCCACCACCCCGTATGCGGCCAGGGCCAGGGACAAACAATGGGACACCGTAAAGAGCGTCGCCAGCCAGAACACCCGCTTCCAGTAGCGATAGGTAAACGGCAGGGCCAGGGCCGTCAGAAAAAGCACGTGGTCGTAGCCCTGCGGGTCCAGCACATGCAGGAACCCCAATTCCCCGTACATCCAGAAATTCTCCATCCTGTTATTATTTCAAAAATTCTTGAGCGCCCCGATATGCGAAAGGTGCATTGGCCAGAAACGGCCCGGTATCCGGGGCCGCCGCTTAAATTCCCCGTTCCTGCTGGATGGCCTCATAGGCCTTCTGCACCTCCTTGAATTTTTCTTCGGCCCCGCGCTTGATGGCCTCGTCCTGGGTGTTGACCCGATCCGGATGGTACTTTTTGGCCATATTCCGGTAGGCCTTTTTCACCTCTTCGTCCGTGGCAGTGCGTTCAATCTCCAGGATTTTATAGGCGTTGTCCGCAGATTCGACAAACATCGCCATGATGCTTTCAAAATCCGTGGCCCCTATTTGCAGGTATCCCGCCAACTCCCTGAGTTTGCGGATTTCCGCCTCGCTCACGTGCCCGTCCGCCTGCGCGATCCCGAACAGGAAGTGGACCAGTTGCAACCGCACCTCATAGCGCGTCCGCTGGTTCAGGTAGGCGCAGATCCGCTGGCCGGAAATTTCCCGTTTTTTGATGACCTCGTTAAACGTCCTGAAAATGGCATTGGCCTTCTCCTTCCCGTAGGTGGCGAGGAAATACTGGCGCACGTAGTCGAGTTCCTGCTGGCTCACGCGCCCATCCGCCTTGATAACGATGGAGCAGAGCGACAACAGGTTCAGCTCAAAGTCGGCCGGGGATACCTTTTGCCGGGTAAAATCGGTAAACACCGTCCCGCCGCTGCGACTGGCCCCGTCTATCAGGCTCCCGATCAGGAACCCGATAATGGCCCCCGGCAGCCGGAGGAAGAGGTACCCGACGAAAGCGCCAAACCATTTGATCATCCGGAAAAATTTTTGGCAAAGATAGCGCATTGCCCCGGAATGCCGCAGCGGGCGGATAAGCGGTTCCCGGGTCCTGTAATTACCTGTGCCCCTTATGGTAAAGTGGCGTCCTTTTCGTACCTTTGCACTTTAGAAATTCCATAAAAAAATACTATGTACCCTACAGAACTCGTAAAACCCATGCGGGAAGACCTCTCCACCGCCGGCTTTGAAGAACTTTTCACGGCCGAGGAAGTAGAGGCAGCTATAAAACAACCCGGTACCGTACTGGTAGTCGTCAATTCGGTTTGCGGCTGTGCCGCCGCCAATGCGCGCCCTGCCGCCAAGCTGAGCCTGCAGAACGGCAAGACCCCGGACCGCCTGGTCACTGTATTCGCAGGAGTGGACCGGGAAGCCGTAGATGCCGCCCGCAGCCTGATGGTGCCATTCCCGCCTTCTTCGCCCAGCATGGGCCTCTTCAAGGACGGGGAACTCGTACATATGATCGAACGCCACCATATCGAAGGCCGCCCGGCGGAGATGATCGCCGAGAACCTCACCCAGGCGTACGACGAGTTTTGCTGAAACGCGGTTCGTAACCCTATAGGAAGAACCCTGCCGGACTGGCGGGGTTTCTTTATTGATTCACCGCGAAAAAGAGATTACCTGACGTCCTTGAGTTTTTTGCGGGTTTCCCGGATCCCGGACTTATCGGGGATACTCAGATAGATTCTGTAAAGCTGCGTTAGCAATTCCCGATCGGCGGGTTCAACTTGCAATCCGTCCATGAGTACCGCTTCTGATTTTCGATACAAGCCCGTTTTGATTGCCTCAAGCCGACGGACTTCAGCCCGCGACGATTCCTGTTCGATAATTCCCCGCAGCGCCTCGGCCTCATTGGCATACACCTTTGACAGCTCCAGGTAAGCCTCAGTATTGTCCGGGGATCCCGCCAGGACAGCCCTGAAGGACCGAATGGCAGACTCGGCCTCTCCCATGGCACTTTGTGCCTTGCCCAGACCAAGGTACATTTCGGCCGACGCAGGCCCTAATTTGATGGCTTTCAGAAATGCTTCGGCGGCCCGGGGATACCTTTCCATTTTCAGGTACATATGGCCCGTATTGACTTCATCCGCAACCTGGCCGGTTTCGAGCTCCCGGCTGATACTGAGATAGGCTTCCGCCTTTGTGTACTGCCCCAGACTCCGGGCAAGGGTCGCCATTTCGGCTAGGTAGGATTTGCGGGGCCTCATATGGCGGTCTTTTCCAGCGGAGGCAAGCAATTCCCCATAGATGTCGAGGGCGAATCTATCATCCTTCCCTTGACGCGCGCAGCGCAAAGCCTCGTGCAAATTTCCGGAGATCCGCCAGTCGTACCCGTATGCCTCAGCGAAAAGCCGTGCGGCCCGGGCCAGGTCGCCAGCTTCTTCGGCCTGTTTTGCCTCTTCTTTGAATTTGTCAGATTTAATCCGGTCGAGTTCGTATATAGAAATGGCTTCTCCCCAACCAAACTGAAGGGAATACGTCGCCCAGGACCAGCCTTCCCCAAACGCGTCTTCCCGGTCGGAAATACGCGGATACCCCTCAGGCACCGGTTTGCCTTGCAGCAATTGTTTGTGTACTGAATCGACTTCGGCCCTGTCAAGCCCGAAATAACTCAAGGCGAACCCCGCAAAATAATCGGCCTCCAATTCAAATGTTTCCAGGAGGTCCATTTGACTCATGGGATGCTGAAAAACATGGTGGCCCAGGGCGTGCATAAACGTAAGAGTGCCCACCAGGTCCGACCCGGGCCGGTTGATAAAGTCCTCAAGGTCCGATTGCACCGCGATGATACGAGTCTTTACTCCCCTGTCATTATTAGATGAAGTCGACGTATTCATCGACCCTTCCGCACAGGCAATCAGCGAAAAATTCCGACTGATCCGGAGTTGTCTGAATAGAGAATCCAGTCGCGCCAGGCGGGTGGGATCGCACACCGAGGACATACACCACGACGTTGTCTTCCCGGGCATTTCCACACGGGTTACTGAATCTGAAGGGATTTCCGGCGGCGGCATTGGGGTGCCACAAGGTTCAATGAATTCATCGAATGAAATACGGCTTGTAAACCCGCAAATGGGACTCGATTGGCACAGCGCACTCCCGGGTGACACGATCACAACAAATACGATCGTTAGAACTCTCCAATAAAGTATTCGGATCCGTTTCAAAATGAGTTGGGTTTCATTTTTTGCCGGGATAAATATAGGGTGATTCCTACAATTTGGCTTCATTGCTCCATGTCGCGGTGCGTTTCTTATTTTTACACCATGGTCAAGCTCCTTGCATACCCGCTTTCCGCAATTTACCTGCTCGTTTTCGGGCTGGTCCTGGTGGTGTTCCACCCGGTGCAGTGGGTCTGCCTGAACCTTTTCGGCTACCAGGCCCATAAGGCGAGCGTCAGTTTGCTCAATCTGTGCATCATGCGCAGTACTCACATCCTGGGGACCACCTATCGGTTTGAATACGCCGATCCCATGCCCGAAAGCGGGCCGCTCATCATTGTGACCAACCACCAGAGCATGTACGACATCCCGCCCCTGATCTGGTACCTTCGGAAATACCACCCGAAATTCGTCAGCAAAAAAGAGCTCGGAAAAGGAATCCCTAGCGTCTCCTTTAACCTGCGCCACGGGGGTTCGGCCCTGATCGACCGCAAGGACCGCCGGCAGGCCCGGGCCGAACTCGAACGGCTGGGTGCGTATATCGAAAAAACGGGCCGTAGCGCGGTGATATTCCCGGAAGGGACCCGATCCCGCACCGGGGAGCCGAAACCATTCCGTACTTTTGGCCTGAGCCTGCTGATGGACCAGGCACCCTCCGCGCTGATCCTGCCGGTAACCATCAACAATTCCTGGAAACTGTTCCGCTATGGAGCTTTTCCGCTCGGCCTCGGGGCCCGGGTCCGGTTTACCGTACACCCGCCCATGCCCGTAGCCGGGTTTACCCCTGAAAAAATGAAAGAACTCGAAGCGAAGATCGCTTCCAAGATCGACCCCCCAGCATGACCGATGCAGAATTTGTAGAACAGACCATTGACTATGTCCGGAGCGAACTCGATGGGGCCGAAGGCGGCCACGACTGGTTCCACACCCAGCGGGTATTCCGCAATACCTTGCTGATTGCCAAAGACGAGAAGGTGAATATCCTGATCGTGAGCCTGGCTGCCCTGCTCCACGACGTTGCCGATTCAAAATTCCACGACGGCGATGAAGATGCCGGTCCGAAAAAAGCGGACGCCTTTATGCGCAAAATCGGGGTGCCCCAGGCCATTCGCACGCATGTGGTCCAGATCATCCGGAATATTTCTTTTAAAAACAGCCTGGAGAAAAACAAAAAGCCGTTTACCTCGGACGAGCTCTTTGTGGTCCGCGATGCCGACCGCCTGGATGCCATGGGCGCCATCGGGATTGCTCGTGCCTTTAATTTCGGCGGCTACAAAGGACGGAAACTCTACGACCCCGAAATCGCCCCCCGGGTGAAAATGAGCAAGGCGGAATACAAGAAATCGGACGGGCCCACCCTGAACCATTTCTACGAGAAACTATTGCTGCTCAAGGACCGCATGCACACCGATACCGGCAAACGCCTGGCCGAAAAGCGCCATGCCTTTATGCTGGAATACCTGGAGGAATTCTACCGGGAGTGGAACGGCACGGCCTGATTTCCCAGACCGGTTCCAGGCTCCCGCCCCGTATTGAACCTGCATGTGCCGGCCCGTTCGGGCGTCGTCCGCTTTCCGTAGTTTTTGTATCTTGAAAGCTCATTTTTGAACAAACCGAACAAACACCCAACATCCATGCAAAGAAGAAAATTCCTGAAAAATACGGCTGCCTCTACGGCGGCATTCAGCATTGTCCCGAGTTTCGTACTGGGAAAAGGCCATGTGCCCCCCAGCGACACGCTCTACGTAGCCGCCTTCGGCGTTGGCGGCCGGGGTGCCGGCGTGATGCGCGGCCTGAGCGAAACCGGAAAGGTCAAATACGTCGCCTTCTGCGATGTAGACGACCGGCGGGCTGCCCCTACCTATGAGATGTTCCCGGATGTAAAGCGTTACAAAGACTACCGGGACGTGTACAAGAAGCATTTGAAAGACATGGATGCCATTATGGTAGCGACCCCGGACCACACGCATGCCACCATTGCCTTGCCATTTATGCGGGAGAAAAAACACGCCTATGTGGAGAAGCCCCTGACCCACAACATCGCCGAGGCCCGGATGATGACCCAGGTAGCCCGCGAGATGGGGATTGTTACGCAGATGGGCAACCAGGGGGCTTCCAGCAACGGGAGCCGCGAAGCCAGGGAATGGCTCGATTCCGGGATAATCGGCCGGATTGAAAAAGTGGATTGCTGGACGAACCGTCCTGTCTGGCCCCAGGGGGTCCCGGTACCGGAAGGAAGCGATCCGATCCCGAAGGAACTGGATTGGGACCTGTGGCTGGGCCCTGCGGCCATGCGGCCGTACAACGACCGCTACCTCCCGTTTAAATGGCGTGGCTGGTGGGACTTCGGCACGGGGGCCCTGGGCGATATGGGCTGTCATATTATGGAAACCCCTTTCAGCGTCCTGGAACTCGGATACCCTGCAGAAGCGGAGGCGAGCTGCACCACCAACTGGGTGGGCGACTTTGTGGAAGCGGACTACAGTGAATCCTGTCCCTCCTCTTCCATCGTCCGGCTGAAATTCGACACGGACCAGCACGGGCAGGTAGCCCTGAACTGGTACGACGGCGGGTTGAAGCCCGACCTGCCCGACGAACTGAAAGACGGGGAGACCATTGGCGACAACGGCGGCGGCTCCATATTCTACGGGACCAAAGGCATCATGGTCTGCGATACGTATTCCCGGAATGCCCGCCTCCTTCCCTCTGACCTTATGGATATGGTCAGCAAGCCGGCTCCCAGGCTGCCCCGTGTGGAAGGCGGTACCGGAGGGCATCAGCGGAATTTTGTGGAAGGCTGCCTGAACGGCACCCCCACCTCATCGGATTTCGAGAAGGCAGGAAAACTTACGGAATCCGTCCTGATGGGGAACCTGGCCATCCGGGCCTTCCAATACAAAAACCGGGTCACCGACCCGGATAGCGGCCGGTCGTACTTTGAATACCCCGGGCGCAAGAAAATTATGTGGGACGGCGAAAACATGCGGGTCACCAATTTCGACAAGGCAAACGAATGGGTAAACGGCAGTTACCGGGAAGGCTGGGATCTGGCCTAGGCCCGGCAGCCTGTCCATAAGCCCGGGGCTACTCCTGGTCCGGCCTGCTTTCCAACCCTCCGACAGGGTTAAAAGAGCTCCCACTGCCCGCTTTTATGCGCTGCGTGCAGGGAGGTGTTGAGTTCCGGGAATTTGCGCCCCGCGAAGTATTTTTTCCGTGCAATCCCGGCCAGCTGGTGGATCTGGGATGCAACGGCCCCTTCCCCCTTGTTGCGGATGCCGAAACGGCTGTCATTCAGGCTGCCGCCGTGACAGGCGCGGATCTGGGAGAGGATTTTCCCGGCCCGGTCCGGCATTGCCCGATGGAGCCATTCCGTAAAGATTCCGGCGATGGCCCCGTTGAGACGTACCAACGTAAACCCGAAAGAGCGGGCTCCTGCATCGGCAACCGCTTGGGCCATGTCCATTACCTCGTGGCTGTTGATCCCCGGGATGATCGGGGCGAGCATCGCGTTGACGGGGATGCCCGCATCGGATAGTTTGCGGATCGTTTCCAACCGTTTCGCAATACTCGCGGTGCGGGGTTCCAGCAACCTGCGGGTGGATTCGTCCAGGGATGTCACCGAAATATTGACGCCCACCAAACCGTCGGCATGTAGTTCCGTGAGCAAATCCATGTCCCGGAGTACCAGTGCGTTTTTTGTGATGATGCCCACGGGGTGGCGGTAGCGATGGAATATTTCCAGGCAGGCGCGAGTGATCCCAAACTCCCTTTCAGCAGGCTGGTAGCAATCCGTATTCCCGGAAAGCACGATGGGGGCCGCCTTCCAGGAACGGTGTTTGAGGAAACGATCCAGCAGGGCCGGGGCGTTTTCCTTGACGAGGATCTTGCTTTCAAAATCCAGGCCGGGCCCGTACCCCCAGTACTCGTGGGAGTTCCGCGCATAACAGTAGACGCATCCGTGTTCGCAACCCTGGTAGGGGTTCATGCTGTAGGACATGCCCACATCCGGGCTGGTAACCTTGTTGACGATGGTTTTTGGGTGGACGCGCAGGTAGCCGGTGCGGACCTTCTCGGATTCCCCGCTGATCCGCTGGTGCTCCAGAAAATCCTCCAGGGGCTGCTCCTGAAGTGCCTCAAAGCGGTTTGCCTGGCGGGATTGGGCCCCGCGGCCTTTGCGGATTTCTCTTTCGGGATGCGACACGGCAATTGGAATTTATCCAAATTTATGGATATTATCCTGATATGCGATGGTTGATGGAGAATTTAACACCGCCGAAACGGGATGCCGCGTAAGGATCCGGCGGCAGCGGAAAGCGAACTACCCGCGGATATGTACGGAAACGAGTTGCTTCTTACTGCCCCGCTTGGCGTAGAAGTACAGCCGGTCCTCGTCCTCCTCCACCAGCGGTTTGGAAACCATCAGCGGCAGGCGCGCTTCGGACTGGTCAATGATCTTTTCCCAGGAGATCCGGCCTTCCGGGTTCAGGCGGATCAGGAACACGTTCCGGTTCCGGCTGAGCCCCTGCCGGAAAATGAGCCGCTCATTGTTCAGCAACTGGGGGTTGTCTGCAGCGGTACATATAAAGAAATAGGTGTGGCCGTCCTTGGAATAGGCGCTGTAGGAGGCATAGGCCCCGTCGCCCTGGGTCACTTCGGTCTTGTTGATGTTCCGGGCCCAGACCAGGTCTCCGCGGCTATCCAACCGAACGCTGATAATGTCGTTGTGGTGGAAGCGGTCCACGCGCAGCCTGCCGCCGCTCCCGTTATCCTGGATGCTGTTGGTAACAAAATACTCCTCCGCGTTGAAGAGCAGGGAACCGTCCGGCGTAAAATGCACGTCCTTAAACACGAGGTTTTTGATGGCTTTCTCGGATTCCGACCCGAATTTATCGACCATGAACTGGTGGGAGAAGGGGTTGTATTTGTGGATACCCGCCTGCAGGGTCTGCGGGTCCACTTCCAGGTATTCCAGGCCGTTGTACCGCTCGTCCTTCCGGTCGGCATAAAAGCCCACGCAAAGGAGTTTCCCGTTGCGCAGGATCGGCTTGAGCGCCTCGGAATAAAAGCCTTCCCGGTCGTAGGAGGCGGTTTGGGCCCCATCCCGGGTGAGCTTGATTAGTTCGTACTGGAATTTCCGCTCTTCGGCCTTAAAGCGGCGCTTCCGGAAATACGCCTTGGCAACCAGGTAGGCCGTGGAATGATCCGGAGCCATTTCCAGTGCCTCAAAGGCGTAATTTTTTTCTTCCACGGAGGCCGAGAAATCGACGTCCATGACCGGTTGCATATTGAAATTGTACACGAGGATCCGGTGCTTGTTCACGTCGCCCTTCTTGTGGTGCAGGCTCAGGGCAAAAGCTTTCTGTTCCCGGTCAAATAGCAGGGTCGTACTGAACCCCGAATTAAATTTCCGGTTGTAATAATTCTTGTCGACCGGGTTTTCCACATATACCGATGGAATAGTGAGCAGGTCCTTTCGGGTAAAATTGTAGGCCCCAACCGGGGTTTGATGCACGGAATACGTATAACTCAAACGCTCCGGGTCGTAGCTCAGGAACAACAGGTATAATTGCCCGTTGGCCACAAAACCGTCCAGGAAGTCGGCTCCCCGGAACTTGTAATTGTATTCGTCTATCAGTTCAAGCTGCGGGTTATACCGCTCTATCAGGTAGCCTTTTGGCCTCAGGATCAGCCCGGTATAATAGGCCCTGACCAGGACTTTGTTGCCCTGGGCAGACTCCGAGAAAGTGACCAGGTTTGAATATCTGTACCGATCGTTATATTTTTCGCCGAACATATAGTCCACAGGCATTTCCTGCGCCCCGCAGACCCAGGCGGCCAGCAGCGCAACTGCCATACAGAGATTCCGATACATAGGATGTCCTTTTGATTATTCCCCGGGGAAATCGGGCTTCCGCTTCTCCAGGAAAGCCGTGGTGCCTTCCTTAAAATCGGCCGTGCCGAAGCACGATCCGAAGGCGTCGATTTCGGTCCGAAACCCGGAAACACTACTCCTAGAACCCGCATTTACCGCTTTTATTGCATACCGGATGGCCACCGGCGAATTTTTTGCGATTTTCCCTGCGAGCTGCAGGCAGTAGCTTTCGAGTTCCTCCAGGGCCGTTACGTGGTTGACCAACCCGTACTCCAGGGCCCGTTCCGCATCGATCATGCCGCCGCTGAGAATCATCTCCAGCGCCCGGCCCCGGCCCACGAGTTCCGGCAGCCGCTGGGTTCCCCCGTAACCGGGGATCAACCCAAGTGATACTTCTGGCAGCCCCATCCGGGCATTGTGGCTGGCCACCCGGATATGGCAGGCCAGGGCCAGTTCCAGGCCGCCTCCAAGGGCAAAGCCGTTAACGGCTGCGATCACCGGGGTGCCGAGCTGTTCCACCAAGTCAAAAAGCGTTTCCTGGCCTTTTGCCGCCAGGTCGCGCCCCTCCTCAGGGCCATAAGACGCGAATTCCGCGATATCCGCCCCGGCCACAAATGCCTTGGGCCCGCTACCCCGCACCACGATGGCCCGGATATCCGGGTCGGCATCCAGGGACGAGAATGCCTCGTGGAGCTCTTCGATGGTTTTGCGGTTCAGCGCATTGAGTTTCTTGGGCCGGTCGATGGTCAGCAGCGCTATCCCATCCTTTTCCTCGGTTTTCAGGTTTTTGAATTTCATGGAATTACTTAGGGTTTTATTTGAAGTTCTGTCTGAAGTTATAAAATTATCAGTGTCCGCTGTTGCCTATGCCTTTTCCCTCGGCAAGTATACCGTGAAGACGGTGCCTTTTCCCTTCTGAGAGGTAAATTCAATCCTGCCGCCATAGGTTTCCACAATGGTTTTGACCATTCCCAGGCCGAGCCCCATCCCGCTGCTTTTGGTAGTGAATTTGGGTTCGAATACTTTGTCGCGGTTGTCTGCTTCGATGCCTATGCCGTTGTCGGCCACCATGATCTTGACAAAACCGTCCTCGGCTGCCACAGACACCAGGATTCGCGGGTGGTCCACCTCCGGGACCGCCTGGATGGCGTTCTTAACCAGGTTGGTCACCACCCGGATGAGCTGCGTCCGGTCCATTTTGGCAATGATCTCCTGCTCATCGGCCATAAAGTGGATATAAGGCTCGTTGAAAATGTCCAGGGCGAGCTTGACGATTTCCACCACGTTGAGCGTTTCGTTCTGCTGGGCGGGCATCTTCGCAAAATTCGAGAAGGCCGAGGCAATGCTGCTCAGCGTGTCGATCTGCTGGATGAGCGTTTTGGAAAACTCGGCAACCTGCCGGCCCACATCCGGGTCCCGGGGGTCGAATTTCCGCTCAAAACTCTGTACGCTCAGCCGCATGGGCGTGAGCGGGTTCTTGATTTCGTGGGCCACCTGTTTGGCCATTTCCCGCCAGGCCTGTTCCCGCTCGCTCCGCGCGAGCTTTGTGGCGCTGAGCTCCAACTCGTCGATCATGCTGTTATAGGCGTCGATCAGCTTGCCGATCTCCTCGCTGGGATCGTCCAGGAAAATCTTTTCGTTGGTCCGGGCCAGGCGCGTATGGGTGAGCTTGTCCGATACGGTTTCCAGCGACCGGGTAATGTACTTGGAAATAAAGTAGGCCAGGGCAATCGCACTCAAAAGCATGATCAGGTAGACCGCCCCCAGGCGCATCATGAACTCCCCGAGTTCCATGTCGTAAAAGGAATTCTCCTCAAAATAGGGCAGGTTCAGGATCCCGATGGGTTTAAACCGGCTGTCAGTGATAAAGGAATACGAGGCCTGGTAGTTGTCACCCGCTGCAGCCGCCGATTCCACATAGCGCTTTTCCATGCTCCCCCTGAGCGCATTGAGCACATGGGCATCCAGGCAGAGGGAAACCGAGTCGTTGTCGAATTTCGGGCGCGAGCTTTTGATCAGCTGCCCGTCCAGATCGTAGATGTTGAAGTTTGCGTTCTCGATGATCGCGATCCGGTAGATCTCGTCCTTGAATATCAACCCGAGGTTTTCGGTAGTGACCGGGTAGGTAGTGCGCTGCAGGGCAAAGGTAATGGCCTGCTTGATTTGCTCCTCCTTGCGCTCCAGGCGGTCCTGGTGGTAATCCTGTGCCTGTTCCCTGTACTGGTAGACGGTGACCCCGGCAATCAACACGGACGCGATCAGGACCAGGAGGATCATCGATACGAAGATCCGGGACCGTAAAGACATCTTTTTGAACAAGGCGATCGGGTTTCCGCTAAGATAGCAATAATCGGACCAAAAGCAGGTTTATCGGGGGCTTCCCAAATGGTCAATCGGGCTTGCCGGACCGCTCCCTGAGGCGCCTGTAAAGCCGGATGCCGAGCATCAGCAGCACCGCCAACGCCAATAGGCCTGCCAGGCCGAACATCCAGTCGATACTGTTCTTGAGTACGGCCAAGAAAACCACCGCAAACAAGATGAGCGTGGCCCCCTCGTTCCAGATCCGCATAAATCGGGAGGTGTAGGAAATCTGCCCGCGCTGGAAGCGCAGGTACATGCGGTGCATCACCAGGTGGTATATGATCAGCAATACCACAAACCCGAGCTTCACGTGCATCCAGGGCTGGGAGAGCCATCCGGGCATGATCCAGAGCAGCACCAGGGCAGAGGCGATGCAGAGCACGGCCGACGGCCAGGTAATGATCTGCCAGAGCCGGCGTTCCATCACCCGGAACTGGTTGCCCAGTACCCGGGCTTCCGTCTCGGGTTTTTCGAGGGCTTCAATATGGTAGATAAACAGCCGGGGCATGTAGAAAAGCCCGGCAAACCAGGTCACCACAAAGATCAGGTGGAGGGATTTGATATAGTTGTAATAGTCGGCCATTGCCAGGAGTTTCTCCCGGTAAACTTACGCCATCCGGCCCATCCGGTCAAATCCGCCGCTGCAAGAACCTGCCCGCCAGGAAAACGCATACTGCCGGCAGCAACCAGGGAAGGCCAAACGACCGCAGCGGGATCCAGCTCACGGCACCTTCCGGAATGGCCCCCGGCCAGAGGCTTTCCACAAAATCCGGGATGCTGAACAATAAGGTAACGGCAACCACCGCCCGGAACAGCCGGGGGGGCGTATACCGGGCCGGCATCGCATTCAGCCCGATCAGCACAATGGTCAGCGGGTAGATAAACAACAGGGCCGGGAGGGCCACCGAGATAATATAAGCTACGGGGAGTTGGCCAAAAAGCACCCCTGTCGCACACCCGGCAAGGGCCGTCAGGGTATAGGCCCGGGGCGAATCCCCGAAACGGGATCGCGCGTAGTCCGAAGCGCCGGTGACCACGCCGACGGCCGTTGTAAAACAGGCCAGGCCAATCAGCAGGCTCAGCAACGCCTGGCTCCGCGCCCCAAGGGCATATTCCGTCACCTCCCGGAGCAGCCGGGTACGGGTTACCTCCTCCGGGACCCACCCGGTCATGGCAGCCCCACTGTACATCAGGCCCGTATAGAGCAACAACAGGCACATTCCCGCAAACAGCCCGGCGAGCGCAATTGCCCGGAACCGCTGCCCGAAATCCAGGCCGGGGTTTTCCAGCCGGAGGGAAACGAGAATCACCCCGCCGCAAACCACAGCGCCGATGGCGTCAAAGGTCTGGTACCCTTCCTGCAAACCCGCCGTAAATGGTGCCGACAGGGTACGGGCCGTCATGACATCCGGCGGCCAGAACAGGATGCTGCCGATCAGGAGGACCAGGACCAGCAGGATCACCGGGGTGAGGTATTTGCCGATAAGGCTGCCCAGTTTTGAACGGTTCATCACCAGGAAAAACACGAGGGCGAAATACACCAGGCTGGTGAGCCAGGGCGGGCTCCCAAGATAGGGCGCCACGGCCATTTCATGGGTTACCGATGCCGTCCGGGGAGAAGGCAGGGTGAGCGAAATGGCATAGATCAGGAAACAGTAGACGGCACTGAACCCCGGGGAGACTTTTTTGGCAAAGTCGAACATGCTGCCCTGCAAACGGGAGTGGGCGAGGATCCCGAGCATCGGGATCAATACGGCCGACACGCAAAAGCCCAGGCAGACGAGCCACCAGAGCGGCCCGGCCCGCCATCCCATCTGTGGGGGGAGGATCAGGTTGCCCGCCCCGAAAAACAGGGAAAACAGGGCGAGCCCGAGGATGATGATGGATTTTCGGCTCATGGGTTGAATCAGGGCTGCGCCAGGCGGCGTTTTGACAGGTGGCAGCGGTGATTCGTCGAAAATAAATAAAAATCACCGGCAGCGCTCAATAAATCGGCATTTGCCGTCGTTGTCTTTGAAGGAACAGCTACAAGAGTGCACTATAGGGAAATGAAGGGAATCGGAAATCAATTCGGTTGCCGCTTTACACCGCCCAAATCGGGAGCGACAGCCCTAACCAAAAACCTACGCCATGAAGAAGCTCTTCTGCTCCATCTTCGGACACCACTTCTCGGTTTCCAAAAAGGTAACCTCACACATCAAGGAATACAGCTGCCTGCACTGCGGCAAACAGGTAACCACGGACGTCAGCGGGAACCTTTCAACGCTGACCCCCGAACTGCGCGAAATCAACCGGACCCTGGAACACATCTACCAGAAGCGCCACGCTTCCCATACTCACCCGCAGCACCAGGTTGCCTGATTATTCGCCGGCACTGCCAAACGCATTCCAACCCCGCGCCGTCAGGTCTATCTGCTCGCCCGCGCGCGTAACCAGTTGTGCCCCGGCCTCCTTTTCGGCCATATGGCCGATTACGGTGAGGGATGGGTTCCCTTTGATTTTCGGGAAGTCCTCCTGCCGGATCGTAAAAAGCAACTCATAGTCCTCCCCGCCGCTCAGGGCCACGGTGGTACTATCCAGATTAAACTCCTCGCATACCGCCTGGGCCGAAGGATCCAGCGGGATTTTATCCTCAAACAACCGGCAACCCAGCTGCCCCGATTCGCACAGGTGCAGAATCTCCGATGAGAGCCCGTCGCTGATGTCGATCATGGCCGTGGGCCGGACTTCCAGCTTGCCGAGCAACTCCACGATGTCCTTCCGGGCCTCCGGCTTGAGCTGCCGCTCCACCAGGTAGCTGTAGGGTTCCAGGTCGGGTTGGTGGCGCGGGTTGACCTTGAAGACCTCCTGTTCCCGCCGGAGCACCTGCAACCCGAGGTACGCCCCCCCGATATCGCCGCTGACAACCAGCAGGTCGTTGGGTTTTGCGCCGGACCTCCGGACCGCGGTGCCCTTGGGAGCCTGGCCAATAGCCGTAACGCTGATAATCAGCCCCTTGTTGGACGAGGTGGTATCCCCCCCTACCACGTCCACCCCGTAGATCTTCCCCGCCAGGACAATCCCGGCGTACAACTCCTCGAGGGCCTCCAGGGGGAAGCGGTTGGAAACTGCCAGGGAAACGGTGGCCTGGGTGGCCTGCATGTTCATGGCGTACACATCGCTCAGGTTGACGATCATCGCCTTGTACCCCAGGTGTTTCAGGGGGGCGTATCCCAGGTCAAAATGGACGCCTTCCACCAGCATGTCGGTGGTTACCGCAACCTCAGTGTCCCCGATGGCCAGCAGGGCTGCATCGTCCCCGATGCCCTCCAGGGTGGTGGGCTGACGGAGTTCCAGGTGCTGTGTCAGGTGGCGGATCAGGCCAAATTCCCCGAGTTTCCCGAGGTCGGTGGATGGGTGGTCTTTGTCTTCAAACATGGTACAAAAATAAGGCGGATCGTTATTATCGCGTATCTTTAAATCAAAAATACAGCGTGGAAAAGCCTGCCTCCCGAATCCTGAGGGTCCTCGTCCTATGTATCCTGCTCCTGAGTTCCTGTTCCCGTTCGGACGACGCCCCCGGTGACGGGCTCGCCCCGGGGCCGAACCCGAATCCAAATCCCGGCGGATCGGCCGGGGAACCCACGGGCTTTACCCCCTGCGAGAACGGCATGGCCGGGGCGTACCCCTGTTCGGGGCTCGACCTGGTAGCCCACCTGGACCTGGAAGTTTTCTCCGCCACTTCGGGGAACGACATCTGGGGATGGGCCGACCCTGCAGACGGGACGGAATACGCCCTGGTGGGCCTGAACAACGGCACCGCCTTTATTTCCCTGGCCGACCCAGAAAACCCCGTCTACCTCGGGAAACTGCCCACCCACACCGTCGCCAGCGCCTGGAGGGACATCAAGGTCTATGCGAACCATGCCTTTATCGTTTCGGAAGCCGACGGGCATGGGATGCAGGTCTTTGACCTGACCCGGTTGCGGGATGTTTCCAACCCCCCGCAGACTTTTTCCGCTACTACGCACTATTCCGCCTTCGGGAATGCGCACAACCTGGTGATCGAGGAGTCCTCCGGGTTTGCCTATGCGGTGGGGACCGGCCCGGAATTGCCCTATCAGGGCGGGCCGCACTTTATAGACCTCGCCGACCCTGCAGCCCCCTCCGACGCAGGCGGATTTGCCACTGCCGGCTATACGCACGACGCCCAGGTAGTGCTGTACCAGGGGCCGGATGCGGACTATGCGGGACGGGAAATATTGGTGGGGGCCAACGAATCCGAGGTGGTGATCCTGGACGTTACGGACAAGGGAGCCCCCTTTGAGATTGCGGGACTGGATTACAGCAATCTCGGCTATACGCACCAGGGCTGGTTTACCGAAGACCACCGGTTTTTTATCCTGGGCGATGAACTGGACGAACTGAATTTCGGCCTGAACAGCCGGACCCTGGTCTTCGATTTTACGGACCTGGACAACCCGGTTCTGTCTTTCTCCTATTCCGGGCCCACTACCGCCATCGACCACAACGGTTACGTGCTCGGCGACGTATTTTACCTGGCCAATTACACGGCGGGCATCCGCCTGCTGGACATTTCCGGCATTGCCGGGGGAGAGATGGCGGAAACCGCTTATTTCGATACCTTTCCGGACTCTGACAGTCCGGCCTTCAGCGGGGTCTGGAGCGTCTATCCCTACCTCCCCAGCGGGCATATCCTGGTAGGGGATATCAACCGGGGGCTCTTCGTACTCAAGCCTTCCAACCCATGAGCAGCCGGATAAAAAATACGGCCTGCCCGGGCATTGGCGGGCGGCGGCCTGCAGGCCTTCTGCAGTATGGATTCGCATCCCTGCTCATTGCCGGGATGCTCGTTGCACTCCTGTCGGCATGCAGCCGGGATGCCGGGGACCTCCCCGCCCCGGGCGCCGGCCAGACCGGGGAAATCCAGTGGGCGAAAACCTTTGGCGGCAGCGGGGCCGAAACCGCCCGTTCCATCATCGCAACCCGGGACGGCGGCCTGGCCATCCTGGGCTTTTCCGAAAGTACGGACGGCGACCTCTCGGACAAGGCCACAGCCGTCAACGACTACTGGCTGCTGAAACTGGACGCCGCGGGCAACCGGGAATGGACGCGCACCTATGGCGGCAGCAAGGACGACCGGGGCCAGGCCGTGGTGGAGCTCTCGAACGGGGGGTACGCCATCACGGGCTACGCCATGAGCGACGACGGGGACGGGTCCAACAACGAAGGCTTTCACGACAACTGGGTGCTGCGCCTGGACGCCGCCGGGGAGATCCTTTGGGAGCGCAGTTTCGGCTTTTCGGGCCACGACCACAGCTACGACCTTTTGGAAACCGACGACGGAGGGCTGTTTTTCATCGGCTTTCTGGACCTCACCGCCGCCCGGGCCGACGGGTATGCCGAAAAAAACCCGTATGCTACCCGCCACGGCGTGGGGGAGTTCTGGTGCACGAAACTCAGCGCGGACGGGTCGCTCCAATGGCGGTATTACTTTGGGGGCACGGACAACGACCGGGCCCATGCCGCAGTCGCTGCGCCGGACGGGGGCTTTGTGATGGCGGGTTTTTCGGAAAGCGACGACTTCGACATCAGCCAGCCAAACGGCAGCTATGACTTCTGGGTGGTCAAGGTAAACCGGCAGGGGGAATTGCAATGGGAAACCAACCTCGGGGGGACCGGCATCGATATCGCCTCGGATATCGCGGCAGATCCGCGGGGCGGCTACCTGGTAGCGGGCCAAAGCTTCAGCACGGATGGGGATATCTCTGCCAACCGGGGGGAGTCGGATGTCTGGGTGGTCCGCCTGGACCCGGCCGGGAATATGCTCTGGGAGCAGAGTTACGGCGGGCCGGCCTTTGATGCAGCGGAGTCCATCGCGCTAACCTCGGACGGGAATTTCCTGATATCGGGTACCACCCGCAGCAGCAACGCGAACCTGCAAAACGCAGGGGAAAACGACGTACTGCTGCTGAAAATCGACGGGGCGGGCCGGCTGCTCTGGCAAACCACGTACGGGGGCCCGGGCATCGACCTCGGTTTCGACGCCGTGGAAGCAGCCGACGGTTCCATCTACGTGGCCGGGGAGCTCTCCCCGGACGGCAGCCCCGGGCTCGCCCCCCTGGGGGAAACCGACCTGTTGCTGCTCAAAATCCGCTAGCGCGTTGGCAGGGGCATCCCGCATGCCGCCGGAAGACACCGGCCAACCCCAGTAAAACCAATAGATAACACCAATCCCCATATACGTTATAATAATGTTAGGAATGATGGGAAACCCGCCTGTTTTGGCTATATTTGTGCACTATTTAGAATAAATCCAAATTCGAATGATCAAAGTATCGGAAACAGCCCGCCAGAAAGTCGTCTCCCTCATGCAGGAGGAAGGCTTCAACGCCGGCACGGATTACGTCCGGGTCGGGGTAAAGAGCGGCGGTTGCAGCGGTTTGTCCTACGAGCTCCGTTTTGACCGGGAAGCCGACGAGGCCGACAAGGTCTTTGAGGACAATTCCGTTCGGATTATCGTGGATAAAAAAAGCTTTTTATACCTGGTGGGGACTACGCTCGAGTACTCCGGCGGGTTGAACGGCAAGGGGTTTGTTTTTAACAACCCGAATGCCCAGCGCACCTGTGGCTGCGGGGAGAGTTTCTCCCTGTAGGCCCGACCGGCCGGAAAAGGCCGGGGGCTGGTAATTATCAGAAAGACACTTATGGCTTATACTGAAGAAGAACTCAAGAAGGAACTCGAAACCAAGGAATACGAGTACGGATTCTACACGGATATCGAGTCGGATACGCTGCCCAAAGGGCTCAGCGAGGAAATTGTCATCGCCATCTCCAAAAAGAAAGAGGAGCCCGACTGGATGACCGAATGGCGGCTCGAGGCATTTCGCCACTGGAAGGAAATGGTGGAGCCGGAATGGGCCAACATCCACTATAAAAAACCCGATTTCCAGAACATTTCCTACTATTCCGCCCCGAATAAAAAGCCCAAGTACGAGAGCCTGGACGAAGTAGATCCGGAACTGCTCGACACTTTCAAGAAACTCGGCATCCCGATCGAGGAGCAGAAGAAGCTGGCCGGGGTGGCCGTGGATTTTGTGATGGACTCGGTTTCGGTGGCCACCACGTTTAAGAAAACCCTGGCGGAGAAGGGCATTATTTTCTGTTCCATCTCCGAGGCGATCAAGGAACACCCGGAACTCGTACGCAAGTACCTGGGTACGGTGGTACCCCGGAAAGATAACTTTTACGCCGCCCTGAATTCAGCGGTATTTTCCGACGGGTCGTTCTGCTACATCCCAAAAGGGGTGCGCTGCCCGATGGAGCTCTCCACCTACTTCCGGATCAACCAGGCCGGTACCGGCCAGTTCGAACGGACGCTGGTGGTTGCCGATAAAGGCAGCTACGTGAGTTACCTGGAAGGGTGCACCGCTCCCTCCCGGGACGAAAACCAGCTTCACGCCGCCGTGGTGGAACTCATCGCCCTGGACGATGCGGAGATCAAATACTCCACGGTCCAGAACTGGTTCCCCGGCGACAAGGAAGGCAAGGGCGGGGTCTACAATTTCGTGACCAAGCGCGGGCTCTGCGAGAAAAACGCCAAGATATCATGGACCCAGGTGGAAACCGGGTCGGCGATTACCTGGAAGTACCCTTCCTGCGTGTTGAAAGGAGACAATTCCATCGGGGAATTCTACTCGATTGCCGTTACCAACAACCACCAGCAGGCCGATACGGGCACCAAGATGATCCACCTGGGCAACAATACCCGCAGTACGATCATCTCCAAGGGAATCTCCGCCGGCCGCTCCCAAAACAGCTACCGCGGGCTCGTACAGATTGGGCGCCGGGCCAAAAATGCCCGGAATTTCTCCCAGTGCGACTCCCTGCTCATGGGCAACGAATGCGGGGCGCATACCTTCCCGTATATCGAGGCGAACAACAGCACGGCCCAGATTGAACACGAGGCAACCACGAGCAAGATCGGGGAAGACCAGATCTTCTATTGCAACCAGCGCGGCATCGACACGGAAAAAGCCATTGCGCTCATCGTAAACGGATTCAGCAAGGAAGTGCTGAACAAACTGCCGATGGAGTTCGCCGTGGAAGCACAAAAATTATTGGAAATCAGCCTGGAAGGTTCTGTCGGATAACCCAGGCCACTAGTTACTAAATTGACGGATATGCTCAAGATAAAAAACCTGCACGCAGGCGTAGAAAACAAAAAGATCCTCAAAGGCATCAACCTGGAGGTGAACCCCGGGGAAGTCCATGCCATCATGGGCCCCAACGGCTCGGGCAAGAGTACCCTGGCCTCGGTAATCGCCGGCAAGGAGGAATTCAACGTAAGTCGCGGGAAAATCCTCTTCGAAGGCGAGGACATCGACGAGATGTCCCCCGAGGAACGCGCCCATAACGGGATCTTCCTCTCCTTCCAGTACCCGGTGGAAATCCCCGGGGTATCGGTGACGAATTTTATGAAAACGGCCATCAACGAATCGCGCAAAGCCAAAGGGGAGCCGGATATGCCGGCCAACCAGATGCTGAAGCTCATCCGCGAGAAGGCCGAATTGCTGGAGATTGACCGGAAATTCCTGTCCCGCTCCCTGAACGAAGGGTTCTCCGGGGGGGAAAAGAAACGGAACGAAATCTTCCAGATGGCCATGATGCAACCGAAGCTCGGCATCCTGGACGAGACGGATTCCGGGCTGGATATCGATGCCCTCCGCATCGTCGCCAACGGGGTCAACCGCCTCCGCAGCGAGGACAACGCCTTTGTGGTAATTACCCACTACCAGCGGCTGCTGGACTACATCGTCCCGGACTTTGTACACGTAATTCACGACGGGAAGATCGTCAAGTCTGGCGACAAGGAACTCGCCCTGGAGCTCGAGGAAAAGGGCTACGACTGGATTAAACAGGAAGCGGTACTCTAAGGTATGGCGGAAACCCAAAAAGGAATCGCAACGGAACGAATCGCAACCCACACTATGGATTTAAAAGATAAATTGCTCGCCTCCTTCATGGCCTTTGAAAACCAGGTGGACATGGACCACCCGGTCCACGACATCCGTTCGGAAGCCATCCGGAATTTCGAGAGCAAGGGCTTCCCGCACCGCAAGATGGAGGCCTGGAAATACACCTCCCTGGCCCCGCTGCAAAAGGTGGATTTCAGCCTGTTTCCCAAGGAGGACAGCACCTTGGACTACCGGGAAGTGAAGCAGTACTTCCTGCACGAGGTGGATACGTATAAAATCGTATTTATCGACGGAATTTACAGTTCCTACCTCTCGGAGACCACCCACGACGGGGTGGATATCTGCCTGATGAGCGCCGCGCTGAACAAGCCCATGTACCGCCCGATCATCGACGTGTATTTTAACAAGGTCGCCTCCCGGGAGGAATCCCTCACCACGCTGAACACCGCCTTTACGCGGGAAGGGGCCTACATCTATATCCCGAAGAACAAAGCCCCCCGCAAGCCGGTGGAAATCCTCCACCTCTCCACGGGGAACGAGGCGTCCCTCCTGCTGCAGCCCAGAAACCTCATCGTGGTGGAGGAAAATGCCGAGCTGCAGGTCATTGAGCGGCACCAGAGCCTCACTTCCAACGAAGTGCTGACCAATTCGGTCACCGAGATCTTTGCCGCCAAAGATGCCATCGTCGATTATTACAAAGTACAGACGGACCGGCCAACGGCCTCCCTGATCGACAATACCTACATCGACCAGAAAACCAACAGCCAGGTAAGCGTCCATACGTTCTCCTTTGGGGGCAACCTCACCCGGAACAACCTGAATTTCTACCAGGACGGGAACCATATGAATTCCATCCTGAAAGGGGTGACCATTCTGGGCGACAAGCAGCATGTGGACCACCATACGCTGGTACACCACCAGCAGCCGGATTGCGAGAGCCACCAGGATTACAAGGGCATCTTCGGCGACCAGTCCACCGGGGTCTTCAACGGGAAGATCATCGTGGACAAAATCGCCCAGAAGACAAACGCCTTCCAGCAGAACAACAACCTGCTGATCAGCGACAAGGCATCGGTCAATACGAAGCCCCAGTTGGAAATCTTTGCGGACGACGTAAAGTGCTCCCACGGCTGTACGATTGGCCAGCTGGACCAGGACGCGCTGTTTTACCTGCGCTCGCGAGGGATCGGCAAAAAAGAAGCCGAAGCCCTGCTGATGTACGCCTTTGCCAACAACGTGCTGGAAAGCGTCCGCATCCCGGAACTCAAGGGTCGCATCAACCGGTTGATTGCCGAAAAACTCGGGGTGCACCTCGGGTTTGACCTCTAGGTCGGTATCCCGGAATCCGAATCAGCCCAATTTCAATCTGAAAACCACGCGAATGTTCGACGTTGCCCGCATCCGTAACGATTTCCCCATCCTGTCGCGGCAGGTGAACGGGGAGCCGCTCGTCTACCTGGACAACGCGGCCACCTCCCAGACGCCCCGGCAGGTAATCGACGCCATTACGGATTACTATTCCCGCTACAACGCAAATATCCACCGGGGGGTGCATACGCTGTCCCAGGAAGCCACCGATGCCTATGAGCAGGCGCGGATCAAAATCCAGAAGCACTTTAACGCGGCCCATCCCCATGAGATCATCATGACCTCCGGGACGACCCACGGCATCAACCTGGTGGCCCAGGGGTTTACCGGGTTTTTACAGCAAGGCGACGAGGTTTGGGTGTCCGCCATGGAACACCACTCCAACATCGTCCCGTGGCAGATGCTCTGCGAGCGGACCGGGGCCAGGCTTCGGGTGATCCCGATGAACAAAAATGGCGAACTGGAGCTGGACACCTTCCGGGAGGGCCTCTCGGACAAGACGCGCCTGGTTTTTGTGAACCACGTATCCAATGCGCTCGGGACCGTCAACCCGATTGAAGAAATTATTTCCCTGGCGCATGACGCCGGGGCTGCCGTACTCGTGGACGGTGCCCAGGCCGCCCCCCATATCCGGGCAGACCTGCAAGCCCTCGACGCGGACTTCTACACGATTTCCGCCCACAAACTCTGCGGCCCCACCGGGGTAGGCGCCCTCTACGGCAAGGAATCCTGGCTGGAGAAACTGCCCCCCTACCAGGGCGGGGGCGAGATGATCGAAGAGGTCACTTTTGAGAAAACCACCTATGCCGGGCTGCCCCATAAATTCGAAGCAGGCACGCCAAATATCTGCGGGGGCATCGCCTTCGGCGCCGCCCTGGACTACCTGAACGGGATCGGGATGGAGGCCATAGCGGAATACGAAGCGGAATTACTGGCCTACGCCACGAAAAATCTGAAAACGATTCCGGGCCTGAAAATCTACGGGGAGGCCGCCCGAAAAACCTCGGTGATTTCCTTCAACCTGGAAGGCATCCACCCCTACGACGTGGGGACCATCCTGGACAAATTGGGCATTGCCGTGCGGACCGGACACCATTGCGCCCAGCCCGTGATGGACTTTTACGGCATCCCGGGAACCGTCCGGGCGAGTTTTAGCTTTTACAATACCCGGGAGGAAGCAGACCGGCTGGTAGCCGCAGTGGAAAAGGCCCGGCAGATGCTCGCCTAGGTCTGGCAGGTCCCGGTTTAGGCCCGGCAGATGCCCGTCCAGACCCGTCTGGATACCGGGGCTCAAAAGACCCCTGGTACCAGGGGCTGCACGGGTAAGTTGAATGCCCGGAATTCTATTCGTATTTTTGCAACTATGGAGCAGCAATCAATCCAGGAAATCCAGGACGAAATCGTCGACGAGTTCTCACTCTTTGACGACTGGATGCAGCGCTATGAGTACATGATTGAACTGGGCAAATCCCTGCCGGTCATCGAAGCGCGGTACAAGACGGAAGAAAACCTGATCAAAGGGTGCCAGAGCAAGGTCTGGGTACACGCCGAACTCAGGGACGGCCGGCTGTATTTCACGGCAGACAGCGAGGCGATTATCACCAAGGGGATTATCGCTATCCTGGTCCGGGCCTTTTCGGGCCAGAAGCCCGCGGATATCATTGGCGCGAAAACGGACTTTATCGACGAAATCGGGCTCAAGGAACACTTGTCGCCCACCCGGGCCAACGGCCTGGTGAGTATGATCAAACAACTGAAGCTCTACGCTGTGGCCTACGAGACCCAAATGGAGTCCTGAGCCGGCAGGGAGTTGAAAGGGACCGCCCCCGGGCGCTCCCGCCAAATTCGAACGAACATGGAAGCAAATACAGGTATCGACACACAGGAACTGGGCGAAAAAATCGTCGGGGTCCTCAAGACTATTTATGACCCGGAGATCCCGGTGGACATCTATGAACTCGGTCTCATCTACGACGTCTTTGTCAACGAGGACCGGGAAGTGAAGATTCTGATGACGCTCACCTCCCCCAACTGCCCGGTGGCCGAAAGCCTCCCGGTGGAGGTGGAGGAAAAAGTGAAGTCCCTGGACCTGGTGGCCGACGCCGAGGTGGAAATCACTTTCGACCCGCCCTGGACCCAGGAGCTGATGAGCGAGGAAGCCAAGCTGGAACTCGGCTTGTTATAACCGGTTCGGCGAAATGCAATTTCGCGTGCCATGCACATTAAATCAATCCCAATGAACGAGGAAAAGGAAATCGTCAACCGGGTTGCCAACAGCCCATTGGTCACCTTTGACCTGGAAGCGCTCTACCCGGAAGGTCCCCGTTTCCGGATCGATATCAGCCAGTGGCTGGAGGAAGGCCTGGTCCTGAGGGAAAAGGCTTTCCGAGAGGCCCTGGGCGCCCATGACTGGACGGTTTACCTGGACGGGTACGTATCCCTGTTTTGCACAACCGACGCCATTGTACCTGCCTGGGCGTATTTGTTGATAACCTCCTACCTGAACCCGTTTGCAAAGCTGGTGGTAGCCGGGCCGCCCGAACTGCTCGAATCGGTTGCCTACCGGGACCTGCTCGAAGCCATGGACCTGGAGCCTTATCGGGATAAGCCCGTGATAATCAAGGGGTGCAGCAAAAAAGAAGTTCCCCAGTCCGCCTACCTCTGGGCCCTGGAGAAATTGCAGGGCGTCGCCCGACACGTCCATTTCGGGGAGGCTTGTTCCTCGGTGCCTATCGTCCGCAGGAAATAATGTTGATAACGTGGGGTATTTATCAACAATCCGTATTTTAGCTGTTGAAAACACTAACACCAAGCACATGAGAAAATTACTCCTTTCAGCGCTTTGCGCTTTGACGGCAACCGCTGCCTTTGCGCAAACCGAGGCTGAACTCAAGGCCGCCCTGGCCGAGAAAAAAGATTCCATCGCAGCAATCCAGGGCCGGGCCGATGCCATCAAGGCGCAGATCGCTGCCCTGCCCGGGTGGAAAACCGGCGCCTTCGGAACCATCGGAGGTTCCATCTCCAACTTCAACAACTGGTATGCCCAGGGCATTCCGAACAACTCCTCGGGGAATATCGGGTTTACCGTCAACGCCTTTGCCAATTTGCAGGAGGAGAAGTTTTTCTGGAGGAATTCCGGGAATTTAAACCTGAGCTGGGTGAAACTGGACGACGAAGACGACCCCACCGACAACGACGGGTTCCGCAACGCCGTCGACGTATTTAACCTGACCTCCCTCTACGGCTGGAAGCTCAGCGAAAAATTTGCCATTTCCGCCCTGGGGGAGTACCGGACCACGCTCCTGGACAATTTCAACGATCCGGGATATCTGGACCTCGGGGTCGGGGGTACGTGGACGCCACTGGCCAACCTGGTGGTGGTGGTCCACCCGCTCAACTACAACTTTGTCTTCAGCGACGAGGATACCATATTTGAGTCCTCCCTGGGGGCCAAGGTGGTGGCGGATTACACGCGGGATATCGGTGCAATCGCTTTTAAGTCAAATCTTTCGGCCTTTTTGAGCTATGAAGGCAGCGACCTGAATAACTGGACATGGGTGAACTCCTTCAGCTATACGCTCTGGAAAATGATCGGGGTTGGATTCGACTTTGGCCTCCGCAGCAACAAACAGGAAGCCGTCAACTACGCGGTCAATACGCTGGGGGATACAGACGCGGATTTCGATTCCGTGGACAACGACCTGCAGACATACTGGACCCTCGGGCTGAGCTATAAATTCTGATCCGATCCGGGCCCACTTTGGGCAAAAAGAAAAAAGCCCCGGCGCATTGCCGGGGCTTTTTCGTTGGGGTAGGTTATACCATCTGGTTATTTAGCACGTGTTTGTTCAGGCGCGACTTGGGATAAACACTATCACTTAAACACAGTATAAATATAGGAGGTTCCTGCCAAAACCCCGCAAATTATGTTGCCAATTTACAGGAAGGTGTTGTCTGTTGGACGAGCTGTTCGGTATTATCGGTGAACGGTCCGGGCCATCCCCTCACTGGCTGTAGGCGTCCAGGTTTTCCGGATAGAGGAAGTTGTTGTAGGGGAACCGCGTTACGTGGATGTCCCGGACGCGCTGGTAGACGCGTTTGCGGAATTCATCCAGGTTCTCCTTGTTCAGGGCGGAGATAAAGATTGCATCCCCGGACATCCGCTGCATCCAGGTGGCCCGCCATTCGTCAATGGAATAGTGGCGGCTCGTCCGCTCGGTGATCAGGTCATCCTCCTCCAGGGGTTCCGCCTCGTACAGGTCGATTTTGTTAAAGACCATCAGCGTCTCCTTCTCTGCACAGTCAATCTCGGCCAGAATCTGGTTTACCGAATCGATATGCTCTTCAAAATTCGGATGGGAAATGTCCACCACGTGCAACAGCAGGTCGGCTTCCCGGACCTCGTCTAGCGTACTTTTAAAACTCTCCACGAGTTGGGTGGGCAGCTTGCGGATAAACCCTACCGTATCGCTGAGCAGGAAGGGCAGGTTGCCCAATACCACTTTGCGGACGGTGGTGTCCAGGGTGGCGAAGAGTTTGTTTTCCGCAAACACCTCGCTCTTGCTTACCACATTCATCAGCGTGGACTTGCCCACATTCGTATAGCCCACCAATGCTACCCGGACCAGGGAACCCCGGTTGCCCCGCTGGGTCTCCATCTGTTTGTCGATCTTGGCGAGCTTCTTCTTGAGCAGGGAGATGCGGTCACGGACAATCCGGCGGTCCGTCTCGATTTCGGTTTCCCCCGGGCCGCGCATCCCGATACCCCCTCGCTGGCGTTCCAGGTGGGTCCAGAGGCCGGTGAGGCGGGGCAGCAGGTATTCGTATTGGGCGAGCTCCACCTGGGTCCGCGCATAACTGGTCGTCGCCCGCTGGGCAAAGATATCCAGGATCAGCCCCGTCCGGTCGATGATCTTACAGCGGAGCTGTTTCTCGATGTTTCGCTGTTGTACAGGGCTCAATTCGTCGTCGAAGATAACGGAGCCGACTTCCTCTTTTTTAACAAAGGCCTGTACCTCTTCGAGCTTTCCGCTGCCGATAAAGGTCTTTGGGTTCGGGACATCGATGCGCTGCACAAACCGGCCAACGACCTCGCCCCCGGCCGTGTAAGTCAGGAATTCCAGTTCGTCCAGGTACTCGTTTACCTTCTCCTCGGGCTGTTCCCGGGTAATGATTCCGATGAGCACCGCCTTTTCATATTCCGTTGTCTTCCGCTCGAGCATAGTAATCTTTCCTGATGCAAAATTACACATTCGCCGCGAAGTGCTTGTTGCAATCGAAAAAAGAACTTGGAGTCGGCATCACTCCTTTCGACTTCGGTTTAGTTCCGGATCAATCTTGCACCGGGCGTATACCGAAAATCAATAAGTAGCCGATTATCCAGAACTCGCCTATGGTAGCCGGAATAGTGAGGGTGCCAACCCAGGAACCTGAGATGCCGGCGTAGTTGATGCATGCGCTAAGTACATATCCCACTCCTCCAATAATCAAAATTCTGCCCAACCAAATTGGCATTCGTTTCGAGCTGGTAATGATATATCCCATCGGAATGAGCCAAAGTCCAAAAAAAAGCGATCCGATACCCCAGGCATTAGACATCAGCCCGGTCAACAAATCAATATGGGCCACTTTGACTTCCATATCCAGGGAAGACAGCGCGGTTTCAATGGCAACTCCCATGGCGATGGCGCTGAACATAATGACAACTGCGTTGACTGTCCCCCAAATCGCCGTAGCCAGGGCGGCCCACTCATTGCTATCCCGGAAGAGTCGGTAAAACCAGATAGCCGTTAACGCCTGTGTAAAAATTATTGCGAATTCTGCCAGTAAGCGAAGGCGGGCAAGGGTTTCCCCCTCTACTAAATTCAAAACGGTCTGTTGGGGATCGGCGACATAAACCCTGGGGTGCAGGAACAAAAATCCCAGCATGCCGGAAATGGCAAGAAGCAAATACCAAATTCCCGTGGTCCTTGCAATAGTGATTGACCTGCCGTGTTCGTTTCTTGTGCGCATACTTACATGAATTTTGGGAAGGCGCAGTATCAGTGGAACGACACAGCAGCCCTGAGGCATCTCACATATGACGATGTGCAAGAGGACTTGTTACAGTATCATTCAAATTCAGGTTGGGCATACAGACAAATGACCCAAATCACAACCACCCGGATCTTACGATTGAACCCGGATGATCTGGTCTTCTGTCAGCAGGCCCTCATTGCGAAGCCGGAGAAAGACCTGTGCTACCGTGACCACATCCCTTTCACAGTATTGGGTGATTCGATCCAGGTCCTGCTCCTCATAATACACGTCCCGGACCATGCTGCCGTCAATGTCGTCTTTGGGCGAAGGGATCCCCAATACATGGGCCATCAGCCTCAGGGAGGTATAATGTTTAAAATCGCCGAATTTCCATAGTTCCATGGTATCCAGGTGCGGGATCTCCCAGGGTTTCTTCCCGAACAGGTTCAGGCTTGGGGGGAGTGGAATGCCGTGGATAAGCATACGCCGCGCCAGGTAGGGGAAGTCGAATTCCTTTCCGTTGTGGGCACAGAGCATTTTCCCTGAGCTACTGAAATGTTCTTCCAGCAAACAGCCAAAATCCCGGAGCAGGCCCTCTTCCTCCCCGGAAAAGCTGCGGATCCGGAATTCCCGCTGTTTTCCGCTCCCCGTAAAATATCCGGCGGAAATACAGATAATCTTCCCGAATTCAGCCCAAATACCCGCGTTCTCATAGAATTCTGCCGCCGTATATTCTTCCTTGCGCCGGTATCGGGATTTCAATTCCCACAGCTCGCGGGCCTCCTCGGAAAGGTCTTCATAGGAAGCCGCCTGGGGGACCGTTTCGATATCCAGGAAGAGGATGTTTCTCAAGGGGATTTTATGGAGCATCGGCGAGTTACGTTCTGCCGAAAAAATACGAAATCCCTGCAAGTTTCAAGCAGCAGCCATTGCCAAAAAGAAGGCATTTCCTCCGGATTCCCGGCAGGGTTGCGGTAGTTTTTACCCCCGAAACCGCCAATTGCTGCCAAATTGGCAAAACCGACCCGGTGGTCGGTTTTGGGTTGCGCTCCCATAGCCCCGGTCCCGGATGTAGGCAGGCGGATGGAAGATTTCTCCGATAAAAGACAAAAAAGGCGCCGGGTTTTGGAGCTGTGTGAAGCGTTACCGACCGGGCGGTCGGTAAACTTCAGAACAGGCTTTGCTGCGGATTCTGGCTCTCGTGGTTCAACAGCCATTTTTTCCGGTGAATGCCCCCGGCGTAACCGGTCATCGACCCGTCGGAGCCCACCACGCGATGGCAGGGTACCACCACCCAAAGCGGGTTTTTGCCATTGGCCGCCGCCACCGCCCGGATCGCCTTCGGATCGCCCAGTTTTTTGGCCAGGTCCATATAGGAAATGGTCTTCCCGTTGGGAATATCCCCCAGGGCTTTCCATACCGTTTTCTGGAAGTCTGTGCCCGCGGGGTCCATCGGCAGTTCAAAGCGCTTGCGCTCCCCGTCAAAGTATTCCCGCAACTGCCTGCAAACCGGTTCCAGGGAGGGCGGCACCGTTTCGGAAATGTCTCTGCGGTCCCCGATCCGGATGGAGCGGACTCCGGCTGGCCCGCCTTCGATGTGCACCGTCCCCAGGGGGGTATGGATTACCGCTTCTCCCATATACCTTTCGTTATATTCGCTATTGCTTCAATTCGCTATTGCGCCAGGATTCTTGTAGTTGTGCCCCGTTGCCTCCTGCGGAAAATCGGGGCCACGCTGTGGCAACTATTCCCTGAGCCAACGCCGGTATTCGCCGGTATTTGCCGGTATACGCCGGCTCCTGCTGCACCTATTCAATGATGCCGCTGCGCTTGGCACGGTCTTCCCATTTCTTGCGCGCCAGGAGTTGCAGGTCTTCCACGTTGTCGCTTTCGTCCATGATTTCCAGCCCGAGCAGGGTTTCGATGATGTCTTCCATGGTCACAAGTCCCGCCACCGAGCCGTATTCGTCCACCACCAGGGCAATGTGCTCCCGTTTGCGGATCAGCGTGTCGAAAAGCTGCGGGATGGGCGTGTCCCGTTTAGTCATCAGCAGTTCGCGCCGCAGGTCGGCCAGGGGTTTGTCGCCGTTTTCGTTGATGAGTGCCTCCAGGACATTGTCTTTCAATACAAACCCGCTAATGGTGTCTACCCGCTCCCGATATACCGGTATGCGGGAAAACCGCAGTTTCGGGTTGTTGCGGAAGAACTCCTCCACGGTCTGGTCTTCCGGCGCAATCAGCATCACCGCCCGCGGGGTCATAATATCCTTGACCAGAATTTCCTCAAATTGCAGGAGGTTTTTGATCACCTTGGATTCCGATTCCTCAAATACGCCCTCCTCATGGGCCACGTCGGCCATGGCCGTAAAATCCTCCCGGCTCAGCACGCTTTGGTGCTTCCCCTTTCCAATGAGGCGGGTAAACAGTTGCAGGATCCATAGCAGGCCGGTAATCCGAAGGATCCAGACCATCCCGTTGAGGATGCGGCTGGAGATATTAGCCAGTTGTTTCCAGTAAGTGGCCCCGATGGTTTTCGGGATGATCTCGGAAGCCACGAGGATCAGGATGGTCATCACAGTAGATACCACCCCCACCATCAGGTCTTCCGTAAAGGCCACCCCGAGGATTTCCACGGTTTCCTGCCCGTACCGCTCTGCATAGGCCACTTTTGCCTGTACCCCCACCAGGATGGCCCCTACGGTGTGGGCCACGGTATTGAGCGTCAGGATGGCAATCAGCGGTTTGTCGACGTCCTTCTTGAGTGCTTCCAGGGTCAGGGCGTAGCTCTTGCCTGCTTTCTTCTTTACATTGATAAATGTCGGGGTGACCGAAAGCAGGACCGCCTCCAGGATCGAGCACAGAAATGAGAAAAATATGGAGATAAAGGCATAGAAAAGGAGTAATCCCATGGGTGTGCTATATAGCGTCTAAGATACAAAAATTGCGGTGCCGCAGCAGTTCAGGGCGTTGAAATTAGTGCCTCATAAAAGACTTGCTGGAGTCGTTTTCGCAGGCCGAGCTCATAGAGCTGCCGGTGGTCTCGGCTGGGGTATACCCGGTTGGAAAGAAAAATAAATACCAATTGGTTTTCGGGATCAGCCCAAACGAATGTCCCTGTAAAGCCGCTGTGCCCGAAGCTCCCCGGGCTGGCCAGGGGGGCTGGATAGGCCTCCTGCAGCGGCAGGGAGGCATTGTCCGGGAGGGGCTTGTCGAAGCCCAGGCCCCGGCGATTGTCATTATCGGGGAACTGCACCCGGGAGAATTCCCGTACAGTGGCCGAATCCAGTATGCGGACGCCCCGGTATTTCCCGTAATTCGAATAACACTCCATGAGCACCGCCAGGTCCGCAGCCGTCCCGAACAAGCCGGCATTGCCGGAAACCCCACCCATCAGGGCGGCATTTTCATCGTGGACCCAGCCCCGGGTGAGGTCATTGCGAAAGATGCTGTCGGCCTCCGTAGGCACCACAACCGATCCGGGCTGCCGGCGCGCAGGCAGGAACCCGAGGTGGTCCAGACCCAGCGGGTCGTAGATGTGTTTCCGGAGGTATGCATCAAAGGGCTCCCCGGTAAGGTCTTCCACCAACTGGGGAAACAACAGGAAGGCCAGGCCGGAATACCGATAGGTTTTTTCCCTGGACACCTGGGAACGGTTGATTTTCCGATACATTTTGCGCACAAACCGGTTCCTGACATAGCGATTCGGGTAGGCTTCCCGCCGGAATCCGGCAGAAGGGGATTCGCGGACAAAGCGGCGTCGGAGCCCCTGGCGCGAACGCACATCGGAGAGGAAGACGATATACGGTTCCAGCCCCGCCTGGTGGGCCAGGATTTCCCGCAGGGTGAGGTTGCGCTTATCGCGCCGACGCTTCCACGGGCGCCAGTAATCGCTGAATGGGGCATCCAGATCCAGTTGGCCCTCCCCGGTGAGTTTCATCAGGGCGGGCAGGGCCGCTGCGATCTTCGTTACGGAAGCCAGGTCGTACACATCGGACTCCCGGGTGGGCCAGAGGCTGTCATACGTATGAAATCCGTAGGCCTTGTGGAAAATCCTCTTCCCCTGGAATGCCACCAGCACCTGGGCTCCGGGGAACGCCTCGGATTCGATTCCCAGATGCACCAGGGAATCCACGCGGTGGTGGAGGGCCGCCGAATCCACGCCCAGGGACACCAGGGAGCCTTCGGGCAAAACGGTTGGGATGGACTTACTTCCCGGCACCTGGGAATGGGCCATCCCAGCCATACCAATCAGTACAAATAAAAGTATATAACTGTATTTTCGCATAAAACATTCCTGTTCAGGGGGGATACAAGGCGATATTAAAAGGATTCAGCGTCCTGTCCGGAGCATGCAGTAGCCTATCAAAAGGATACAGGGTCCCTTCAGGAGGATGCAGTACCCTATCGCAGCAGGGCCACGGCTTCCCGGGCAAAATAGGAAGCGATCAGGTCTGCCCCGGCCCGTTTAATCGCCAGCAACTGCTCCAGCATCACCGCATCGTGTTCCAACCATCCCTTTTCGGCAGCCGCCTTCACCATGGCGTATTCCCCGGAAACCTGGTAAACGGCCACCGGAATATCTACCGCGTTGCGGATCTCCCGGACAATATCCAGGTAACACAGCCCGGGCTTCACCATCACGATGTCTGCCCCCTCTTCCACATCCATCCGGGTCTCCCGCAGGGCTTCCTGCCGGTTGGCGGGGTCCATCTGGTAGGTTTTCTTATCCGCAGGTATCCCGGATTCGGAAACGGGAGCGGAATCCAGGGCATCCCGGAAAGGTCCGTAAAATGCGCTCGCGTATTTGGCGCTATAACTCATAATACCCGCGTCCGTGTACCCGGATCCGTCCAGGGCTTCCCGGATGCTGCGAACCCGTCCATCCATCATATCGCTCGGGGCCACCAGGTCGGCCCCGGCTGCCGCGTGGGATACGGACATAGCGGCCAACACCTCCACGGTGGCATCGTTCAGGATACGACCGTCCTGCACTATCCCGTCATGGCCGTATTCCGAATAGGGGTCCAGGGCTACATCGGTAAGTACCACCATCTCCGGGCAGGCATCCTTGACGGTGCGGATAGCCCGCTGCATCAGCCCTTCGGGGTTCAGGGCCTCTGCGCCCCGGTTGTCTTTTAAATCGTCCGGCACCTTGACAAACAGCAGGACGGCCTTCAGGCCCATGGACCAAAGCGCGCGCACTTCCCCGCTCAATCCGTCGAGCCTAATTCGAAAATATCCCGGCATGGAGGGGATTTCCTCCCGCAGGCCCTTCCCTTCGGCAATAAACAAGGGCACGATAAAATCGTCGGGCGACAGGGAAGTCTCCCGGGCCAGGCTCCGCAGGGATTCGGAAGCGCGCAGGCGCCGGTTGCGTCTGTATGGAAACATGATTCAGGAGTTTTTAAGGTTGGGTAGGCGGATCCGGCCCGCCAGGTATGTGACGGCCCGGCCGGCGATCCCTACGCGGTCGCCCCGGGATTCACACCGCAGCTGCCCGCCCCGGGCCGATAATTGGAGGGCCTCCAGGTGTTGCTTTTTGAACCGGCCGGACCAGTAAGGCACCAGCATCGTGTGGGCCGAGCCGGTTACCGGGTCTTCGTTCACGCCGGATTGGGGGGCAAAAAACCGGGACACAAAGTCCACGGCTTCCCCCGGGGCGGTGACAATCACCCCCCGGGCTTTGATTTGTTTCAGCAGGCCAAAATCCGGATTCAAAGCCTCAATAGCTGTCTGGTCCTCGTACACCAGCAGGTAATCCGTAGTACCGCGGAGGCATTCCCGGGGTTCGGCCCCCATTGCCTCCACCATCCCGACAGGGAGCTTTGCCTCGGCCGGGGGGTCGGCCGGGAAATCCAGCTCCAGCCAGTCGCCGCGGCGGGTGACGGTGAGCGTCCCGCGCTCCCGGCTGTAAAACTCCAGGCGGTCTGTATCCGTCGGCAGGGGATGCTTTTCTCCGGGTTGTTCGTGGAAGAGTACATGGGCCGTGGCCAGGGTGGCATGTCCGCAGAGGGCCACCTCCGTAACCGGGGTAAACCACCGGATTTCATACCCTTTCCCCTCAGGAACGGCAAAGGCGGTTTCCGACAGGTTGTTCTCCGCTGCAATCGCCTGCATCAGGTTGTCCGGCAGCCATTCCTCCAGGATGCAGACGGCCGCCGGGTTGCCCCGGAACAATTCGCCTGCAAAAGCGTCTACTTGAAAAATCTGCTGTTTCATTCCAACCCAAATTTACGATTAAATCGGCGAGCCCTGCCTCTTCTTGCCTCAGGCCCACTCCCTCGGGTTTTTAAGCACCTCGAGAAGCTCGGCTTCCGGGGTGCCCGGTTCCGGGTGGTGGTCGTACGCCCAGCGAACCACCGGGGGCAGGCTCATCAGGATGCTCTCGATCCGCCCGTTGGTTCTGAGGCCAAAGAGCGTCCCCTTGTCGTGGACCAGGTTGAATTCCACATAGCGGCCGCGCCGGATTTCCTGCCAATGCCGTTCTGCTTTCCCCCAGGCTGCCGACTTCCTGCGCTGTACGATCGGTAGGTAGGCCTCCAGGAAGGAATCCCCCACCCCGGTCACAAAGGCGTACCAGTCCGAAGCGGACCGGTCGGGGCCTGGTTTCAGGTAGTCGAAAAACAGGCCGCCCACCCCGCGGGACTCCCCCCGGTGGGCATTCCAGAAATACCGGTCGCACTTCTCCTTGTATTCCGGGTAAAATTCCGGGTCGTGGGCATCGCAGGCTAACCGGCATACCCTGTGGAAATGGCGGGCATCCTCCTCAAACAGGTAATAGGGCGTCAGGTCCTGTCCGCCGCCGAACCAACTGTCGGCCACTTGGCCGTCCGGCCCGTACATCTCAAAGTACCGCCAATTGGCATGGACGGTGGGCACCATCGGGCTTTTCGGGTGGAGTACCAGGCTCAGGCCGCAGGCAAAGAAGTCCGCCTCCGCCACCCCGAAATACTTTTGCATGCTCTCCGGCAACGGCCCGTGGACCGCCGAGATGTTGACGCCCCCTTTTTCAAACACGTCCCCGTTTTCAATCACCCGTGTGCGGCCGCCGCCGCCTTCCGGGCGCTCCCAGATATCCTGGCGAAACCGGGCGGCACCGTCCGCTGCCTCCAGGGCGCTTGTAATGCGGTCCTGCAGTCCTTCGATATATGCGTAGAATTCTTCCTTCACAACCGAGATTTAATCCGGACCCACCCCTTCGGGCAAATCCTAGGGAAAGACCGGGATACTACCCATCCCGGTCCGTAATCGTTCGACACCTATCCTTCCTCCCGATAGGTTTTCACGGCATCGATAAACGCCCCGGCGTGCTCCACGGGAACTTCCGGGAGGATGCCGTGGCCCAGGTTGACGATGTATTTATCCTTGCCGAAGCCCCGGATCATTTCCCGGACCATCCTCCGGATGGTGTCCGGGGGGGACAACAATCGGGCCGGGTCAAAATTCCCCTGCAGCGTGATATTGCCCCCGGAGAGTTCCCGCGCCTTCTGCGGCGTCAGCGTCCAGTCCACGCCCAGGGCGGAAGCCCCGCTCTGCGCCATGGTGTCCAGGGCAAACCAGCAGCCTTTCCCGAAAACAATGACCGGGGCCAGATCTTTCAGGGCATCCACAATGCGCTGCAGGTATTGCCAGGAAAATTCCTGGTAATCGGCCGGGGAGAGCATCCCGCCCCAGGAGTCGAACAGCTGTACGGCGTGGACCCCGGCGGCCACCTTGGCCTTCAGGTAATCGATGGTGGTCTGCGTGATTTTTTCAAGCAGGGCGTGGGCAGCTTCCGGCTGGGAAAAGCAAAACGCCTTGGCCTTGTCGAAGCTTTTACTCCCCTGCCCCTGTACGCAGTAGCAAAAAATCGTCCAGGGCGAACCGGCAAAACCGATGAGCGGCACCTGGCCCCCCAGTTTTTCATTGGTCAGGCGGATGGCGTCCATGACATAGCCCAGGGCGTCTTCCGCATCCGGAACCACCGCCTTCTCCACGTCGGCTACCGAACGCACCGGATTGGGCAACCAGGGGCCGATGCCGGGCTTCATCTCCACCTCGATGTCCATGGCCTGGGGTACCACCAGGATGTCGCTGAAGAGGATGGCGGCATCCATCCCGTATCGGCGGATGGGCTGCACGGTGATTTCGGAGGCGAGCTCCGGGGTCTGGCAACGGGTAAAGAAATCGTACTTTTTCTTGATTTCCATAAACTCGGGCAGGTACCGGCCCGCCTGCCGCATCATCCATACGGGAGGCCGCTCCACGGTTTCCCCTCGGAGCGCTTTCAGGAATAAATCATTGGCCGGTTGCACCCTGTTTTCCGTCATCTTCTCAGTTGTGTTTCCGGTTGTGTTTCCGGTTGTGTTTCCGGCTGTGTTGTGCGTCATGTTATCCGTCATGTTTGTTTACCAGGAGTTGGCGGGCCGCCTGCAGCACCGCTTCGGCACTCGGGGATTCCGCGCTTATAAACTTATCGGTATGTTTTTTTACTGCCTGTGCCGTGGTCGGGCCGATGCAAATGGCCGTCGCGTCGTGCAACTGGTTGGACCCCAGAAAACTCTCCACCCCGCTCGGGCTGAAAAACAGGATGGCATCGAATTGCTTATCGAGAATTCGCTGGTTGAAGCCCGTTTGATATACCACCCGTTCTTCCAGCCTTACCCCGGCTTCCAGGAGCCGGTCGGGCAGGGTGTCCAATCGGCGGCTGCTGCAGAAATAAATAAAAGACCGACTGGAATATTTGTTGATGATGCGTTCCGCCAGGAGTTCTGCCCGGTCTTCCACCGCCAGGATCCGGTGGCCCATTTTCTCCAGGCGCGCCGCGGTTTTACGGCCCACGCAGCAACAATTGAGCATCCGGTCCGGCAACCGGCCTTCCGGGAAACAGGCTTCAATGGCGTGGGTGCTGGTAAAGATAAAGAGGGCCTCGTCGTCCGAGTGCAGGTTGGCCTCCAGGTACGTGACCTCCAGGGCGTCGTAATCCTCCAGGTAAAAATCGGTTTCCGGCAACAGGGCCCGCTGGGCTTCCGTTAGCTTTTTGGTGGAAAGGACTCGGATCATTGCGCAAGTATTTTTCGGATGGATTCCATAAGCCCGGCACCCCCGGAATCCAATATTTCCCGGGCACATGCCGCGCCGAAATCCCCCGCATCCTGAAACCGGGCATCCCCAGTTCCGCCAGCCTCAGGGCTGCCGGTATGCCGCGTTACCCGGAAAGCCTTTTTCCCGTCGAGGGAATACAATCCGCCTTCCAGGTGCAATTGCCCATCCGCTGCATGGACCCGGGCGCCGATGGGTGCGGAACACCCCCCCTCCAGGGTTCGCAGAAATTCGCGTTCCACGGCTACCTCCAGGGCAGATTGCTCGTGGTGCAGCGGCCGGGCCGCCTCCCGGGCCGCCGTATCCGACGTCCGGGCCACCACCAGCATAGCCCCCTGGGCCGGGGCCGGGAGCATCCAGTCCAGGGGTTCGGCATTATCGGGCAATAGCCCAATGCGCTCCAGGCCGGCCTGGGCAAAGATCGCCCCGTCCCAGGAATTTTCCCGGAGCAGTTTCAGGCGGGTATTTACATTTCCCCTCAGGCCGGTTACCTGGTGGGCGGGATAGCGGTTCAGCCATTGGGCCTTGCGGCGGAGGCTGCCGGTGGCGATGGTACCCGGGCCGTCCAGAAAGCCGAGCCCCTTGTGCACGAGTACGTCCCGTGCGCTTGCGCGCTCCAGCACAGCGGCCTGGCAGATTCCTTCCGGCAGGGCGGTGGGCACATCCTTCATCGAGTGTACGGCCAGGTCGATGTCTTCCCTGAGCAGGGCCACATCGAGCGTCTTGGTAAAAATCCCGGTAATACCCAGTTCGTAAAGCGGCTTGTCCAGGACGAGGTCGCCGGTGGATTTCACCGGGACGAGTTCCGCCCGGTGCCCGGCGGCTTCCAGTCGGTCCCTGACGGTCTGCGCCTGCCACAGCGCCAATTCGCTGTCGCGGGTCCCGATGCGAAGCGCCCTGCTCATCGTTGGGGGATTTCGAGTTGGAATACCTTTTGGATCAGTTCCAGGCTATCGTCCGTATCGATATCGGAATCCTTGAGGTGGTTGGCGAAATGGCGGGTGATTTTCTGGATGATCCGTTCGGTGACCACATCGGCCTGGGAGGCATCGAACCCGTCGATCTTCCGCGCCTGGTTGTCCAGCTCTTCCTCCTTCATCGTTTTCAGCTTTGCCTTCAGAGCGCGAATTACCGGGGCAAACCGGCGGCTTTCCAGCCACTGGTTAAATTCCCCGTGTACCTCAGCGATAATGGATTCCGCCTGGGGGATGTAGCTGCGTCGTTGTTGGAGCGTATTGTCCGTGATACGGGAGAGTTGATCCAGGTCTACCAGGGTGATTCCGTTTTTAACCCCCACTTCCCGGGCTACGTTGAAGGGGATGGTCAGGTCCAGGATCCACCGGGGCTTGTCTGCCGGCACCATGGGGGCGGTCACCGTGGGACGGGTGGCACCCGTGGCGACGATCAGTACGTCGCTGGCGGCAATTTCCTCCCGGAGCGCTTCCACCGGCTGGACACGCACCTGGAACTTCCTGCCCAGGGCATCTGCACGGTCCTGGGTTCTGTTGATCAGCGTAATCTGGTCGTGCCCGGTGTGCTTGACCAGGTTTTCGCAGGTATTCCGCCCAATCTTTCCGGTCCCGAACAATAGGATTTTTTTGTTGGCAATATCCGGTACACGGGCCAGCAGGTATTGGACAGAGGCGAATGCCACCGAGGTGGCGCCGGAGGAAATCCCCGTTTCGTTCTTGATCCGCTTGCTCGCCTGGATCACCGCGTTGACCAGCCGCTCCAAAAAGGGGTTGGCCAGGCCGTGCTTCCGGGAAAGCTTAAAGGATTTTTTCAGTTGGCTGATGATTTCGAAATCGCCGAGGATCTGGCTGTCCAGGCCGGTTCCCACCCGAAACAGGTGGCCGATGGCTTCCTGGTTCTGGTACACGTAGCCCACCCGATCAAAGTCGGCCTCGGTACCGTTGGAATAATCGCAAAGGAGCCGGATGAGGTGCTGGGGGGCCTGGGCAAAACCGTGGAGTTCCGTCCGGTTGCAGGTACTGGTTACCAGCAACCCGTCGATGCCCTCCTCCAGCGCCCGGTCCAGGAGGACGGCCGTACTGGCATCGTCCAGGGCAAAGAGCCCGCGGGTCGCTGCATCTGCCTTCTCGTAATTCAGCCCGACGGTAATAAACCGGTGATGTCTGGAAATATGGTATTTCTTCATGCCCTCTAAAGGATGCCCACAAAAATAACGGGATTCCCAGTCCAAAAATAACGCTGTAGGTACTTTTAATACCGATTCGGGTTACCCGGAGGTGCTTCCGGGCCGAAATCCGCGAAATATCGTAATTTTACCCCGAAACCGGGGGTTCTGGGCTTGGTAATTTAGATTAATTCTAAATAATTCAATTCCCCCAAACCGATGACAGCATGAATGAAAATACCGCTAGCGGTTCACTGTCGGAAATCCGGATCGACCCGGATATCCTCCTCCTGCTCTGCCGGAACGATACGGACCAGCCCACAGGGGTGCAGCGCAATTCCGGTCGCCGGTACCTGCAATTCCACTTTTGCCTCAAGGGCCAGGCCCGGTTTGCCTACAATGAGGGCCGGTACCACCTGGACCTGCCGGGCGACCAGTCGCTGCTGCTCTACAATCCCCAGACCGAACTGCCCGTTCAGGCCACGCTTTCCCCCCATACCTGGGTGGTTTCCGTACTGATGAGCATCCGCACGTTCCACGGCTTGTTTTCCTCCGAGGCGGATTACATCCCCTTCCTGAACCCCGAGTACCGGGATCGGAAATACTACCAGCAAAACCCGGTGGGGCCGTCCATCTCCGTGGTGCTCAGCCAGCTCTGGGGCCAATCCACCCACCCGTCCGTCCGCCCGCTCTACTATAAGGCCAAGGTATACGAACTGCTTTCGCTCTACTTCAACCGGACGGCCGACCCCCAGGCGGAACAGTGCCCCTTCCTGCTGGACGAGGAGAACCTGCGCAAAATCCGGCTGGCTAAGGAAATCGTCATCGAACGGATGGCGGAACCGCCCACGCTCCCAGAGCTCGCGGAGGAAACGGGGCTCAGCCTGAAAAAACTCAAAGAGGGCTTTAAGCAGATCTACGGGGACACCGTCTACAGTTTTCTGTTCGATTACAAGATGGAAACCGCGCGGAAAATGCTGGAAAGCGGAACCTTCAACGTCAATGAGGTAGGCCTGAAAGTAGGGTACAGCACGGCCAGCCATTTTATTTCGGCCTTCAAGAAAAAGTACAATACCACGCCCAAAAAATACCTGATGTCGCTGGCCTGAAGTTAGCGCATGGCCTGCGGGCGCGCCACGATGATTCCCGTGTTTCGCTTGATGCCCTGCAGGTAGTCCGCCAGGGGTTCGTCGCTGATAACCACCTCGCCAACGGTAGAGGCGTGCAGCAGGTGGATGCGCCCGTCGTCCAGGCGGATGGCCAAACCTGTATGGGTGACGTCCAGGCCTTCAATATCCGTAGCCAGGGCGATGATGTCCCCGTCCTGTATCAGGTGTTCCCGCTGGGCCACCTCCGAGCGGGGCAATACGATGAGCGGCCTGGAGGAGAGTTGTTTTTCGATTTCCACCATGGCCCGGTAATTCGCATCCGAAGCCAGGAACGGGTACAAATCGCGGTGGGTCCCCATAAAATTGATATCCTTTTGGATGGTCACCCCGGCGAGTTCTTCGGTGATGTTGCGCACCATGCCTTTGGCTTCATTGTCCCGGATCCATTCGGTGAAATAGTGCAGGCGGGAGGGGTAACCGTCGCGTTTCCCCTTGCGGTAACGGACCTGTTCCAGGCCCCGGACGTACCGGTTCCATTGGAGTTTCCCCTCACTGGCCAGCCGGCCCATCACCAGGACGTTTTCAACATACGTGGTGCAGTCCAAACCCCGCAGGTTTACCACCAGCTGCTCGTCTTCCCCCACTTCCAGGGTCTTTGCCACATAGGGGGTCCCCAAAAAGGCCCGTCCCACGCGGACTAATTCCGGGCCTATGGCCGTTTTATCCTCGTTCGCATCCTTTTCCAATCCGCTGGTCAACCCGTCAAAGAGCGCCTTGTCGAGCTCCGAATAATGAATACCTCCTTTTTGGGCCTGAAGCGCTTGTCCAAAATCCAGCCAGGGCCCCGCACCCAAACCGGGACCCGGGCAGAACCCCAAAAACAGGGCCAGCAGGGTCAGTTTCGCCAGGAGCTGGCGCGGAAAGCAACGGGTTAGACGCAGGGGGCGGTGAAGGCCGGCAAGCCTCCGCGGTTCATCAAATGGAAATGCTTGTTGCATGGGACAGGTGGGATTGGACAGGAATCACGGGCTTCTTCCGGGCCGTTTTTAACGATTTCAAATTCTTATGGCTAAAGATACGGGAGCCGCATCAATCATCGGCCTTCTCCCCGTTAAGATTTTCATGCAGCAGCACCCGGGTATGGGCAATGCTTTCCGGGTAATTTTCCTGGAGGAAGGCGATCAGTTTCTCCCGCACGTGTACCCGCAGGTCCCAGGCCGTAGATGCATCCCGGGCACTTACCAGGGCGCGTACTTCCACGTGGCCGGCTTTGGAATCCGTTACCTGGATATTGGCCACCTCTTTGTCCCAGAGGTCGGAGGCTTCCACAATCCGGTTTAGCTCTTTCCGCAACGCGTCAAAGGGCACCGTGTAATCCGTGTACAGGTACACCGTCCCCAGGATGTCCGATGAGGTTTTTGTCCAGTTCTGGAACGGCTTTTCAATAAAATAAGTGGTAGGCACCACCAGGCGGCGCTTGTCCCAGATCTTCACCACCACATAGGTGAGCGTGATCTCCTCGATCCGCCCCCATTCCCCCTCTACAATTACCACGTCGTCCAACCGGATGGGTTGGGTAAGGGCAATCTGGATGCCCGCCAGGATGGTCCCGATCATCTTCTGGGCCGAAAAGCCGATGATGATCCCGGCTACTCCCGCCGAGGCAAAGACGCTCACCCCGATTTCCCGGATGCTTTCAAAGCTCATCAGCGCTATGCCCAGGGCGAGGACGACCAGGATAAAGATGACGATGCGCTCCAGGATGGTAAACTGCGTGTACACCTTGCGGGCGCGCAGGTTGTCCGCCTCGTGGACGTCGTAATTGTCGACGATCAGCTTTTTGACAACCCGCAGAACCTTGATGCAGAGCCAGGTGAAGGAAAAGATAAACAGCAGCGTGCTCGCTTTCCGGAAATGCCAACCGTAATCCTCCATACCCAGGAGTTCCCGTAGGGATTCCATCCGTATAACCAGTGAAAACATCAGGAAAAAAAGCGGCCACCCCACCTTGCGGACCATCCCTTCCGGCAGCAGGTATTTCGGGTTTTTCCCGTAATGGCGAATTACCCGGGCGATGATCGCATAGCCAATCACCATGGCCAAAAAGCCCGCGCTCAGCAGCAGGATGGAGCGTTGCATCGGGTCGGGGATCAGTTCCTGGAGCATGTGGCGTTTGGGTGTTTCAGTTGCGATTGGCTGCCAGCACGGATTCCGGCAGGAGTTTTCGTTATTTTATTCGGCACCCTTTAGAGTTCCGACTCTGGTTCCAAATCCAGTTCCCGTTCGAGTTCCAATTCCAGTTCCGGTTCCAAATCCAGTTCCCGTTCGAGTTCCAGCGGTAAGCTATAAAAAATTACCCGCAATCGCCAACCCGGCCGCATGAAAGCGCCCGGTCCGGGAACCCATTGCTATTTCCCCGTACCGCCTCCCGGGACAAAAATTGGCGCCGGTTATGGCGCTATTGGCAAATGCTCTGCAGGCCCGGCCTGCGGTTCGGCCCAAAGCCGTACTTTTGCAGCACCTACAGACAACCGCCACAAACCCGTTGCACATGAAAGGTGTACTCCTGGTCAACCTGGGCTCCCCGGACAGCCCAACACCCAAAGACGTCAAGCCCTATCTGGATGAATTCCTGATGGACGAGCGGGTCATCGACGCCCCGAAATGGCTTCGGACCCTCATCGTCCGCGGCATCATCCTGCGCACCCGCCCGAAAAAATCCGCGGAGGCCTATTCCAAGATCTGGTGGGAGGAAGGCTCCCCGCTGATCGTCATTTCCGAACGCTTTAAGCAGGCCGTGGAGGCTCAGGCAGACATCCCGGTAGCCCTGGGGATGCGCTACGGCAGCGGCAGTATTGCCGAAGGCATGGAACAATTGCAGAAGCAGGGGGTGGACGAGGTGCTCCTCGTACCGCTTTACCCGCACTACGCCATGAGCTCCTTCGAAACGGTGGTGGTCAAAGCCCTGGAAGTACGGGAAGAACAGTTCCCGGACATGCAGGTCACCACCATGCCCGCCTTCGGGAAGAACCCGGATTACCTCAACGTGCTGGCCACGTCCATCCGCGAAAAACTGGACGCTTTTGGCTACGACCATGTGCTGTTTTCCTACCACGGTATCCCGGAGCGCCACATCCGCAAATCGGACCCCACGAGTTACCACTGCAAGATTAACGATACCTGTTGCGGCATGAATTCGGTGGCACACCATACCTGCTACCGCCACCAGTGTTACGACATGACCCGCAATATCGCGGCCCTGCTCGACCTGCCAAAGGACCAGGTGAGCACCTCCTTCCAGAGCCGGCTGGCCGGCGACCCTTGGCTGAAGCCCTATACGGATTACGAGTTCGAACGCCTGGCCGATGAGGGCCGGTCCCGGCTGGCGGTCATCACCCCGGCTTTTGTCAGCGACTGCCTGGAAACCCTGGAGGAAATCGCCATGGAGGGCAAAAACGATTTCCTGGAGGCCGGCGGGACGGATTTTATGCATATCCCCTGCCTGAACGACCGGGAAGACTGGGTGACCCTGATGGCAAAATGGGTCAACGACTGGGCGAAGGACGGCCGGTTGCCGATAGTTTGAATCCGACAGGCCCGGACCGGATACGTCCTGTTTTAATCCAGACGGGCCCTTGTGGTAGGGTAAATCCTATCGAATTCCTGCGTAGTTTTGCACCTCAACAAACCCCATGGCGAAAGTAACCTCGGAACAACTCGGGAAGGAGCCCATCGGGCCACTGCTCATCCGGCAGGCCGTCCCGGCTTCTATCGGCATCCTGGTGATGAGCCTCAACATCCTGGTGGACACCGTGTTTGTGGGCAACTGGATCGGTTCCATCGCCATCGCCGCCATCAATGTGGTACTCCCGGTATCGTTTTTTATCGCGGCCCTGGGGATGGCCATCGGCATCGGGGGGAGCAGCATCATTTCCCGGGCCCTCGGCGCAGACCACCCGGAAAAAGCCCTGAAAACCTTTGGGAACCAGATCACCCTCACCATCCTGATCACCTGCTCGATGGTGGCCCTGGGACTCTACTATGTGGATGCGCTCATCCCGGCTTTCGGGGGAAAGGGCGACATCTTTGACCCCGCCAAAATCTACTACAAGATCGTCCTCTACGGGGTGCCCTTTTTGGCGCTCTGCATGATGGGAAACACGGTGATCCGGGCGGAAGGCAAGCCAAAATTTGCGATGATCGCCATGATCATCCCGTCGGTGGGCAACCTGGTGCTGGACTATGTCTTTATCTATATTTTCGACTGGGGGATGCACGGGGCTGCCTGGGCCACCACGGGGAGTTACCTGCTCTGCTTTGGCTACATCCTGTATTTTTTCCTCTCCCGGAATTCCGAACTGAAACCCGGCTGGCACCACCTGGGGCTGGACCGCCCGATCCTGAGCGAAATCGGCTCCCTGGGCTTTGTGACCCTGGCCCGCCAGGCGGTCACCTCCATCACCTATTTGCTGCTCAACAACATCCTGTTCAACCTGGGCGGGGAGGCCAGCGTGGCGGTATACGCGATTATCGGCCGGATGCTCATGTTTGCCCTCTTCCCGGTCTTCGGGGTTACCCAGGGCTTCCTGCCAATTGCCGGCTTCAATTACGGCGCCCGCAAATACCCCCGGGTTAAGGAAAGCATCTATACGGCCGTCAAATACGCGGCCCTGGTGGCCACTGGTGTTTTTGTCCTGCTGATGGTTTTCCCGGCGGAAATCGCCGATTTGTTCCTGAGTAACCGGGAGGATATGTCGGCTGCCGAAATCGCAGCGAACAATTTTGTTCTGGAACACGCCCCGGCCGCCATGCGCTGGGTCTTTGCCGCAACCCCCATCATTGCCCTCCAATTAATCGGCGCCGCCTATTTCCAGGCCATCGGCAAGGCCACCCCGGCCCTGTTGCTCACCCTCACCCGCCAGGGTTTCTTCTTTATCCCGCTAATCCTGATCCTGCCCAATTACCTCGGCGAACTGGGCGTCTGGATCTCCTTCCCCATAGCCGATTTCCTCTCCACGGTCGTCACCGGATACTTCCTGAAGCGGGAGGTGGATCGGGAATTGGTTTGAAGGTTTGGCGATTTGAAGATTCGGAGGGTGATTTGAAGATTCGGAGGGTGATTTGAAAATGCGGGAATTTGTCAATTTGAAAGTTTGTCAATGAGGTCTTGTACTCAGTCACCGCAATATTCCTGCGCGTTTTTGTCCATCAATCTTTGCGATTTCACGGTCCCGCTTGTTCACTATTTCCCAGGATCGTGTCCAGGACGTCCTGCCGGAAATCCTCCCGGGCCATTTTGGCGGCGCATTCCTTGGCTTTTTGTTTATAGCCCGGGTTTTCCCAGAGGTCTTTCAGGAGGGGTTCCAGGCGGGTTTCCGATAAGCGGGTGATTGCGGGGCCCTTAGGGCCTAGCCCGCGGCGGGCGAGCAGGCTGTTCCAGAAGAACTGGTCGATGATATGCGGGATGACCAGGGACGGGCACCCGTATTTGACGGCCATGTGCGTGGTCCCCGAACCCCCGTGGTGGACCAGGGCATACATCCGGGGCAAGGCCCAGTCGTAGGGGATACTGTCCACAAAATAAAACTGATCGGTATTGTAGGTTTTTGGGTGCTCAAGTCCCCCGCCGGCCGTATTCACAAGCGCGGGGATACCCAGTTTTTTCAGGGTGTCCAGGAATATCCGGGTTTTCCCGGCCGGGTCCGGGTTCGTCATGCTCCCAAGGGTTACCATCAGGAGTTTCGGATGCCGGTGAAAAAAGGCTATCAGCTCCGGATCCGGTTTCCATTGCACCGCCTTGTCCCGCTCGTGATAACCGAGGACACGCACATGTTCCGGCCAATCCGGAGGCTGCGGAAAGAGGGCCGGAGAAACAGTGTAGATGGCCCGGGATCCAAAAAGGGCCCGGTTGATTGCTTTGGCTGAGAGTCCCGGGTTGCCCGGCAGGTGCCGGGCCGATTTCCGAATGGTATAACTCAAGCCCCAGTGTCCGACCTTAAAAGACAGCCGGTTCAACCAGGGGCCAAGGTTCCGATTAAAGCCGATATGCGAGTAGTCCCGCACAGGATGGAGTACATAAGGCACCGGGCTGACCAGGATGGTTTTCCCGGGGTGTTCCACCCCCCATATTACTGGATATGTGGCTTTTGCATGATGTACCATTCGGTCTGGTTGCCATTTTTCAACCGATTGGTATTGGCGCAGGGAGACTTTTTTGCTGATCTTCAGGTACTCCTGCTGCAGCCCCCGGTACGCCCGGAGTTTTTGCCAGGTGGAAGCGCTTCCCCCCATGGCTGCCTGCCCGATATCGCTCTCCAGAAGTTCTATAAATTCCGGCCCCAGGGATTCAAACTCATGCCCGCCCTCTTCGGCCAGGTACCGGAATTGCTCCGGGAAAACGCAAATGGTCTCATGCCCTGCCTCCCGGAGTATTTCCCCCAGGGCCAGGAAGGGCTCCATGTCCCCCCGGGTTCCTATCGACATGAGCAGAATACGCATAAGACTTATTTTTCAAATCGGCAGATCCTGTAATCTTCAAATCGGCAAATTTTCAAATCCTCAAATCAACTAAATATTCGAATCCATCATAATCCACCACTTCCCCTCCTCGTCCCTGGTCCAGACCAAAATATACTTGCCCGGGTAGGAGCCGCTGCACTGGCCAATTTCGAAGATGAGCTTTTCGTTGACCGGGGCAACTAGTAAGGGTTCCAGGGACAATTTGTAACGGGGATTCCTCATATACTGATAGGTATTTATAAGAGCTTCCCGCCCCGTAATCATTGGCCGGTGGTTGTAGTACCGGGCATCCGGCGTGTAGAGTTCCCGTACGAGCTGGTCTACCTCATGGGCATTGCAATGGCTCATCCACTGAGTGCGGCGCACCTTAAGTTGCTCCCGGTAATTCTTCACGGGCCGGACCTCTTCCACCATTTCCAATTCCCGCCGCGGACCGGGCCACTCCAGGTTCCAGATCACCAGCATCCGGAATGTCCGCCCATCCCGCAAGGTGAGTTCAGAAACCTCATACCGATAGGTATCATCATGGGGTTCCAGCAAGCCGATGGTCGCCAGGGAATCCACTTCCAGGTCCTGGTCCGTCCACAGGGCGGCCAGCTGGTCGTCGCCCTGAAGCGTATTCCCGTCGGCGAACACCCGGACGGCATCCGCGGTATACATTTGCTTCAATTCTTCGGGCCGCTCCCGAAGGGTTTCCAGCCAGGCCTCGGACAGCCCATCCGAATCCCTGGCCGACTCTTCGTATCCGGTCCGGCCTGCCATTTCCTGGGCATACAGGGTCTGACCCCCCGGGTTTCCCGGAATTCCCGCCCCCCCAAAAAACAGGAATCCAAAAACCCAAAATGCCAGATAATATTTTAGAATGCGGCTGCCCATATGCTTCTTTTGCAACAAGATAGCAATTAATCCCTTGCGGTGATACCGCGAATAATCCGGAAGCCAGCCCGTACGTTTAACCCCACTTTAATAAAGGTTTAACGTTTTTCAACTAGCTGTTTATCAATGGTTTAATGTATTGAACGCCTGTCGCCACCCTGCAGGGATTAAACCCTGCACCTTTTATCGTACCTTATTTAATGGCAGACAACCTTTCCAAATACCGGAAACGCTATCGTACCTGAAAACCAACAGAAAACGGGACTTCCTGAAGCACCCCCGTCTGCCCCATTCGGAAGGGTGCCGACCATATACTGCGTAATCTCAAAACAATTTTTCTCCTACGGATCCGGCCGGGAGACAGCAACCGGGGTCTATTCCGCGTTCTCCTCTTTGTTCTCCTACGTATTCTCCCTCTTTGCTCTACTTTTTCTAACTTTTTCCTTTATCGGTTGCGGCCCGTCCCGCGAAAGCATCCAGCCAACTACCGGCCTGGATTCCCTGCAAACGCTATCTGCCGCCGGGGAGGTTCCCCTGCCACAGCGCTGGTGGGAGCAGTTTGACGACCCCCAGCTCGAAGGGCTTATCGATTCCGCCCTCACGCGCAATTTTAACCTGGCAGCGGCCTGGGAACGGTTCCGGCAGGCCCAATTTGTGTTGAAGCGGGAAAAAGGCATCCGCTGGCCCCAGTTCGAAGGGGGAGCCCAGAGCGCCATCAGCCGGCCCCAGCCGGATTTTGCGGGGGGCGAAAATATCCAGTTCGGGGCCTCCGCCCAATACGAGATAGACCTGTGGGGCCGCATCGGGACGGGACTGCGGGCCGAAGCCTATCGCGCCCAGGCCAGCCTGGCCGACTACCGGACGGCTTCCCTGTCCCTGGCCGCCGAAGTGAGCCTGACCTGGTTTCGCCTGAAGGCCGCCCGCCAGCAACTCGCCCTGGCCAAAGACCAGATACAGACCAACGAGGATATCTTCCGCCTGATCCGCGCCCGTTTCGGAGGCGGGCAGGTGCGGGCCGTGGATATCCTCCGGCAACAACAGCTGCTGGAATCCACCCGGAACCAGCGGCTTATTTTTGAGCAGAACGTTGCCCTGCTGGAACACCAGCTGGCCATTTTGCTCGGGAAACAGCCCCAGGCCATCGACCCGCCCGAAGCCCAGGACTTTCCGGAGCTCCCCGCCCTGCCGTCCACGGGCCTTCCCCTGGAACTCGTCCGCCGCCGGCCGGACATCCAGCAGGCGTACCTCACCCTCCACGCCGCCGACCGGGATTACGCCACAGCCGTCCGGGCCAAATACCCGCGACTCTCCCTCCGGCTCTCCGGCCAGCAACGGGCCAATGATTACGAGAGCCTGTTCCAGGAATGGGCCTATACGCTGGCCGGGAATATCGTGGCCCCGCTTTTTTACGGGGGGTCGCTTTCCGCCGAGGCAAACCGCAGCGAAGCGGCCCGGCAGGAAGCCATCTACAATTACGGACAGACCGTGCTCACCGCCTTCCAGGAAGTGGAAGATGCCCTGGTGCAGGAACAGGTTCAGGCCAGCCGCCTGGAAATCCTGGAAAAACAACTGGACCTCGCCCAAAAAACCAACGGCCAGCTGCGGAATGAATTCCTGAACGGATTCAGCCCGTATCTGGACGTGCTCCTGGGTCTGGACCAGGAACAGCAACTCAAGCGCGACCTGATCGACGCCCGCCTTGCCCAGCTGGAGATCCGCGTAGGCCTGTACCGCGCCCTGGCCGGATCCTTTGAAACTGAACGCGAAATCGCCCTAAACTCCGAAGAAAAGACGACACCATGAGCCAAAAGAAAATACTTCTGATCTGTCTGGCCATCCTCGGGGCTGCTGCCCTGGTCACCGTGCTGATCTACTCCACCGAGCCGACCGCCCAACGGGAAGCCGCCACCCGGCAGACTGCCATGCTCGTGGAAACCCTGCCGGCCGAAGCCGGGACGTTTACCCCCGTCCTTTCAGCCACCGGCACGGTCCGCGCTGTGGAAGACGTGCAGTTGAGCCCGCTCGTGAACGGGCAGGTGATTCGCCGCGACCCGGCCTTTGCCCCGGGCGGCTTTGTCAGCGAAGGGGACATCCTTTTACAGATTCAGCCGGCGGATTTCCAGAATACCCTGGACCTGCGCGAGAGCGAACTCCTGCAGGCCCGCACGGAACTGAACGTAGAGATGGGCCGGCAGAAGGTGGCCGAACAGGACCTCGCCCTGGTAGGCGGGGATTCCCTCTCGCCCGAAGAGCGGGAACTCGTGTTGCGCAAGCCCCAGCTGCAGGCCGTACAGGCACGGATCAAGGCAGCGGAGGCCGCCGTGGCCCAGGCCCGCCTGAACCTCAGCCGCGCCACCATCCGCGCCCCCTTCAACGCCCATATCCTCACCCAGAATGTGACCGTTGGCTCCCAGGTAACCCCGGGGGACAACCTGGGCCGGCTGGTGGGCACGGAGGCCTACTGGGTGGAACTCACCGTCCCGGTAACCCAACTCCGCTGGCTGGAATTCCCCCACGACGGGCAGGAAGGCGCCCGGGTGGAAATCCGCAACCGCTCCGTCTGGGACGACAACGTGATGCGGGAAGGCCGCCTTTTCCAGCAGGTTGGTGCCCTGGATGCCCAGACCCGGCTGGCCCGCGTGCTGGTCCGGGTGGAAGACCCCCTGGCCCGGGATGCGGAACCGGGCACCCCCCCGCTGATGATCGGGTCGTTTGTGGATTGCCGGATTGAAGGCCGGCCCGTGGAAAACACTGTGCGCATCAGCCGGGACCACCTGCGAACGAACCAGACTGTCTGGGTAAACGAAGACGGCAAGCTCTCCGTCCGCGACGTCACCGTGGTACTCACCGACATGAACCACGCCTACATCTCCGAGGGCCTGAACGGGAACGAACAGGTGGTGACCACCAACCTGAGCACGGTTTCGGACGGCATCGCCCTCAGGACGGAAGGCGGAGCATCCGCTGACGGAGAAGGCAACCAGCCCGAGGCCGAAGAGGTTTCAGCCGCGGGGGATACACCCGCTGCCGGCGCTTCCGCCCCGACAACCCCCCAAAGCGATTGAGATGAAAGAAGAAGACCACATGCCGAACGAAAACGCGCCCCAATCCCCAAACGGCCATCCGGGGAAAAACGGGCTGGACGCACCCGACGACCCGGGAAAAAACAGTCCCCGCAAGGAAGGCGCCATCGGGTACATGGCCCGCAACAGCATCGCGGCCAACCTGCTGATGATCATCTTGCTGGCCGGGGGTATCTGGACGATGTTCAACATCCAGAAAGAGGTATTCCCCAACTTCCAGCTGGACTTTGTAAATGTGGACGTGGCCTACCCGGGCGCTTCCCCGGCCGAGGTGGAACAGGGCATCCTGCAGCCCGTTGAAGAAGCCGTGCGCGGCGTGCAGGGCATCAAAGAAATCGTCTCGGAAGCCCGGGAGGGGTCCGGGAGCGTCACCATCGAACTGGTGGCCGGCTCGGACCGGATGAAGGCTTTCCAGGACATCGACCAGGCCGTGAACCGCATCCGGACCTTCCCGGACGACATCGAACAGCCCGAGGTGGCCCTGCAGGACCGCCAGCGGGACGTGATGGAAATCGGCATCTACGGGGAAACGGATATCTGGACGCTGCGCCAGCTGGCCGAACGCATGCGCACCCGCCTGCTCGCCAACCCGAACATCACCCAGGTATCCCTGAACAACGTGCCGGAATACATGACCCACGTGGAGATCCCCCGCCACAACCTGCGGCAGTATGGGCTCACCCTGGGCCAGGTGGCCGACATCATCCGCCAGAGCAGCCGGGACGTGCCCGCCGGGGCCGTGGAAACACAGGCCGGGGAAATCCTGCTGCGCATGCAGGAACGCAAGCAATGGGCCGAGGAATTCGGGGATATCGCCGTGATCACATCGGAATCCGGGGCCAAGGTGACCCTGGCCGAAATCGCCACCATCCGCGACGGGTTTGACGAGGTGGGCTTCCACGGACAGTTCAACGGCACGCCCTCCGTGGAGCTCGAAATCTTCCGAATTGGAGACCAGAGCCCGCTGGACATCGCCGAGGCCGTACAGGCCGAAATGGATTCCTTCCAGCTGCCCCCGGGGGTGAATTTCCGCATCGACTCCAACCGGGCCGAAGACTTCCGCGAACGCCTTTCGCTCCTCACCGAAAACGGGCTGGCCGCCATCGTCATCGTCCTGGTAATCCTCACGCTTTTCCTGGAGGCCCGCCTGGCTTTCTGGGTGATGATGGGGATGGCCATCAGCTTTATCGGGGGGATGATATTCCTGCCCATGGTGGGGGTCAGCGTCAACATGATCGCCATGTTCGGCTTCCTGGTTGTCCTGGGGATTGTGGTAGACGACGCCATCGTGGTGGGGGAAAACGTGTACGAATACCGACAGCGCGGCTACTCGTTTATACAGGCCGCCATCCTTGGGACGAAAGACGTGTCCAAGCCGGTGATCTTCAGTATCGCCACCACTATTATCGCCTTTGTCCCCCTGCTGTTTATGCCGGGGGAAAACGGGATGTTCTGGCAGCCCCTGCCCATTGTGGTGATCGTCATTTTGGCCGTGTCCCTGCTGGAGGCGCTCTTTATATTGCCCTCCCACCTGGCGCACAAGGCGAAAACCAACAAAAAGCCTACGCTCATTAAGAAATTCACCGGGCGGCTCGAAGGCTGGCAACGGCAATTCGCCAAAGGCTTCGACCGGGTGATCGACCGCTACTACCGGCCCTTTCTGGACAAGTGCCTGGAATACCGCTACATTACGCTGTCCGCCGCCCTGGCCCTGCTGCTCATGGTAGGCGCCTACGGCCTGAGCGACCATATGGGGATGATCATGATGCCCGAGGTGGCAGCCGACGAAATTGAGGCCGGGATCCGCCTGCCGGTGGGGACCACCCCGGACCAGGCCGCCAAGGTGGCCAACGACGTGACCGCCTCCACCCAGCGGATGTTTGAGGAGCACAACCTCTACGAGGTGGCCGAGGGGATCAAGACAAACGTGCGGGGGCAGAATTTTATCGACGTGGAAATCGTGATGCTGCCGCCGGACCAGCGGGATATCACCGCCGGGGAGGTCATCGCCCTATGGCGCGACAATATCGGCGACATCGACGGGGTGGACCAGATTTCCTTTGAGGCCGAACGGGGCCCGGGCGGGGCGCGCCAGGCCATCAGCATCGACCTGAGCCATACGGACGAGGAAGTTCTGGAACGGGCCAGCGCCGCGTTCATTGAGCGAATGGAATCCTTTTCCAACACCCGGGACGTCACCGACAACTACAACAAGGGCAAGCTGCAATACGACTTTAAACTCCTGCCCGAGGGCCGCAACCTGGGGCTCACTTCGGGGGATGTGGGCCGGCAGGTCCGGGACGCGTTTTTCGGCTCCCTGGCCATGCGGCAACTCCGCGGGATGAACGAGATCGAGATCCGGGTGAAACTCCCCTACGAGGAGCGCAAAGACATCCAGAATCTGGAGGACTTCCTGATCGTAACCCCGTCGGGGGTGCAGGTACCCCTGCTGGACGTGGTATCCGTGGAGGAGCGGGAGGCCTTTACCAGCATCAACCGGCGGGACGGCCGGCGCGTGATCAACGTGGGCATGGATACCGAACCGGCCAACGCGGTGAGCCGGGTGCTCGCCCGGATGCAGGAAGAAGTGCTGCCGCAGCTGCGGGCGGATTTCCCGGGCATCACCTGGACCTTTGAAGGCTCCCAGGCAGACATGCGGGAGAGTACCGCCAGCCTCTGGAACGGCTTTGGCATGGCCATGTTTGTCATCTACGCCCTGCTGGCCATCGCCTTTGGCAGCTATACGCAGCCGCTTATTGTGATGACGGCCATCCCCTTCGGGATCATCGGGGCGGTCATCGGCCACATCCTGCTGGGGTACGACCTGTCTATCGTAAGCCTCATGGGGGTGATTGCGCTCTCCGGGGTGGTGGTAAACGACTCGCTCATCATGATTGACTACGCGAACAAACAGCGGCGGGAGAACTCCGTCTACGAATCCATCCACGAGGCCGGCCTGCGCCGCTTCCGCCCCATTATGCTCACCACGCTCACCACCTTCGGCGGGCTGGCGCCCATCATCCTGGAGCGTTCCAGCCAGGCGCAATACCTCATCCCCATGGCCATCTCCCTGGGCTTCGGGATCGTGTTCGCCACGAGCATCATCCTGGTGATCGTGCCCTGCCTCTACCTGGCGCTGGAGGACGCCAAACTCTATTTCAAAAAAGGCGAAACGGTGGAGCGGACGGATGTGCTGGATGACCGGCCGGATCCGGAGCCTGCTTCGAAACAGCCGGCGTTGGCGGACAAATAGTTCAATTTGCTAATTTGGCAATTTGATAATTAATGGGGTTTGGGCGAAGCATAAGTAAGCCGGTTCTGCAGCTAGGCGAATGCACAAGAAAGCCGGTTCTTCGTTAGGTGATTCAGCAACTGACGTTGCTGAACCAGTCAATACCGCCTCCTTTTTGTAACTTTTGACTCCGGATATAACCTATTCCCATTCTTCGAACTGCATTGCCGCAGTTGAATTTTTCTATCTTTAATCGGTTTCCCTCTCACATTTAACCAATCAATATGAAAGACCGATTCTATTTGAAATCCTGCCTGTTCCTGGCCGTACTGCTGGCAGGCACAGCCCCTCTTGCAGGGCAGCAGGTGCCCGCTGGCATGGAAGCTTCCGTCGATTCCATTTTCAGTGCTTTTGACGGGCCCAACCAGCCGGGTGCTGCTGTGGCGGTGTGGCAGGATGGAAAAATCGCCTTTAGCAAAGGATACGGCAGTGCCAATGTGGAATACGGGATACCCGTGACCCCGGATGAGACCATTTTCCACGTGGCGTCTGTATCCAAGCAATTCACCGTGTATGCCATCCTCCTCCTGCAGGCGGATGGAAAACTTTCGCTGGACGATCCCATCCGCAAGCACATCCCGGAAGTGCCGGATTTTGGCACCCCCATTACACTGCGCCACCTGGCAAGCCATACAAGCGGCATGCGCGACCAATGGTCTTTGTTGCAGATGGCCGGATGGCGAATGGACGATGTGATTACCGTAGACCATATCCTGAAACTGGTGGAACGGCAAAAGGACCTGAATTTTCAACCGGGAGAGGAGTTCAACTATTGCAACACCGGGTTTACGCTACTGGCGGAAACGGTGGCGCGTACCTCGGGTTTAACGTTTGCCGAATTCACCGAGGAGCGCATCTTTGAGCCGCTCGGGCTGGAACACACGCTTTTCTATGACGACCACGAAAAAATAGTCCCCAACCGGGCGTACTCGTATTACCGCGAAAACGACGTACTAAAAAAAGCCGTGCTGAGTTTCGCGAACGCTGGGGCTACCAGCCTCTTTACCACGGCCGAAGACCTGGTCCGTTGGGCCGACCACCTCAACAACCCGCCCTCTCAGAAAGTTGAGGCCATGGTAGCACAAATGGATCGCCTGGCCGTACTCAACAACGGCGAAACCTTTGGCGGTGCTTATGGGCAGTTTATCTCGCCGTACAAAGGGTTAAAGCAAATTCAGCACGGGGGAGCAGACGCGGGGTATCGCTCGTATCTCGGCAGGTTCCCGGAGCGGGATTTCGCGGTGGCGGTCGTTTCGAATTACGCGGATTCCGGACCCAACAGGCTGGCACTGCAAGTTACCGACCTCTTTCTGAAGGACCATATTGAGGAGCAGGAAGAAGGACCGGTTCCCCCGGAACCCCCGACTATTGCCATGGACGAAGACGCGCTGAAAGCTTTTGAAGGGTATTATTGGTTTGATGAACAACAGACCTACCGGCGCATTTATCTGAAGGATGGTTACCTCATGTATCACCGGGCAGGGGGGTCGGAAAACCGGATAGCTCCCATCGGTCCGAACCAATTTAAAATGCTGGATATCGGGGTGAATGCCGTGGTGGAGTTTACCGAGGAAAACCAGGGCAGGGTCATGACTTTTAAGGACCCCGGAGGAGAAATTACGCGTATGGCGTCCTTCGATTACGTGGAGGGCGATCCGGACCTTTTTGAACGCTATGCGGGCACGTATTACAGTCCGGAATTGGACACCTCCTATCAACTCGTCGTGGAAAACGGAAAACTGATGGCCCGGCACAACCGGCTCCCGGACGTGCCCCTTTCCCTAATACGCGGTGACCGCTTCAGCATTGGTCCGTACAGCGCGCAATTCAAAAAGAACCCGGACGGTGAAATCTTCGCAATGCTGGTTACCACGGGACGGATTCGGGACCTGGTTTTTGAGAAGCAGTAGTTACGGGGAGCGAAGTTCGAAAAGCGAGTTCTGCGGTTGGGCGAAGCACAAGAAAGCCGGTTCTTCGTTAGGTGATTCAGCAACTGACGTTGCTGAACCAGTCAATACCGCCTAAAGTCGTTCCAAGGCTTCACGACTTTTTCACGGCGGTATTTCCTTTCACTCACACTCCGAACCTTTTTTCTTGTGCATTCGCCTTTGATTCACCGAACCTTTTTAATAGTGTCTTCGCCCTAAATAACAGGCTTTTATACTTTGCTTATAGCCTTAGTGACTTTCTTGTGTTTCACGTTCAATTTGATCCCATTGAGCTTTCTCATCTACAATATTCATCCCTTGCCAGATAATATACCTCCTCTCCTAAAACCACTTGCTTGAGGACAGTAGAGCCTTGTCCATTGCTTTCCGAGAGGTTCTTGAGGAAGAACACCCAAACTTTTCCAACGTCTCCTAACTGATTTTTCGGGATTTTTAATGAATACTTTCCTGATGAATCTGCGCGGGATTCTATTCCGGAATCAAAATGTGCAACTTTCACAGATGGTAAGATGGTTCCGTTGTAATCCTTTGCGGTTCCGGATATCGTTACTGATTCCTGTCTTTCAGAAAAATAAACTTCCCGGGGCCACAATTCGCTTTCTACTTCAACCCCTACGATAATCTCAATAGGTTCTGATTTAATGTTCGCATCCGGATCGACAGGCGAAACGGTATCCGGTATGCAGGAGAATAGCGTGAAGGATAAAATTCCCATAGTCGATGGGAGAAGGTGCTTGAAAGTCTGGTGGTACATGGTGTTTTAATTTATTCCAAGAAACGCGATTCTCCGGCCCAATTCAAGGAAGAATGAGCGAATGGGTCAGATCAATGCGTGTACTTGCATACTACACCTTAAAATAAAAATTATTCACTCGCGGATATCGGAAGTTTCGAGGTTGTTGTACGCAGACAAAACGATTGCCAAAACTACAACCAGCCCTAAGAAGACGGCGAGCAAGGTGTGGTCTGTAAAAAGGCCGGCGCCCAGGAATCCCTGGGTTTGTTACAAGGTGATCGCGGGCTTTGGCAACATATTTGCAGTGCTTCCAGCAAAATCAACTCCTATGACCTCTCCGTACCTTCCCGGGCGCAAAACGAAAAGGCCGGGTAAAAGGCGCCTGGTGCAACCACTGGTTGGGCTGGCCATCATCCTGATCAGCCTCACCCCCCTGCACGGGCAGAAGCGGGGCTACCTCCCAGGGCATGTCATTACACTGGAAGGGGATACCATACGCGGGCAGGTACGCGACCGGCATCCCGGGCCTTTTACGGATCTGTATTCCCGGATCCGGTTTATCCCGGAGGGGAAACGGCGGCGGCAGAAACTGGCCCCCGGGGCCATCCTGGGATACCGGGCGGGGGTGCGGGAGTACGTTACCGTCCCCCTGCGGGAGGAGTCTGCCTTCTTTCGCTTCCGCTACGTGCTGGACCCCGCCGCAGAGCGGGTCTTCCTGCGGGTCCTTAGACGGGATGGGCCGCTCACCTACTACCATCGGGAATTTATCCACGACGACAATAGCTACCTGGACTACTTCCCGCTCTTCCACCTGCAGGGCAAACCGAGTATGGTTCGGGTTACCCAGGGCATCCTGGGCCTCAAACGCAAGCGGTTGATGGAGTACTTCCGGCACTGCCCGGAGCTGGTGCGCGCCATCGAATCCAAAGAACTTAACGAACCGGATTCCGTATATGAATTCTACCTGGAGCGCTGCGGGGCGATTCGCTGAAAGCTCCAGGGGTTTCTCTGTGGCGGATCGCTGAAAGATCCAGGAGCTTCTCTGTGGTGCTTGGCTGAAGGCCGCCGGGTTTTCTATGTAATTTCCAGGAATAAAAAAAGCCCCCGAAAGCGGGGGCATTCAACCGTGGCATCCTGTTACCAGGAACCCAACAGGATCATCAGGCTGTTGCGGACAATGCGGAACTCGCCCATGGCCGACATGTGGGCCTGCCAGGCGCGGTCAAAGGCGGCGCGCTGGCCTTCCGGGACCAGGCCGCGGGTACCCCCCAGGGCCGATTTCATGTCCTTGAAGCCAACGAGCACCCAATGCGTTTCCCCTTTGGACGACAGGCCCATATTGATGGATCCCATGGTCACCAGGCGGTTGGCCGGGTTGTTCGCCGCGTTGAATTTGGCAAAGGAGGCCGTCATCGCATTGGCATCTTCCACATCCAGCACAAAGAGCTGCCTGAAGGGGTAGGCCCCGTCATCGTCCCCGTAGGCATCGAGGATGGCGCCGGATAGCGAACTATTGCTCTTGGAGATCTGCGCGTTAACCCGGGTGAGGAAAAGCTGGAAATCCGTGCTCTGCCCGGCGTCGTACATGCCGCCAAGGGCCTCCTGGGAGCCGGTAAATACCAGCGTATGCGTGTGGTTGTCGCCCGGTTCGTTAAAATGGTTTTCGTACAGCCAAACGGAAACCCCATCGGGCTTGTTCGCCTTGTAATAGGTGTCTACCATGTTGTAGACCGATCCCACGTCCTTGGATTCAACGGTGAAATTGTACGCGGTAAAATACGCGGTTTGCGCCTGTCCGGCCATGGCAACGCACAGCAGCGACAGCAATAGAAATCGTTTCATAATCATATGGTTTAGGTTGTTCCCCATAAGATAGAAATTATTGGCATAGGTTTCTGGTTTTCAGGGGGATATATTTCAGGTCGGTATCGGGCTGGATGCGGGTTCTGTGGCTGTGCGTGGCCGTGCGTGGCTCCGGGAAATAGATGCAAATCCCGCCTGGTGTTAGTGCCCCCGCTATCGCCAGTCAACAATCCTAAATATTTCATAATGTTTAATGTTTATATATTTTTATTAAACATTAGTTGTATATTGTTGAAGTGTTAGAAAGGCGAAATTCTTCCACACCCCGGGAAAGAATCCTGCGGACGAAAAGCTTACAACTATGAAAAAGGAGAACTTTAACCCTACGCAACTGGCAGACATGCACTCAGACGGAGTCCATTTCGATTACCGCAAGAATGCCGGTAGATTTTTTGACAAGCGGCTGCAAGACGCTCGTCAGATTGCTATTCAATCCCGCATTTAGGTACCTGCTACTCGGTACCTAAATGCCTGGGGGATCACTTAAGCCCCGTTCCCCCGGAAGCCCCGCACCTGGTGTCGGGGTTTTTTTATGCCAGGATTTTATCCAACGGCAATCAAATCGAGGGCGCTGGCAATGAGCAACCCGGAGAGCACTAAAAAGAGCAGGGCGGGAAAGGAGCGCCTGATGGGATCCTGCACCTTCAGGTGCATGGCCACAGCCCCGGCCATCATCACCGCCATGACGGTTGCCGACGGCAGCGTGAGGGCCGGATACCAGATGGAGAGCAAGAGGCCCGTAGCGGCGAGTACCTTAATGGCCCCCACCACATAGACCAGCCCGCCGGTAAGGCCGTAGTTGGCAAATTCTTCTTTCATGCTGTTGGCCCCTTCGCCCCTCCAGGAGGTGGATTTATTGAAGCGGAAAAACCAGACGTTTACGATGCTGACAAAAAGAACGATCTTGATGCCAATAAGCAGACATTCCAAAATGTTTAATTTTTATTGGTAAAGGTTAAACATTATTTGGATAGGGCTGCGTGAAGTTTTTGTTAAGGTCAAAGAAATATTTGAAAAAGAGCGTGCTGGGACGGATAAAATGCCCCGCGGACCGAGCTCAGGCTCCTAGTTTTTCCCGGTAGCCATATCGTCCTCGTGTGTACAGCTCCCATGGGCATCCAGGGCCGCCCAGGTGGCTTTTTCGGAAATACGGGTGGCTTCCCGGGCAGCCTGGAGGGAACGGCGCATGTAGTAGTGGATGTCGCCCAACTTGCCGGCAGCACTCGCCTTTTTGGCGTTTGTGTACATGGTTTCCGCAAAGTCCCGGGCGTCGATGGAAAGGGCCTCCGCCTCAATGGCGTGGGTGATGACTTCGTCCAGGCCGCAGACCTCGGCGTGGTACTGGGCCTCGGCGGCATAATTCACAGCCTCCTGGGCAGCGGCCAGGGCTTCCCCGGCCAGGAATTCCACCTTTTGGGCATTGCTACGGCCTTCCGTGTATCGGGCGGCAAAGGCGGCTACCTCGGCATATACCTTCAGGGAATCCGTGAGCTGGTTTACTGTTTGCTCAAATTTGCGAACATCGCCGATCTCGCTCTTGAAGACGGCGCATTGCTGCTGGGCCTGGAGGGACCCGGCCAGGAAGCCGGCCAACAGGGTCAGGCCAAGTCGTATCCGGATAGCGGGCCGTTTGTAGGAATCGGGGGAACTCTTGATCTCCATAGTAGGGTTTGTAGGTTACCAATCAATAACTCGCAACCGGGCGTTCCCGGTATTGTATTTCGTTAAAACGTCCGATTCTTAGGTGAATTGTCCGGAAGCGAAAAAATAGGAGGTTTCTTACAAAAAATAAACACCGTCTGCGGCAGTAATCACTTTAACTGCATCCTCCCAGCACCCCATGCTGACATAAATCATAGTTTGTATCGGGTGGTAAAAGTACTTTAGGTGAAGTACTCCCAATAGATGAAATACGTATTCGGCTTATTGCTCATGATCCACGGGCTCATCCACCTGATGGGGTTTGCCCGGGCGTTCCGTTTGGCCACCATCGAACAGTTTACCCGGGAAATTACCAAACCCGTGGGGTTGCTTTGGCTGGTGTCGGGACTCCTGTTCCTGGTGGTGACGGCGCTATTCCTTATGAAAAGAGAATCCTGGCCCCTGGTGGCGATAATCGCCGTGGTGCTGTCGCAAATCCTGATCCTGTTCTATTGGCAGGACGCCAGGTTCGGCACCATTGCAAATGTCATTATTGCGGGGGTGGCCATATCCAGTTTTGTTGCCATAGCATTTGCCAACACGTACAGGCGGGATGTGCGTGCGTCTTCCAGCGCCGCGCAAGTTGAAACCCGGATTATCCGGGAAGAAGACCTGGACCACCTGCCTGCGCCCGTGCAGAAGTATCTGCGATATGTGGGGGTCGTTGGGAAAACCAGGGTGCAGGACTTCCGGATTGTATTCGAAGGGGATATGCGGGGCCGGGACCAGGATTGGTTCCCATTTACCTCCGAACAATTCAATTTTATTCCATCCCCCACCCGCCTGTTTTTTATGAAGGCCCGGGTAAAGGGGCTGCCTGCCGCCGGCTATCACCGCTACAAAAACGGGAATGCCAGTATGCGCGTAAAAGTATTGTCGCTCTTTCCGGTGGTGCACATCGATGACCCGGCCCTCTACCCCACGGAAACCGTGACGTTTTTCAACGACCTCTGCCTCTTTGCGCCGGCGGGCCTCATCGACCGGCGCATTACCTGGGAGCCCATCGACCACCTTACCGCCCGGGCCACTTTTACCACCCGGGGCACCAGCATTTCGGCTGAGCTGTATTTCAATGACCAGGGCCAGTTGGTCAACTTTGTTTCGGAAGACCGGATTGCGATTGACGAGATGAAAACCTTTCCATTTTCAACCCCGGTGAAAGACTACCAAAAGATCAATGGCCTGAACCTCCCCACCTATGGGGAAGCGGTGTGGCATTATCCGGACGGTGCATTTGTATACGGGAAGTTTCGGTTGCAGAGCGTGGATTACAACCAGGGTGGGGGCAGCGATTCGCCCCAGGTAGCCTTCCCCTAAACCCGAGGGAACTGTAACATGTCCGGCGCGAAGCGCTCTTTCTAATAAAGCCTCGCGCTATGGAACGCTTCCTCTATATTTTTATCCATGTGGGCCTGCCCCTGCTGGTGTTGGTTGCCCTGCTGCGCATCCGCCCGAAATCCCGCCTGGCCCTGCTCGGCAACACGGCGTTTTACCTGCTGCTGCTCACCTTTATCTACCTCTGGGGGCAGTGGCCGCTGGGGGCGAGCCTGTATTTTAAGTATGTGGTGCTGGCGATTTTGCTACTCTGCCTATGGAAATTCTTCCGGGCTTGGCCGGCGGGTGCTTCGCGGAATTCCCGGCCGACTCCCTCGTCTGGCCAAACCGGGCTATCCCAGCAAACCCGAATTTCCGGCATGGAAGGTTTGTGGCCCCGGGGAGTTTGGCAATGGATCCGGACGGGGTTTGTCCTGCTATTGGCGGGGCTGCTCGCCTACCCGGTGTATCAACTGGTGGCCGGCCGCTCCTACCCGGAAGAGCCCGTTCAACTCACCTTCCCCCTGCGGGACGGGCGCTATTATATCGCCTCCGGGGGTTCGAACCAGATAATCAACAACCACCACCGGGCCAGCACCCCTTCCCAGCAATATGCACTAGACATCAACAAGCTCGGGAAAATGGGCATGGCCACCACGTCACTGTGGGCCACAGAAAATTCGGCCCACGCCATCTTTGGGGAAGCCATCTACGCCCCCTGCAAGGGCCGGGTGCTGGAGGTGAAAGGCGGTGTCCCCGACAACCAGGGCGCCAGCATGGACGTGTCCCCGGAAGACGGTATGGGGAATTTTGTGGTCCTGGATTGTGACGGGACCATCGTCCACCTGGTGCACCTGCAGCAGAATAGCGTGGCGGTTGCGCCCGGCCAACGCGTTTTAACCGGCGACCTGTTGGGCCGCGTGGGCAATTCCGGATTTTCCCAGGAGCCCCACCTGCATTTTCAGGCGTCCCGTTACCAGGCGGATTCTACGCTCGTAGGGGTGCCGATGGAGTTTGGGGAGCGGACTCCCGTACGGGGCGACGTGGTGGAATTGCCGTAAGGTGGTATACGCCCGGTTCCAATCAGCCGGAAACCCTCCGCGTCACATTCGGTACACCATCGCATTGACATTCATCCCGGCCCCCACGGAGGCGAAGATGACGACGTCTCCAGCATTTAATTCATGAAATTCCAGGTGTCCCTTTAGCAGGAGGTCCAATAAGGTGGGAATGGTGGCGACAGAGGAATTCCCGAGCCAGGAGATGGTCATGGGCATCACCCCTTCCGGCGGGGTATCCATGCCGTAGCTTTCGTACAACCGCTCGAGAATGGCGTCGTCCATTTTTCCGTTTGCCTGGTGGATCAGGATTTTCTTGACCTCATCGATAGCGACACCGCTTTTCTCCAGGCAGGCCCGGATGGCGCCGGGGACGGTTTCCAGTGCATACTGGTAGAGCTTCCGGCCGTGCATCTTGAGATACAGGGCCTCGCCTTCCTTGCTTACATCCTTGCCGCCGTCCTTGCTACTGTCCTTGTCGCTGTCCTTGCCGCTGTCCTTGCCGCCACACTGATACGAGGGGCCCATGTATAACATCCCGGAATGGGTCAGGGTATCCGAACGGGTTTTGTGCGCCAGGACCCCCTGGGGCTTCTCGCAGAGTTTGGCCTCCAGGATCACCGCTCCCGCCCCGTCTGAGTAGATGAGGCTGTCCCGGTCGTGGGGGTCAGAAATCCTCGAGAGCGTATCGGCCCCGATCACCAGGGCGCGCTTCGCATCGCCGGAGCTCAGGTAATAATGGGCCTGGATGAGGCTTTCCAGCCAGCCCGGACAACCAAAAATCATGTCATAGGCCACCGTGTCCGGGTTTTTGATCCCGAGTTTATGTTTGACCCGCGCCGCCAGGCTGGGGACCATGTCCGAATGCCCGCCGCGGGAGGTGACATCCCCAAAGTTGTGGGCCACGATGATGTAATCCAATGCTTCCCGATCCGTACCGGCCGCCTCCAGCGCCGCCTCCGCCGCCCGAAAAGCGATGTCCGAGGTCTTCAGGTCGTCGGCTACATACCGCCTTTCCCCAATGGTGGTGATCTCCAAAAACTTATCGATGATTTCCCGGTTGGCCTTCGCAAGCTTCTTCCCCTCCGGATCCACAAAGGTGTGCTCCAGGAAATCTTCGTTCCGGACTTTCCCCGGCGGGATATACGATCCCGTTCCGGTGATCACATTACAAGTGCTTTGAGTCATAGAATTGCGCGATTGGTTGGCCATAAAATTAAATAATGGCTCAGAAAGTGGCCTCCCTAATCTGCTGCTAATGGCTCCAAAAGTACAGAGGCCAGGCAGCATTTGGGGAACCTCTCAAAATTAGGGATTTAAGGGGCGGAGTACTTGTAAAATCTTAAAAAATATCAGAGCGTGTCCTTTGGTTGGGTGTTTATTCTGGCTTTTGTGGTTCAATGCGAAGGAAATCAACCGTCAGCATAACGGGGTGATTGGAGCGGCCAACTGGTGGAATTACTTTTGTGGGGGTGTGATGGAGTTTGAAGGGTGGAGAGAATTTAAAAAAATAAACTGTAAAATATTAAAATGCCTTTATTCAACTTTATCGTTTGCTATTCTAACACATTCTGATCTTACTGCTTTCAATTCAGCCAAGGCAAGTGGGTTTTTAGACAAGTTTAATAAGGGTTTATACTTCCTAATAAGGGATGTCTCCAAATCATTTAAATCAGAGTTATGAACAACCCAATGAACTAGCAAATTATCATTAACCCACTCCATAATTCTTAATTCATCTTCCGGCTCGAATTTATAGTTGCGTTTATTTAATTTATGAATCAATGAGCCTCGCTTAGGTCTATAACCTAGTACGGCACCTAAGCTTCTGAAAAAAGTTCCATGTCCCTTTGCTCTTAGTTCTTGATTCAACATCCTGCGATTCAAATTTTTAGTGGCAATTCCAATGTAAAATAAGTTGTGCTTTCGTATTTTCAGATATTCTTTATATGGGGACGGTAAAGCCTCTATATTCCTTAGTCTAAAACAATAAATTCCAGGTTCATGTGGAACCAAAATATCCGCCTTGGAGGCTTCTTTGTATTTCTGATGATTTAGTAAAACTTTTTCGATATTCATTAGGTGTGTTTACCGATGATTGGCTTAAGCTCTCTGGCTAATCTATATTCTAAGGGCCCCATAAGATTTGACATTTCATGCTCAAACTCATACACATGTAACTTTAACTTTAAATCGAATTCTCGAGCCCAATGATAAATCTGTAGTCCTTGGGTGCGATGATTACTGTAATATCCCAAATGTTGTATTACTCGATTCCAAAAGTACCTTTTCACCTTTCCTACATATAGTACACTTGAACTACTATCATATGTTTTTTTAATGGCTGGCACTGATTTTAACCTACGATTTCGATATTCCTTAATAGTCAATCTGATCAACTCCGTATCAAAATTGTCTAAAATCTCAAACCAGTATAGTGTTGGACCAGAGATAGGCCTCAGTAACATTTGATAATGATCGTGTTCTCTTGAATCTCGTATATCCTCCATTTCATATTTGCGAAAAAACGAGCAGTCAAATACATAAGAAACATATTTCTTAGGGCCATTTTGCTTCACATTTTCAAGAGCATTTATTAAGTCAGAAGTATAATCTCGAAGAAATTCATCCATATCACGGTTCCATTAAATTACAATGAAGGCAGTTGTGTGTACCCAACTCTAGCTCACATTGGCATTTTCATTTATAAAGTCAAGAACATTTAAAATAAGTTGTCATACGCCTTGGCCCCACAACAGGGTAAGGCAATTGACCCTGAATATCTTAAATGATCAATTATGTACAATGCGGTTTCCCGTAATGAACCCACTTCTCCCTGAATTAATTTCACTGCAAAATTCTTGCAGTCGCAATGAAACGCAATTTCGAGCACGAAGACATTGATGAAACCAACACCCACGGCACGTATGGAGCCACCTTGTTCGACCCGAGGTGGAAATCCAAAAGGCAACATATTCTGGATCGGGATCAGAACCGCTGTGTGAATTGTCAGGGTACGGAGACCTTGCAGGTACACCATCGGCAATACCACTTTTCGCAAAGCCTAAACAGCTTCCTAAATCCCTGGGAATACAAGGATGAATTGTTAATCACCTTATGTAAGAGGTGTCATCAGACCGGCCATCGCCAGTATAAAGTACCAACCAAATACATAAAATAGCTATGGGATTATTTTCATTTTTTCGAAAAAATGGTCACTCCACAAGCGCCAATGGGGAGGAATCCATCACCGTCCCCAAAGACTTGTTTGTAGAGGAATCTGAGCCTTCCGAATCTGTCAAAATCCATATGAATGGAACCGGTGAAGTTAACCTGGATGCTATCTATTCCTACTTGCAGCAAGATTACGAAACCCGCGGGTATAACGATGCGCTGACAAATGCCGAGGAGTCTTACAAAAAAGACAATGTGGAATTGATCTATATGGATCTTAAAATTCTCATTGAACGGGCCTATGCCTTCTATGAAAACTTTATCGCAAATCTGGATTATCATATTGATACGCGTTCCCGATCCGGGTTGGTAGACCTGGTGGAGGAACTAAAATCACGCAAAGAAACCGTTCAGAAACACCAGGAAAAAATTCGCGAAATAGAAGCGGGGGTTCAGAACAACACTGGTCTAAGCAAACGAGCCGAACTCTCGTATACACGTGGCTTTCACAAAGGATTGGTAGCCATTACACAATCCCAAATTTTAAAATAAAGCAATGAAAGACTGGTGGTTAAAATTGGGGTGTTTTTTAACGGGTTATAATTATTACCTGCTAAAGAATTCCAGTGAGGCGAGTGCAAAATCGGTCAAAAAATACCTCTCGGCAATCTTGATCATTAGTATTCTTTGGGCATTTATCGGTTTTTCGTTTGCCAAGCGCTACTTGAAAGCGGATGATGTAGTTTCGATCATTGTTGCAATTATTATGGTCGTGGTAGTGATTCAAATTGAAAGACAAATCATTTTAAATATCTCCCAAAGCATTTGGCCGAAGTTATTTCGAGGCCTTATCGCAATCGTGATGGCTGTTATTGGATCCGTAATTATCGATCAAATTGTTTTTAAAGAAGATGTTGAGAAAATCAAAATTGAAGAGATCCAAACCCAGGTTGATAAAGTAGTTCCCGCAAGAACGCGCATTATCCAACAACAAATTTTTGATCTTGATAGCCTCATAGCTGTTAAAGAAAATGAATTGGCCAGAACCCAACAGGAATTTTCGGAAAAACCACAAATACGTTCAGTACTAGTAGAAACTAGAGAACAATTGGTAAAAGAAGAAGATAGTACAGGTCAGTTAAGAGACGTAAAAGTTCAACTCAAGGACTACAAGACTCATTTAATTTCAAATCCGATAGGCGCCCAAATTCCCATACTCGATGGGCAAATCCAAGAACATCGCAGAATGCGCATGGCAAAAGAAGATGAAATCGTCAACATCCGCACCCAGACTGAGAAAGAACTCAGTGAGAAGACCGGCCTACTAGACGAAATCACCATTCTATTCAAAATCATTTTATCGAATTGGATTGCCGGAGTAGTGTGGGGGTGCATCTTCCTGTTTTTCTTGTCGATAGAATTGTTTGTGCTGATCAGTAAATCCTTCGAATCCGACTCTGATTACGATCGGTTGGTACGGCATCAAAAAGAGATGAAACTCAAGATGATAGCAAAAATGGAGTAGCCAAAAAAGCGATTCCACCTCCTTTCATGAAATCTTCCAGTGAGGGTTTCCGTAAGGAGGCTTAAGCTACAAGCTGTTCCTTTGTCTTACTGTATAAAACCTACAAATTTTTAGTAATGAGAAGAACTTCAATTACCCTGTATTCAGTGTTTTTATTGTTATTGGGCTGTAGCGATTCCGTCTCGGACGAATTCGAAGCAGTAAATGGAAATGTTGAGGACCGGCGGCTTCAATCTATAACTGTACTATCTGCTGAATCTCCAGACGACAACAAATATTTCTTGTTTACTTATGACAGTAAAGACAGGCTTACTTCTTTTACCGATGGGGAAGAAACAGCTGTGCTTCTTTACGATAATGACCAACTGAGCAGCTTGGCAGATTCCTATGGAAGTATTGCAGTGGAAGAGTTATATGCATCTCCTTATGATGCCTTTAACACGGGACAAGTAGAGGAATATGACAACAATGGAAATCCGCGAATTCTGTCATTTTTAGAAAACGTATATGACTACGATTTGAACACGGTAGTTCAAGAACAATTTACGCTAGAAATTTCTTATGACAATCAACCAAATCCTTACTACTATACACTGGCCTCTGCGGGTTTAATCGATCTGCTGGATCGCATTCAATTAAATTTTAGTATGCCATCGCAACCCGAAGAGTTAATCCGGGCACGATTACTTTTCCCATTGAACAATCCATCACAATTGGTTTATAAAAACGAAGCGGGTGATATCGTTCATACTGTAAATGTCGACTACAACTATGATGGAGATTATCCCGTTTCTGCATCTGTTGTCGCTTTATCTCCCCAAGAAGGAAGCTCAGCCAATGTAACCGTAAGCTTTCAATATGCTGATTAGCACGTTACCTTCGTACTGGTAATTTCCTGTTGAATGAAGACCTTTCATCTCAATTCTCTGTCAATTAAAAAAAATTTATTTCTGGTCTGCTTGCATCTTGCAGTGGTAGGTTTCACAGGAATAAACCATGCTAACGCTCAACAAGAACAGCTAACAGGCACAGTCGTCGGCATCACCGACGGCGACACCTTCACCTTGCTGAAAAAGGATTCTACCACCATCAAGGTGCGCCTGGCGAGTATCGATTGTCCGGAGCGGAAACAGGCCTATTCTGCTCGGGCCAAGGAGTTTGTTTCGGATGCTATATTCGGAAAGGAAGTGGAGGTGCGAATTCAGAGTAAGGATCGGTACCGGCGCTATATCGCTATGGTGTACTATGGCCGCAAATGCCTGAATGAAGAGCTACTTAAGAATGGATACGCCTGGCATTACAAAAAATATTCCAAAGACGCTCGGCTGCAATCTATGGAAGATAAGGCTCGAAAACGACGGATAGGCTTATGGGCCGATACGCATCCGGTGGCGCCGTGGAATTGGCGTGAGCGCTAATTAGTCCTCATACCCACATAGGGTCCTTCCCAGTTCCCTGGCTTCTTCGATTGTCACCTTGTAGGTCTGGGTGGAGCAGCGTGAAAGCCCGTGGCACGAGGCCTTCAGGTGGTAGCGTTTGCTTTGAGGCCCCTTGCAGATATAGACGTCCCCAAAATCGTCACTCCCACCGGATATTAAAAGGAGGCCGGCTCCCACTACGACGCCTGCAAAAAACTTTCTCATGGTTCCACTGCATTTACCTAGCAGTTAAATTACAAGAAAATGAGAAAATTAGCTTCCGGAAACCCGTAAACGGCTAGTTATTCGGATAGGTGGGGCAGATGTATTTTTTGATCATGTATTCGGTAATGGGGTCCAGGGTCTTGCCAGTCTCCGGGTGCCGGCCCAAGTCCGTAAAGTATTCCAACTCCCCATCCGGGTTCCTGCCATACCACAACAGCTCCAACTTATTCCCATCAAAGAATTCATAGGAACAATCCGGCTCCACTTTTCGAAAATGATCCAGCCGATCCTGGTTGATCTTTTTAAGGTCCGATAACTTATAGGTCTCCAGGTCCATGGGTACCACCTCGTAATGATCTTCCACCCAAATCATCATTTTGGTCTGGAATGGGTTTTCAAAAAGCACCCATAATACCAAGGCGATGACACCTACACCTGCCAGGTAATACCAAACACGCGTATTCCTGCGCGGTCTATTAATTGTAAGTGGGCTACCCCCTTCAAGGGAGTTTAAAAAATCACGGTATGTATCATATCCCAGATAACCCGCCAGGCCGTCCACCACATGGGCGGGCAATTCAAAATCATCGCTCCCTTGTTGCACCTCGTTGAAGTAGTTCCGCAAACTGCGTTCCCCATAGGGCTGTTTGGTGCGCTCCTCAATGGTATCTGAAAGAAATTGGGCGCGCCGTAGAACCTTTTCGGATCCGGTATCTCTTTGCGCCTGGTCGAAAGCTTGTTTCAGCAGCTCAGCGTGCATAGTTGGTTGATTTCCAAGTCGGAATAAAGCTACAAAATCCCTGGAAATCCTATGGAAACTACTTTCCATAAACCTTCCATTCTCCTTCCACCCTTTCCACCCCCTATACCCTTGATTTGTCTTCGGAGTTCGGCCTGGCAGCTCTGAGCAGGGAGAAGGGAAGTACCTGCCCACCTGCCTCGCCCCTCCACACTTCCCTCCCTTAAGGGCCAAAAATTCAGCCACGAGCTGAGGTGACCGGCCTATGTCCAATTTCAAAATTCAATCAAGATGAAAAAAGTAGTTTTTATCCTGGCCATGCTGTTATCCAGCAGCTTTTTCTTTGCCTGTTCCGACAACTCCTATGCAGGGGATGACACGCTCTATGAGCAGGCCAACGGAGGTGACGATGACGGCGAGGTGAATGACGATCCGGATGATGGCGACAACTAATCCGTAGCGTCCACTCAATTCCTTTTATCTTAGGGGAATGAAACGAACCTTCGTTTTGTTCCCCTTTTTTATGATCCTGCTGGGTCTCTGGCTGGTGGGTTGCCAGCCCGGGACGGATGCGTCCGAAGATGATGGCATCGGGTCTGATTCCTTGTGGAGCCGCTATCTGGAGCGCTACGATTCGGACGAGTTGGGCACAGCGGAAAAACTCGCGGCCAACGGCAAATTGCTCCGGGGTTCGGCGGGGTTGCCGGATACGGCCCGGTCCGTTTTATTCCAGCATCGCGCAGCCCTGTTCCGTCGGGAAAACCAGCTGGATTCCGCCTTGCGCTACTTAAATGAGAACCTCACCCTTACCCAAGCCCTGGGCGATACCACCCGGATTGCCGACGCCCACTACCGCCTGGGTTTTTACTACCGGCTGGCAGAGGAGCCTTCCCGCTCGCTGGAGCATAATTATCAGGCCGTAGAACAATACAAAGCACTGGGTGACAGCATCCAGGTGGGGCGCAAAAGCCTGAACCTGGCAAATTTGTTGAATGCCCTGGGGAATTATTCGGAAGCTGAGACCATTGCGGTGGAGGGGTTGGAATATATCGAGAACAGCCCCCAGATAATGGGCAGTCCGGAAATCCGGAACTATGTGGCCGGGCTCTACAATGCCCTGGCCATAGCCACCAAGGAATTGCGCAACTACCCGGAGGCGCTTGCCTGGTATGAGAAAAGCCTGGAACTGCAACCAGACGGGGAGGCAGCCCTGAACATCCGCCACAATGTGGCCGTGGTGCTTACCCATATGGATTCCCTTCAGGCAGCCCGGGCCCTGAGCCGTGAGCTCGCCGGGGACAGCCTGTTAAACGATCCCGAAAACGCCCGGCTCCGCGCCCGGATCATCGACCAGCTGGGGCATATCCAGGGAAGGCTTAATCTGCCCGGGGCCGAGGAAAACCTGCAAACGGCCCTGAATATCCGGCAAAAACTCGCGTACACCCAGGGGGTCCTTAGCAGCTACCTGCACCTGGGGGAATTCTACCGGGAGCGGAGCCCGGCCCGGGCCCGGGAGATGGCGCAGGCGGCCTACCATATCGCCCGGGAACTGGAAAACCCGAACGACCGGCTTACCAGCCTGGCGCTGCTCATTGACGTGGTTCCGAACCCGGCCGGCTATGCCCGCGCCTATACCCGCCTCTCGGACAGCCTGCAGCAGGTGCGGCGGCAGACAAAGGACCAATTTGCGAAGGTCCGCTATGAATCGGAGAAAAACCTGCGAAACTACCTGATTGCCCGGCGGGAGGCCAGTGAAAATTCCCTGCAGTTGGAGCGGTCGCAAAACCGGAACCTGTTGCTCCTGAGTTTTGTGGGGCTCCTGTTGATCTCCGGGCTTTTTATCTATCGCTACCTGCGGCTGCGCCACCGCAAACGGGAGATCCAGGCGGTGTACGCCACCGAAAGCCGCATCTCCAAAAAGGTCCACGACGAACTGGCCAACGACATCTTTAACCTGTTGAATGCGGCCGTGGCCTTCCCCCGGAAAAACCGGGAGGAGCTCCAGGATTTTGTAAACCGCCTGGACCAGCTCTACCAAAAATCCCGGGAGATTTCCCGGGACAGCGCCGAGATTCCAACGGGTCCGAAATTCAAAACCGTGCTCAGCTCGCTTATCGAGATCTACTCGTCCGAGACGGTGCGCATCATCACCCAGGGGTTTGAATCGATTCCCTGGGAGGCCATTTCGCCAGACAAACAGGTGAATATCTACCGCGCCCTGCAGGAAATCCTGGTGAACATGAAAAAGCACAGCGGGGCCACGCTGGTGCTGCTGGAATTCCGGCAGGAGAAGAAAAGCCTGACCATCCGCTACAAGGATAACGGGGTGGGCTTCCCGGAAGAAGCGCCCTTACGACAGGGCGGCCTGGCGAATACGGGAAACCGTATTGAGGCGCTGGGCGGAAGGATTACTTTTGAGACAAGCGTTCCACAGGGGGTGGTGATTTTACTGACCCTTCCCGTTTAATAGTGCTTGCAGCTATGTTTAAAAAAGTACTGGTAGTAGAGGATATCGATTCCATCAACATTGGGCTTACCAAGACCCTTGGGGAAGCTTTTGACTTCGACATTGACCACGCCAAGTTTTGCGACAAGGCGAGCCTGAAGATCACCAAGGCGCTGCTGGACAAGGAGCCCTACGACCTGCTGATCACGGACCTGTCCTTTAAATCCAACGGGCAGGAGGGAAAGATCCAAAGCGGGGAAGACCTCATCCGGGAGGTCCGCGCCAAACAGCCCAACCTGAAGACGATTATCTACTCCATCGAAGACCGCCCCTTTAAACTCAAGGAATTCATTACGGACCTCAAGGTAGACGGGTACGTGCTCAAGGGCCGGAACAGTTCCCGGGAAATGGTGGAAGCCATCAAAGAGGTGGCTGCCGGCACGCTGTATGTGTCTCAGGACATCATGCAGTCCATCCACACGTCCCCCACCCTGGAAATCGACGACTTTGACCTGGAACTCCTCAGGGAACTCGCCGACGGTTTCTCCCAACAGGAAATTTCAAAGCACTTCCAAACCCGGGGGATTACCCCTGCTTCCCTAAGCAGCATCGAAAAACGCATCAACCGCCTGAAGGACTACTTTATGGCCCGCAACACCACCCATCTGGTGGCCCTGGCGAAGGATATGGGGTTGGTGTGAAACTACAACCTATGAAATAGATTAAATGATTCTTTGAATTCGCGTTTAATCTTTGAATCAGGATGAGTCGTAATTGGATTAAACCAAAACCATAAGACGAATTTTGTATATTCCCTCTAATAATATGAAGGCATCAGGAACGCTAAGGCGCGTACCAACCGAGCATAAAAGCCACGGTGGTTCAGAATGCGGACGATCGTCAAAAAAACACCCCCTTGCCAGTCGTTTCTGTGGAGTATTTATCAACAAAGAGACATGATAACGATTGAAACGAGCAAAAAACTCAAGGTGAGGTTTACAACACTTGTGCTTCGAATTCAAAGTATCCTAGAACATCACAATGCATTTCGGATCTACAACGTAATCCATCAGCCGTTTTGGGGAGTGCAAAACAAGGAATTATTCCTTCAACACGAAATGTGTTGGCCGCCGCCCGAATTGAAAAAACAGATTGAACAATTGCTTCTTCCCCTCGGGATGAAGGAACTGCAGGATTTTGTCCTGATTCAGGATGTCCCCTATGACTACCTCTATTCCGGCCGAATACTGCCTGGCACAGAAAATTGTGACTGGCTCGAATCCGAAGTTACAAGGGAAGGTTGTTATGTGTGGCTGAAACCAACCTGTGATACCCCGATAAAAATTGGGTTATGACAAAGGTTCAAGAACTCTTCCTCGAATTTTCTGCCTCGTTGGAATCCATAAGCGACCGGGAGCTCATTTCTAAATTTAATCGGCAAATAGGTAACGGCGGCTGGGGGATTGCGCGTTCAGCGTACCTAGCAGCCCTACGCAGTCAATTGGATAAACGGAAAATCGACTATTCTGCAATAGGGAACGACAAGACCTTAAGCTATAAACACCATGTTTTCTTAGTCGACAAAAAGCTTTTTCTGCTCGATTCGCTGCCAAATAAAAATCTCTTGGACATAATCTGCGTACTACTCGACCGGGTTAATGTAAAAATGAAAGGGGTGCGAATTATTGAAGTGTCTAAAAACGAACTCAGAATTGAAATGAAGGTGTTTCCTTTTAAAGCCAGATTAACATCCAAAGAACTTGCTGGGATGGGTAGTAATATCAATGATTGATCATTAGACACTTTGAAAATGGACAATGCGAATGCTTTTTAGGAGCTATGTGGCACCACTGCATAGTTCCTTAGATCTTTATGCCACAAAATTTCTACAATTTCAACTAGCGTAAGCTTTATGAAAACAGGTGGGTTTCTTTCTATATTACACAATCGAGGTTTAGCAAAACATGATGGCCGTCCTCTTTGGAGGTATTCTATAACTGATGAGGAGCAGAACTCACTTTTAAAGGAACTGAGGTATTCCTCACCACAAACATTAGATCCGAGGGACGTTACCTTATACTATGCCGAATGGTGGAGAACGAATTATAATGGTGGGATTCCCAGCAAGAAAGAGATATTCAATTCGGTAAACGGAAACATTAAATATAACTACAACGCCAATGAATTTTACCAGCTGGCTAGGACAGGTGCAGTAATGCTAGGAATAAAATGGCTATCCAAGCAGAACACCCTCTACTTTAGAACCTTACTTCTACAGGGAGGACTTCCCTTAAAGCACATCTCAGAAAATCAAAGTAAGTACCAGAATTTCCTCTTGGCTGTTTTGGAAGAACAGCCCGAAACGATTGAGGATTTCATTTTTAATTCGTACATCACAGACCTTCTACCAAAATCCAGTCAGAATGAAATTATTTATGAAAGCTGCTTTGAAATTGTAAAATCTCTCCTAAATGATGAAGGCACTTATGATGAGTTACTTCAATCCAGTGAAGCTCTTTCACAGATATCAAAAGAGCTCTTAATTAGAAAGAGCGCGCTTAAAAGGAAAGCGCGCCTGTCAAAACCAAAAAACTATTGGCTGTTAACCATAAAAGAGGATAGATCTTCTATTCATTTAATAATTGGGCTTGGCGACATTTATAGACCTGATTCCCTGAGTAATATTCTTGGATTTGAAGTAACTGAACAGGAATATCAATTTTATCTGGATGATATACTAATATGCATTTTCAGAAGGCTGCTAAATGGAAACTATAAAACGGATTGGTACCAACAGCAAACATTACAATGGGATGGCGAGAGTATTTTTCCAAACACGTATGTATTTGAGCATGGAAAGAAAATTCAAATTCCAGATTTCATTCAAACTGTTCCCGATTTAAGTGAACCCACTTTGTGGACAAGACATGCTGAATATGAGTGGCGTCTTGTTAAAGGAAATGGGGCTCCCAATAAAGAAGGTGCTTTACTATATCCCCAAAAATGGAAAAGTGATACTCCTGATAAACAAATAACACTGCATAGCAAAGAGTTATCATGGTTGGTTTTTGAAGGTAAAGCTGAAATAGAATTCAATGGGCAGCAGATGCATTATTTTAGCGACGTATCCTCTTTTGATTGGACCATAGAAACCCAAAAGCCTTCATGGATAATGAAGGCCAATATGCCCGTGGTACAGAAAAAACCTAGAATCACTGTTTATGATGTGAACAACAAAAAACTACCTGATTCGAAGTTCAAGGTTTGGCTGAAAAAAAGAGGATTGCACGGAGATTGGAGAGAACTTTCAGAATTGAGAAGTATTCCTGCAGGCTGTATTGATATTAAAATTGAAAAGGACGGGCTTACCGGGCAGGATCAATTTTTTAACATTGGAAATCTCCAGTTTTCCAGAACGAAAAAAACAATCAACCGGGCAGAAATTCAGATAAACAACCCTGATTCATTTGAAATTAGACTTGAGGAATCCCCCATTTTAGAAATCGAACAATTAGGATCAAAGTATTACTTACAAGTAAAAACTGAACATTCAAAAATTCCAAAGGGGATCATGGGTTCTGTCGGTTATAGTTTCCAGAAGAAGTTGAATTTTGAAATCATGTCTCCTTTCGAAGGTATGACCTTAACGGATAATGAAGGAGAAATTATTTCGGAAAATGAGAACCTGTCTCTTGGAAATTTATATGGGCTAAGGGTGTTAAGCACTCCCAATTCAGACACTATCCTTAGAATTAAAAACAGGTTAAAACCTGATGTGATAATCACAAAAGAAATATTTGAGTCCACATATCCACTAATCTCTCTAAAAGAAGAAATTTCCAGGTTATACTATTTATCGGATGCCATGGATTATAAGAACCGAGTACTCTTGGAAATAGTCGAAGGAAGAAACTCAAAAGCCTACCACCTTTCTGGTTTTAGTCATACGCTGGATGTAAAAGAACAATTTCAGAATCGCGTCTGCTTATACGATTCACAAGATGAATTAGAGCTGTTTGCAATCCCCCTCAATGTGCCACCAGATTCTATTGAAGTAATTCCCTTGGTTAGAGAAGAGTACATTTACACGATCCCGTCGACAGATTTGACCAATCAGTTCATTGTGATTTCAGCAATTCAGGATGGTAAACAGTTGATGCCGCGATTCGTTAATACGGACGAAAACTATGTAAGCGAGAGCCGGGAAGTACGAATTGAAAATTATCATAACGAGCTGTCAAACTCAGGGTTGGATGATAACATTTGGAAAGAAATACTGGCCTACTTCAATATATGCACTAATAATGATTTACCGTTTTCCACATTAGATCAACTCAGAGCGATTTCAAGAAGCTCCAAAGTAGCTGCAAGGGCTTTTTTCTATTTAGGAGTGCACCAACTAGATACTGATTACTACGTTCAAAAAGTGATTCCTGAATTCGAAAAGGATTTAGGTTTTCAATTTCATTGGATTGAAAGGAGCGATTGGCATGCTGCATTAAATGAAATCAATGATCATTTTAAAAATCAATACTTTGAGGAAATCGTCCTTTTACTTTCTTCTTACATGCAAGAGAATAAAATGGTCGAATTGTTTCAGTTTTTAAATGGAGGATCCATACATGCTATAGGGATCTATAATACCGATATTTCAGCTCTAAGGGCAAAACTTGGCGAGCGTGTGCTCAAGGAACTTCCCAGAAGAAGCCCTAGAATTACACAGAATTATGGAATACCTATCGATCAACACAAACAAGTAAAGTTGTTGTTACAATCTGCCGTTTCAGTGGCTGAATCAATACTAGGAGTCCAAGAAGATTATCCAATTTGGGGAGGAGATGACTTAAGAGAGGCTATTCGCAGAAACATTCAGTACAGTCATTTTTTGAATCCTGAATTTCATATCAAGACTATTCTTCACGTCCTCCAGAATCGATAAAACTATGAACTTTAAGGAATTTTATACCAAAACAGAGAATAGACTAACCGATGCCATTTTATCCCTCTGGGCCACCGGGGATAAGGCAATGCAAGATTATTATAGGTTCTTATTGTCCAAGGAACCTATCTTATCAGACGTGGTATTTCAGAATACCTTCCCCTGGGAGCAGGTAAATTCAACTTTTGGTGAAGCCCAATCCATCTTTACTCCCGAATTTATAGAGGCGTTGGATTCGATATCCGATGAGCAACTACGATTCCCTAAATCGAGACATCCCTACAAACACCAGGTTAATAGTTGGAACTCCTTATTGAATCAAAATAAATCTATAGCAGTAACAACGGGAACGGGATCCGGTAAAACGGAATGCTTTATGCTACCGGTACTTCAGGATTTGCATGAAAACTGCAGAAACCAAAATGCAGTTAATGCGATATTCTTATATCCCTTGAATGCCTTGATTGCTAGTCAAAGAAAACGTATGCATGCCTGGTGTTCGGCCTTGGACGGCATTCATTATGCTCTTTTAACGGGAGATACTCCAAATAAAGCAAGTAGCAAGGAAAACAAGGACAAAGCCCTACCTGAGCTTATTTCTCGCGAACAAATTAGGGGTACCCCGCCGCAGATTCTCTTTACCAACCCCACCATGTTAGAGTATCTGCTGGTAAGGAATGCGGATGCACCCATTCTTGAAAAATCCAGAGGTGCCTTAAGATGGATCCTTCTAGATGAAGCACATACGCTTACCGGTTCCAAAGCTGCAGAAATTGCCTTATTAATACGAAGGGTAATCACAGCATTTGATGTTGACATTAATAATGTAAGATTCGCTCTTACTTCTGCAACAGTGGGTGATGGAAACTCCGATAAACTGAAGAAATTCATGGCCGATTTATGCGGCATTGATCAGGATCAAATTGCAATAATTGAAGGAAAAAGAATTAATGCGGGGCTCTCAGAAAGGAACAATCCTCATATATCGGAAATCCTGTCTCCAAAAAAAATCAATCGTTTAAGAAATAAACTCCTGAACTCTGTCGGTTTAACTCAATCTGAAATCGGGAAGATTTTGAACATCCCCGATCGAGATGATCAATTAGAAATTATTGATTTACTGGCAGATCAAAGAGTTGATGGCGAAAATTTACTTCCGGTCCGAGGGCATTTTTTTACTCGAGGAATAGGGGGGGTATATGTGTGTACCAATACAAAATGTAAACACCATGGAGACCACAAACCTGAAATAGCCATTGGAACCATGTATACCGTTGCTGGCAAAAAATGCGAATGTGGTTACCCTCTCTTAGAATTAGTTTCCTGTAGGAGTTGTGGCAGCCTGATGCTAGAAGGGGAACGTATACGTGCAATTAATGGCGTAGATAAGGTAATCCAAAAGACCAGCGTTGGATTTGAAGCTTTTCATATTGAAGAGGAAGAAAATGAAGAAATCGAACCGGAGGTATCGGACAGAAACGTAGTACGATTTATTAGAAATCTTGAAAATCAAAATCCCAGAAACAGAGAATTAATTCCATGTACGATAAATGAAAGTGGGAATATAGTCAATGGACACGATTTTCTAATAACAGATAATTCACAGTGTCCACATTGTGCTAATCCAAACCACTTCCCAATTCATTTCAGAATATCTTCTGCCTTTACAAATAGAATTTTATCAGATATCGTCCTGGACCAAACAAGCACGGAAAAAGCTAGCACCAGGACACTCTATGACGGCAGAAAATACATCTCCTTTACCGATAGCAGACAGGGTACTGCCAAAATTGCGGCTTTAATTAATATTGATAGTGAGAGTGATTGGGTTAGATACTACACGTATCATTACTTGCTTAAAAAAGTAAAAGATAAAACCTCAAAAAGAAGTCAAAAGGAACTCCAGGAAGAAAGAGTCTTTTATGAAAAACAGCTTCAAGAGGCACCTCCTTTTCTAAAAAAAGAAATTGAATCCAAGTTGAATGGAGTTTTGGAAAAACTCTCTGCTGAAGGAGGTGTTTCCCTATCCGACAGTCGGACCTCATGGAAAGAACTCATTGATTTCATCAAAGTAAAGGATGATTTTAAAACACTATTTAAAAAGGCTGCCAAAGGAGACAATTTGGTAATACAAGGTGAAGCATATGCCAACGCCTTATTATTTGACCAATTTGCTCGAAGACTTCCTAGAGAAAGATCACTTGAAAATTTGGGATTGGTGAATATTGTATACCCGTCACTTGATAGTGTTCAAAGACCACAAATAGTTGAGTCTTTAGACATCTCTTTAGATGAGTGGAAAACGTTATTAAAAATTGGAGCGGATTATATTTTACGATATCGCTTTCATTTCTTCTTTGATGATACCTTACGGCCTTTTACCTCCAAATTTTATCGCTCATTCTCAATTTTTCCTTCCAATAATGAAATAGAAAATGCACGACGATGGGTTCAATATAATCCGAACTCTTCAACCCAGTCTCGGTTAGTACTATTAATTTGTGCTGGTTTAGGGTGGCATAACAAGGATGATATTACCAATGGGCAAGAAGATATGCTCCAAGAACTTTTGGAAAGACTATGGCGGACATTACAAGAGAAAGTGCTCACTGCAGATGGTGCCGGTTACAAGCTCGATTTACTTGAGAGTACGCAAATAGAACTAGCGGGAAAAGAGTATTTGTGCCCTGTCACCCATAGATTGCTTGACAAGGTATTTAGAGGTTATTCTCCTTGGGTTAAAGGAAATCTAAGTGAAGAGAATATAACTACGTATCGCATCGATGAAAGCAAAACCTATCAATTCCCATTGTATGATTATCCGTTTCATTTAAATGAAGAAAACACGCTAATCTCAAAAGACTTGGTTGAATCCTGGTTAGAAATAAACAGTCAAGGAGCAAGGGATTTAGGATTATGGAATAACCTACATGAGCGCATTTTTGATTACGAAAAGCTCTATCTATCTGGGGAGCATTCGGCACAACAAGATAAAAATCGACTGAATCAATTAGAGGAACAATTTGAGAAAGGTGAAATAAATATTTTAAGTTGTTCTACAACCATGGAGATGGGGGTTGATATCGGAGGTATCTCAGCGGTAGTCATGAGCAATGTTCCTCCGATGCCAGCTAACTATTTACAAAGAGCCGGACGTGCCGGCAGAAGGGCCGAAAATAAATCTTTGGCCTTGACGTTTTGTGCTCCAAATCCTATTGGAATGCAGGCCATGGGGAATCCAAAATGGGCCCTAGAACACAAAATAGCACCTCCCATATTGGCATTTGACAGCAAAAACATTGTTGAACGCCATGTTAATTCGCTTTTATTTGGCATCTATATAAGGCAAGATTTAAATCAGAATAGGGGGTTAAATATTAAAGAGAACATTGAGCGGTTCTTTATTGAGGGAACCCCTACTATTGGGGAATCATTCTTGAATTGGATAGAAAATATCAATGTGGAGAATTTTGAAAACGCCCTAAAACACCTTGTTAAAGAAACTCCATACTCAAATCACAGTTCTCAAGCACTGGTCCAAATGGTTAGAGAAAACTTTCAAAAAATAACCGTTAGGATACGAAATCAGAGAGAGTCCTTTGATCGAAAATTAGAGGAACTGGAAAATGAATTTGGAGAAAATAGTCCCGCCTATAAGGCCGTCAGTTATCGAAAAGGACAGTTCCTGCAAAAATTCATACTCAGTTATCTTGCTGAAGAAGGATTTTTACCCAATGCAGGGCTTCCTACCGGAATCGTTGAATTCGAAAAGGTTACTCTTTCTGATCTACGAAGGGCAAATCAAAATAGGTTTAGATCAAACCCAAGTTATCCGCTAACAAGAGCTTTAACCGAGTTTGCTCCTGGAAACAATATTCTTATAGATGGCCTTAACTATACTTCATCTGGAATAATCCTAAAGAATACTTATGGGGAATCAACTCAACGAACCATCATTCAAGCCTGTAGGAACTGCGGCTATCAACGAACAGTAGATTTTGGTAGAGTTACTGAGAACTGTCCTAGATGCGGCCATCAAAATTCCTTTGTTGGCGTGGATTTGGAGAATCATAGAGGAAGTTATACAGAGCTCGTGGAGCCAGCTGGCTTCTCAATTGATCTATTTGCCACACCCACCAGAGTAATTTCAGAAAGGACCAGACCACAATACTTGGAACCTTTGCTCTTAAACATAGAGCCATGGGATTCTGAACAAAACGGGTATCTAGATTTCCGATCGAGCTCCAATGAGCAGGAAACTCAAATTTTGTTTTACAACACAGGAGATGGTGAGGGATATAGTCTTTGCTTGGATTGCGGAAGAGTAGAAACGTCAACTGAACGACTAAACGGACATAGACGGTTAAGAGGCGGTAGCGATAGAAATGGTGAAAGCACATGTACTGCACAGAATATTCGTGAGCACATTATTCTCGGAAGCAAATTCAAAACCGACTTTACTGAAATCCGATTAAGGAATTCAGATGGTTCTTTTGTGGATAACAAACGGCTTGCGTATTCATTAGGAGTCATTTTTACGAAATCACTGGCTAGTTATTTGGCTATAGAGGAATCTGAATTAGGCTTTGGAATTAAGCAATACAGAGGTTATCGTACTATTTTTATTTACGATACTGCAAAAGGTGGAGCTGGTTATGCCTCCCAATTTAGCATCTATACGAAGGAAATCCTGGAGCAGTCGCTTGAAAAATTGGATGGCTGTAATTGTCAAAATGCATGTACAAGATGCTTAATTGACAGAAGTAGTCAGTGGCATATTGAGGACTTGGATAGATTTTTGGCTATTGATTGGCTGAGAGCTGCCTTAGATAGCCAGATACCTGCAGAACTCGAAACCGAAGATGCCAGGATCAATACCATATTTGGATCCTTATACGATGAAATTAAGCGTATGAATTACCATTATGGTATTAAACAATTAAATGTTCATATAAATTGTGCAATAGCCACATGGGATATTGAAAACTTGGACTGGCTGGAAAACCTAAAAAAAGAGGGTATTCAAATCAATCTTGTTGTTGAAGGTAAAATCGATTTTAAAAATAATCAGGAACTCCTTTCCATGCACCTTCTCTCATATAATTATAGATTAAAACAGGGTGTTTCAAGAAAGCTATTAAATTATCCTATTCATTTAGCTTTAACGCTTGAGAATGGAACCAAGCTCGGGTATATCACTAAGGATGAATATGTAAACCTTGGTCCTGATTGGGCACATGGAGCTAGAGAATCCGTATTTAAGATTGAAGATATCGATTGGATTGACTATGAGGAATTGAAACTGCCAAGTTTTGAATCTGCGAATCTATTTGAATCTAGAATTAGTACCATTCCAAAAAACAGTCAGAGTAATGATCTGGCTAAAATCATGTCAAATAATCTAAATAATGAGCATGATTTCCTTCAAAAAATCCAAGGGCGCTCATTTAAGGTTTCTTACATAGATAAATACAATCAATCGGAATTTTCAATGCGCTTGATGCTGCAATTCATTGACCAAATACAAAAAATTTGGCCTATATCCATATCTGAACTGGAAGTAAAGCTAGACAGAAGAAACTTTAGAAGTCCTTCCTTTCCTAGATACATCATTCATAATTACAAAGAGTTTGAAGATTATGAGTATGACCTAAACAAACTTTCAGAATCATACGAGTTTGAGGTTGAACTTAGAGATTCTAACGACATGCCTCACTATAGATCTTTCGAGTTCAAATCTGAGGATGTTTCATTCATTATTCGAATTGACGGAGGGATCGCACACGGGTTTAAGCCTTTGGAGTTCCTCACTTCAGAAGATCTTCAATTGAGTAATGTAACCTTCGAAATACGCAAGGATGTTGGGCATGATATTATCTACAACATAAGCCTTGATGGAATTGCAACAAATATGATGAGTAGAGACTAACTTTTTACAAGGTGGTTAAAAAATAAGCTTCAAAAGCGACTTTTAAAATATGAGTGATATTATTATTTACCCCATAGCCGAAAGAAATAAAGTGGTCAAAAACCCTATCAATATTGGGATTGATTTGGGAACTACTTACACCCTCATGGCAACAGTAGATGCCGGGAATGTGGAGTTAAACAAAACAAATCAAATTCCTGTTCAGTTCGTGCGCTTTCCTCAGTACAGCCCTTTCGAATACGACCAAACCATAGAAGATGAGAAAATAGCTTCAATAGTAGCACTATATAATGGCAAACCTTATGTTGGTAATAACCTTTATCATTTAAAAGGGCATCCAGACTTTGAGTATAAAAAGAACATGTTTTTCCATTGGAAAGTTGAGATGGGTGTGGACCATCATCCATTATATCCAAATGCTGTAAGTGAAAAATTGGATATGCCATTTAAGATAGCTGGTAGTATAATGAATTATATGCGTAAGATATATACCCAGGGAGGCGACTACGAGCTTGATAATACCATCATTACAGTTCCAGCGTCCTTTCAAGCCAATCAAAGAAAAGATATCTTAAAAGCCGCCAAAATGGCAAAAATTAGTGCCAATGACACTATGCTTATTGATGAGCCTAATGCCGCTTTCCTGGGATACTTTAATCGTCTTTTAGATACTGAAAAAGAAAGATGGGCAAAAGATGTAAAAAATAAAAATGTTCTAGTAGTGGATTTTGGTGGTGGTACCCTAGACCTATCCTTGCTCAATGTTGATTTTAGAAGAGATACGGGTATCACCATAAGTAATAAAGCCATTTCAAGATATAACGATTTGGGCGGCCAGGATATTGATTTACTGATCACAGAAGAATTTCTCATTCCAAAGATTAAAACCAGCATTCCAAATTTCGACAGTATTGATATTAGTGACATAAAAAATAGCATCATTCCACAATTGAATGTTATTGCCGAGGATCTTAAAATTAAACTTTGCAATACCATTAGCTTAAAAGTTGGAAATAGTGATGTTCAAACCTTGAAACTTTCAGATATTAAGACCACACGGCATGACAACATCATCAAATTCAAACAACAGAATTACGAACTGGGAGTCATAACACTTGAAGCTGACACTTTTAAAGAATTATTCGTCAAATTTTTTAGAGGCAAAAGCTATAAGTTCAAATACCTAGATAAAACCGTAACTACAATCAGCACATCGATTACAGAAATTGTTGATAAAGCAGACGAAACACTAGATTCAATAGATTATGTTCTTCTTGTCGGAGGTAGTTCATTTAATCCATTTTTAGGTTCTTTAATTCAAGAAAAATTAGTTAACTCAGCATTATTGATTTCCCCGGAACCCGATAAGTTGGTAGCAGAAGGTGCCGCTGTTTACTCCTTTTTTATAAATCAATTAGGTCTATCATTAATCAGTCCCATTACTAGTGAAAATTTGGGGGTCCGCCTTAAAAATAATCGATTCTACCCTATTATTGAACGAGGACAGTGTCTCCCCCAAAAAGTTGCAATACCTGATTTTAAATTGCAATCTAATTTGATTTCTGAAGTAGTTGTACCAATCTGCATTAACGGGTCCGATTTCTTAATTGGAGAAATACGTTGTCCGTTGAATCAGTTTTATGACATGGACACCACAATAAAAATTGAAGCTGAAATAACTACGGACAAAGTTTTTAAGGTTCAAGTGCTAATTGAAGATCAGGTTGTTGGAGATGCGGAATTTGATAACCCCTATGCTATAGGCAAATTGACGGAGGAACAATTAGAAGCGTACAAAGTACAAGCAGACTTGAATAAGGCCAAGCAAGCCAAGAATACCTCCAAGGAAAAGAGTCTGTTGAGAAGATTAATCGACAAACATTATGAAGCCAAAAACTATTTAGGAGCCCTTGAGAATGCAGAAACATATATAAAACGTTTCGATGACGAGGATAGCTGGGTTTGGAACATGATGTATATACTTAATAGTCGTTTAGGAAGACTTGGTGCAGCCAAGAAGGCTTTGGAGCGCGCAATAGAGATTAATCCCGATGAACCCGCTTGGAGACACAATTATGCAGTCTTATTAGAAAAAAGCAGTGTTAAATCAGCTCTAGAGTATTTGGAGAAGCAAACCCCTGAAATACAAGAAGATCAAACAGTAAGATGCAAAATGGCACTGTTGAAATATGAAGTGAGAAATGACTCTTCTGAACTAAAGAATATCATTGAAGATTATAAAAATGATCCAGCAGGATTTTCAGAATTTGATAAGCGCTCTTTATTGAAAAAAATATTTAGCCAAGTAGGTGAACCATATGCCTATGTCGACCCAGAAACTAAAAGAAGAAAAGACGATGAGGGCAAATATCTTGACACGAAGAACCTGCCATTTTAAAATGTGGACTTATGTTCCTAATCCCATACAATCGGTTATCTGAAGAACAAAAGGGAATTGTTCGGCGCATTTCTCGTGAGCATCAAAACCTATTCATTGAAGGACCACCAGGGTCAGGAAAGACCCTAATAAGTCTCTATGTCTTGCGTGATATGGTTGAAGAAGGCACAGTCAGACCCCTTCTATTAATGTATAATCATAGTCTCTATGGATATTTAAGTACGGCAATGCAAGAGTTGGAAATTGCAGATAATATCACTATAGCTACTAAGGATAAATTTTTCTGGGATTTGGCTTACAATAATGATATCCGTCCAGATAATAGTGGAGGGTATGAAGAAAAGTATAATTTCCTCTTAAGGAATCTATTGCAATGCAATCTTAATAAAACCTATGATGTCACGGTAGTTGATGAAGTCCAAGATTTAAATCCTATGGAATGGGTGTTAATAAAGCGTCTTTCTAGGCGAATCACTTCTCTAGGAGATTTTAATCAAGGTATTTACGAAACTAGATTAACTAAAAATGAAATTGTTGGCCAGGGTCTTATGGAACGATTGACGAAGATTTTTAGGTTTCATAAGAATATTGCCAAGCTAGCAGCATTATTCTCTCGAACCAACGATGATCTAGAAGCTAAGGTCACTAAATTATCCCAAGCACGGCCTCAAATTATTGAAACTTCACAATCAAATGAATTCCAAACGATTAAGGATATACTTATTTCTCTTAAAAATATTAGACAACGTATAGGGATTATCTGTCCAGATAGAGAATTGTTGGGAGATTTGGCATCTTATTTATCCAACCAAAAAATCGAGTACAACTACTATGTGAAAAATAGGGATATGAGAAATCACGATTTTACAACTAACACTCCTTTATTAATTACTAGCTATAGTTCCAAAGGATTGGAGTTTGAACATGTGATTTTGTATGGATTTAACAAAAGTAGTAGTATGGTATATAAGCTTAGAAATGAGAATAGATTAAAGGATGTGCTTTATGTAAGTATTACCAGAACAAATGCCAATTTGTATATAATTAAAACTCCTGATACAATTCCTGAAATCGCCAATGTTGATTTGTTTCGAAATGATGTGCCAGAATCTTCGAATGACGATTGGTTTTAATGATAGAACATGGAACAAAAAATATATATTTCCTTATCAGAAGCAGAAGGTTTAGTATTTAATAAGCTGCTAATAATTCCAAAGTCTAGGTTTAAGATTGGAAAGGCCCAAAATGTTTGGAGTATTGCCGTTTATGTGTTGGAAAACACAATAGTAGACTTCAATAGTCATTTGTTGATTACGGGGAATTCTGTTTTAAAATATGAGATTCCAGATAAGGAAGAAAATCTATTTTTAAATCATTTTAGGGTTCCAAAAGGATTAATTGAAACGAAAGACCGGTTAATAAGAGAGAGTAATTCAAATGTGGAAGCCGAGATTAAATTTCCCGGCGACGTTAACTATGACCAGAAGATTGAGATATTTAAAAAAATTCGAAGAGGTGTGGTTCAATGTTATTCACTCGCACTAAATAATATAGTATCCAACGAATTTTCTACAGAGGTCTTCAAGCAATTAAATAAACTTTCGAATCTTGATAAATGGAAATTGGATTTCCTTAAGTCTTTAACTCTTAAAGACACCTATCCCATTAAAGAACGTAATGATGGTAAGTTTTATGCAGAGTCAGTCTTACGATTTAATTGGTTAGGTAGCTTTCTTTTTAGGGAGTTTGCAAAGAATGAAGAAATAAAAGAGGATGATATTGTAGAGGCTAAAGAGTGGTTCTTATGCTTCAGAGACAAAAATGACATCACCGCCATATCAAGGGCAATTCTCAACATACCTAATTTATTTGATAAAGACTTTGAATTTATCATTGGATATTATATGGCTGCTTCATTTTATGAGGAAACTGATATTGGTATCAACTATTACAAAGTTCTCATATCGGAATTGGAAAAATTGAAACTGAAAAAAAACAATTCATTACTATTTTGGGCAATTTTCTTCCAGTCCATATTTAAAGATTCTTTAGATTTTCTCTATATAATTCCAGCATTTAGAGAACAACTATTAGCCCTTGAACATAATTTGTTAGGCTTATTATTGCCTGATTTGGGATGGGAATTTTCAGCAATTGATTCAAAAATGCCAAGTGAGAAACAGGCTATTTCTGAGTATCTGCAACTTCAAAATGGTGGCAAGTTAGTAGAGCCAAATTTTATAAGCCAAACTGAGGAAAAGGAACTTTTTAAAAACACCTTCAGCGATAACAACATACTTAATATTGGATTAGATGTAACAGATTTAGCTGGGCTTAAACATTTATTTCCGAACAATTGCGAGTTTCGAAAACCCAATTTTTCACTAGCCCTAACTAATAAACCTTCTGAAATCACCTTTTATGTTAATAACAATAGTAAGGCGAAAGATTGGCTTAAAGATTTAAAGCTTAAAACTAAACCACTTTCCAAGCTAATTAAAAGTAACAAAAAAGCACTGGTTGGTTTTTTAATGAGTGACTCCTATGAATATAGTCTCTTTAAGGTATATGAATGGATAATTAAAAATGCAGAAAAACCAATTACGTTCAATTCAATTGTCTTTGTCCTACTGGTAAACGAAGAAAGTGAAGTCATTCAATCGCCTGAATTTCAAAATATGAAACTTGAAATGGAAAATTATTGTAAATCACGATTTGGTGAAAATGTTACGGTATTGGTGAAAAACGAACTGATTAAATCTTATGGTGAAATCAAAAGAAATTTGAAACATTTACTTGAAAATTATAGTATTAGAGATATAGAGTTAATCAACGAAAATGTTGATGATAGAGAAAGAAATTGGGTTTTAAGCGTTAATAATGAGTATGTGAATAAATCGAAGTTAGACACGTTTTATGCCTACCTCAATCTTTAAGTGAAACACAAGAATCTTGTTTCAACCTTTACAGTACTACTTATAATAACTTCAACCTGGAATTGGAACAAATTACTGGACTTTCAGTTAAACTAGGCTGCGATTTTTTGGTTACACATTAAATTTTGAAATTCGATCATATTGTAGATTCCCCAAAAATTAGGGCAGTAAGTTTAATTAATAAATTTACTGCATATGAAACGAAGAAAGTACACCTCAAAGTTCAAGACCAAAGTGGTTTTGGAGGCCTTAAAAGAGCGGCATAGTCTTGCCGAATTAGCCCAGAAGTATCAGATCCATCCTACACAAATAAGCGCTTGGAAGCGGGATTTTCTAGATGGTGCGGAGCAAGTCTTTGAATCCGGAAAGAAAGACAAACGCAGCGAAGCGGATAAAGAAAAAGACCGGCTACTAAAGGCCATTGGGGAACTTAAAGTGGAGAATGATTTTTTAAAGGACGCCTTGCGCTAAAACCACTGGTTGAACGCCGAAAAATGATACTTGAGGGGTCATTCTAAACTTAGTATTGCCAAACAATGCAAGGCGCTTTCTGTACATCGTTCAGGGCTTTATTATAAGCCCAGGGGCGAGAGCGAGCTGAATCTGAAGCTGATGCGGGAGATGGACGAGCATTATCTGCATCACCCATTTAAAGGGGCCAGACGCATGCACATTTGACTAAACAAGGACAAAGGCTACAAGGTGAGTAAAAACCGTATTGATCGGCCCTACTACCACGTTATGGGCCTTAGAGCCATTCTTCCGGGCAAACACACCTCTCGAAGATGTAAGGAGCATAAGACCTATCCCTATTTGCTGAGGAATCTGACTATTGATCGACCCAACCAGGTCTGGGCTACGGACATCACCTATATCCCCCTCAAAAAAGGGTATATGTATCTGGTAGCCATCATTGATCTGCACAGCAGGTATGTGCTGAACTGGAGCCTATCGAACTCCATGGATGCTCAGTGGTGTAAGCAGGCCTTGGAAGAGGCTATTGAACAACATGGAAGACCAGAGATCCTAAATACAGACCAGGGAAGTCAGTTTACTGCTGAGGAGTTTGCTAATCACGTCTTAAGCCAGGGCATACGCTTAAGTATGGACGGAAAAGGAAGAGCGACCGATAATGCTTTTATCGAGAGATTTTGGAGAAATGTAAAGTATGAGAAAATCTGTCTGAATCCTCACAAGGATGGTATGGATCTATACCTACTTTTAGCAGAGTACTTCCAGTATTACAATCACAAGAGAAGACAACAGTCTATCGACTATGAAATACCTGCTGAAGTATTTAAAAAAGCAGCATGAATATTTATCTAAATTTGATAGAAAGCTGTCCTAACAATTGGGGTATCTACAGCATGAGGCTGAAAATCCCTGGAACCTCATCATAATTGTCATGATACTTTTGATGTGTTTCTGGATCCAATTGAGCGATGCCGGAAGGGAAGTCTACCAGGACATTATCCATATCTACATATAGGACCTTTTTGGCCATTTATTCTAAATTTCTATTTAATGAAACGGAACTCTTTTACCATAAATTCAAGAAAAGACTACTCTTTAATCCTTAAAAAATCTATGTTCGTTTCCAAGCAGGGACGCAATTCCTGTTCGTTTGTTCCTAGCTGGAAATAGTTCCCCGCAAGGGATTGGAAATAATCCAGACCCCTTCCCAAAATAATCCTCCAACCATTAGAAAGTAAGATTTGGCGGTCATGCAGATTATCTGAGAACTTAACGCTTAGCTTAACGCCTTTCTCATGCAAACTGGCTTCGATCTGATTAAAAAGTTCTTCGTTCTCGTACTGCTGCTGCGCATCATCTGAATTCGTTTTTAAGTAGATTTCTTTGACATCTCCAATCTTTACAGCCAACTCACAGAATTTCAAGAAATTTACAACCTGATGCCTTTGACGAATAAAAGGGTCTTCTATCTGAATGATTTGCGCGCCTTCTAAATAGGGCCCAAAAACCGATTCATAACCATAGCCAATATCCCCATAGTGAATTCTCACATGTTTCTCCTTGAGCTCCTTTTTGATTTCAGGTTTGATATCCTCTTGGACCTCCACCTTTTCCGGTATGTCCTGAGATAGTTCTTCTTCCTTTCTTGGGTTTTGAGTAGCGTTTGAGTTCTTACTTTCTAAGCAGTATACGATGTGTTCGGAACCATCAGGAGCAAAATAAGAAAGGTCAATAGACGCAAATTCGTCATCCGGTTTTCGTTTATTCATTTGCTCTTTAACTCTCCTTCTTCCCTCAATTGCATACTCAACGATGTCCTTAAATTCTTCCTCCAACGGTTCTCCCGATGGGTGTATGATTTTGAGTAGGCCAGAAACTGTTTTTTTAATAGCTATTTCATCTCTGCCTTGTACTGTATTACCAAGTTTTAACCTTCTGTTGACAACATCAAAATAGTCTTTGTTATGCCTGAACATGAAATGAAATGCCTCTGCCATATAATCCGTTATTAGACCATAATTTGTGGCAAAGAATTTATTGTCCATCTTGGGGATTTCCCAGCCTGGCAAAAAGAAGAAGAAACGGTCTTGAATGGCTAAGTCAAAGGCCTTGGGAAGCGTGATAAACAGATCGTGCTCATAGGAGTTGACTAATTGCTCAATAGAATGATCAATGTTCCCAACAAATGAGAAGCTGGCATTGGCATTGACTTCTTTTCCTCGAGAAAACCTTCCATTGGCCATATAATCCTTCATGATCTGGATGGTGTCAGAATCACGGATCTTCATGTTGCCTACTTCATCAAAAGCAATATTATCCCAAAATCCAACTGCACCTACTTTCTTTCGGGCGTTGTTATAAAGCAGGGTGGCTGTACTGGCCTGCCCTCCAGAAAGCAGGGTAGAATAGGGTGAAAACTCGGAATAGAAATAGGATTTACCCGTGCCTCTAGGCCCCAACTCAATAAAATTGAAATTGCTTTGAACCAGGGGTACTAGGCGGGCCAAAAAATGAAGTTTTAGCCTTAATCCCGAAGGAAAGTATTTCTTGATTTCTTCAGGTGGATTATCGAGAATCTCGGGGTTTAGCCCTACACTTCTTAAGACAATATCAATCCATTCATCGCGGCTAAATTGCTCCCTACCCTCGAAATATTGATTCTCATTAAACCGAGATAATTGAATAGGACGCATATCTTCGATGTAGAAGGCGTAATTATCATCTTCAACATCATTGTGTGCTACAGTGACTTCGGCCCAAATACCACCTTCTAATAGCTTGTCGTTCTCCTTATAAAACTTCTCATTAATTGCGATTCTGTTGGAATTAAAATTCTCCATTGCGGCCCAATGGCGTTTTTCTTTCTCAACATACTTTACGTGAATCTTGTCTATGAACTTATGCCTCCCTTTCTGCTGTACAATGGACTGTGCCTTGTTGGCCTCATCAGGTCGGACATAGTTCTTCTCAACTACTTCTAAAACCGCTTTTTTTCCTGCTTCGATTTCATCAGGATCATCGGTGGCACAATATTTTGACAACAAAAATTCCAACACAAAAGAAGGGACATTCGCTGCTTTCTTTATTTGATGCACCAGATCTTTCCGTACTACCTTTCCTGGGAAAATGTCATTGAGCTTTCTATCTAATACATCCATAACTAGAGATATTCTGTTTCCAATTCAATTTGAGAATAAATAATACCTGTAGAAGGTGACTTCGCATACACCGTAAAGGCCCCTTCAAAATCATCCTCAAGTGCTAAGGTGATTTTTAAAGATTGTCCGGGTGATACCTCAACAAACCCAGTCGTAGTATTTACTTCTTCTGAGGGTGCTGGATTACCAATATGCAGTTCATTAGCAATAGCCTCAATTTGCACATCGATAGCCTCTGCGAAGAAAGAATCTCCGAAGCAAGCCACTTCAATAGACGGTCGTCTTGTGGTTACAAATCCTTTTGTTTTTCCTTTGTAGGATAGGTTAACAACAATCTCTTCCTTCTCCTTCTTTTTTATGGGTCTAAAACTTAAGCAAGGCGTGATAATCTCTTGTAGGGACAGACCTTCATGAAAGAATATTTTACCCCTTTCATACACCGCATAGTTCTTCAAGAACATAAACTGCTCCACATCGCTCTTGACACCCAATTGTTCAGGAGTAAACACAAGATGGTTGTCAGACGTTTCTCCTTTACCTGCCAAGCATCTTGTTTTTTGTAAGACCCATTCGCCTGTTGGCTTGGAGACGTTATTGCCGGCCAAGTACTCATCATATAGTACGAATCCATGGTCCGCCGCCACGATAAACTCTTCATAGCCAGCCTTCTTTAGCTTGGTAGTCACTTTTAATATTTTTTGAATGGCCAGCTCGATGAGATGCTGGGCATGCTGCGGAGTGTTCTCGCCCGCCTGATCAACTTCAGTAGTAGTTACAAATAGAATATCTTTTTTCTCGAAAGAATTTCTTAGAATATCATCTTCCCAATGCCACGCACATTTATCTCCTAAAACCTCTTGGGTATATTTAATTCTATCGGCCCGAGACTTTGCCAATTTACCATTCAAATAGGCCTGTAAATCATCCTTGAGGGTGTTTAACTCCAGATTTCTACTGGCTTCAGGCATTAAAGCTGCCATGGCATATTTTGTGACAGTTGGCATAAAGGCCAAAGAAGGAATAAGTGTGCAGTCAAAATCCGCCCTGGAAAGTCGCCTTTTTAGATAGTCGCCTAACTCAAATCGTAGGGCATCCGCCAAGATGTACACCGTTTTCTTCCCTTCATTAACTAACGGCTTAACCTTGGTATCGAAAAGAGTACTATTCTTTAAAATGTCCGTTTGTATACCTTTATCCTTTTCAATACTGTTTTGAAGACTTTTCTGAACACCCTCCATAAAGCCATGGTAGGCCTTTCTACCATAGTTTACAACCTCTTCAAGGGCGTCAGATAATTCTATTTGCTTTTGTATTTCCTTTTGCAGCTCCCGGTGTAGTGCATCAATGGTAAAGCCCTTTTCCGAGTACCAATGAATAATTGAATTTGTGTTTTTTAAGCCCTTTAAATCATTCTTCTGATTTTCAATGGCTGCTACCAATTCACAAGTTTTTAAACCTATTTGCCAGGCAGCTCTTCTCTCATCGTTAAATTCACTCCAAATACCTTTACTGGAAGTCTTTGCCAGGGACGTGGCAGCAGCCAAATTGCCTTTTAACAATTCGTCCTTAAACTGATTGAAAAATGTAGAATCCTCAAAGGCGAAAGTGTTTATGCTTCCTAAATCATTCTCATCCCTGAACAAATCAGCCAGGGACAATTCATCACTTACTTCGCCAGCATGTTTGACATATAATTCTTCACAGTCTTTATTCTTACGTAAATGATCACAAACCTGATAGATGACAGTTTTGGCTTCTTCCTTAGCCTTTGACACATCTGCCAACTTGGACGGCAAGTCCACAGGTAAGTCATATAAGAACTCAGAAAACAGCACGATCCTCCAGAGTTCTTTTCGTAGGGTATCTATGGATTTTTTAGTAGGGGTCACTCCAATGACATCTGCCATAAACTCTTTGAACTCATTCTTCCAAGAGTTGTCTGATTTTAAGAATACAAGTTGGTTCTCATTTGGATTCAAAAAGGCTAGTAATATTTCAACAGCGGAAGTAGCATCCAATCCAGCTTTAATAGACGGATACGTATTCCCCCCCTTTAAAGCATCAATTTTGCTAAAAGAGGGTGTGCTTGAGTGCAAGAATAATTCTTCAATTTTGGCTGCCTTTTCGGGAATTGCCTGAAGACATAACTGTTTGTAACTGTCCGAGGCTTCATCTGGAAAAACAGCACCCGCACTCATAAATATGGAGAAGGGATCCCTCGCTTTTTGATCCTCATCCAGCTTCTTTCGAAAGGGAATGTAGATCAGCATCTTTTTGTCCAGGCTTAAGGGCATTTCGTTTACCCAATAATCAAAAGCCCGTTCGCGTTCTGTTACCGTGTTCTTTGAAATGTCAAAAACTTTAAGATTCTCATTTTGCATCCCAATCACCAAATCGTGGTACAATAAATCCGGATCATAGACAGTCAAACTATTCTCATGACCTAGTTTTTGTAAAAAATGATTTTGTATGAATTCCTGAATCATTTTAGGGAATTATTTTCAGTCATTATAATTATGAGTAGTTAGTGTGTTTTTTAGATTCACAGTCCTTCTATTTTACCTCAAACTTGCGATTACATGAGTTTCTTTTGAGATTCCTCTTTAATGCCTTTTTTAGTGCGAGTTTTTGGTTGTCTAGGCTTTATCTCACAAATATCTTCCAGGCCATGAGCAATAGCCATACTCAAATCCTTCTTGCATTTCTCGCGAACTCGTTCGGGCCAAATACTATAAGCCAAATGGGACCAGTCGTATTCTCCTTTCTCTAATTTCTTCCAACAGATTTCCGTCGCTTTTTTCCATTTACTATGTTGGAACAAATTATAGAGAGGAGCTGCGGTAATTAGTACACCATCGTCTAGATTTGGTCGATATGGCAAATCTGCTACTCTTAATAAAGAGTATTTAAAATCTTCAATTTCCCCTAAAAGATTTCGGTTATCATAAGAAGTACTTGAAGAGCCCAATTTTTCTTCAGAAATAATTTCTTTCCTTAAGTCATCAATAATGGGATCTACCGAGTCATTTAAGATTTTAAATATGGTTCTTTCGTTTAGCTTGGGATAATAGCACCAGATTACTAGGTTACCAGATTCAGAGGATAAAGGAAGATAAATTGGAGCTTTCCTTCCGGAGTCTGTATATTTTCTTAGGTGGAAATCGAAAAATCTGTTAGGATTTTTAAAATAATCTATGATGTTAAACTCTACCTTTCTTTTACTAAGTGATTCAAGATCTTGAATTAAATGTTTCTTTTCTGAAATTACTTTATAAATACTTTTTTCAAATTCATTAGAATTTTTTGAATAAATAGCGATATAATCCTTTTCTGCATCCAGACAGGGTTCGTCAACTACAAATTCACTTAGCAACTCCTGAACTATTTTTTTTCCTGACCTCAGTAGTTTGTTCCGTTCAAACAAGTATCCAAAACAAAGAGAAAGACGGTTGTTTATTGCTTCAAACTCCTCATTTAAGTGAGAAACATGTGAGCCCCAATTACAGGAATAATCATTTCTCTCCTGACCGTAAGAATAGTCAACTTTTTTTTGAATTAATTCATCCAGATAATCTAACCGTTTAAATTTTTGATTTAAAAAAACCTCCAAATGTTTATAATCTGGTAGTTCATTAGAAAAGAAAATACTGGTTTCATCGAATGTTAATAATTCAACAACAATTGAAATAATTTCTGATACAGTCAAATCAGAATTAGGAAGTTGATCTGGTATTGGTGTATTCTTAATTATACCAACTTCATAAGATCTCGCGGCTTGGTCTCCTGCAGCTAATTGTATATTAATTAAAGATTTAAATGATTTCGATTGAGCCAGGCTTAAAATTCTAAATATTTTGTCAGTGAAGATTGCAGGGCCCTTATCCGCGAAAATGAAGTTTTTAGGGAGTAATCTTGCTGAAAACTCGCTAGATGTTCTCCTGCTCCAAGTAATACCTGGCTTGAAATAGTAGTCTTCGTTTCTTACATAGGAATTCCTTGTCGCTTTTATCTCCTTCCCTCCATCCCTCCAGTTAACCTTTAATTTAAAATTTCCGATATATGTGGCATAGGGGCCTCCTTTGGCAATATTTACAAAGTATTTGCTAGGTGTTTCCCACCACAACCGTAAAAACCGAAAATCATCACCCGTCGTTAGGCCACTAACTACAGAGGTGTTTTCAAAAGTTTTTAAGGGTTTGAGATCAGAAAAGTATTCGATTTGTAATCGAGTAATCCAATGGGATATTGAGAAGTTTGGTAATTTTTTGAAGACGTCTAATTTAATCCATTTAATTTTATTGTCTTGTAAAGAGGAAAGTAATCCACTACTCTTACTATTGCTTTCAATTAGGTTAATAAACCCAGTCTTATTGTAATCTTTCTTTGATATAATATATGCAGCTGTTTCAACCATGGCATCTAGAACACCTGAACCCAAGTCTATAAAAAACCTTAAATCATTTTTTTGAAATAGTTCGGTTCGCCATTTTTTAAAAGTTGTTATAAAGAATGCGGTTCTATTAGAAATACAGCCAATATGACCTTTAAACATTTTTAATTCAGACATTCTAGTAACAAATGCCGTAAAAATATCTTGCCAAGAATTACTGTAGTCTTTTTTTAAATGGTCTTTAGAGTTTAAAGTTGGGCTTCCGAAGGGAGGATTCATCACTATGACATCATACTTCTTTCTGCATAACTCAATAAAAGAAAATCCCCTTGCTGTATCTTCTGCAAACAGTAGTTTCTGAAATGCATGCTCCCCTTCTGCATTTACAGCAAAAGACTTTAACGCCTTAAGCACCTGCTCTTCTGCCCTATCAAAAAAGTCCTTAGAGAGTTTTTGACCCTTCCCATAAACAGCGGCCATTTTTGATTCTTTGCTATCTTCCGGCGAATCGAATAACCTTGTTTGGGTGGAGGTGTCTTTATATTCTTCCCATTCCTTTTTTGCTATCTCTATTTCCTTTTTAAGCTCTTGTTCAATTTTTAGAAGAAGTCCCGTTTCTCCTGCCAATTTCATTTTTTCCCAGATAACCCGAACCAGTTTTCCAATAGGACCAGGAAGACTTTGAGTAAACTCACTGAGTAAGTTGATATCCCCTGGCATGGGCTCGGCTACTACCAAATTACTCTTGCTGATAGATGGCCTATCCTTTGGCTCTAATCCAAGATTTGCATAACTCTTTTGAGCGCGCAGCCATAGACTTAACCCAGCGATTTGAATGGCCCTGGGATCAATGTCTACCCCATGGATGTTGTGCCGAATGATCATTTCTGGTATCTGCCGGATAAACTCTTGCCGTGAGTACCTGTCTCGCAGATCGGGCATTAATTCTATATGCTTATCCCAGGCTTCTGTGTAAATATTTTCAAATAGGTCAAAGCAGTACAATCCAAAATGCATGGATCCACAGGCGGGATCCAACATTAATATCTCCCGGGGATCTTTTAAGGGCCTATGTTCAACATAATGAGCCCCTTCTATTCTTGTGCTCGGAAGATCTTCACCTTTGCCCAGGAATATTTCCTGTTCATGCTTAACCAGGTATGTACATTGATGAGCTAATTCGGTATTCCCCTGGTTCATCTCGTACCACTGGCGTCCCAAACTATTATCTACAAGAAACTGTACCACATACCGGGGGGTGAAGAATTGATTTCGTACTGCGAGCTCTCTGCTGTTTCGGGGAGCACCAGAGGCCTCGCGCATAGCACTAATTTCTTCCCGGCTGTTGTAGTATTGATAAATCCAGCCGATGGTTTCATCTTCTTTCCAAAGATTGATCGGTTGACGCCCTGGTTCCCTGAAATGCGATAACGATTCCTCATTTAGGATGTCCAGGAGTTCATTCAGGGCCTTTTCGGATGGAAAGAGCAAGGCATAGGGAGAAAATCGATCAAAGACAGAAGGCAGATCCAAGGCCAATTCATCGAAAACAGCATTCAAATAGCTCGTGTAGCGTGAAAATTGATCTGCACTTTGAGCACCCCCGGTAAGTTGATCAAATACCTGAAATCCTTCGGATTGATATCCCTTGCGAACCGATTCACGAACGATACCTCGTTCTTCAGCCAATCTAAGAGCAGCAAAACGGTTTAGAATGGTGAAGGCTTGTTCCCGCTTCAATTGGGCTACAGCTTCTTCGTCTTTATTATTTCCTGGGATACTTTCCTTAAGATAATCGATACGCTCTCGAAGCAATTGTGCAGTTTGTATAACTGACCCACTGGTTGACGTCAGTTCTTCCACAAACGTGCAACTACCGTCCGGACGAATCCCATAATATTGCTGTAATTGACTATCAAATTCAGTCATCAGAAGCTTTTTGGCTTCTTGGACTAATGATTTAATCGTACTTATCGCTTCTTGAGTAAATGCCATGTTACCAGTCTAATTCTATGGTCTCATTTCCGTTGAGTTCAGATTTTATTTTTTCAAGGTTTTGAATAACCCTATCTAATTCATTGGCATGAGAGACTTGTTTTGGAAGGTCTAACTTAACCCTGCGTTTTTTCGGTCCTCCAGGTTTTTTATTCTTAGCTAAGTATTCTTCTATTTGATCATTAACCTCACGGATTTTGGAATTCACGCCATAGCTTGCCTTGAAAATTTCCTTAATTCCTTCCATTCCTTGTTTATCTTGAATAATCAGGGAACTAAGGGTTTTATGTAGCTCTTCTTTTTGATCCGGTGTTAATTCAACCCATTTCGAAGAATCTTTAATGGATTCAATTTCGCTTTGAATGTTGTTGTTTTCTGCTACAAGTATTTTATGGCAAAAGTCTGAGATTAATGTTTCCAAATTGGCCGTCGCATCCTTAAGCTCAGGGAGTCGTTGTACAAAGTTCTCATCCGAGGTCACTTCTTCTATTCGATCGAATTCTTTCTGTGCTTCGTCCTTCAATTCTTTGGGAATTCCAGAATCGGGTAAATCCGATATGGCTTTTCGTAAATCCAGCGCACGCTTAAAATTCTTTTTAGCACCTTCTTCAAAAGCGATATAAACATCCTTCATCCAAAGTAAGTCATCGTATAGATCCGACTGTTCTTTGCCGAGTCTGAATGCTGCATCCGAAGCTTCTCCTTGTAATACCTCGGTGATACCATCTCGGACATTTTCAGTCCTTTCTAGGCCAGGCAGTTCAAGAATTTCAAGCTCCGTTCTCAGTGCGGAATACTTTGTTTGGAACGATGGGAAATGCCTCCTTACGACTTCTGCAATTTTGTCCTGAAGAGGCGCGACCGTTTCGCCTGTTAATTCTGCCAATCGTCTCACAGAATTGGCCAACATTTCATGCGACGGACGGTCTTCACCATCATATCTGGAAACCCCGATCTTATTGAAGCCATTGACATTTTTAAGTCCATCAATAGCTTTCGGGCCTTTAACTTTTATGTCTTCACCAGCGATACGAAGTTTAATGTCCGAGGCAATGAACATAAGAGCTACCAGATACCTGGTAGTATCTTTACTCCATCCGTAAGGGGCTGCATCAAAATACTCTAAGAGTTTTCTGCCTTCCACATGGCCTTCGCGATCAATGAATTCTTGGATGGAAACTATAGCTTGGTTTGAAAGATCTATCCTTCCGTCACTTTTTACTATGTCAAAATGATTTAAACCAGGAGGTAGCGTTCTTAAGTCCGGAAAGTTTAATAGCTTTTCTACGTCTGAACTAGAGATGTTCAATGGTGCTTGCTGATATTTGTCGAATACTTCTTCAGCTACACTTTTTAACTTAGATTGAACACCCTCTCTTAATTTAGATCCAAGGCTTCTCAGGGGGGTGGCTGATCCCCGAAAAATAATTTCTCCTTTCTCAAAGGCGTTACGAATTTCCTTTAAGACCCTGGAGCGCAACGTTTGGGCTTGTTGCTTTTGACTATTGAGATAATCGTTTATTTCCTTATCCTCAACACGCCTGTTAGAAATCTCCTCACATTTTACAATCTCAATGATTTCATCTTCAATACTTTTATCCAGTTTTCCAAGAAGGTATATCCTGGAACCATTCGATCTCTCTGTACTGTTTCGGCGAAGTTCTTCTAAAGTTGGAGCGTATTCATTCTCTAATACAAAAGCGGTTTCTAATTGGACTTCCTCATTCCCTCCCTCTAGCTTAAATGTGCGCATTTCGAGATTTAAATTAACACCACATTTAATCGCCTTTGTATTTAAGAGCCTTGCACTTGGAAGTGGAGAAAAAATATCTTTAATAATATTTTCATATACACGTCTCTTCTCTATCCCCTGAGGATTGATTCGGGCTTTCTCATCTTCAAGTTTACTAATGGCATCCGTCATGAAACGTAATTGCCCATCGATTTCTTGAAGGGTATTGCCGGGCATTGATTTTATCTCATCAATCAGTTTATGAATTTTCTCTTTTCCAGATTCGGCATCCACTGCTGCATGCATCAATACGGCTACATTTTCAGGAGAAACAAAAAGATCATCCAGTAGCTGTAATAACCCAATCGACTTGGCAACTTTTGCATGTTCACTGTCCTCACCATAAAAGTTCACTACCTTATCTACTGCAGCAACCACATGGCTATAGGATTTGCGGATATCTGCTTTTAATACATCATAGATGTGATAAACCGATGCTAGTTTTCCCAATGAAAACTCAACCAAAGGCTTCTCTTCCGAGGGCAAATCATCTGTTAAGATGTCTTGAATCACTTTGATTGCGGATCGCAATCCTACCCCTCCAGTAATTTTCGCCAACCTACCTAGAAGGGTAATAATAATTTCAAAATGATGTGGAAGAAAAGGATATAAATCCACAAAGATCTTTTCATCCAGAGGGGTTTTGACGTACATAGTACGTTCGCAGTTCTCCAGCTTTGTAAAATGCTTCAGTTTTTCCCCATAATTGGTGTAAAGTCCTTTGAGTCTTTTGGCAGCATCCGTGGATTTTCCTAAAAGCCGTTGTGTGCAGATCTCCTTAATATCTGAAGCTTCAATATCCACTTTGATTGGAAACCGGGCGTTCAGCTTATATAGCTTATCTGAATTTAAACGTGCATTCGGATTGTCTTCCGTCAAAGTCTGTTGGGCTGTAGCTAAAAACCAAGCTTTTCCCTGTCCGATATCTTTTAGATTTTCAAGGGTTCCTTGCAAAGAGAGAATTAATTCATTTTTTGCAGAAACATATTGACCAACTTCGTCCACGATGAAGACCACATTTTCTTTTCCTGTAATATTTCGTATGGTCTCCAATAATTCTTGAACCTTCTGTTTATCGGAACGCAAATCATCGATCCGTGTACTCTTGAAATCTCTAGGATCTGACCATATATTGGGATATAATTGGGCAGCCATCTTGCTGGCAATTCCTTTTGCTCTAAGCAGATCGTTAACCTTAATATGATTCCAATCGGCATTAAACTCTTCTGAAACCTGCTTGACAAAATTCTCTAGGTTCCCATCGGTTTGAAGCATTCTTTCAAAATGTGCCAACTGGCTATCGGTAGAATACCCGGCCAAATGATGCACTTTGGCAATAAGCAATTCTAAAATGGGCGGAAGGGTTCCTCCCTTTATTTGTTCTGTAGCACAGTCTAATAAAACCACAGCAGGCTCATGCCTTTCAATAATGGATTTGAAAAGCTGCTCAATGGGAGTTGAATTTATTCGATGAGATAGCCTCTGTAAAAAAGATTGACCATCAATAATGATCTCGTTTTGCAATGCAAAACCAAGGTACTTTGCAAAGGAACTCTTACCGGAACCATAAAAGCCCGAAACCCATATACCTATTTCGGTGGAGGTGTCGGACATGCCATTATATAGTGCATCTCCTAACTTCTCAAAATTATCTCGGATACGCTCTGTAACTACATATTCTGAGATCTCATGTTTCAAGTGCTCCTCACTGGAGTTACCAAAGGTTACAACCTTCTCTATGCTTCTGTATATGTCTTTATCCGATCCGAATAATGTCTTAATAGCGGTCATTTTTATTAAAAGTGTTTAGATCTGTAATTACCATCCAAGGGATAAAATCCTAGAAATTTAAGTGCCGTTCCTGAAATTTCACCAGGATAAAAAACAACTATTGGGACTTGTATTTCATTATAAATTTTCTGCTCAATGGGGCCAAAACGTGTAAAGGGGTGAATTACTTCGAGATCCGTAATAAACAGTGCCCCCGAATTTAGGTCAACACTCTTTTGTGCTTCCAGAATAGCAGTTTCTATTATACTTTGGTTCTTTAAGTTATTGCCTAAGCTTTCATAGACTTCAACCATTTCCCGCTCGTCTTGAGCAGCTTCTTCACCTGCCTCGATTCTATAGGCATCTTGTTTAAAGAAATCACTTAAAACATCATGCATTGATAATAGCTCCACATTTAGACCTTTATTTTTAGCAAGTTCAACCCATACCTGATTTAGTTGTCTTTTCACATAGAGCATCTTACTAGGTTCAAAGGTCAGGTAACAGATTACCTTATCCCCACTGTGGTCATAGCTTTTGGGCTGCGTAAGATGATCCAAAAGCGCTCTATATTTATTATCTACATTCATTTTCAATGAATTGATTCATGTTCTGATTTTTCCAGGATATCGATAGTAATTCACCGGAGAACTGCATCAAAAACGTGCCTTGAGAGGCCAATCTATCCAGTATAGGAATGACCTCGTCTCTATGTAACCCGAATAGAGACCAATCTGGATGATTCCAAATGTCATTATCCGAAAAGCCTCTAAAATGGAGTTCGTGTGCTAAATAATTTGTCGTCAGATCCAATATTCTGAAAGGAAGTATATTCTTTTTTTGATCAATAAGCTTGAAATCGATTAACGTGGCAATAATGTGTTCCGAAACCTTTTTGATAGTAGATTGAGCCCATCCCTTTTCTATTCTACCCGTCTTAAGGGCCTCTTCAATGAATTTTTTAGGATCTGCAGATCGTATTTCAACGGAACCCTGATCCACTTTCTTGAAATAAACTTCCGTAACAAAATCGTATAAAATCAAATTAGCGCGACAGGTATAGATGTAAAAGAGTTGAATGATGACATCCATACTCACGAACTCATCTCGCATTTGCCCTATAATCAGAGGCACCTCGAGAGGTTCCCCTAAGAACCGACTGGAGAATATATTATTTACTAAATCTAAAACCCGCCCCTCCGTACTTTTTGATAAAATTCCATATTCATAGATTCTTTTTGCAAAATCACCCTTGGATTCCCCCGGCTCATATTCTTGCATTAAAACAAGCATCTCTTGAACAAGACCCGTTCCTTTTAGTAGATTAGAATTATATGTTCTCTGATTGATCTCCATTAATTCAAATAGGGGTGTACTTGATAGCCGTTATTGAATGCATTTAAATATTCAGCAGCCATTGCCTGAACTGTGTCCAGATCTAAGTTTTCGGAATTGCCTAGATATTTAGGTCCTGGCTTATCATCCGTGGGAAGGCCATTGGACAGATTGTCCAAGTTTTTGAGAACATTTTCCTTTGTTGGATTTATTGTTTCTGAAGTCATCAGTTTGCGATGAATATGCTCTTCAATCTCAATAGGCATTCTAAAGAGGTGATAAGAATTTACTCCTACATTTTTGTCCACGATTTCTTTTGCAATATCTATTGCCGTAATAATTCTCGCATTAGATGATCTGGGAAAAACGTATTTAAAGAATTCTAATGAGGAGTCCTTAAAAAAACTGGTGGGCCACCATTTGTTCAATTCGCCAAGTTGCAAGACGCTTATTCTAAGGTCGAGTAAATGGTTAATGATTGAATTATTCATTGATTATACTTGATGTTCTTACATTATTCCGCCTTTTCCATGAAAAGGATTCCGGTAACGTCTGACGCGGGTCTATGTTTTCTGTGTTCTTCTATATCCTGAAAAGAATTACTATAGCGAACCACTCTGTAATCACCCTTATACTGCCATTGGTTCGGTCCATATTTGACAAATGTAGGAACTGGGTGATTGGTATGGGATAGAAGCTCTGCATTATTCTCAATCCTTGGCCCAACACCTACAACTATAATCTTCGGCGCTTCTGGGTTCTTATCCCTCGTAAGGGCAAGCCCTTTGACCTCATTGTCCGATGTTCGCACATAGGAATCTCCGCCTGCTGTTAATCGGTCCACTTCAGCCTTTGAATATAATTTTGTTCGACTTATCATAAAACCCTTTTTAATTTGATTTAGAAATTACTCCTCCGCAGAAGGAAGTTCCAAAGCAGGTATCGGTTGGATACCATTGCCTGCAATTCCTTTAATAGATCCATGCATACCAATTGTGTTGGCAATCACTTTGTCCAACTGCTTTTCGCGTTGTTTCCAGATGCGGTTCATGGCATTTTTCTCCCTGTCGAGATCTGATTTCATTTGAGTGAATCCCTCAACTATACCCTCCACTTGGAGGCGGAATTCTGTACTGGTTAGAAAATCATAAAGCATAGCCATTTTATCCCCTTTATTCTCCTGAGAGGCCAGCGCAAGACTCACCTGAATCACGGATTGTCTCAGGACTGCACTCAGGCCCTTGAATTCTTCAAAAGTACAGATCCATATGCCCTCACGCATGCCCATACGATCCATGTCCGAAGGCAGTACTTCGGTCACCAAAACACCAACGTCGGCATTCTGATCGCGAATGTCTTTTTTAAACTTTTCAATCCAAGCCGGCTGGAAATGTTTGGTACGCTTACTCTCGTAGTAGATGGTGCCACAGTTTTGACGTTCCCGGGTATTCACAATTTGGAGGCAATCGGCTCCATTGGCCCCTTTCTTTACCTCATCGATAGTGTCCAAAGGAAAGGTTTGCTGGAGCCATTCCTCCATCGCTAATTCCTGGACTTCTCCCTGCAATTGCATGGAGCCCTGTTCTTGCTTACGCTTCATTTCTTCCGTAAGCTTCTTTTGCGCCTCTAGCTGCATCTGAAGTTCCTTAAGCTTTAACTCATTTTCCTCATCAGCCTTTTGCTTGGCTGTTATTTTAGCCTTACTCAGCTCTTCATTGAGCTTCCTTTGTGATTCTAGTTCAATTTCAGAACGCATTTCATCCTTTTCACGCTTGAGCTTTTCAATCTCGGCCTGCGCTTTGTTGAGCTGCTTTAACTTTTCAGATTTCTCTTCCAGTTCTTCCGTAAGCAGCTTGAGCCTTTCACCCTGCTCCGCTTCCATTTCCTTTTCCAATCTGGCTTTCATGGCTATTTCAGCTTCCTTTGTAGCCTTTTTCAATTGTTCGTCAAAGGATTCACGCTCTTCTTGCAGTTCAGCTACTTGAGCTTTAAGGCTTTTACGTTCCTCGCTGAATTTGGTTTGAAATTCTTTGCGAAGACGTTCCTCCAATTGATGTTTTAAGATGTCGTTTACATCAATTTGGGTTCCGCATTCCGGACATTGAATTTGGGTTTCAGAAGTTTTCATAGCATTACAGTTTACGGTTCACTGCAAATCTCTAGCAGAAGTGTGTGCTGGATCTGCACTAACCATATTGAGCTACGTTCTTCTGGATTCTTGCCCTAATTTTATCTCTAAAATCACTAGGAGCCAAAACCTCTAATTGTTCTCCAAAGGAGAGAAGAAGCTTCTCTAATTCAAAGTTGGGAATCACTTCAATAGTAAAAATCGAATAGTCTTCAAATACTTTTTCCGGACGCTGGGATCCGTGCAGTGGTTTCGTACGAATATATGGCGCTAGGTCCTTGTCTACTTGTAGGTCGATCAGTATAGGTTCCTGATCATTGGGAACGGTTACTCCGATAACATCGTCGAAGTATTCATCAAAATTGATGTGCTTATTCTCTATGAATGGCTCAGAAGAATCTTCAATTTGTAATATACGATCGAGGGCAAGGTTTGTGATTGTTTCATAGGCCTTATCCCTTCCAAAGACAAACCATCTGCTATTGAATTGCTTTAAATGATAAGGCGAGAATATGAATTCCCGAAATTGATCGCTCCTGAAGGACTGATACTTTACCGCCAGCGTCTTCTTATATAGAATAGCGTTAAAAATTGGATCTATATAATCGATGCCTTCCGTATATGGATTGCTCTCGAATGCAATGATATTATCAGGAGCATCCACCAACTTAAACGTCTGATCCAGCTTGGGTAGCAATTCATGGATCCATTCAAATTGGCGCAAACCCTTAAAACGTCGAAGGATGAGCATGGCAGACTTCAACTGCTCTGCCTCCAATTCATTAATAGGTTGGTTGCGTATTGAAAAATTCGTGTCCGCATACCTGTAATAAACTTTTCTACCCTCTTTTGACTTCACCAGTTCCACCCCATACCCCTGTTCAGACTCCATGAATTTTATATCCTCATAGAGCTGCCTTCTTCTTATCCCATCAGAATTTGGATCTAGTTCTCTCAAAGCTCCATTGCAGGCTTGCAATAGGGCTTTCACATCGTAATTGCGCCCTGGATTTTGAAAACAGCGATCCAAGGTGTGGTATCGGACCAAGGCATTTTTGGTGATGGGCATGGCAAGATTTTCCTGCTAAGATAGCATATGTGCAGATACTTTGCACATATTTTTTGTGGATTCCTTTAGGCAAAGGATCTTAATTGAGAAAACTAACGGATAGGTGAAAATCCCTTATTTGCCACAAGCAAAACCGAGGTATTATTGTGTCAGCTTTTTTCTTGCAAAAGCGATACCAAATAATCTAAATGCCTGCAATTAATCTGAGTAACACTGCATCATAGAGACTGCCCATACAATCGTCCCATTTAGGGAATATCTTTTGATACTTGTGTCTTCACCCTATCAATTAGTATTTTTACCGCTTGTTTATTTGATTGAAAAGAATCAACAAGTTTTTCTAAAGATTTTGAATAGGGTCCAAGTAAATCTTGGGCTTTCTTCCAGAATATTTCCGCCTCCTTATCCTCGCCCTTTTCTAAATGATGATTATATAAGTCGATCCAAAATTGGATATCGTTATCTATATATTTTACTTCTGATAACGTCTCGATAAACTTGTAAATATCATCTTCATCCCACAGGTTTTTATCCTCTAAATCAAAATAAAGATGGACCGTATTAGAATCAACATGGCCCCTTTTCATCAAATCTGTAAGGTTTAAACTATTTTGATCAAGGACCGATTGAATAATGGCCACATCAATGTCCCGATCTTCTTTTAAGGCGTTTAAGATTACTTCTAGGGATATTTTAATCTCGATTATCGTTCCTATATACGAGGAATAAAATCCAATTGCTTTTTCTGCTGCATCTAGTTTTCTTTCAAATTGGAGCTTTCTTATTTGACGATTATATTCCACTTTTTTATGAAACCAACTAAAGAGTTCCCTAATTATAAGTGTTGCCAAAGATCCTGATAGTAAGCCTATGATTGTCTCCGAAGTCATCGTTAAAATCAACCAGATAATTTAAATGAATAGAAATATTCAAAACCTCCGATACTTCCCCTTCAAAAACTTATTCGCCTTGCCTTCTTTAAAGCGGGCTTTTTTGGCATCCCAGTGGAGGGTTTCTCCAGGGAAGCGGCCGGCGATGGTTCCCAGCAGGATGGTCTCCGTCAGGCGGGCGGCGTAGTCAAAGGGCGCTGATGTTTCGCCTTTGCCCAGGCAGGCATCCACAAATTCGTGATAGTGCTTGGGGCCCTCGCTGGCGTAGTTGCGCACCGGGGTGCCCAGGTTGTATTTCTCCACGTCCATTTCCTTGTACTGGCCATCGACGATCAGCTTGGGCTCCAGCATAAAGTGCGGCAGGTAGAGTTTGCCTTTTTCGCCCAGAAACATGGCGCCCTGGTCGTGCAGGGCCTCGCCTCCGGGGAGTTTCAGGTCCTCGTGCTCGGGCGGGACGCCGGGGCCGTCGTACCAGATCCATTTCAGGGAATCGGCCGTGTAGTCCGTGCCCGGGAATTCATAGGTGACTGTGTTGTTTTCCGGGTAGCCGAAGCCGGTGGGCTCGCGACACTCGGTCATGATGGTGCGGGGCACGTCCAGCTCCAGGGCGTTGTAGGGGGTGTCAAAGATGTGCACGCCCATATCGCCCAGGGTACCGCAGCCGTAATCCATGATCCGCCTCCAGGCGCCCGGGTGGTAGAAGCCCTCCTTATAGGGCCGCTCCGGGGCAGTGCCCAGCCAGAGGTTCCAGTCCAGGTCCTCGGGGATGGGGTCCGATCCCGTAGGTTCCGGCCCGTTATACCCCCATTCCTTGGGGCTCCAGGCGCGCACCGTGTGCACCTTCCCGATGATGCCGTCGCGGATCAGCAGCGTGGCCAGTTTGTAGTCGTAAAAGCTGTGCACCTGAATACCCATCTGGGTGACCAGGCCTTTCTCGGCAGCTACTTTCTTCATCTCCCGCGATTCGGACACAAAATGCGTAAGCGGCTTCTGGCAGTACACGGGCTTGTCCATCTCCATAGCCATAAGCGAAGCCGGGGCGTGGGTGTGGTCCGGGGTGGCCACGATCACCGCGTCAATCTGGTCCTTCATCTCGCTGAGCAGCGTGCGGTAGTCCGTATACGTCTTGGCGTCGGGGTAGCGGGCCGAGGCATTGGCCAGGGCGGTAGCATCCACGTCGCAGAGGGCCACCACCTCCACGGCCGGGTGGGATGCCGTGTCCTGCAGGTCGGCCAGCCCCTGTACGCCCAGGCCAATGTGGGCGGTGCGCAGCTTGTCTTGCGGGCCCAGGTGTTTGAGGTTCTGCAAAAAGGATGGGGCCAGGGCCACGCCCAGGGCGCCGAGGCCGGATTTCTTGATAAAGTCGCGTTTGTTCATTTTGATACTGTTAGGCTTGTTTCGTTTAGTTTGTGTTCATTTGGCAGCGCTGGCGGTGTGCTGGCGATTCCAATTTTTGTTGTTGCCTGCTTGGAGGTTGCAGTTTGCCTTCTGGCTTTTTGCTGCTTGGAAGTTGCAGTCCAGCGAATTACATGGTTCGCTGATTGCAACTTGCAGGATTACAACTTTTTAATTTTAATATTCCGGAACCAGATCGGGCTCGCGTGGTCCTGCAGGGCGATATAGCCCTTTTTAAACGTCCCGTATGCCGGGCTGTTCTTCCATTTGTCCGAGTTCTTTTTCTCCTCCCAGGCGTCGTCCCAGGGCACAAATGACAGGATCATCTCCCCATTCAACCAGTGTTCCACCCGCTCCGGGGTAAATACGATTTTGGAGGAGTTCCACTCCCCCACCGGGTGGAGCGTCTTGCCCGGGTCCGGCGGGTGCATCGCATAGTCCGCACCGGTCTGCTGCAGGGGCTTCAGCTCCCCCGGGTTTTCCGTATAGCCCAGGCTCAGGTTGTATTCGGTGAGGTCGTGGATGCGGGCGTAGTTTTCATCGTCGATCAATTGGTATTCCGGGGCCACTACAGGCGGGCCGTCGTAACCTTCTTTTACGTGGTAAAAAATCCCGCTATTGCCGCCCTCGGGCAGCTTCCACTCCAGGTACAATTCAAAATTGTCGAATTCCTCGGCGGCGTATAGAATGTCTTTCCCGCCCTCGTAATCCTGCTCCAGGCCCAGCTCGGTCTTAAAGGTGAGCACCGAGTCCTCGATCACCCAGCCCGGGGGCATGGTCTCCGCGTTGTAGCCGCGCCACCCCTCCATGGAGGTGCCGTCAAAGAGGTATTGCCATTCGCCCGTATCTTCCGCAGCCATCTCGGACAATTCGTCTACAACGTCCTCGGCTTTGGGTTCGCCCTTGCAGGATAAAACCAGCGCTGCGAGCGCCAGCGTCGTGATTGTTTTTTGCATGTTTAGTTGTTTGATTGTGAAAGATACGGAACTGTTTGAAATTTTCATTGGAGGGTTCCCATACGGGCGAAGGAATGCGGTGGGGTCGACAGCGCCCCTATTCGGATTCCCCTTGCGCCTTTTTCTTCTCGGATGCCTCGGTTTCGATTTCCCGGGCCTTGGACAGGGAGGAGGCCACCAAACCGGCGGGGACCGTCACGATGCCCACCCCGATGATCAGCACAAAAAAGGTGAAGATCTTCCCCCCGACTGTTACCGGGTACACGTCGCCGTAGCCCACCGTGGTAAGCGTCACAATCGACCACCAGAAACTGTGGAATATGGAGGCGAAGGCCTCCGGCTGGGCTTCGTTTTCAAAGTAGTAGATGCCCGCCGAGGTGAGGTAGAGCACGATAAAGGTGATGATAAAAAACAGGACGATTTCCTCCCGCACCATCCGGGCGGCAATGGTAAACCGCTCGAGCGCCCGGTTGTAGCGGATCATCTTCAGGGCGCGTACCAGCCGCAGGATCCGGAACGACCGCAGGGCCCGCCAGTCCAGCGCGCTGTTCAGGTAGAAGGGCAAAATGGCCAGCAGGTCGATGATGCCGTAAAAACTGAAGATGTACCGCAGGGGTTTGGGGGCCACATAGATCCGCAGCAGGTATTCCACCGTAAAAACCGACACGGTAAATATTTCAAAAACGTAGAGGCCGTCCTTCACGGCAGGGCTCAGGCCGGGGAGCGTCTCGATGGCGTAGGCGATGAGCGAGAGCAGGATAAGGGTCTGGATAAAATAGTGGAAATACAAGCCGGTGCGGGAGTCCTGGCTTTCCAGGATGTGCCAAAGTTTTTTGCGCATGGTTGGAAGGTTGATGGGCCTTGTGGGGGCTCGCGGGGCATGGGGTGCCCGTTGTGCCTGACCTGATTGCCCGTTGCGCCTAAATATATTTAAGATTCGCAAACAGGCCAAGGGGCAGGCGGCCCATTCCGCGCCTGCGGGATTGCGGCAGGATTAGTATCTTTAAGTACCTGCCGGAAATGCCCTGGCGCAAGTGCCTCGCCGGTTGGTCGAATGTTTATGTGGTCTGAATTGTGATGTCGAAAAGTATCCTGTTATTCCTGTTGATTTTCCCTGCCGCCTGGGCACTGGCGCAGCCTGCGGGCGGACGGTACCGAGTGTACACGTCCCGGGAGTACCAGGTACGTGAAAAACAAATCCGCGAGCAGCAGGCCCGGGAACACAACGCCCGGGAACACCAGTTACGGGCGAACGCGAACCGGAGCGCACGCCATAGGCTCAGGGGCTGGCACCTGGCAGACTGGAAGCAGGACAGCCTGCCGGGGATTAGCCTGGAGAAGGCCTACGCCTGGCTGGACACCCATAAGAGCGGCCACACCGGAGAGGAGGTGGTGGTAGCCGTGCTCGATACCAAACTGGACATCCGCCACGAGGCGATCCGCGACAACCTCTGGACAAATCCGGGTGAAATCCCCGGCAACGGCCTGGACGATGACGGCAACGGGTATACGGACGACGTGCACGGCTGGAATTTCCTGGGGAATTCGGCCGGGGAAGACGTGCTGTACCAACTGAGCGAAACGGCCCGGGCGGCCCGCCTCCTGGAACAAATCGATACGGCGGCCCTGAGGCTCTCAGACCCCAACCGGCTGGCCACCCTGCAGAAGTACGCGGCGGCCTACCGGGAAGACGCCGCCTTTTTCCGGGAGAACTACCGCGCCCTGGATTCCATCCTCAGCCGGGAGGAAGCGGCCCTGAGGGATCAGGCTGCACTCGGGGATAATGCGGCACTGCGGGATGGTGCAGCCCTCCGGAATGGGGCAGCCAACCAAAATGAGGCGGCTCTCCGGGAATCCCGGGCGCTCCGGGAACAACGCAAAGCCATCGCCATCCAAAAGCACTTCTTCTACAACCCGGATTACCAGGAGCGGGCCATTACCGGCGACCGGCCCGACGACCTGTACGACCGCCGCTACGGGAACCCGGTAATTTCCGGGCGGGCACCCATGGAACACGCCCTTGGGGTGGCCGGGGTGCTGGCGGCCCGGCCCAACAATCGCATCGGGGTTGCCGGTGTTTCCGAGAAGATCCGGATCATGCCCGTGGTGATGGTGGCCGAAGGGGATGAACACGACAAGGACGTGGCCCTGGCCATTCGCTATGCCGTGGACAACGGGGCCAAAATCATCAACATGAGCTGGGGGAAGCGCCAGTCGCTGTATCCCGGGTGGGTGCAGGACGCCATCCGCTATGCCTCCCAGCGGGACGTGCTGCTGGTGCACTCCGCCGGGAATACGGCCGATGACCTGGATGCCGTGGATTACTACCCGCTGGACTACACCCCGGATGGGGAATTTACCGAGTCCTTCCTGAGCGTGGGTGCCCTGTCGCCCCGAAAAGGACCCGCCCTGGTTGCCTCCTTCAGCAATTACGGCCAGCGCAACGTGGACCTGTTTGCCCCGGGGAACTTCATCTTTACCCCCCATACGGGGAACGGCTATACCTATAGGCAGGGGACTTCCTATGCCGCACCCCTCGTGGCCGGGGTGGCCGCCCTGGTGTGGTCCTATTATCCGGATTTTACGGCTGCGGAAATCAAGGACATCCTTATGGCTTCGGCCACACGCGTGGATGGGGAGGTGTATTTGCCCCGTAAAGTCCGTTCTGCATCCCCTCAGCCGGTTCCCTTTACGCGGCTCTGTAAATCCGGGGGCATCCTCAATGCGTTTGCCGCCCTGCAGCTGGCCGCAGTCCGGAACCGGACCCGTTTATAAACCGATAGACTTGGGCCAGACCTGCCCGAATTCCTGACCTACCGGAATTCCCGGCCGGATCGGGGGTTTCCCAGAGCGAAACTTGCGCTATTCCCGCACCAGTTCCAGGACTTTCGCTACAGGCAGCGCTTCGGCCCGGTGACCGTCCCGGCCATCCAGGGTTTCGGCCGCAAACAGGGAATTCCAGATGGCTTCCTCGGTGGCCTCGATGGCAGCCAAAAACAGCGGGGACATAAAATCATTGGAGACGGTGGGCACCTCAGCAACCATGCCCTCCGGGGTATAGGGGATGCGATTGGATTCCGCCGTGGAAACGGCTATTACGTAATCCCCGCTCCCATTCGAGGCGATGCCCCCGGTCCGGGCCAGTCCCAGCATGCAACGTTTGGCGAGCCGCTTTAAGTTGCGGGCATCCAGGGGGGCGTCGGTAAACACCACCATCATGCAGGACCCGTCCGTGTCGTACCGGTAATTCCGGGGTACGCGATTAAGCGCCTTCGCCAGGTTTCTGCCGTTCAGGGTAAGCACCCCGCCAAAATTGGACTGCACGAGCACCCCCACCGTATACCCGTTGAACCGCTCGGGCAGCACCCGGGAGGAGGTGCCGATCCCGCCTTTGTAGCCAAAGGCCATCGTCCCTGTCCCGGCCCCCACATTGCCTTCGGCCACGGCCCCGCCCCGGGCATTTTCAATGGCTTCCAACACGTGGGCTTCGGTAATATGTCGGCCTCGGATGTCGTTCAGGTAACCGTCGTTGGTCTCCCCCACCACGGCATTGACCGAACGGACTTCCTCATTGCCCGGGAGCCCCAGCGTATAGGAAATAAGCGCGTCCATGGCCGAGGGTACGCTGAGCGTATTGGTGAGGATAATGGGCGTCTCGATATTCCCGAGCTCTTCCACCTGGGAGTACCCCGCCAGCTTGCCAAAGCCGTTGCCGATGTGGATGGCCGCCGGCACCTTTTCCTGGAAGATGTTCCCCCCATGCGGGAGGATGGCGGTGACCCCGGTGCGGATGGTGGTACGTCCACTTGGGGAGCCTGCGGGCCCGCCTGTGGTTTCTGCATTCCCTCCCGAGGTATCCACATCCTCGATAAGCGTCGTATGGCCCACGGTCACCCCGGGCACATCGGTGATGGCATTGTGAGTTCCCGGGAGCAATACGCCGAGTTCAATCCCGTGGTCGCGGAGGCGATTTTGGCCATGGAGGGGTGAAGACATCTGGAGAAAAAGCATCCCTGCAAGTGCCAGGAAAAGGTTCAGCGGACGCGGCGTCCGAAATAAAAATAAGCATCTCATGGGCAGCTGGATTGGCTGCCCTAAGATAGGAAATTGCCGCAGGGTACGGGCGGTTACTCGGCGGTAACCGGGTCGATCATCGTTTTGACTTCCCGCACGGCGTTAGCCGGGAACCCCCCTTGTTTTGCGTGCTCCCGAATCATCTCCTCATTGGGGGCCACGTAGACGCAGAAAACCTTGTCTCCGGTTACGTAGCTGTGTACCCATTGGATGCTCGGGCCCATCTCCTGCAGTACCCCGCAGGACGTCTGGGAAATTCCCTGAAGTTGTTCCTCGGTCAGGCTCCCGGCTCCCGGGAGGTCCCGTTCAATAATGTACTTTGGCATGGCTGCAATTTGAATTTTTATGGTGCTCCGCCTCCGGGCCTGCCGGCAAATACATGCATCGGATGGCCCGGTTTAGCGAAGCGATTGAATATACAAAAAATATGCACGCGGTATACGGCCTTCCAGCTGTTAAATTGCTTTTTGCCAGGTAGTTGCAGGGGGTGGGGTTAGGTTGGATG